>CAWGTK010000017.1:0-171204 GCA_963825485.1 uncultured Actinomycetes bacterium
GGCGTCGGGATCACCTCGAAGTCCTCGCCGAGCATGTGGCGCCGCGAGAACGTGCCGCGGATGCGGTAGCGCCCGGTGACGGATGCGCGCTCGGCCTCGTGCACGAAGACCGGGAGGCCGACCCGCTCGGACGCGAACATCGCCTCGTGATGGTGGTTGAGGTAGTGACGCGAGATGCCGCCGAGCTCCGCGACCACGGGTGCGTCGGCGCGCACGGTGGTCGTGCTGTAGATCAGCAGGTTGCCGGGGTCGCGGCGCAGGAGAAAGGCACGGATGTCGAGCGACGGCGCGAACGGCAGCGCTTCGGCGCCCAGCGCGTGAAGGCCGTCGATCACCTCTGTGAGCTCGCCACTACGGGTCGGCTGGATGGTCTGCATGGGATGCTCCCTCGGCGCGGGTCGGACGATGCGCCCCACGCTACAAGTTCAAGTGAACTGGAAGTCAAGTTGGTGTGGTGTGGCGTGCTCGAGCGTATCGCTGCTCGCCACGACGACGGCGACACGCGGGGGACGCCATAGCCGCGCGTGTCAGCGCGCGGTCATCGCGTCGAGCGCGACGTCGGGCAGCTCGCGCTCGAGCTGCTGCAGCCCGTACTCGTGGCGGAAGACGACGAGCAGCGTGCCGTCGGCGCGCTCGAGGATCTCGCCCCAGCGCGACGCGCGCACCGCGGCCGCGTCGCCCGGCGAGACGCGGCGCGCCACCGACCAGTCGCGCGGGTCGATGCTGACCGTCACCCCGAACTCCGTCGACAGCCGCTCCAGCGCAACCTCGAACTGCAGCGGCCCGACCGCGGCGAGGATCGGCGACGGCTCGTCGCCACGGCGCAGGACGTGCACCACGCCCTCCTGGTCGAGCTGCTGCAGCCCCTTGTGAAACTGCTTGCGCCGGCCGGGGTCGCGGTTGTGGATCGTCACGAAGTGCTCGGGCGCGAGCGTCGGGATCGCGCCGAAGTGGACCGGCTCGTCGAGGTACAGCGTGTCGCCGACGAGCACGTCGGTGGCGTTGACGATGCCGATGACGTCGCCGGGGTAGGCGTCGTCGACGACCGTGCGGTCCTGGCCGAAGAGCTCGTGCGCGTAAGCCAGCGCGATCGGCTTGCCGGTGCGCGCATTGATGGCGCGCATGCCGCGCTCGAAGCGCCCTGAGCAGACGCGCATGAACGCGATCCGGTCGCGGTGGCGCGGGTCCATGTTCGCCTGCACCTTGAAGACGAGCGCCGAGAACGGCGCTTGCAGCGCGCGCATGTCGCCGTCGGCGTCGGGACGGCCGGGCGGCGGCGGCGCGATGTCGATGAGCGTGTCGAGCAGGTGGCGCACGCCGAAGTTCGACAGCGCCGAGCCGAACAGGACGGGGGACAGCTCACCGGACGCGAAGCGGGCCGGATCCCAGGCGGCGCCCGCGGCCTCGAGCAGCTCGAGCTCGTCGACGGCCGTCGTCCACGAGTCGCCCTCCTCGGCGCGTGCCTGGTCGGGGGAGACAACCTGCTCAGGCGCCATCGTCGCGCCGCGCGCCGTACGGGTGAATCGCACGAACGTGCCACCCTCGCGGTCGAGGACGCCGCGGAAGTCGCCGGGGATCCCGACCGGCCAGGTGAGCGGCACGGCGGCCATCTTCAGCGTCTCCTCGACGTGGTCGATGAGCTCCAGCGGCTCCATGCCGGGGCGGTCGTACTTGTTGACGAACGTGATGAGCGGGATGCCGCGGGCGCGCGCGACCTGAAAGAGCTTGAGCGTCTGCGCCTCGACGCCACGCGCGGCGTCGAGCAGGATCACGGCGCAGTCGGCCGCGGCCAGGACGCGCAGCGTGTCCTCGGAGAAGTCGCGGTGGCCGGGGGTGTCGAGCAGGTTGAAGACGACGTCGCGATGCTCGAAGCGCAGCGCCGTCGAGCTGATCGAGATGCCGCGGCGCTGCTCGACCTCCATCCAGTCCGAGCGCGCCTCGCGGCGGCCGCTGCGGGCCTTGACCGAGCCGGCCTCGGTCACCGCGCCGCTGTAGAGCAACAGCTTCTCGGTGAGGGTCGTCTTGCCCGCGTCGGGGTGGGAGATGATCGCGAACGTCCGTCGCCGCGACGCCTCGGCGACGATGCGATCCGCACCCGCCTCGACGGCGTGCGCGGAGCTTGTGACGGCCATCAGGGTCTGGTGTTCAGGGGCGTCGAACCGGCGGCCATCACGCCGTCAAGGGTAGCCGCTGCTTCCCGCGACGCGCCGGGGTTACGCTTCGGCGACGCGATGAGGCGCCTTCAGCTCACGCTACACGCGGATCGGGGTCGGCGCCGCGGGACCGGCCCGCCACTGGACGCAGAACTTCGGAGGCGGCGGAGAAGCGGAGCCTCAGCTCCCACCGCCCGTCGTGCGTCCGGACGTCGTCGCAGTGCTCGAAGACACGCGCGCCACGCTTGCGGTCACGGCGAACGACAGCGGCGAATGGCTGCATGCCGTTGGCGTGAGCGGACACCGCTCGGTCACCGCCTCGCCATCGACGGACGGGCGTGGCCTGACGGTCTCGCCGGCCCGGGACTTCGCCGGCGACGTCAGCTTGGTTCAGCGCATCGCCGACGTCGCCGGGCAACAGGTCGAGACGACGCTCACGGTGCGGGTAGCACCGGTCAACGACCGCCCCCGCGCGCGGGACGATCGCGCCCGGGTTCGTCGCGGCGCACGTCGCGTCACGGTCCGCGTCCTGGCCAACGACGTCGACGTCGACGGCGATCAGCTCCGCGTTCGGATCTCGCGGCGCCCTCGTCACGGCCGCGTCAGTCTGCGCGGAAGTCGCATCAGCTACCTGGCGAACCGACGCTGGCCGGGGCGCGATTCCTTCAGCTACCGCATCACCGACGCCGCCGGCGCCGGCGATGTCGGGGTCGTGCGCGTCAGCGGACAGCGGCGCCGCTGAGGCGGACCGGGGCGCCGGGCGCCGGTCGGCCGGTCAGCGCGTCTACCCTTGAGCCTCCATGAAGCGCTACCACGTCACGACGTTCGGCTGCCAGATGAACGAGCACGACTCCGAGCGGATGAAGGGCATGCTCGAGTCGCTCGGCTACGGCGAGGCGGCGGCCCCCGAGGAGGCCGACGTGATCCTCTTCAACACGTGCTCGATCCGCGAGAAGGCGGACACGAAGTTCCTCGCCCACCTCGGCCACGCCAAGCGCCTGAAGCGCGAGGATCCCGCCCGGATCATCGGCGTCGGCGGCTGCTGGGCGCAGTCGGTCAAGGACGAGGTCTTCGCGCGCTTTCCGTTCGTCGACGTCGCGTTCGGGCCCGGCCAGGTGCCCAAGCTCGCCGAGTTTCTCACCTCCGACTCGCTCACCGCCCAGGGCTTCTTCGAGTTCGAGGGCTTCACCGGCCACCTGCCGGGCAAGCGCGCCCGCGAGTTTCAGGCCTGGGTGCAGATCTCCGTCGGCTGCAATATGAACTGCTCGTACTGCATCGTCCCGTCCACGCGCGGGCGCGAGGTCTCGCGGCCGGCCGACGAGCTCGTCGAAGAGGTGCGCGCACTGGCGGCCGACGGTGTCCGCGAGGTGACCCTGCTGGGCCAGAACGTCAACTCCTACGGGCGCGACCTGCGACCGGACCGCACGTCCTTCGCCGAGCTGCTGGAGCGCATCGACGCGATCGACGGCGTCGAGCGCATCCGCTACACGAGCCCGCACCCGAAGGACATGAGGGAGGACGTGATCCTCGCGCACGCGCAGCTGGCGTCGGTCTGCGAGCACATCCACCTGCCGCTGCAGGCGGGCTCCTCCCGCGTGCTGAAGGCGATGCGCCGCACCTACACGCGCGAGCGCTACCTCGACCGGGTCGCGCTGATTCGCGAGCACGTCCCCGACGCGGCGATCACCACCGACATCATCGTCGGCTTCCCGGGCGAGACCGAGGCGGACTTCGCGCAGACGCTGGAGGTCTGCGAGGAGGTCGGCTACGACGGCGCGTTCACGTTCGTATTCTCGCCGCGGCGCGGCACCGAGGCGGGCGCGATCAGCGAGGGGCTCGTCGCGCACGAAGAGAAGGTCGAGCGCATGCAGCGGCTGGTGGAGGTCGTCCAGCGGCGCGCGACCGAGCGCGCGCAGCGCTTCGTCGGCCGCTCGCTCGATGTCCTGGTGGAGGGGACGTCGCGGACAGACGCGACGCGGCTGCGCGGGCGCTCGCGCCACAACAAGGCCGTGAACTTCAGCGGGCTGGCGGCGCCCGGCGAGATCGTGCCGGTGCAGATCAGCGGCGCGACCAGCCAGACGCTGATCGGCGAGCTGTCGCTGCTGGCCGCCGCATCAGACGGCCGCTGAGCTCGCCGGCGACTGCGCGCACCGTGCGCCGGGGATCCATCGACTCGTGAGGCCGTCGATCTCGCCCAGCCGCACGTATCCGAGCGGCTCGAGCAGCCTGCGGTAGAAGTCCAGGCTGCGCGCGAGCGACGTCACGACTAGGTCGAGACGGTCGATTGCGCTCATGGCGGGAATGCTGGCCGCGCCCGCGCATGGCGTCCGCGGCGTATGCGAACATGCGTTCGTGCGCTGGAGCAATCTGACCATCGACGAGGACGAGGGAACGCGCCTGCCGGGCTACCGCGATCCGGCCACCGTGCGCCGCTTCGACGCACCGGAGGCGCTCGACATCCGCTTCTACGAGATCCACGCGAAGTCGGCGATCAACCGCGTGCCCGCAGCGTCGCAGATGCCGTTTCGCTGGACGATCAACCCGTATCGGGGCTGCACTCATGCCTGCACCTACTGCCAAGCGGGCGACACGCCGATCCTCATGGCGGACGGAAGCCATCGGCGTCTGGACCGTGTGCAGATCGGCGACGAGATCTACGGAACGGAGCGCCGGGGCACGTACCGGCGCTACGTCCGCACGCGGGTGCTCGATCACTGGAGCAGCGTCAAGCCGGCCCACCGGATCATGCTGGAGGACGGGACCGAGCTCGTCGCGAGCGGCGATCACCGATTCCTGACCGAGCGCGGATGGAAGCACGTGATGCCGACGGCAAGGACCGCCCGACGTCCGTACCTCACGACGGCGAACTCGTTGCTCGGAACGGGGAGGTTCGTAGCGGGTCCTCGATACTCGGACGACTACGAACGCGGCTACCTGTGCGGGATCGTGCGCGGCGACGGCAGCCTCGGGACCCAGCCCGACGACCGGCCCACGCGCAGATCGCCAGACGTGGTGCATCGCTTCGGGCTGTCGCTGTGCGACGAGGAGGCCGCGCAGCGCGCCGATCGCTATCTCCGCGCGCACGGCGTCTTCGCGACCTCGTTTGCGTTTCATGCCGGCTCTGACCGTACGAGGCCAGCGCGGGCGATCCGCACGCAGTCGCGCTCACAGTGCGACCGTGTTCGCGCGCTCACTCGCTGGCCGCTGGACCCGAGCGATGAGTGGCGCCGGGGCTTTCTCGCGGGCATCTTCGACGCCGGGGGGCCCGGCACCGGCGTCGTCGGCATCGTCAACGCCAACGAGACGATTCTGCGCTGGATCGTGGCCTGCATGGACAGCTTCGGCTTCCGGACCGTGCTGGAGCAGCCCACGGCGAACGGCCGGCGCACGGTGCGGATGACAGGCGGTCTGCGCGAGCGCCTGCGCTTCTTTCACCTCGTCGACCCGGCGATCCGCCGCACGCTCGACCTCGACGGCGCGGCGCTGAAGTCCGGCGCGCGCACGGCGGTCGCGTCGATCGAGCCGCTGGAGACGATGCGGCTGTACGACATCACCACCGGGACGGGCGACTTCATCGCCAACGGCGTGGTGAGCCACAACTGCTTCGCGCGCCCGACGCACACCTACCTGGACTTCGACGCCGGCCGTGACTTCGAGCGCGAGATCGTCGTGAAGGTCAACGCGCCGGAGGTCGTCCGGGCCGAGCTGGCGAAGCCGTCGTGGAAGGGCGAGCACGTGGCGATGGGGACGAACACCGATCCCTACCAGTGGGTCGAGTCGCGCTACAAGCTCATGCCGGGGATCTGGGAGGCGATGCGCGACGCGCGCAACCCCTGCTCGATCCTCACGAAGTCGCCGCTGCTGCTGCGCGACATCGAGCTCATGAAGGCGATCGCGGCGGTGACCGACATCCACGCGAACCTCTCGATCCCGACGCTCGACGCGAAGGCCTGGCGGGCGACCGAGCCGCACACGCCGCATCCGAAGGCGCGGCTGGAGGCGGTGGCGGAGCTCAACCGTGCGGGCATCCCGTGCGGCGTGCTGATCGCGCCGCTCATGCCTGGCATCAACGACGCGCCCGAGCAGGTCGAGCCGCTGCTCGAGGCGGCCGCAGCGGCGGGCGCCAGCGGCATCGGCGGGATCGCGCTGCACCTGCGCGGGGACGTCAAGGCGCTGTTCTTCGACTGGCTGAAGGCCAACCGGCCCGACCTCGTCGAGCTCTACCGGGAGCTCTACGCGCGCGGGGCCTACGCGCCGAAGCACGAGCGCAATCGCCTCGCGGCGCTCGTGCGGCGAGAGCCGAACGGGACCTGGCCGAGCCGGTTTGCCGAACGCGCGCGGGAGCGCGAGCGGGAGCAGGGAAGCGAGCGAGCCCCGCCACCGCGGCCGGCGCTGCAGGGATCGCTGTTCTGAGCGTAGGTGTGCGATTTCGCCACCCAGGCGACGATCAGTTCGTGCCGCCGCGCCGGTCTAAGGAGCATGCTCAACGCGCTCTCCACACACGCACATTCGACGTACTCGGTTTCACCGCTGCCGGCCTCTCGTGAGGTCGCGCCTGCGCCGTCCCGTGATCAGGGCGTCGCCACCATGCGCCACGTGTTCGCCACCCCCGTCGTGCGCGAGATCAGCCGTCCGGCTCCAGAGCCGACGGCGTTTGCGGCGACGTGGTGAGACCCGGGCCGCGTCGGCGGCCATCCCCGTGACCCGCTCGCCGAGCCCGGCCATGCCGGGCTTGGTGCGCGCGTCCAACGCGGTGTGCGCTCAGCGCGGTGTGCCCTCAGCGCGGTGCGCGCCCAGCGGCGACATCGACCGCCTCCGGCGTGAAGATGCCCTGGTGGCGCACCCCGCTGGCCCGAGTGCGCCCAGCGCGTCGGGTCAAGCGCGCTGCCCGCGAACTCGTCTGACCACGTCGGCGGGTCGGGCCGGCCGGCGGCCGCCGGCGCAGGCAGCGCACCGGCGAGGGCGACTGCCACGATCGCCACGACGACGTGCGATCCGGGGGCGTCGCCGGCCACGATCGAGGCGACCGCCGCGCGGCCCGACACGCCGAGCTCGCCGAAGATGCGCCGCTACCGGTTGGCCATGTGTGCATCCTCGTGCGCCTTGGCGATCTCGTCGCCGCCCGAGCGCCGGCTGACCGCCGCCGCGATGTCGGGCGCGAGCGGGCCGAGCACCGCGCCGACGCGCAGGCCGACCGGCGCGACGTCGAGCTCGGCCTTGTTGTGCTCGATCGCCTTGCGGGTCGCCACGGCGACGTGGCGCGGCGACTTCGTCCCGACGCCGAAGGGCAGCTTCACGCCGGTCACGTGGAACATCCCCGCGTCGCGGATGAAGCCCGGGAAGATCGCCGACACGCCGACGCCGGTCCCGTGCAGCTCAGCGCGCATCGCGCCCGCGAAGCCGCGCAGGCCGAACTTCGTCGCGTTGTAGAGCGACGATCCGGCGGTCGGTGTCTTGCCGGCGAGCGAGGACATGAAGACGATGTGGCCCTCGCCGCGCGCGACCATGTGCGGCGCGAGCGTGCGGGTGAGGACGATCGCGGTGCGCAGGTTGACGTCCAGCGCGCGGTCGATCTGCTCCTCGGTCCATGTGTCGATCAGGCCGGAGGCCGACAGGCCGGCGTTCGACACGAGGATGTCGACGTCGGTGTGCGCCGCGGCGAGCTCGCGCACGGCGGTGCGGTCGGTCAGGTCGGCGGGGGCGACGTCGCCGGAGATCTCCTTGGCGAGATCGGCGAGCACCTCGCCGCGGCGGCCGGAGAGGATCACGTGGGCGCCTGCGCCCGCCAGCTCGCGGGCGATCGCGTGGCCGAGGCCGCCCGTGGCGCCGGTCAGCAGCACTCGTTTGCCGGTTACGTTCATGGCGGGAAGGGTGTCACGCCGGGCGGCAGCCTGCGCGCGGCATGAACCCGGGACGGCGGGTCCTGCTCCCCGCTCTGCGGCGCATCCCGACCACCAGGCAGCATGCCAGCGCGCGACCGCCTGCCATCAGGGAGATCCGCCGACCTTCCGACACGCTTGGCTACGACGCGAAGACCGCGACGGTCGCCGTGAAGCCGTGCAGGAAGTTCTCCCCGCCGACCGGCCCGATCTCGCCCGCAGCGAAGAAGCCGGCGGTGGGGATGTCGCCGAGTGCTCCCGCGACCGCTCTGGCGTCGTGATCGGGCAGGCCGAACATCCCGCGCCCGCGCCCGTTGCAAGTGAACATCAGCGCGCCGGCGGGAGCGTCGTCGCCGAGCGCGCGGCGGCGCAGCTCGAGCGCGTCGTTGAGGTCGCGGTCGGCCGAGGCCGCGTCGCGGGCATGGATGCGGACGACCTGGCCCTCCTCGATCGTCGCGCCGATCGCGATCGTCCCGGTCTCGGGGTCGCCGCCCAGCACGCTGCGCACGAGGAAGTCGCCGTGGCGGTGCTCGTCGCCATCTTCGAACCCGCTCTCGACGACGATCCCCAGCAGCATGCCCTCGGCGAGCATCTCGCGCTCGGCGGTGTCGAGGCCGTCGAGGACGGCGCGCAGCGCGCCGAGCGCCGGGCGGCCGCCGAGCTGCTTGATGAGCCGCCCCTCTCCGGAGGTGATCTCGAGCTCGGGACCGACCGGGGTGGCGCCCTGCGAGACGCACGGCAGCAGCTCGACGCCGTCGAAGCGCAGGCCGATCGCACCGCCCGGCACGACGCGCTCGCCGAGAAAGAGCGCCGCCTGGCCGCGCAGCGTGCGCGCGCTCGAGACGCCGCCGAGGATCGGCACGCCGGGCGCGCGCTCGGCCATCTCGGCCAGCACGGCATCGGTCGGGAAGGAATACGGGTCGGGCAGCAGGAGCGCGCCGCCGGCGCCCTGCAGGTCGGGGACGCCGGCGATCGCGACGCCGTCCTCGACCTCGGTGACCTCGGCGTGGAACGTCGACACGAAGCCGTTCTCGAAGGCCGCCGCCCAGACGCTGACCGCCGTGCCGCCCTCGATCTCGCGACCGTCGCCGACGACGCCGCCCGCGCCGCAGCCGATCAGCACGTCGGGGGCGAGCGCGTCGTGCACGCCTTCGAGCGTCGCCTCGGGGTCGGCCAGGTGGGCGCCGGACGCGAAGACGACCGCGAGATCGATGCTTACGGAGCGCAGCTCGGCGGCGACCTTCGCAGCGGCCTCGACCGCGCCCGTCCGTGGATCCGGCGCGGTGGACAGTCCACACGCGATGCGCACGCTCACGCCCTTGGACGATACTCGTCGCCCGCCGCGGCCCATACTGGCCGGGATGGCAGAACTTCTCGCGCTCTTCGGCCCGACCGGCGTCGGCAAAACCGATGTCGCAGTCGCCCTCGCGCAGCGCATCCGCGCGCGCGGCGGAGACCCCGTCGCCGTCACGGCCGACGCGCTGCAGGTCTACGCCGGGCTGGAGATCCTCACCGGCGTCCCCGAGCGCTCGCAGCGGGCCGCCCTCGAGCACCGGCTCGTCTCGTTCGTGCCGCTGCAGGAGCGCTTCTCGGTGGCCGAGTACGCCGCGCTCGCGCACGCGGAGATCGACGGGCTGCTCGCCGCGGGCGCCACACCGATCGTCGTCGGTGGCACGGGGCTGTACCTGCGCGCGGCGCTCGCGCAGCTCGACCTGCGCCCGCCGCCGCCGGCCGGCGCCCGCGAGCGCTGGCAGGCGCGGATGGACGCGCACGGCCCGGTCGCGCTGCACGCGCAGCTCGCGCAGGCGGCGCCGCTCAGCGCGGGGCGGATCGACCCCAACGACCGCCACCGCATCATCCGCTCGCTGGAGCTGCTCGAGCAGGGCGCGCTGGAGGAGCAGCCAACCGGACCCAACCGCCTCTGGACCTCCGACACGCGCCACCCGACCCGCCTGGTCGGCCTCGTCCGCGACCGCGAGGAGCTCTCCGCGCGCATCGACCGCCGCGTCGACGCGATGGTCGCGTCCGGCGCGATCGAGGAGGTCCGCCGGGCGGACGCCGCCGGGGCGTCGGCCACCGCGCGCGTCGCCCTCGGCTTCGACGAGCTGCTGCGCGGCGACGTCGACGCGATGAAGCGCCGCACGCGCCGGTACGCGCGCCGCCAGCTGACCTGGATGCGCAAGCTGCCCGACGTCGAGCTGCACGACGTCACCGGGCGCGATCCGGAGGCCGTCGCGGCCCTCATAGACTCAGCGCCCCTATGAGCTCGACGGGATTTGAGAAGTGGCAGGCGCTCGGCAACGACTACCTCATCTTCGAGGAGCGCGGGCTGCCCTTCGCGCTCACCGCGACCCGGATCGAGCGCATCTGCGACGTCCACACCGGCATCGGCTCGGATGGCATCCTGCTGCTGTCCGAGCCCGACGCGCCGGGCTTCGTCGCCCGCCTGCGCATCTTCAACCCCGACGGGTCGGAGTCCGGCCTGTCGGGCAACGGCGCACGCGAGGCCGTCATGTATCTGCGCCGCAACGGCTGGACGGACTCCGATCGCTTCTCGATCCAGACCGGTGCGGGGGAGATCCGCCCGCACATCACCGGCGCCGACACGTGCACGCTGGACATGGGGCGGGCGCGCACGTCGTCGGAGGACTTCCCGTCCGGCGAGCCCGACGGCACGGCGCAGCTCGAGGCGGACGGCCGGACGTGGCACTTTCAGCACGTCCAGGTCGGCAACCCCCAGTGCGCGATCCATGTCGCCGACGCCGCCGAGCTCGACGCCCTCGACCTGCCCGCGATCGGGCGGGCGATCATGGAGCACACGCTGTTTCCCAACCGCACGAACGTCTCGTGGTTCGCCGAGCTCGAGCGGGGCACGATCCGCGCGCGCATCTATGAGCGCGGCGTGGGGGAGACGATGTCCTCCGGCACGGGCGCCAGCGGCGCGGCGATCGCCTACGTCCTGCGCGGCGGCGACTCGCCCGTCACCGTGCGACTCGACGGCGGCGAGCTGCTCGTCGACGTCGCCGAGGACCTGCATTACGACCTGACCGGCTGGGCGCGACCTGTGTACCGCGGCACGCTCGCCGACGATTTCCGCATCGAACTGGAGAACCTGTGAAGCCCAGCCAGCGCCTCGACCTGATCCCGCCCTACCTGTTCGCCGAGCTCGAGCGCAAGATCGCCGCCAAGCGCGCCGCGGGCATCGACGTGATCTCGCTGGGCATCGGCGACCCCGATCGCCCGACGCCGGCGCTCATCGTCGACGCGATGCAGGAGGCGGTCACCGAGCCCGAGACGCATCGGTACCCGTCCAACCGCGGCCGCCAGGACTTCCGCCAGGCCGTCTCGGACTTCTACATGCGGCGCTTCGACGTCGAGCTCGACCCCGACACGGAGATCATGCCGGCGATCGGCGCCAAGGAGTGCATCTTCAACCTGAACCTCGCGTTCCTCGATCCGGGCGATGCCGCGCTGAGCGCCGATCCGGGGTATCCCGTCTACACGGGCGGGCCGCTGATGGCCGGCGCCGACCCGGTGCTCATGCCGCTGCTGGCCGAGCATGGCTTCATGCCCGATCTGTCCGCCATCTCCGAGACCGACCGCGCCCGCGCCAAGCTCATGTTCTTCAACTATCCGAACAACCCGACCGGCGCGGTCGTGCGGCCCGGCTTCTTCGAGGAGGTCGTCGACTTCGCGGGCACGCACGACGTGCTCGCCGTCCACGACAACGCGTACTCCGAGACGACGTACGACGGCTACCGCGCGCCGTCGTTTCTCGCCACGCCGGGTGCCAAGAACGTCGGCGTCGAGGTCTTCTCGTGGTCGAAGGGCTACAACATGACCGGCTGGCGCTGCGCGGCGATCGTCGGCAACGCCGCGGCGATCGCGGCGTACTGGAAGCTCAAGACGAACATCGACTCGGGGCTCTTCGAGGCGGTCCAGCTCGCCGGCATCGCCGCGCTCAGCCCCGACGCCGACGGCGACGTCAGGGAGATGAACGCGCTCTACACGCGCCGCCGCGACCTCGTCGTCGACGCCCTGGAGAAGATCGGCGTCGACGTCACGCCGCCGAAGGGCACGATCTACATCTGGGCGCCGGTCCCCGCCGGGTTCGAGAGCGCCGCCGCGTACTGCGAGCACGTGCTCGAGGAGGCCGCGGTCGTGATCTCGCCCGGCGGCGCGTACGGGCCCAACGGCGAGGGGTTCTTCCGGATCTCGCTGACGACGCCCGACGACCGCCTGCTGGAGGCCGTCGAGCGCCTGGGCCGGCTGGCGGGCTGAGGCGAGGATGTCCGCGCGCGCCCGCAGCACCGTCGTCCTCGCGCTTGCGCTGGCCTGCGCCGCGGCGCTGGGCGCGTGCGGGACGTCCGAGGAGGACGAGGTGCGCGCGGTCGCGACGGAGTTCCGGCGCGCGCTGACCGTTGAGGACGGCGCGCGCGCCTGCCGGCTGCTGACCGCGCACGCCAAGGTCCAGCTCGGCGACGACTGTCCTGCGCGCGTCGTGACGGTCGATGCCGGCGACCCGGCGACCGACGGCGCGCTGACGCTGCGCGACGACCGTGCGTCGCTGGCCACGCGCAGCGGCGGCCGGACGCGCGCGATCGCGTTCATCAAGACCGACGACGGCTGGCGCCTGGAGAACCTGCCGCTCTCGACGACGATCGTCGCGGAGGCCGGCCGAGCGGCGTTCTACGAGCGCTGCTGGCGCGAGGCGGGTGCGAAGATCGCCACCCGGCCGCGGGACCTCGCGTTCGCCGCCGCCGACGCGCCGACGACCGCCGTGCGCGACGACACCGTGTCGGCCAAGGGCGGCGACTGGCGGATCTTCTACACGTTCGCCGGCAGCAGGTCCGACCCGGGCCTGGCGGAGGTCATCGCCGATCCGAGCGTCGCCGGCGCCGTCGCCTACGTCGAGCCGGCGGGGTCGCAGCCGCAGATCGTCGCGCGCGCTCGGACCTGCGCGGCGGACGGATGACGCGGATGACGCGGCGCGTGGCGACATAGTCTGAGGGCCATGCGCTACTGCGGCATCGACGTCTCGGCCTCGGCCGGCAACCAGCAGCTCTGCACGCTGCACGAGCGGCGCGCGAGCGAGGGCGGGGGGGTCGAGCTCGTCGCGACCTTCTACGTCCCCGGCACCGTCGACGCCGTCGCCGCGACCGTGTTCGGCTTCGGTGGCGAGGCCGTCGCCGCCGTCGACGCGCCGTCCGGCCATCGCCTCGATCTGCTCGCGCCGGGCGCGCCGCTGCGCGAGGAGCTCGGCCTGCCCGAGGGGCGCTACGAGCGCCACCGCGTGTGCGACGCGCTGCTGTTTCGTCGCCGCCTGCCGCTGTACCCCGTGCCGTCGGCCAGCCAGGCGCTGGCCGCCTGGGAGCGCTGGATCGGCGTCGGCTTCGAGATGTTCGCCGCGCTCGCGCCGCTCGGGCTCTTCGCCCCCGATGACGCCGACGTCGTGCAGGGCAGCGTCGAGAGCGGGGCGCTGCGCAACGGGCGCCTGTGCGAGACCTACCCCGACGCCGTCTTCTGCTCGATGATCGGCCATCGCCCGCCGCCCAAACGCACGCCGTGGGGGCTGCAGCAGCGGATCGCCGCGCTGCGGGCGCGCAACATCATCGACGAGGACGGTGGCCTGTGGCATCGCACGCTCGACGAGCTCGACGCCTGCGCGGCCGCGTACGTTGCGTACACGCTGGCCAACGGCGGCGGGATGTGGACGGGCGACGTGCGCGAGGGCGTCATCGTCCTGCCCGTCGAGGACCTGCTGCCGCGCTACGACCCGCTGCCGCCGCCGGCCCGGGTCGCGCTGGCCTGAACGCGCCTCGGGCGTGCGGTGTGGGCTGGCCCTCGGCGTAGCCAGGGGGCGGGCGCGTCTGGTGGATTTGCGGTTCGCGACGGTGGCGGGCGCGTCTTGTCGATGACGGTTTGCCGAAGACGTCTCGGCGGGGGCCGGCGCGGTGGGGGCGTCGACGTGGTCCAACAGCGGCTTTGCGGGCGTGAGGCTGTTCGGGGGCGGGCGTTCGGGCCGGGACCGGCGGGGTTGCTCGAGGAGGTGTGTCGAACGACTCGCGGGGAGCGCGACTCATTCGACACACCCCCAAGCGCTCGCGGTCGGTGCTCGAATGCGTATCGCTCCGCGGGCACGATTCGACACACCGAACGCCAGCCGGAGGTACCGACGCCGTGGTGACGCGCCCGGTGCGGATGGCGCACCCTGCGCGCCACGACCGCTGCGCCGCTCACGATCGTGACGCGCCCGGTGCGGATGGCGCACCCTGCGCGCCACGACCGCTGCGCCGCTCACGATCGTGACGCGCCCGGTGCGGATGGCGCACCGGGCGCGTCATCACCGGGCCCAAGGCCGCTGGCCGCTGGCTGCGGCGCAACGCGAACGGGCGTGCCGGCGTGGCTCGCCGCGTCCCCGGACGACGACGGACCGGGCCAGGGCACCGGCTCTCTCGGCGCCACCCGCCCGATCATGTGCGTGAGGATCGGCTGCATGCCGAAGCGCGCGTACAGCCGGGCGGCGGGCTCGTTGCCGGCGAAGACCGCCAGCGTCAGCAGGTCGATGCCGCGAGCGCGCAGGTCGTCGTGCACGGCGCCGATGAGCCGGCTGCCCAGGCCGCGGCCGCGGTGCTCGCGGCTGATGCTCAGCGACTCGAGCTCGGCGATCGCCTCCGGCGTCGCGAGCTGTGACCAGCCGCCGCTCAGGCGCACCATCGCGTAGCCCGTGAGCGCCCCGTCGGCGTCCTCGGCGACGTGCAGCACGGCGGTGCCCGCCTCAAACCACGACGCGTAGCTCGCCCGCCGTCGCGTCCACGAGTCCGCGTGATCGCGAAACGGCGCGACCTCGCCGGTGAGCGACGCCGGCGCGACGGATTCGTGGTGGCGCTGCATGCCGATCCACAGCGGCGCGAGCGCGTCGAGGTGCTCGACCCCGGCTTGGCGGATCGTGAAGCTCACGCCGCGAAGCCTAGGCAAGACGGGTTCGAACCGGCCCCGGGTCGGCCGGAGGTGCCTCTAGACTGGACCAATGCAGCAATCGCGAAACGGCCGGATCGGCGAGCGTCGCAGCGAGGACGAGGCGGGCCAGGGACGCGCGAAGCAGCGCGCGTTCTGCATCGCCGCGCTCGAGGCGGGCGAGGACCTCTCCGAGCTGCGCGAGCTGCTGCGCACGGCGGGCGTCGCGGTCGTCGGGCAGATGGTCCAGCACCGCGACAAGCCGCACGCGAACTCGTACCTCGGGCCCGGCAAGCTGCTGGAGGTCAAGGAGGCCGCGCAGGCCGCCGACGCGAACGTCATCGCCTGCGACGACGAGCTCAGCCCGCGCCAGGAGCGCAACCTCGAGGAGGAGCTCGGCATCCCGGTCGTCGACCGCACCTCGGTGATCCTCGACATCTTCGCCGGGCACGCGCACAGCGCCGAGGGCAAGCTGCAGGTCGAGCTCGCCCAGCTCGAGTACAACATGGCCCGGATGCGCGGGCTGTGGACGCATCTCGAGCGCCTCGGCGCGAGCGCCGCCCAGCCCGGCATCGGCGCCCGCGGACCCGGCGAGTCGCAGATCGAGACCGACCGCCGGCTGGCGCGCAACCGCATCACCGCGCTGCGCCGCAAGCTCAAGGGCGTCGCGGCCTCGCGCGCGACGATGCGCGCTGAGCGCGAGCGCGCGGACCTGCCGCAGATCGCGCTGGCCGGCTACACGAACGCCGGCAAGTCGACGCTGCTCAACCGCCTCACCGGCGCCGAGGTCGGCGTCCGCGACCGCCTCTTCCACACCCTCGACCCGACCACGCGCGAGCTGCGCGTCAACGGCCGCCCGTACCTGCTCAGCGACACCGTCGGCTTCATCCGCAAGCTGCCCCATCAGGTCGTCGACGCGTTCGCCGCGACGCTGTACGAGACGCGCGAGGCCGACCTCATCCTGCACGTGGTCGACGCGTCCGCGCCCCAGGAGGAGATGGACGCGATGCTGCGGGCCGTCGACGAGACGCTCGAGGCCGTCGGCGCCGGCGACCGACCGCGCCTGCTCGTGCTCAACAAGGGCGACGCGATCGACGCCGAACGGCGCCTGGAGCTGCTCTTCGCCCACCCCGACGGGATGCTCATCTCGGCGGCGACCGGCGAGGGCCTGGACGCGCTCGGAGAGCGCATCGAGGAGGAGTTTCGCCGCTCGCTGCGCTCGGTCGACCTGCTGCTGCCCTACGCCGAGGGCGCGCGCCTCGCCGAGCTGCACGACATCGCCGGCGATCTCGAGCGCAGCGACACGCCCGAGGGCGTGCGCGTGCACGCCCGGGTGCCGGCGACGCTGGCCGAGCGCTACGAGCGCTTCTCGGTCAACGGCTCGCCGGCATAGGGCGGCCCCGCCGCATCCTCCGCGCCCTCTGGTCGACCTCGTCTGGCTCGACCAACCAGCGGCCATCGCGCATCAGCGCACGATCGGGCAGCTCGTTGTCCTCGCGCCAGGCCTGGCAGGGCGCGGGGTGATGCGAAACCAGCGGTACGGCGCGTTCTCGGCACGCGGGTCCAAACCGCTGCGCGCAGTGAAACGGTCACCGCAGTGCCGCGGCAGCGCGTTGAGCTCGAGAACGTCGACAGCCGGGCGCCGGCGCGGCCGGTGTCACGGGGCTCAGCGGTCGTCGCCGCTGCCCTGCAACACGTTGCGCCGCTGGCGCGAACCGAGCTTCTCGAGGTTCGCCGCGGCAATCGCAGCCAGCTCGAGGCCGGCCTCCGAGGCGATCTGCGCCAGGTACCAGAGGACGTCGCCCAGCTCCTTGGACAGGGCCGAGCGGCGCTCGTCCGTGAGCACGCCCTCGTCGTCGCGGATCATCTTCTTGATCTTCTCGGCCACCTCGCCGGCCTCGCCGCACAGCCCGAGGGTCGGGTACAGCAGGTTGTCGCCGGCGTCGGGGTAGACGGCCGTGCCCCGCGAGCGGGACTGGTACTCGGAGAGGTCCATAGCGGCGAGAAACTACACGCGCGCCCGGACTCGAAACCCGCTATTTCGCGCTTTCCGCGCGCGCCCCGGCCCGAGAAAACACCCGCACGTTGCGTGGTAGCCGGCGCCCTCGCCGCGACGGTGCGCGGCGAGGGCGGGTTCGGCTCCGGCGCCACCTCGTGACTAGCTCGTGAAGCCGAACTGCTTGAGGTAGTCGGCCGCAACCTCCTCGCGCTTCTGCTTGTCGAGATCGACGCGGGCGTTGAGCTCCTGCATGATCTCGGCGGTCATGTACTTCTGGACGTCGGTGATGACCTTCTGGCCCTCGGTCCCGAGCTTGTCAGCCACGCCCTTGCGGACGGCGAACGTGATGTTGTAGGGCGGGAAGACGTTCTTGTCGTCCTCGAGCACGACGTACTTGCCCGACGACAGCGGGCCATCGGTCGTGAACACGAACGCGACGTCCGCATCGCCGTTGTCGAGGATCTGGTACTTCTGCTCGCCGGGCAGGAACTTCTTGAACTTGAACCCGTACGTCTGCTGCACGCCGAGCAGGCAGTCGATGCGCTGGCGGCAGGCGGGGAAGCCGTTGATGGTCAGATCCTTGGCGTCGTCGGCCAGGTCGGAGATCTTCGTCGGGTTGCCGAGCTTCTCGGCCGTCGCCTTCGTGACGCCCAGCCGGTAGGTGTTCTCGAACGGCGTCGGCGCGAGCGCCGTGATGTTGACCTTGGCGTACTCGGCCTTGGCGTCCGCGTAGGCCTGCGCCGGATCCTTCGGGACGTCCTCCACCTTCACCCCGAAGGCCGACGTCAACGCCGTGCCGGTGTACTCGGGGTAGGCGTCGACCTCGCCCTTGCGAAGCGCCGCGTCGGCGACGCGCTCGGGCCCGAGGTCGAGATCCTTCTTGACGTTGTAGCCCGCCGCCTCCAGCGCCTGCACGTAGATCTCGCCGAGGATGTACTGCTCGGTGAAGTTCTTGGACCCGACCGACAGCGAGACGTTCGAGGCCCCGTCGACCGGCGCGATCTTGTTGGCGGTCTTCTCGTCGGCGGGAATGTCCCCGCTCTCGGCCGGGGCCGTGGACTGGGCGGCCGGTGTCGGTGAATCGCCGCTCTCGTCGTCGTCGTCGCCGCACGCGGCGACAAAGGCGCTGAGCGCGAAGACGGCCAGCAGGGTGAACAGGATGCGGAAGCTGCTTCGGGTCACGGGTTCTGCACTCTCCTTATGGATAGGGGCCTCAAGCGGGGGCGCCGGTCGCCGCGGGCGGAGACCTTCAGCCCCTTGGGTGTCGCGAGCCGCTGCACGAACGCGAACGCGGCATCGGTGGTCAGGGTCAGAAACGCCACGGCGATCGCGGCGGCGATGACGCCCTCCGTGCCGTAGATCTCCTCGGAGAAGATCGGCGTGCCCAGCGAGTCCAGCCCCGCCAGCGGCGAGATGATCGCCGTCGCGAGCACGGTCACGACCGAGATGCGGATGCCGCCGAAGATCGTCGGCAGCGCGAGCGGCCACTCGACCTGGCGGACGATCTGAAAGCCGCTGAGCCCCTGCCCGCGGGCGGCATCGACGAGGTCGGGATCGACCTGACGCATCCCCACGTAGGTATTCGTGAGGATCGGCGGGATCGCGAGCAGCGTCAGGGCGAAGGCGATGTTCCGAAAGCCCGTTCCGAAGAACGCGACGCAGAAGCCGATGATCGCCAGCGCCGGAACGGCGCGGCCGACGTTCGCCACCCCGACGGCCAGCAGCTCGGCGCGGCCGAGGTGGCCGAGCCACAGCCCGATCGGAACCGCGATGGCGATCGAGACCACGATCGCCAGGAAGGAGACCGCGAAGTGGTTGCCCGCCAGATGGCCCATCTCCCCGAGACCGCCGACCTGCACGGTGCCGGCATCCGACGGCCGCCGCTCGAAGATGAACCCGACAGAGTCGCCGAACGTGGAGAGGATCGAGCCGATCGGGGGCGTGATCATGCCGCCGCCCGCCTCCAGGGCGTCAGCAGGCGCTGGACGCTCAGCACGATGAAGTCCAGCGTCGCGGCCAGGAGGGTCAGGATGATCCCGCAGGCCAGGACGTTGCCGCGGAAGTCGATGTCGGAGTCGATGTTGGCCCCGAGGCCGCCGGCGCCCGCGAGATAGGCGAACGCCGCGAGGCCGACGGTCGTCGCCGCCGCGATCCGCAGCCCGGCGATGATCTCCGGCAGCGCCAGCGGAAGCTCGACTGAAAACAACAGCTGGCGGCTGGTCAGGCCCATGCCGCGTGCGGCGTCCACGGCAGCCTCGGGCACGCCGGCGAGGCCGGTGATGACGTTGCGGAAGATGATCACGAGCGTGTACGCGGTCAGGGCGACGATCGCCGTGTCGTTGCCGCGGCCGGTGATCGGCAGCAGCAGCAGGAAGGACGAGATGCTCGGGATCGTGTAGATCGCGGTCGTAAAACCGGTCAGCGGCGTGATGAGCCATTTCTGGCGGTGGGCGATCAGGCCCATGCTGAGCGCGATCGCGAAGCCGATCGCCAGCGGGATCAGGGTGAGGACGACGTGCTCGATGAAGGGGTCCCAGTAGCGGTCGAGGTGATCGACGATCCAGCCCAGGCAGACGCCGTCGTTGCTCGGGCAGCCGGTGTCGCCGGTGCGGTCCCGGAGGAAGCCGCCGCTCTGGGCGATCAGAGCCTGACTCACGATTCCCCGGTGGACTCCGCGGGCGCCTGATCGGGAGCGGCGCCGACGCGGTCCGCCGCCCCGAGAACCTCCGCGCGCGCGTGGCCGATCGCGTGCGAGATGGCCTGAATCGAGAGCGCGCCGACGACGTGCCCGCCGGCATCGACGACCGGCCCATACATCGACTCGCGGGCGAGCAGATCCGATAGCGCGTCGCGCAGGATGTCGTCGAGCTCGACGATCGGCTCGGCCGGCGAGCGCAGTTCGGGCCGTACGCGCTCGCCGAGCAACCCGCGCTCGCTGAGCCAGCCGACGGGCCGGCGGTCTTCGTCGACGAGCAGGGGGATGTCGAGATCGGCGTCGGCGACGCGCTCGCGCACCTCGCTCGTGTGCTCACCGGGGCGGCACGTCGCCACCGTCCACAGGTCGATGTCGCGCACGCGCTGCAGCGCGAGGCGCTTGAGCGCGCGGTCGGAGCCGACGAAGTCCTCGACGAAGGCGTTGGCGGGCGCGGTCAACAGCTCGGCGGGCGGCGCGTACTGCGCGAGCTTGCCGCCCACCTGCAGGATCGCGATGCGGTCGCCCATCTTGATCGCCTCGTCGATGTCGTGGGTCACGAAGACGATCGTCTTGCGCAGCTCGGCCTGCAGGCGCAAGAACTCGTTCTGCAGCCGTTCGCGGTTGATCGGGTCGATCGCGCCGAAGGGCTCGTCCATGAGCATGACCGGCGGGTCGACGGCGAGCGCGCGGGCGACGCCGACGCGCTGGCGCTGGCCGCCCGAGAGCTGGCCGGGGTAGCGCTCGCGCATCTCGACCGGCAGGCCGACGAGCTCGAGCAGCTCGCCCACGCGGGCGGCGATGCGGGCCTTGTCCCATCCGAGCAGGGCCGGCACGGTCGCGATGTTCTCGCCGATCGTGCGGTGGGGGAAGAGGCCGATGTGCTGGATCACGTAGCCGATGTTGCGGCGCAGCTCCTCGGGCTTGCGGTCCTTCACGCTGCGCCCGCCGAGCAGGATGTCGCCGGACGTGATGTCGATCATCCGGTTGACCATTCGCATCGCGGTCGTCTTGCCGCAGCCCGACGGGCCGACGAGCACGCAGATCTCCCCGGCCGGAACCTCGAGCGACAGCCCGTCGACGGCCGCCTCGCTGCTCCCCGGGTAGCGCTTTGTCACATCGCGAAACTCCAGCGGTTCCGCGGTGGAACGCTCTGGCTGGTCCCCCACGGCGCGATCCTACCCGCACATGCGGGCGTTTCATACCCCTGCGGTCCGCCGTGCCTCGGCGTGAGCGGCGTCCTCGAGCGTGTCGTCGAGCGCCGCGAGCTCGTCGACGCCGAGCGCGCGGCGGATCAGCCAGTCGGCAAACCAGGCGTTCTTGGGCAGCAGCGGGCCGTGCAGGTACGTGCCGATGACGCCGTCGCGGCGGACGCCCTCGGCGCCGGAGGAGCCGGTGTTGCCCTGGCCCTTGAGCACCCGGCCGAGCGCCCGCTCGCCGGCGCCCAGATGCGTGCGCCCGGCGTGGTTCTCGAAGCCGGCCAGGACGCCGCGGGGGCCGTCGTCGTCGAGCTCGACCTCGATCGCCACGTTGCCGATCAGGCGCGGGCCGTCGGAGCGAACGGTCTGCAGATCGACGAGGCCGAGGCCGGGGATGACCTCGTCGGCGAGCGCGTAGCCGTGGCCGAGCAGCTGATAGCCGCCGCAGACGCCGAGCACGACCGCGCCGCGGCCGGCGGCGGCGTGCAACGCCTCGCGCTTGGTCTGCACGAGGTCCAGCGCGCAGAGGCGCTGGTCGCGATCCTGACCGCCGCCGAGGTAGAAGATGTCGTGCGCCTCGGGGTCGATGGCCTCGCCGAGCCCGGCGGCGGTGAGCGCGAACCCGATTCCGCGCCAGCGGCAGCGGCGCTCGAGCATGAGCAGGTTGCCGCGGTCGGCGTAGATGTTCATGAGATCCGGATAGAGCGCGCAGATGCGCAGCGTGTGCTCTGGGGCCGCGGTGCGCTCAACCACGCAACATCACCACCCTCGTGCCGACGTGCTCCTCGGTCTCGGCGATGACCCGGTCCGGCAGGACCTGCAGCCCGGCGGCGCGGCCCTCGGCCTCGACCTGCTCGACCGCGACGCGGTCGAGGTGCAGGATGTCGCCGCTCGCGCTGCGCTGCCCGTTCGCCGTGACGATCTGGCGGATGCGCTCGATCGTGACCGTCTCGCCGCTGTCGCGCAGCGCGACGGGCTGGCTGGAGTACAGCGTCCCGTCGCGGACGAGCTGGTCGGGGTCCGGCAGCAGCAGGTGCTCGTCGCCGAAGGTCTCCAGCGCGTCGACGAGCGCGATCGCCACGTGCCCGCCCGGGGCCACGTGCGCCCGCGCGCAGCGCAGGAACCCCAGCCGCCCCTGCGCGCGCAGCAGCTGGACGGTCTGCATCGGCGCCATGACGAGGGCGAAGTCCCGCATGGGCAGGGCGAAGTCGGCGGCGTCGGCGACGACGGCCTGCACGTGCAGCCCCTCGGCGCCGGCGCGCCGCTCGAGCTCGGCGAGCAGCGCCGCGTCGATGTCGAGCGCGACGACCGCGTGGCCGCGGCGGGCGAGGTCCAGCGTGACGCGGCCGGTGCCGGCGCCGACATCGAGGATCGGCCCGCGCGCGGCGGCGGCGAGCTCGCGCCAGAGCGCGATGTCGGCGTCGTAGCGGCCGCACTCGACGTCGTGCCAGACGACGTGCTCGGGTGGCGGCGCGCTCACACGAACGACCCCTGGGCGGCGCCGCGCGCGACGAGCAGCTCGCGCAGCGCGAGCATGGCGGTGTACGTCGGCAGCGCGACGAGCCGTCCGTCGCCGTCGGCGATCGCCGCGTCCAGCGCGCGTTCGAGGTCATGCTGGACGTGCAGGCGCTCGGGCGCCACGCCTGCGTACTTCAGCCGCACCGCGAGCTCGGCGGCCCGCGTGCCGCTGCACGTCACGCGCCGGACGCGGCCGGCGATGACCTCGAAGTCGGCGTCCCAGACCCAGGAGATGTCGCGCCCGTCGGCCGTCTTGTCGTTGAGCACCGCGAGGACGTCGTGCGCGCCGGGGTCCAGCGCGAGCGTGCGCAGCACCTCGTTGGCACCGGCCGGGTTCTTGACGAGCAGGATGGCGAGGTCGCGCCCGCCGATCTGCACCGTCTCGGCGCGGCCGAAGGCGGCCTGGGTGGACTCCAGGCCCGCGACGATGTCGGCCAGCGGCGCGCCGAGCGCGCTCGTCAGGGCGGCGGCGCCGAGCGCGTTGTAGACGTTGTAGAGGCCGGGCAGGGGGAGGGCGACGGCCGCCTGCGCGCCGCCGGCGTGCAGCTCGAAGCGGGCGGCGCGGGTGCCGTCGAGGGCGATCGCGGTGGCGAAGACGCCGGGCTCGGGGCGGTGGGTGTCGCCCTGGGGGCAGTGCCAGCGGCCGAGGTGGCCCATGTAGACGGCGTCGTAGGTCAGCGGCGAGCCGCAGCGGCGGCAGTGCTTGGAGTCCGACGCGTGCGCCATCCCGCGCAGCGCGACGGCGTCGTCCTGCACGCCAAAGTACGTCACGGCGCCCGCGCCTGCGCCTGTGCCTGCGCGGCCGGCGCCGTGCTCCGCGCGGACGCGCCCGAGGTCGGCGACGAGCGGGTCGTCGGCGTTGAGCACGAGCTGCGTCGCGGGCGCGGCGGCGACGGTCGCCGCCCAGCGGTCGGCGATCGTCTCGAGCTCGCCGTAGCGGTCGAGCTGGTCGCGGAAGAGGTTGGCCAGCAGCAGCGCGCGCGGCTGCAGCTGCGGGACGACCCGGTCCAGCCAGAACTCGTCGACCTCGAACAGCCCGGCGTCGCCGTCGATCCCGTCTCCGCGGGCGGCGCCGAGCAGCACGCTGGCCAGGCCGCCGGCCATGTTGGCCCCGGCGCGGTTGTGCACCAGCCGCGTGCCGGAGCGCTCGAGGATCGCCGCCACCATCGCAGCGGTCGTCGTCTTGCCGTTCGTCGCCGAGATGACCGCGCTGCCCTGCGGCAGGCGCCCCGCGAGCCGGCCGATCGCGTCGGGCTCGAGGCGCATGAGCACCTTGCCCGGCAGGCTCGTGGCGCCGCGCCCGCTGCGTCGCGAGAGCGCTCCCGCGGCGCGCGCGACGGCGATCTTCGCGCCGAGCATCACGCGGCGGAGACCAGGACGCGCAGTGCATGCGGGACGATGCGGATGGTGACCGGCGTGTCGCCGATCGGATCGCCGTCGGCGTAGACGGTGAACGGGCGGTCGGCGTCGACGCGCAGCTCGCGGCCGCGCAGGACGCGGACGGCGGGGTGGTGCACGTGGGCGCCGCTGAACGCCCTGGGCAGGTTGCGCAGAAAGCCGCGCTTGGCGTGCTGTGCGATGAGGACGACGTCGAGCAGGCCGTCGTCGACGCGGGCGTCGGGCGCCAGCAGCATGCCGCCGCCGTAGCAGCCGGTGTTGCAGGCGGCCGCGGAGTAGCCGGTGTACGACAGCGGCTCGCCGTCGAGGCGCAGCTCGAAGGCCGCGGGCTGCCAGGCGGCGAGCGCGCGCAGGGCGCCGTAGACGTAGACGAGCCGCCCGAGCTGCGACGGCGCCGCGTTGGCGATCCGGTTGGCGTCGGAGTCGAAGCCGAGCGAGGCGATCCCGATGAACGAGCGCCCTTCGACGTCGCCGATGTCGAGGTCGCGCTCGGCGCCGCCGGCGATCACGGCGCAGGCGGCGTCGATCTGCGGCGGGATGGCGAGCATCCGCGCGGTGTCGTTGCCGCGCCCGCCCGGCAGGATGCCGAGCACCGCGCCGGGGAACTCGCGCAGGACGCCGACGACGACGCCGATCAGGCCGTCGCCGCTGAGCGTGACCGTGACCTCGCCGCCCGTCGCGGCCTGCCGCGCCAGCTCGCGGCCGTGCTCGAGGTCGCGAGTGACCTCGGTGTGGAAGCGCACGCCGAGCTCGCGCAGCGCGCGCTCGGCGCGGGGCAGGAGCTTCGCCGCGCGCCCGCCCCCGGCGGACGGGTTGCACAGCAGGGCGACGTCGCGATCCATCGAGTGACTATGCCAAGACGAGCGTTTGGAGCCGCTCGGCGATCGCCACCGGGCGCGGATCGCGGGCGGCCTCGGCGGTCGCGCGATCCGAGGCGCCGGTGAGCACGATCGCCCCGTCGATGCCGGCGTTGTGGGCGGCGCCGAGGTCGGCGTCGACGCGGTCGCCGACCATCAGCGCCCGGCCCGGGCCGAGGCGGTCGAGCGCCGTCCGCACGAGGGTCGGCTCGGGCTTGCCGAGCGTGTCGACGCTGCGCCCGCAGGCGTACTCGACCGCGGCGATGATCGCGCCCGAGCCCGGCCACAGGCCGTCGGAGTTGGGGAAGGTCGCGTCGCGGTTGGAGCCGATGAGAACCGCCCCGCGCAGCGCCGCCTGGGTGGCGTCGCGCAGCTCGGCGTAGTCGAACTCCCGGTGGAAGGCGACGACGACGACGTCGGCGCGGCTGGCGAACGCGGTGTGGTTGACGATCCGCATGCCAGCCGACTCGACGCAGCGATGCAGCGCCGGCGAGCCGATGATGAACGCCGAACCCCCGTTGAAGCGCTCGGCGAGGACGAACTGCAGCGCGCCGCCGATCGTCACGACCTCCTCGAGCGAGGCCTGGAAGCCCAGGCGCCAGAGCTTGCGCACGTACTCCTCGGTCGAGAGCTGCGAGTCGTTGGTGACGAAGGCGACGCCCTTGCCGGCGGCGCGCAGGGCCGCGACGGCGTCGACGGAGCCGGGCGTCGGCACGTCGCCGAGCCAGACGCAGCCGTCGAGGTCGAGCAGGATGTGGTCGTAGCGGGCGACGAGCGGGGTGAGCGACACGGCGGGAAGTCTGACCGCTGGCCCGGCCGCCCGCCGTGGCGGCTTGGCGGGGGCGGTGCGGAACCGGCCGACCGGGTCCGGCGGCGCGCCCGATCGCTCGTGGGCGCGGCCGAAACCTGCGGAGGGGTCCACTAGGCTCCCGGGCCGTGCCGCGCTCGGTCGTTCTCCTCGCCATCCTGCTGGCTGCGCTCGTCCTCGTGGCGTGCGGCAAGGAAGACCCGCGCAGCGCCGCGACGGCGACCACGGAGCCGGCCCCGGCGCAGACCGCGACGACGGCGGGGACCGCGACGACGCCGGAGGTTCGGCCCCGCAGCGCCCGCGACGGCTGCAAGGCGGTCCCGGCGCCGGAGCCGGGGGCGCAGCCCGATCGGCGCCCGTCGCGCCAGAAGCTCAGCCGCAAGCGCACCTACACCGCGATCGTGCGCACGAACTGCGGCACGGTCCGCATCCGGTTGGACGTGCGCAACGCGCCGAAGACGACCGCCTCGTTCGCCGGCCTGGCGCGCAACGGGTTCTACGACGGCCTGACCTTTCACCGGATCGCCAAGCCGGGTGGCAACGACTACGTCATCCAGGGCGGCGACCCGCTGGGCACCGGCAACGGAGGCCCCGGCTACACGGTCGTCGAGCCGCCGCCGTTCGACACGCGCTACCGCCGCTACGTCGTCGGGATGGCGAAGGCGACCGACGAAGCGCCGGGGACATCGGGCAGCCAGTTCTTCATCGTGACCGCGGCGCAGGCGCCCTTGCCGGCCGAGTACGCGCTGCTCGGCACCGTCACCGGCGGCGAGAAGGTCGTGCGCCGGATCGCGCGGCTCGCGACCGACCCGGCGACGGAGATGCCGATCGATCCTGTGGTGATCAGCTCGGTGCGGGTGCAGTCTTCGGCTCGGTAGGGCTGGGTGGGTCGTGGAATGGGGTTGTGGCCGGCTTCGCCGGGTTGGGGTCGTGGGGTGGGGCGTGTGTTCGCGGGCTCGCGTGGGCGTGGTGAGTTGACCCCGGCATGCGGGGTCAAGTCACCACGCGCGGTTAGAACAGCGAGGCCTGCTCGGGTGGGTCGAGGCAGTCGGGCTCGTCGTGGCGGGCGTCGTTGACGACCCGGCTGACCGGGCGGTACTCGAGCACGGCGGCGGTGGGCGGCTCGCGCATGAGCTCGTGCAGGCGCGCCGCGGGGGTCGCGGGGTCCGTCCAGGCCGCCTCGTCGGCCTGATCGAGGATGACCGGCATGCGGTCGTGCAGGGCACGGACGGGGCCGGCCGCTGCGGTCGTGACGATCGTGCAGGAGCGCAGCGGCTCGACCTCGCGCGACGCGCCCGCCGGCCGCCACGACGCCCACAGCCCGGCGAACGCGAACGGCTCGCCGCCCGGGCGCGTGATCCGGTGGGGCACGCCGCCGGACCACTCGTAGAAGCCGTCGGCGAGGATCAGGCAGCGGCGGCGCTCGAAGGCGTCGCGGTAGGCGGGCCGCTCGGCGACCGTCTCGGCGCGGGCGTTGATCGTCTTCGCCGCGACCTCGCCCGGGGCGGCGGCCCAGAACGGCACGAGCCCCCAGCGCAGGAAGGCTCCGCCGGCCTGCGCGCCGTTCTCGCCGCGGCGGATCACCGCCAGCACGTCGTCGCCGGGCGCGACGTTGTAGCGCGGGCGCACCTCGAGCGTCTCGCGCAGCGCAAAGCGCTCGCGCAGGCGGCCCAGGTCAGGCGTCGCGAGCGTGTAGCGCCCGCACATCAGCCTGCGCGCGCGGCCCGGGCTCTCTCGCGGGCCCGGCCCTGCTTGCGTTTGCCGAAGAAGGCCAGCGCGGCCAGCGCGACGATGACGATGACGACGCCGAACCCGATCGCGCCGAGCGTCGAGCTGCCGCCCACTCCCAGCAGCAGCAGCTTGGCGATTCCGAAGCCGACCGCCAGCAGCACGAGGACCATCGCGAGGATGATCAGCCCGCCGCGCGCGCGCATGAGCTTGCTCGCGCCGGGCGAGGGGGAGATGAGCCCCATCAGGCGCAGGACGAACAGCTGCCGGCCCGACGGCGCCGCCTGGCCGAGCTTCTCGACGGCGGCCTTCAGATCGTCCGGGCGGCGCTCGGCGAGCGCCAGCGAGGCCTCGGCCATGCGCCGCAGCTGCATGCGCTCCTGCGGCCGGGCGGCGGCGATCGCCTTGCGGAAGTGCTCCCGCGCACGTTGCGCGTCGTAGCGCTCGGCGGCCCGAGCACCGAGGATCGCCTGGGCGGCCGCGCGGTACCGCGTTTCGCCGAGAAGCTCCTCGTCGGAGCGCTCCTCGAGCGCAGACATCGCGGCCAGCGCGCTCTTCTGCTCGATCCGGACCTGCCGCTGCTTTGCCATGGCGCAGAGTGTATGTCGGCACGCGCCCCGCCAGGGATTCCGCGTAACCTCGGCGCCCATGCATCGCATCGTCGCCGTGCTCGCCGTTCTCGCGCTGTGGATCGCGCCCGCCGGCGTCGCGCAGGCCCAACTCGGCGGCCCCAATGTGCCGACGCCGCTGCAGGAGCCGCCCCCGCCCCCGCCGGTTGTCGACAACGACGCCGGCGACGAAGGGCTGAGCGGGCTGCAGCAGCTGCTGATCTTCGGCGCGGCGATCGCGGTGCTGGGCCTGATCGCGTACGTGATCCTGCGCGACGCCAAGCGCGCCGCGCCGGGCGACGAGCGCCCGCGCAAGAGCACCGGCGGCGGCGGGCCCCCGGGCAAGCCGTCGGGCGCCAGGGCCAAGGGCGGCGCGCCCGCGACCATCGCGGCGAGCGAGGCGAGCGCGAGCGCGATCCGTGCCCGCGAGCGCCAGCAGGCCAAGCGCGCCAAGGCGAAGGCCAGGGCCGTGCGCGAGCAGCGCAAGCGCAACCGTCCCCGCTGACGCGCGCGTTGGACGCGCGGCGTACGGGGTAAGGCCAGGCCACCATGGAGCTTGATCTCGACGACCCGCCCGGACCCCTCGCCCGCCTGCTCGAGTCAGCCGAGGAGTCCGGCTGCGTCAACCTCTCAGAGCTCGACGGGATCGCCCGCCGGCTCGGCGTGGCCGACGACGACCTCTGCGAGCTGCACGAGGCCTTCGAGGCACGCGGGATCGACGTCACCGACGACTGCGGGCGCAGCAACGTGCCGGCAACGGACTTCAGCAACGGCGGCCTCGCGGTGGCGACCACCGATGCCCTGGGGCTGTTTCTCAACGAGATCCGCCGTCACCCGCTGCTGACCGCCGACGAGGAGGTCGCGCTCGCCAAGCGCATCGAGCAGGGTGACCCGGAGGCCAAGGAGCGGATGATCAACTCCAACCTCGCGCTCGTCGTCTCGATCGCCAAGCGCTATCCGCAGAACGAGCTGCCGCTGCTCGATCTCATCCAGGAGGGCATCTTCGGCCTGATCCGCGCGGCCGAGAAGTTCGACTGGCGCCGCGGCTTCAAGTTCTCGACCTACGCCACGTACTGGATCCGCCAGGCGATCCAGCGCGGAATCGAGAACAAGGCGCGCACGATCCGCGTCCCGACGAACATCGCTCAGCGCGAGCGCAAGATCCAGCGCACGCGCCGCACGCTGGCCGGCAAGCTCGGGCGCGATCCGACCGACGAGGAGATCGCCGCGGCGGCCGAGCTGCCGCTCGAGCAGGTCGTCGCCATGGCCGACCTCACGCGCACCGTCACGAGCCTGGACCGTCCGGTCGGCATCGAGGGCGAGACCGCGCTCGGCGACCTGCTCGGCGACGAGCGCGCTGGCCCCGCCGAGGAGGTCGAGGTCGCGCTCATCGAGGAGACGCTGAGCCGCGCGCTGGAGGGGCTGCCCGACGAGGAGCGCGCCGTCGTCGCGCTGCGCTACGGCGTCAACGGCGCCGACGGCCCGGTCGGCATCCGCGAGGCGAGCCGGCGCCTGGGCATCACCCAGCCCGAGACGCGCAAGCTCGAGGAGCGCGCGCTCGAGCGCCTCGCCGGCCTGCGTGAGATCGAGGCGCTGCGCGAAGCGGCGTAGTCCCGCTGGGTGCCGAGGAGGGTCGAGGTCGCGCTCGTCGCGGAGACGCTCAGCCGCTCGCAGCAGAGCGAGTCTCAATCGCAGTCGACGGCGATCGCGAGCGCGCGGCAGACATCGGACATCCGCTCGGGAGCCAGCCGAGCGATGTGCTCGACGAGCAGCGACCGGGCGAGCGGCTGCACGTTGTCCAGCGAGGCGACGCAGGGCCGCGGGACACCGTCGGCCGGTCCCAACGCGACTTCGGTTGGAACGTCGCGTACGCGCGTGGTGAGGGGAGCCACGAGTGGCCGAGCGAGGCAGCCCAGTACGGCATCGCGAGAGAGCACCAACACGGGCCGGCGGCCCAGCGCGGGATCTTCGGACCAGCCCGCGGCGCTACTTCGTGACGGTGATCTTGCCCTTCATGAAGGGGTGAAACTCGCAGATGTAGCTGTAGCTCCCCGGCGTGTCGATCGTCAGCGAACCGGTCGCCTTGCCCTTGATCGTGCCCGAGTCGAAGGCGCCCTCGCCCGGCGCGTCGTCGGTGATCGTGTGCGGGGCGGCGTCGGCGTTGGGGATCGAGATCCGCTGGCCGGCCCGGACCGTCGCCGGGGTGGGGTCGTAGACGAAGTCGACGATCCTGATCGTGTCGGTCTGCTCGGCGCTGGCCGGTGCGGAGGCCGTCGAGCCGGACGTGGCCGCGTTCGTCTTGTCGTCGCCGCCGCAGGCCGTCAGCAGCGCACCGCCCAGCAGGGCGGCGAGGATGGCATGTCTCATGGAGGTCTAAGCGTGATCGGCGCCGCCGCGGATCACCGGCGGGCGAGCGCGGTACCGCCGCGCCCGCCACGACCACGTCTAGCGGAGGGTCAGATCCCGGAACGTGCCGGGGGAGATGCCCGAGGCGCCGTAGACCTTCAGGTTGCCGACCACTCCGACGTCGGAGCGGATCGCCGACCCGTAGGTCGTCAGCTGGCTCGTGATGTTGTTGACGATCTTCGTGATCCCGGTCACGCCCTGTCCGGGCAGCGAGACCGTGCAGCCGAGCAGCGGCAGCGACACGAGGCAGGTGCCGTTGATCAGCGCATTGATCGTGCCGTTGACGCCGAGGCTGCCGAGCAGGCCGTTGACCGTCGGTGCCAGGGCGCAGAGCGCCGGGCACAGCACCGCCGACACGACGGTCGCCGTGTCGAAGTCCGGCGGGATGACGGCCACCGTCGCGTTCTTGCCGTCGGCGTGGACCGCACCGCGGACGCGGGCGCCGCGCTCGATGCGGACGAGCTCGCGAATCGGGCTCGTGGCCGACAGGTTGGTCGTCTGCTCGTTCAGCGCATAGACGACGCCGGTGAACAGGTTGCTGGCGCCCGCGGCGTTGTAGGCGGCGGTCGTGTTGTTGCCGCGGATGATCACGCGGCCGCTACCGATCACCAGCGCCTTGTAGCGCACGCTCGTGCTGACGTCGACGTAGCAGTACTGGTCGCCGGTGCCGATCTTCTCGATGAAGACGACCGAGTCGGTCGTCGCGCCGCTGATGGCACAGCTCGGCGCGCCGGTCACCGAGTTCGAGCCGCTGGTCGTGGCCTTGTAGACGCCGGGCGCCGTCTTGGCCTGCGCCCGCAGCTGGCCGATCGAGGCCGCGCTCGTGGACTGCGTGGTCGGGTACTGCTCGTACTTGCCGCCGGTGACGAGCGTGTTGATCGCCGGAACCTGGCTCAGCGCGCCGATCGCCCCGGTGACGCACGTCTTGACCTGCGTCACGTTCTCCAGCAGGCCGCAGCGCAGGCCGGTGACGCCGGACTGCGGCTTGCCGCCCACCGGTGGGAAGAGCGGGTCCTCCGCCACCGGCGGACTGGTCCCGAGCAGGGCCTCGCTGACGCCCGACAGCACCGTCGCGTTGGTGATCGTGCTGACGGACTGGCTGACGTCCTCGGCGACGTTGCCGGCGACGAGCCCGTAGCGGGACTTCAGCGCGGCCGTGCTGCGCACGTCGACGAGCCCGACCAGGGCGCGCGTCACGCCGCCCACGGTCGACTCGGCGCGCACCCACAGCTTGTTGTTGGCGTTGGCGTCGTAGCCGACGTTGTTGTAGACGGTGTCCGTCCACACGGTGCTGCCGGTGAAGTCGTCGCAGACGTTGGCCTGCCACGACGCGCCCGCGTACCAGTCGTCGGTGTAGCTGGCGTTGATGTTCGGCCGCAGGCGCTCCGTGTCGCTGTCAGCGGAGGCCCCGCCGCCGACCGTCCAGCCGAAGCCCGCGGCAGTCACCGAGCAGGGGTTGTTCCCCGCCCGGGCCGAGAGGTTGCTCGTCGGCCAGTTGCGACCGAGGACGAACGCCTGGCTGTTGAGGACGGACTCGCTGAGGTTGAACGCCTTGTCGCGCGTGCGCTCCGTCGCCGACTCGCTGGCCTGGGTGTCGACGATCGACAGCAGCGCCATGCCGAGGGCGAGCATGATCATCGTGCACAGCAGGGCCGTGATCAGCGCGGCGCCGCGCTCGTCGTCACGAATGCGACTCAGGTGCCGGAGCATTCGACGTCCTTTCGGATGGTGTTGGTCACGCCGGCGGCATCCGTCACCGTGGCGACGACCTTCGTGATGCCCTCGGGGATCTGCACGCCGCCCGTGACCGGCGTGCCGATCGCGATGCCGCCGTCGTTGGCGTAGGTGACCGTCAGCGCTCCGACGTTGGGGACGCTGGCGCCGAGGCTCAGCAACGCCCCGGTCGCATTGCAGACGGTGTCCAGATCGTCGTCGGTGATCGGCAGGCTGCCGGCCGAGCGGCGGGCAGCGCTCGCCTTCAGGGTGCTGCTGGCGGTCTTGCCGCCACCGCTGGCATCGAGGCTGAACGTGAGCCCGACGTTCTTGACGAGCGCGGGGGTGGGCGACGACGAGGCTCCGTCGTAGCTGAACGCCGTGCCCGACGTCGTCTTGAGGGTGGCGATCTTGGTGCCCGTGGCGCACGCGGCGGTCGGCGCCGCGGCCGGGACGGCGGCGGTGACGCTCGAGCTGCGGTACACGTAGTCCGAGGCGACGCAGAGGCGCTCCGTGCGATGGCCGAGCGCGTCCGGGACCCGGTAGACGAGGTCCGTCGCGTCGGCCCGGACGATCACCGAGGCGCCGCGCAGGTCGTTGACGGTGCGCTCCATCGTCCTGCGCACCTGGTCGTTGGCGTCGGTGACGCGCGTCTGCTGCGCCGCGTTGGACGTGAACAGATCGAAGCTCTGCAGCGTCGCGAAGAGCACGATCAGCGAGATGGACATGGCGACGAGCAGCTCCACCAGCGTGAAGCCCTCCTCACCGGTGCGGATGTCGGTCAAGGTTGCCATCAGCTCTGGAGGGGGTTGGTGAGCAGGGTGGTCTGCCGGACGCTGCCGGCGCCGCCGCGGGTCCACGACACGTCGATGCGGACGCGGCGCAGGTCGTCGGGGCGGCTGTCGAACTGCACCGTCCCGCTGCCCGCCGCCGTGGGGCACACGCTCAGCGGTACGACGCTGCCGAGGATGCCCGCCAGCTGACTGCTGACCGCGCTCACGCCGAGGGCGTTGCAGACCGTCTCCAGCGCGGTGCCGCCGGCCGTGATGCCGACGATGCCGAGCACGTTGATGCCGACCGCCAGCCCCGGCTCGGGCGAGCCGGGGACATTCGTCGCCGTGGGTGCCGCGCAGAACGTCGCGTCGCCCGCGCCGGCGCCGTCGGTCGGATCGTCGATCGAGCAGGCGAACACGTCCACGGTGTACGTCACGTTGCGACGCGTCACCGTGAACTGCGAGTTCGTGGGACCCGTCAGCCCCGAGACGCTGTCGGCGGCCGGCAGCGTGGCTCGCAGCGTCGCGGGGGCCAGGGCATGCGTGATCTTCGAGTAGTCGACCTGCCGGCTGCGCTCGACGAGGTCACGAGCGAGGCTGGTGGCCTGCTCGCGGGCTGTCGTGCGGCTGGTGCTCGACAGGCCCCCCTCGACGAGGATGAGCGTGCCGAGCACCCCGACGAGGAGGATGACCATGGCGGCCATGACCTCGACGATCGTGATGCCGTCCTCGTCCGTGAAGCGAGCGATCATCGGCAGAGAACCGCTAGAGCTCGCAGGCGTCGCGGCGCAGGAGCCCGTCGCCGGGCTTCATCGCCGTGAGCTTGCCCATCAGGCAGGCGCTCTCGGCGCTGACGGCGGCGTTGCTGGTCCGGCCGGCGCTCACGCTGCGGGCGCGCACGACATCCAGACGCCGCTTCACGACCGTCCGGTTGGCCGTGATCATCGTCAGCCAGGCGTGCGAGCCGACCGGGATGTCGATGTAGCGGCAGACGTCGTTCTCCACGCGGCACGAGACCGGGCCGGAGATGTGCAGGCCGGGCGCGACGGCGAAGATCGCCTTCTTGCGGCTCGGCGAGTACCTCACGAACATCGCGACGAGCTTGCCGTGGATGTAGAAGCCCTGGTTGCGCCGGATCGAGCGACGGATCCGCGAGTCCTTCTTCTTTCCGTAGCGGATGTCGACGGTGAGCGTGCGAGCGCTCCTGGCCTTCGACGTGCTCGAGTTCGAGGAGGACGAGGACTTCCTCGACGACGACCCGTTCTGGATCACCACCGGAATCGGCTTGCTCGGCGTGGAGCTCGAGCTCGAGCTCGTGCCGGTCGCGCCCTTCGCGGCGCCGGTCGAGGCCGTGCCGCCGCTCCCGGCGGAGCCCTTCGCCGCGGCGGCCGCGGCGGCCCGGTAGGCCGCGGGCGGGGCGAACGGGTCCTGAGCGGACCCCTTCGCCTGGCCGGCGGCCGTGCCCGCGTCGCTCGTGGCGAGCAGGCGGGCGGCCCGCGCCGGCAGCTTGGCCTCCTCGGCGGCGGCGGGCGCCGCGGTGTTGACGCCCGGTGCGCCGTCCGGCGCGGACTTCAAGAACAGCAGCGGCAGGGCAAGCGCGACGAGCACGCCGAGCGCCGCGATCGCCAGCACGCGCCGGCTGCGGATCTCGTCGATCAGGTTGCGAAGCATCATGATCCTCCGGTGGGGGTGGCCGAGGTCGTCGCGGTCGCGGCGGCCGGCGGCGGTGGGGTGGAGGCCCCGTCGGGGGCGATGTAGGCGGTGGCGTTGAGCGTCGCCTTCGTCTGCGGGGAGGCCGGATCGGTGCGCGTGAAGGTCAGACCGTCGATCGTCAGCAGACGGCCGCCGACCTTGATCTTGTCCTTGCGCACGCTCACCGAGCGACGAACCGTCGCGAGGATGTCGCGCAGGTCGAAGTACTCGCCCGTGAACTCGAACGTGAACGGCAGGGCGGCGAGGCCATCCGGGCCGACCGACGCACCGGGCGTGACCGGAGCGGCTCCGTCAGCCGTCGGCGCGCCCCCGGGCTTGAGGGCCACGAGGCGCAGGTTGCTGTTGCGCACCTTCGCGCGCCGCTGCAGCTGGCGCAGCAGCGACGAGATCGCGCCGCGGGCCGGCACGGCCTTGTCGAGCCGCTTGAGCTCGGCGAGCTTCACCGGGAACTGCTGCTTGGCGGCCTCGAACGAGGCGAGCTGGGTCTGGGCGGTCGACAGACGCGCTTCCTGCGCCGCCACGTTGGCCTTGACCTGCGTGCGCTCGTCGCGCTTGGGGCTGATCGCCAGCATCCAGAGTGCCGCCAGGATGGCGATCCCGGCAAGCACGACGACGGCGATCGTCCGTGTGTCGTTCGTCATCATCGCGAGCCTCCGCTCGGTACGGCGGCGGTCTGGGTGGCAGGCGCCGTGGCTGGGGTGGTTCCGGCCGCCGGAGCGGGGGCCGCCGGCGTCGTCGTCGTCGCGGTCGTACCGGCTGGCACCGGTGCCGACTGCTGCTTGAAGTAGGTCACGAGCTCGAAGCTCGCCGCCTTCGTGTCGTTGTTGAAGCAGTCGGCAGGTGCGCTGCCGCTGGCGCCCTTCTTGGCGAGCTTCTCCGTGCGGCTGAAGCCGACGTCGGTGACGCCCGTCATGAGGTGCAGGCGGTCGATGTAGGAGGGCACGTTGCGCTCCCGCGTCGCACAGCCGGCGAGTTCGACAGCCGGTGAGGACAGCACCGCGCGCAGGCTCCCGGTCGTGGCGGCAGCGCCGCCGTCGACCTGCGTGCTGGGCGTGAGCGTGCCCTTCATCCCGGTCAGCCAGACGCCGTCGGGCGCGATCCGCGCGAGCTCGGTCAGCGTCCGGTCCCACTTGAAGCGGGTCTTGGCGACCGTCGCGACGGCGGTGTGGCGCTTGTCCGCAGCCTTGACGAAGTCGTCGTAGGGCTTCAGCGCGGCCGCCTTCTGCTCGGCGGCGACGAGCTCGGTCTGCATCTGGCCGAGCCGCTCGCGGTCCGAGCTGACCTGGTTGGAGATCACGACGAGGTAGACGATCGCCGCGATGACGATCGCCAGCATCCCGCCGCCGACCTGGGCGATCCGCGACGGACGATTGGAGCTCGTCGCGATGCTCGTGGTGGCCACGCGGCGATTGCGGCGGCCATGGCCGGAGTTCGTCTTGGACTCTGCGGGACGCAGGTCGGGGCGCAGCGCGTCGGTCGCGCGGGACAGCCCGACGACCACGTCGAGGCGCTCGGGAACTGCGCCGAGACCGTCGATCTGCGGCCAGCTCTCGCGGTCGGCCACGATGACGGGCAGGTGCAGCTCGTCCTCGAGGGCCTGGGCGACGCCGGGCCATGCCGTCATCGAGCCGGTCAGGACGACCCCGCCGACGGCGCAGGCGTCCGGCCGTGCGGCGTAGACGCCGCGCGAGGACTGCACTTCGGCGACGACGCGGCGCAGGCCCTCGCGGACCTGCTGGGAGACGCTCGCCTCGAGCTCGTCGGGGGTGCCCGTCGAGGCCGCGCCCTTGCCGAGTCCGATCGACGCGACGTGGGCACGGGCTGCCTCGTGGCTGATGGCGGCGCGCTCGGCGAGGCCCGTGGCGATCGCCTCCGAGCCCGCCGAAGCGGCCCGGACGAGGAGCGGCTGGCCGTCCTCGGTGATGACGACGTTCGTCAGCGCACCGGCCTGGACGTAGAGGATGGCCTCGCCCGGCAGCAGCGCGTGGTCGAGCGCCGAGATCATCGCCAGGCCGGAGAGCGCGATGCCGTGGGCCCGCAGGCCGGCGGCGTCGAGCGCCTGCATGAGGCGGTCGATGCCGTCGACGCGAGCCGCGGCCATCAGGATCCGCTGCAGGCCGTCACCGTCGGCGCCCGGCACGCGGCCGATGCGGCGGTAGTCGACGACGAGCTGGTCGAGCCCGACGGGCAGCAGGTCGGTCGCGAGATGGCGAACCGCACCATCGAGGTCGCTTCCGTCCAGCGTCGCGGGCAGCTCGACGAGCCGCACCATGAGCCGCGGGTGGGCGAGCCCGACGCGAACGTCGCGCGGCAGCCCGTGCTCCTCAAAGAGCGAGCGCAGCTCCTCGGCGAGACCGTCGGAGTCGACGACCTCACCGTCGACGACGAGGCCGACCGGCAGTGGGTGGACAATTGCTTGGCGCACACGACGCGCGTCGGCGCCGCCGGGTGGCAGCGCTACGACGGCGTCGGCGCCGATGTCGAGGGCGACGGCCGAGGTGGACCGACGCGTTCCGAGACGGACACGTCCGCCGGAAGGCAAGTTGGGAATCCGCACGTCCCGCTGATCGGCCCTTTAGGGGATCTCAAAGAGAGCGCTGGACGTGATTGGACACATGGACGAGGCGTCCAAGCCGAGCCGGCGGCCGGATGTGCGATCGTGCGCGCGCTCGCGTGAAGGAGTACGTTTTCGCCGTCGCCACCGCCACGCGCAGACAGCTCACCCGAGGAGGACCACGGATGTACCCCACCGGACTGCGATCGATGCTCACCGTTGCCGGGCTGCTGCTGCTGGCGGCCGGCGTTTTCGCGCCGGCGGCCGCCGCCGCCGACGCCGACGAGCGCGTGCGGACCTACCGCGTCGAGGGCGTGCGTACCGCGAAGGACCGCGCGGCGGTCGCCCGCACGGGCGTCGCGATCGTCGGCAGCGACCACGGCGCGCTCGTCGTGAGCGCCTCGCGATCGGACGCGCGGCGGCTGAACCGGCTGCGCTTCCGCGTCCTGCGCGGGTCCCAGCCGCGGCTGCCCGCGCGGACGAAGGGCCTGCGGGCGCGCGGCGCGGCGTTCCCGTCGGCGGACGCCCAGTACCACGACTACGCGGAGCTGACCAGCGAGACGGCCGCGATCGCGGCCGCCCATCCGTCGATCGTCAGCCGCTTCAGCCTCGGCAAGACGGTGCAGAACCGCGATATCTGGGGGCTGAAGATCTCCGACAACGTCGCCACCGACGAGGCTGAGCCCGAGGTGCTGTTCACCGCAAACCAGCACGCCCGCGAGCACCTCACGGTCGAGATGGCGTTGTACCTGCTCAACGAGCTGACGAGCAAGTACGGCACCGACACGCGGATCACGACCGCGGTCAACACGCGGGAGATCTGGCTCGTGCCGAGCGTCAACCCCGACGGCGCGGAGTTCGACGTCTCGACCGGCTCCTATGCGATGTGGCGCAAGAACCGCCAGCCGAACGCCGGCTCGAGCTCGATCGGCACCGATCTGAACCGCAACTGGAGCTGGCAGTGGGGTTGCTGCGGCGGTTCGAGCGGGTCGTTCTCCTCGGAGACCTATCGCGGCGCGACCGCCTTCTCGGCCCCCGAGACGCAACGCGTGCGCGACTTCGTCAACCAGCGCGTCGTCGGCGGCGTGCAGCAGATCAAGACCGGCATCGACTTCCACACGTACTCCGAGCTCGTCCTGTGGCCCTACGGCTACACGACCGCCAACACGGCGCCGGGCCTGACCGCCGACGACGAGGCGACGCTGCGGACGCTGGGCATCGACATGGCGTCGACCAACGGCTACACGCCCGAGCAGGCCAGCGACCTCTACATCGCCGACGGCACGATCGACGACTGGCTGTGGGGTCAGCACAAGATCTTCGGCTACACGTTCGAGATGTACCCGAGGACCGCGAACCCCGGCTTCTACCCACCCGACGAGGTGATCGCGACGCAGACGTCGCGCAACCGCGAGGCGGTCCTGCGACTGCTCGAGACCTCCGACTGCCCGTATCGGGCGATCGGCAAGGAGGCGCAGTACTGCGGTCTGCCCAGCACGACGATCTTCTCCGACGACTTCGAGGTCGCGCGGGGCTGGACGGCGAGCACGACGGGCGCCACGAGCGGGCGCTTCGAGCGCGGTGACCCGGCGGCCACGAGCTCCGGCGGAGCCAAGCAGCTCGGCACGACGGTCAGCGGCGTCAACGACCTCGTCACCGGCCGCCTGGCCGGCACGGCGGCGGGCGATCACGACGTCGACGGCGGCGTGACCGCGATCACCTCACCGCCGATCACCCTCAGCGGCGGCTCGAGCTACACGCTGAGCTTCTCCTACTACATGGCCCACGGCAGCAACTCGTCCTCGGCCGACTACCTGCGGCTGCGGATCGGCGGCACGACCGTGTTCCAGGAGCTCGGCGCCGCGAACAACGACAACGGCGCGTGGGCGACGGCGAGCGTGAACCTCAACGGGTTCGCGGGCCAGACGGTGCAGATCGTCGTCGAGGCGGCCGACCTGTCGGGGGCGAGCCTCGTCGAGGCGGCCGTGGACGACGTGCGGGTGGCGCGCGGGTAGCGGCGGCGGTTTCGAACGTACGGCGACCTCGTCGCGGCGTATCTGCGCGCGGCCGACCGGCCGGCGCTGCGGTCAGCCCACGGGCGGTCCGCTCGACGCGCGCAGCCGCGCGTCGACGACCGCCTCGGCGGCCTGGGCCGCGCGGGCGTGGCCGGTGACCGCGGCGAGGAACTGCTCGCGCCCCAGCCCGTAGAGCAGCCCATCGGTCTGCGCCACCACGCCGGCGGTGCGCGGCATGTCGCGCAGCAGGGCGATCTCGCCGAAGTAGTCGCCCGGCCCGAGCCGGCGGATGACCGGCCCGGCCTGCACCTCGACCGTCCCGTCGGCGACGACGTAGAAGCGCGCACCGACGTCGCCCACGCGCAGGATCTGCTCGTCGGCGCGCACGACGCGGGGTGTCGCACGCAGCGCGAGCGTCTCGACGGTGGCCAGCGGCAGTGGGGCGAAGAGGTCGATGGCGCGCAGCGCCTCCAGCTCGCGCTCGGGCACCACCGCGCGGGCGTCGAGGCGCTGCACGGCCCGCCAGCGCGCGATGACCACGAGCGGCACGATCAGCGCGGTCGCCAGCAGCGCGCCGCGGACGCCGAACGCCGCGATCAGCAGGGGCGCGGCGACCGAGCCGAGCGCGACCGCCACCTGCGAGCCGGCCTCGGCGACGCCGAAGACGCGCGCGAGGCTCTCGTCGGAGGCGAGGCGCTGCAGCAGCGTCTGGCCAGCCGTCTCGGCGATCGCCCAGCCCAGTCCCAGGACGGCGAAGGCGGCGATCGCCACGGCCGGCTCGGCCGCCGCGGCCAGGATCGCCAGCGGTACCGCGATGCAGGCGGCGGCGAGATCCATCGCCGTCGCGAAGCGCCCGTGCGCGAGCAGCGCCAGCGCCACCGCCCCGCCCGCCACGCCGCCCAGGCCCCAGACCGAGTTCAGCACGCCGACGCCGCCGGTGCCCAGCCCGACGAGCTCGATCGCGACGACGACGATGAGCACGTCGAGCACGCCGTAGACGACGTTGATCGCCGCCAGCAGGCCGGTGGCGTCGCGCAGCGCGGGTGCGGCCCGCACGTCGCGCAGGCCGAGCAGCAGCTCGCCGGTCAGGCTCCCGCCGGCGCGGGGGGCGCGATGTGCGGGCAGCACGTCGGCGCTCATCGCCGCGAGGGCCAGCAGCGCAGCGGCCGAGGCGAGCAGGGCGACCGCGAACCCCGCGGCCACCGACAGCCCCGCGGCCGCCGCGCCGCCGGCCAGGGCGCCGGCGCAGTAGGCGGCGTTGGCCGCGCCGAGACGCAGGCTGTTGACGACGGCCAGTTCGCGCGGGTTGCGCACGAGGCTCGGCAGCAGCGCGGCCTGCGCGGGACCCTGGCCGCCGGCGAGGACCGAGCAGGCGGCCGCCAGGACGAGGATCATCGCCAGGGGAGCGTCGAGCGCGGTGGCGAGGACGAGCGCCGCCAGCAGCACGGTGGTGCCGCCGGTCAGCGCCAGCAGCACCGCGCGGCGCGAGCGACGGTCGGCCAGCAGCGCCGTGCCCGGGCCCGCGATCGCGCCGGGCAGCACGCGGGCGATGACCGCCAGCGTGACCGCGCTCGTGCCGCCGGACTCGTAGGCGGCGATCGCCAATACGACCGTGAACGCCCACAGCGCCAGCGACATCGCGGCGCCGGCGAGCACGTACAGGCGCAGCGAGCGGGTCGCCAGGCCCTCCCGAAGTGCCTCCCCGCCGCGCACGGAGCGACACTACAGCGCCTGCGTGGCGCTCCCACCGGCGCGGACGGCGGTCCTGGCGCTCATCTCCGTCCTCGGCCTGCTCGGCGATTCGGCGACGGCGGCCGGCGTGCCGTTCTTCGTCGGCCTCGGCCTCGCGCGGTGGTCGGCGCGACCTGTAGCTCGACCGGGCGCGATGACGCCCCAATCAGCGGCAGATGATCGGACGGCGAAGGCATCGTGCGGAGCGGTCGAGTGCCGCGTTGGTGTCGCGTAGCGTCCTGGTCACGTCGGATAGGTTGCCTCTCGTAGCCGCCAGCTGCTGAGCGAGCTCGGGGATGCCCTGGCTCAGGCTATGGGTTTCCTCGCGTAACGCTCGCAGCTCTTTGAGCATCGACGCAAAGGTGCGTCGCAGACGCCGTAGCTCCGCCGTGGCGACAGGAAGACTCTGTATTCCCGCTGTTTCCTGGAGCAATCGGCGTCCGGTTTCACCGAGATCGCGCAGTGCTGCCTGGATCGCTGCTGAGCGTCGGCCGAAGGCGGCGAGTTGCGGGCCGAGCCCGCCGATCGTTGCAGCGTTTGCCCGGGCTTCTGCCTTGAGGTCCTTGCGGAGGGCCTCGAGTGGCTGCGTGATGCCAGCGGTCATCGCATCGAGCTCGTGCAAGAGCGCGCCGCGGTCCTCATCTCCCCCATCGTCAGGCAATGCCGGAACCGTAGCGGGACGGTTGGCCTCGCGAGAAGGCGGGTGTTGCGCCGTGAACAATTGCACGTTGATGGCAGTGAGCAGAGCGATCAACGCGCCGCCAAGTATCCAGTTGCGGCGCGCGGCGCTCATGGTCGAGGGGCGAGGGCGCGCGCCCTGGCGCGGTAGCTCAGCCGCAACTGATCCACGCCGAAGTTGCGTTGGTCTCTGACGGTTTCGTGAACCACGAGGCTCGAGCGGGAGTCACCCCACTGCAGCGAGCTTCGGATTCCGGTGCTCTCACCGCTTGTGGCGAGCGTGAGGCGTACGCCGACCGCGCGCACTCGATCGCCAGCGATCTGGAAGAACCGACGTCCGACCAACCTGCCTCTGTAGCTGCCGGAGGTGGCTCCTGAGAAGGCGCCTGCCCAGCTTGTACGATCAGGATCGAATGCGAGCACGGGCGGGTCGGGCTCGTAGCGCGTGTCGTGTCCACCCACGAGACTTTGTAGCTGCGTGATGTACAGGCGATCTCCCCGAACGACGAACGTCGCCGTCTCACTGATGTCCGCGGCGAGCGCGTGCCGCACGCGGTAGCAACGCAGCCTTCCGATCTCACGCGCGGACGTCACCGTGACCGTCATCTCGCCCCGCAGGGTGCTTGATGGTTCTCCGCTCAGTCCCTGCGTGCCAGCAAGGCGGTATCGGTACGCGCCGGGTCGCGGAACGCGATCGGCCGCACGATGACGAGTCGTTAGCCGAGGGACTGCGCAATCGGCGCGATCGGGTTGCCGTAAAGGTGACAGCCGGATGTGCGGTGCGTCGGCCGCCTTCTCCTCATGCGCTCCGCAGGCGGCGACGGTCATTGCGATCCCGATCGAGGTCGCGGTGAGGGACCTATGCATCCGCGAAGCTGTTTCGGACGCGGGTCTTCGAAAGCCAGCGCAGCGACACGAGCGGCACGACGAGTGCGGCAGCGGCGCAGAAGCCGACCGCGAGACCGAGCGCCGTCGGTTCGACACCGTAGACCACCGGGTAGCCGTGGGCAGTCTCGAGGTACCTGAGGACGAGGCGGTGCGCCACGAGTCCTCCGGCGAGGCCGGCGAGCGTGCCGGCCAATGTGATTGCCGCGAATTCCGCGGTGAGGGATGCGAGCACCTGTCGGTCCTGCATCCCGATGGCCCGAAGGGTGGCTATTCGTCGTGCCCGTTGCATGATTGCGGCTACGAAACTGGCGGTGAGCGCAAGCGGGGCGAGGAGCGTCAGTAGCCACGCGATCCTTCGAAGCGGTACCAAGCCTGCGTTCGTCGTGTCGCGCACGCGCTGGCGCAGCTGAGACGGGAAGTCGATCTCGACCCCAAGCGGTGCCGCGATCGCTTGGAGACGCTTTCGCACGGCCGCTGCCGGGGTCCCCGCTGTTACATAGATCTCAAGTCCCGTCAGCGTCGGCTCGTGCCACCAGCGCCTGATCGCAGCTGAGGATAGGCCGAGGATGCCGGGTTGCCACCCGTAGTTGGAGACGTAGCCGACGATCTCCAGCCGTTGCGGGCCGGATGGAGTCGGAACGGTCAGATTGTCTCCCAGTCCGACGCGGTGTGCCTCGGCCAACTCGCGGCTGATGAGCATCGCGGTCCCTTCGCCAAGCGATCGAGCGACGTTCCTATCGAGGAGCCGGCCATCGGCGTCCACCCTGAGGTTGGAGTTCGTGGCCAGGGTGTCGTACGCATAGACCAGGATGCGCCGATTCTGCCAGTCAAGGAAGACCGACCGATGGCTGCGAACATGTGCCACTCCGGGCTGCGCACGTAGCACGCCCCGCGCGGCCGGGCTCATGGTTCGACTCAGCCATGCATCGTTGTCGACAACGGTTGCCCATAGGTCCGTGTACGAGAAGGTGCTCTCGGCCACCGCGTCAGCGCTGCGCCCGAGGTTGAGGTCCGAGGAGTTGATCGCGATGATGCCGACCGCGACCACGACCACTATCGCGGTGATCGCGGCGCCTCTATTGGGCGAGTGACGGATCTCCGAGATGCCAAGGCTTCCCGCACCGGCTGGTCGCGGCAGCGCAGCTCCAATGATTCGGAGGAGCACGGTCAGCAGAGCCGGTGCGAGCAAGACCGCTCCAGCGACCACCAGGCAGAGGGTCACCGCGCCGAGCTTCGGGGCGATCAGCGTGACGAACCCCGCGACAACCCAGGCCGTCGCTCCCGCGAAGCTGTTGAGGCGCGAAACCGGCGATCGCGGGTCCTCGCGCTGCATCGACAGCGCGCTCGCGGGTGCGTCGAACGCCAGTTTCGCACTGGCAAGGATCGTCGCGCCGATCGAAACGGCGATGCCCGCCAGGACGCCCGCCAGCGCTGTGAACCGATCGAGCTGAAGAGGGTCCGACGTAGTGAACGCGAAGGACAGATGGTCCGACGGCAGCGGCCCCAGCGCGTGGACGAGTCCCCATCCCAAGACGGTTCCCGTGACCCCGCCCGCCACTCCGAGCACGACGGCTTCGCAGACCAGCACGCCGATGAGGCGTGCAGGAGCGCATCCCAGGGCCGCGAGCGTCGCGATCTCGCGTCGACGGTCTACGGCCGCGAGAAGGGTGACGGCGTAGACCACGATGGCACCCAGCAGTAGGCACAGCGCCGAAAAGAGATTGGTCGTCAGGCGAAACAGCTGGGATGCCTGGGCGAGCAGTCCCGATTGCCAGCCCGGCGAACGCAGCTCGCCGCGCGGACCCACCGCGGCGCGCAACGCGCGTCGATCGGCATCCGTGTGCCCGGATTCCTTGATCAGAAGTCGTGTGAGTCGGCCGCCCTGTCCGGTAAGCGTCTGGGCGAGGCCCAGCGGCGCCACGGCAATCGGAGCCGAGCCGATGTCCTGGTCGCCCACTCGGCTCGGGGTGGCGCTGACAAGCGTCTCCCGCCGCCCTGCGGGTCCGATCACGGTCAGGCGGTCGCCGGGCGCCAGCCCAAGCCTGCGGGCGAGATGGACGGGGAGATACACGCCGACGTCGCGGGCCTCCAGCAGACCATGGATGGTCGACGCGAGCGATGAGCCGAGCTCCCGCATCCTCCGGTCGACACCGAGCAATGCCACGGTCGCACGGCCGCGAGGTCCCTCGAGGGCTACATCCTGAACGGTGATGGGTGCTACCGCCTGCACGGAAGGCAGACGGGCTACCGCGCGGAACACCGATACGGGCATGCCGACCGGTCCGCGCGCGACCGCTTCGATCGAGGCAACGCCCACGACCGCGCGCTCGGTCCGCTCGTGCCCCTCGGTGACGCTCGTGGTCTGTATGTGCGCCGTGACCGAAAGCGCCACTCCTGCAGCGATGCCGACCACGCACATGGCCGATCGTCCGCGACGCTGGCGCAACCCGGCGATCGCTATCCCGATGGTCGCCACCGTGGCGTTCACGCGTCGACGACCGACTCCAAGTGTCCGTCGGACATGTGTACGACACGGTCAGCAACCGCCGAGACGGCGACGTCGTGGGTGACCAGCAGCACGCCGGCGTCGTGGTCGCGCGCGGCACGCACCAACCGCTCGATGACTCTCGTGCCGGTTGCGCGATCGAGGCTTCCTGTCGGCTCATCGGCGAGCACGACGGCGGGTGCGTTGGCCAGCGCTCGCGCCAGCGCGACGCGTTGCTGCTCGCCCGCGGACAGCTGCGCGGGGAGATGGTCCAGGCGATGACCGAGACCCACCTCAACGAGCAACTGTCGCGCCCGGTCGCCCGCGTGCGCCTTCGAGCGTCCGTCCAGACGGAGCGGCAAGGCCACATTGTCAAGCGCCGGCAGGCCCGGCATGAGGTTGAACGTCTGAAAGACGAATCCGAGGCGGCGGCGCCGCAGCGTTGCGAGCGCCCGACCGTTGAAATCGGCCGTGTCGCGTCCCTCGATGTACACGTGACCGCTCGTTGGCCGATCGATGGTACCGGCGATCTGCAACAACGTAGTCTTTCCCGACCCGCTCGGACCGACGACCGCGACGACCTCGCCGCGGGATAGCCGCAACGTTGCATCGGCGACAGCTGTCACAGCCCCTGCCGACGCCTTGAAGGAGCGGCTGACGCAGGCGAGGTAGAGGACGTCCGCGCCGCCGGTCAAGGCGGGTGGTATAGCAGATCACCTGACGATCTCAGTTACGAACATGTGCATCTACCGACGCGGGGGTGCAACGTCGATCGGGCCTCGCGATTGGCTCAGCGTCCGAAGCGTCGAGCACGGACGCCGTAGTCGTGCAGCGCGGCCTCGAGGTCCGCGATCGTAAATGCCGGCCACATCGCGTCTACGAACACGAGCTCCGCGTAAGCGGCGCGCCACAGCATGAAGTTCGACAGTCGCTGCTCACCGCCCGTGCGGATGATGAGATCGAGCGGCGGGATGTCCGGCGCATAGAGGAAGTCGGCGATCATCTGCGGCGACACGTCAGCGGCGGCGACGCCCGAGGCGACCAGCGCCGCTACGGCATCGGCGATCTCGGTCTGACCGCCATAGTTCAAGCACAATGCCAGCGAGCCGCCGGTGTTGCGGGCGGTGCGCTTCTCCGCGCGGTCAACCGCGGAAGTGATGAAGCGCGGCAGACCATGCGGCTGCCCGAGGAATCTGATCAGCACGTCGTGCTCGTGCAGATACTCGACGTGATCGGTCGCTATGACCTGAAAGAGGTCCATGAGGCCGTTGACCTCGACCGGTGGGCGCCTCCAGTTCTCCGTCGAGAACAGGTATGCCGAGACGTAGTCGACGCCACGAGCGAACGCCTCGACGGCGATCCTGCGCAGCAGGTTGGCTCCGTGCCAGTGCCCCTCGAGCGTCGAGAGCCCATTCTCGCGCGCCCAGCGTCGGTTCCCATCGGTGATGATCCCGAGGTGGCGTGGCCATGCGCCACCGGTCGCCTGCGCCCCGGGTATCGGAGGCTCAGTCTCGTCGAGCATCGGTCGGTTGCACAGTAGCGAGCACCGGGCCTCACACGCTACCGCCGCGACATCGGCGACCGCGCGCCCTGCTCTTGCCAAGGTCTCAGATCGTCGCTAGGGTCGATGAACGGGGAGTTTCGCCGGGCTGATTAAGGGGTGAGGTCATGGGAAAGCGTGTCCGTCGCACGTTGTGCGCAGCGCTGGTCGTGCTACCGGTGCTCGGTGCAGCACAATCGGCTTCCGCTCAAGCCGTGGACCTGATGTGCCCATTCGCCGCGACGTTCACCGCCTCACCGGGTGTCTCGCTGGCGCCCGGACCTCAGACGTTCGCTGGCGACCTCGCCGTCGGCACGTCCGTGTCGCCGGCCACTCCGTGCTCTTCGATACTCACCGGCGTGCCTTACACCGGAGGGACCGTCGAGGTCTCCGGCACTGGGACGCTAGGCTGTGTGAACGTCGGTCTTGGCGGCCTCGCCAGCGCGAGTCTCGCGGGTACCGTGACGTGGAACAATGGCGACACGTCGACGGTCACCGCCGAGTTGACTGCGGCTCCGGGTCCTGTCTTCCTTTTGACGATCAAGGTTCCCGGCGGCGCGCTGCAAGGCTCGACGGTCGTCGGCGTGCCCCTGCCGACGGGCTTCACCGGCAACTGCCTGCTGACACCGGCGACCGGGATCAGTGCCGTGGGTGTGGCAGCGTTCCTGCGGATCTAGGCGGATCCAAAAAGCACGTCATGCGCGGAGGCCGCCGCGCATGACGCGGCCGCAACCAATCCTGCCGCATGACCGGCCCCATTTCGTCGTGCGCGATCCCGGGCACCACGCCATCGGTGACGGGGGCAGTCTCCTCGAACGGCAGCGAGACCGCATGCCTCTGAGAGCTTCGGCCAGCCGCCCCACTCGAACCTACGCGCAAGCGAACGCCATCCACAAAGCGGCACGCTGGATGGGTGCCACGCCTCTTGGAACCGGTCTTTTGAGGCGTAGGCTGCACCGAATCGACAAGCTGGCGTACACCCTCACGCGTGGAAGGTTCACGGTCACAAGCGCCCTCACCGGCGTTCAGGTCGTGATGCTGACGACCACGGGCGCCAAGACTGGTGCGCCGCGCACCGTGGCGGTAGTCGGGCTCCAGACCGATGACGGCTTCGCCGTGATCGCATCGAACTTCGGTCAGGCACGGCATCCCGGCTGGTATCACAACCTACGAGCAGATCCGCGTGCCAGCGTCGCGATCCGGGGTGTCGCGCATGCCGTTTGCGCGGTCGAGGTGACTGGCGCGCGACGCGCGCGTATCTGGGCCCAAGCCATCGAGCTGTCGCGGGCGTACCCGCGGTATCAGCGCACGGCGTCGAACCGCGAGATCGCGCTGTTCGTCCTCACGTCGATGCCGTGAGGTCACGCACTCGTCGTCGGCAATCCGCGTGAGGCGGTCAAGCCCGCCTCTTCGTCCGCGCGCCGAAGCGCAACGCAATGGGCATAGCCACACGCAAGACCGGCAAGAGCAGTGCTCGAGGCGCCTGGCGACCCGCGAACGCCTGCAGTTTGGCCATCGGGCCTGGCGTGACGATCCGGCGGCCGCGGTCCATCGCATCCAGCGCATCGCGCGCCACACGGTCTGGGTCCTGCCATGACAACCACCAACTGATCGACTCGAGGCGCGGAACGCCGGCGACCTTGCAGAACTCCGTCCGAACAGGCCCGGGCGCGAGCACGGTGCAGGTTACGTTCGTGCCCTGCAACTCGACACCGAGCGCCTCCGCGAACGTGTTGGCGAACGCCTTCGTCGCCGAGTAGGTCGCCGCGAAAGGGACTGGCTGCAGACCGGCTGTCGAGCCCGTCACGAGGATCGCTCCCTCGTCTCGGTCGACCATGTCCGGCAGCACGGCCAGCGTCAGCTCATGCACGGCGATCACGTTGACCGCGAGCTCCTCAGCCTGTCGGGCCGGGTTGGCCCTGGCGAGCGGCCCGAGAGCGGCGACTCCAGCGCTCATACACAGCACGGAAACGGGTCGCGCCCGCAGTTCACCGCAAAGCCGGGCGCGCTGCTGCTGGTCGGCCAGATCGCACGGCCGCACCTCCACCTCGACGCCGTGGCGATCGCGCAACTCAGCCGCTAGGTGCTCAAGTCGATCTGTCCGACGGGCGACCAGTACAAGCGCGTACTTGCGAGCGGCGAGGTCGCGCGCCAACTCGCGTCCGATACCGGAAGACGCGCCCGTCACAACCGCGCGACCAACCCTGCGCGGCTGCGGGCCCCGACGCGACCCGGCTCGTCGACGGCCTACCACGGCCAACACGCGCAGGACGCCAGCTTGGCGGAGCCGCGGCGTCGAAGAGCTCGCTTCGGCTTGGGCACAGGTGGTGAGCATTACACTGCTCGATGATTCGAGTCGTCCGATCGTGCCGTCGTCGGACATCGGACATCGGACATCGGACATCGGAATAGCGTTGGCATACGCCACGAGGCGGGCGACCAAGCGCGGCGTCGAACGTCCGCGGTTGAACGCAACCGCCGACGTGCTGATCTGCGGACGCCAGCTTCGCCGGCCTGGCGGCCGTGCGAGTTGGCGGGAAGCGGCCGGCCGCCCGGCTGGACTGCGCTGCGTGCTGGGCGGGCCGGCTCGTCTGGTCTCGTCCTGAGGCGCTCGGCAGCGGATGAATATGTAGGTTGTCCCCTGATGGGAGTGGCTGGGCACGGCGGCACCGGCGATCCGCTCGGCATGGACGCGGAGGCGATGCGCGCGCTCGGCTATCGCACCGTCGACATGCTCGTCGCGCGCCTGACCGATCCGTCGATCCCGCCGCTGCGGCGCGCCGCCCCGGCCGACATGCGCGCCCGGCTGTCGGGCCCGCCGCCCCAGGACGGACAGGAGTTCGAGGCGATCGTCGAGCGCCTGGAGCGCGATGTCCTGCCCTTCGTGAGCCGCGGCGACCATCCGGGCTTCTTCGCGTTCATCCCGTCCTGCGGCACGTGGCCGGGCGCGCTGGGCGACTTCGTCGCGAGCGCGTGCAACGTCTACGCCGGCTCGTGGATGGAGTCCGCCGGCCCGACGCAGCTCGAGCTCGAGGTGCTGAGCTGGTTCAAGGACTGGATCGGCTACCCGGCGCTCGCGGGCGGGATCCTCGTCGGCGGCGGCTCGGCGGCGAACCTCACCGCGCTCGCATGCGCGCGCGAGTCGCTCGCCGGCGCGATGTCCGCCGACCTCGTCGGCTACGTCTGCGACCAGGGGCACTCGTCGCTCGGTCGCGCCGCCCGCGTGCTCGGCTTCCGGCCCGAGCAGATCCGCGTGCTGCCCCACGACGCCGACTTCCGCCTCGACCCGCGCACCGTCGCGGCCGCGATGGACGCCGACGTGCGGGCGGGCCGCCGGCCGCTGTTCGTCGCGGCGACGGCCGGCACGACGAACACCGGCTCGATCGACCCGTTGGACGAGCTGGCGACGCTGTGCGAACAGCGCAGCGTCTGGCTGCACGTCGACGCGGCGTACGGCGGGTTCGCCGGGCTGACCGAGCGCGGCCGCGCGCTGCTGCGCGGCATCGAGCGCGCCGACTCCGTGACGCTCGATCCGCACAAGTGGCTCTACCAGCCCTACGAATGCGGCGCCCTGCTCGTGCGCGACGACCACACGCTGCGCGCGGCGTTTCAGATGACGCCGGACTACCTGCAGGACTCCGTGGAGGCCGACGAGGAGGTCAACCTCTGCGATCGCGGCGTGCAGCTCTCGCGCAGCTCGCGCGCGCTCAAGGTCTGGCTGTCGCTGCAGTACTTCGGCGCCCGCGCGTTTCGCGAGGCGATCGACCGCTCGCTGGACCTCGCGCAGCACGTGTGCGACCGCGTGCGGGCCGACCCGGACCTCGAGCTCATGGCGCCACCGTCGCTGGGGATCGTCTGCTTCCGGCGGCGCTTCGCGGATGTCGCGTCCGACGACGACGATGCCGACCGCCGCAACGCCGCGCTCGTCGCCGGCCTCGAGCGCAGCGGCCTGGGGCTCATCTCCTCGACGGTCCTGCGCGGGCGCTACGCACTGCGCGTCTGCGTCCTGAACCACACCACGGCGCAGGCCGACGTCGATCGCGTCATGGACTTCTTCGAGACGTGCGAGCCGGCGGCGCTCACGCCCGCGGCGGCGGCCGTGACCTACCGCCGCGATCGCGACATGCGCCACGCCCCGCTGCGGCGGCGCAGCCCGCCGAGCGGCTCGGTCGGCGTCACCGCCGACACGCTCGCCGAGCTGGACCTGGCGCTGTTCTCGACGGTGGACCGCGCCGGGCTGGGGCACGTGGCATCGCTGGTGCGGGTCGAGCGGCGCTCGCCGGGCGAGTCGATCGTGGAGCAGTGGGACGCGGCGCTGGACTTCTACGTGATCCTCGCCGGAGACGTCGAGGTGCTGATCGACGAGGCGGCCGTCAACCGGCTGAGCGAGGGCGAGTTCTTCGGCGAGCTGGCCGCGCTGGACTGGGGCGGGGGCTTCGGCTATCCGCGGATCGCGTCGGTCCGCGCGCTGACGGAGGTCACGCTGCTGACCTTCCCGGGCGGCGCGCTCAACGAGCTCGCGCGCGAGCACCCGCGGCTCGTCGCCGAGATCCGCCGCGTGGGGACGCAGCGCATGCACGAACGCGGGTCGTCGAGCGCCTGAGCGGCTCAGCGGGGGCTGAGCACGACGACCGGGATCTCGCGGTCTGTCTTGGCCCGGTACTCGTCGTAGGCGGGCCAGACCTCGGTCATCAGCGACCACAGGCGGCTGCGTTCCTCGCCTTCGGCAGTCGTCGCCACGACGGGCACGACGTCTGCCTCGACCTGAATCGTCGCCTCATGGCTCTCCTCGAGGTTGCGGTACCACGCCGGGTGCTCCGGCGCGCCGCCCTTGGATGCGATGACGATCCACCGTCCGTCGTCGGGGCGCCCGATCAGCGGCGTCGTGCGCTCCTCGCCGGAGGAGCGGCCCGTCGTGGTCAGCAGCAGGATCGTGGTCCCGCGCCAGCGATAGCCGCGGGCGCCGTCGGTCTCGCGATAGACGCGGACGTGCTCGGCGCCGAAGAGCGCGTCGTCGTCGGACTGGCTCATCGGGCGCAGTGTAGTAATGGTGGGTCGAATCCCACTCCCCGGCGAGGCGGGATCGACACGCCCCGCCGGGGCGGCCCGCTATCGGTCGGCCAGCACGTACGCGAACACCAGCGGCGCGACGATCGTCGCGTCGGACTCGATCACGAACCGCGGCGTGTCCATCGCCAGCTTCTCCCAGGTGATCTTCTCGTTGGGCACCGCGCCCGAGTACGACCCGTAGCTCGTCGTCGAGTCGGAGATCTGGCAGAAGTAGCTCCACAGCGGGGTGTCGCCCAGCTCCATGTCCTGGCGCAGCATCGGCACGACGCAGATCGGGAAGTCGCCGGCGATCCCGCCGCCGATCTGAAAGAAGCCGACGGGCCGCGCTGCCGACTGCGCCTGGTACCACGCGGTCAGCTCCATCATGTACTCCACCCCCGTGCGCACCGTGTGAACGTTGCCGATCGTTCCCTTCAGGCAGTGCGACGTGTAGATGTTGCCGCTTGTCGAGTCCTCCCAGCCGGGCACGAAGATCGGCAGGTCGCGCTCGCAGGCGGCGACGAGCCACGAGTCCGCCGGGTCGATCTGGTGCTGTGCGTGCAGCCGCCCGCTGCGCAGGATCCGGTAGAGGAACTCGTGCGGGAACAGCCGCTCGCCGGCGGCGTCGGCGCGCGTCCACTCGTCGAGGATCGCGTCCTCGATGCGCCGGATCGCCTCCTCCTCGGGGATGCAGGTGTCGGTGACCCGGTTGAGGTGCCGCTCGAGCAGGTCCTGCTCGTCGCGTGGCGTGAGCTGGCGGTACTCGGGCACGCGCACGTAGTGGTCGTGGGCGACGAGGTTGTAGACATCCTCCTCGAGGTTCGCGCCGGTGCAGCAGACGGCGTCGACCTTCCCCGCCCGGATCATCTCGGCGAGCGACAGGCCGAGCTCGGCGGTGCTCATCGCGCCCGCCAGCGTGAGGAACATGCTCCCGCCGGCGTCGATCAGGTCGCGGTAGCCGCGCGCCGCGTCGATCAGCGCCGCGGAGTTGAAGTGGCGGTAGTGATGCTCGATGAAGGCCTTGACCTCGTTGGCGTGCTGCAAGCGGCTCAGCCTCCGTTCATGGCGTAGGTGATCGTCGTGTAGAGCAGCTTCGCGACGGCGAAGTCGGCGTGGTGCAGTCCCGGCTGCGGCGCGAGCTCGACGCAGTCGATGCCGATGATCGAGCCCTCCGCCGCCGTCGTGCGGACGATGTCCAGCGCCTCGCGCCAGCTCAGGCCGTCGGGCTCGGGCGTGCCGGTCGCGGGAACGACGGCGGGGTCGAGGCCGTCGACGTCGATCGTCAGATGGATCCGTCGTCCCCGGACACGAGCGGCGAACTCCTCGCGCCAGCCGTCGCCGTGGACGTCCTCCGCGTACCAGACACGCACCCGCCCGTCGCTCGCGCGCGCGAACGCCACCTCCTCGGCATCGACCGATCTCACGCCGAGTTGCAGGATCTGCTCCACGCGCGGGTCCTCGAGGATGCGGCGCGCCACGCAGGCGTGGCTGAACGGCGTCCCCGCGTAGGCGTCGCGCAGGTCGCTGTGGGCGTCGAGCTGCACGACCGTGACCGGGCCGCCCAGCGCCTCGAGCAGACCGTGGTTGACGCCGGCGCTGATCGTGTGCTCGCCGCCCAGCGCCACGACGAGCCGCCCGCCGGCGGCGGCGTCCGCCACGGCGGCGGCGATCTCGGCGACGGCGACCGCCGCGTCGGCGCTGAGCGCGAGCGCCGGCAGCGTGTGGATGCCGTAGTCCAGTGCCGGCTCGCGGTCGTGCTCGCGGTCGTAGAGCTCGACCTGCTGCGACGCCGCGATGATCGCGCGCGGTCCGCCCGCCGTCCCGCCGCGCCAGCTCACCGTGATCTCCAACGGCACCGGCAAAATCAGCACGCGGGCGCGCGCGAGGGTCCCGTACGGGTCCTCGAGCGCCAGGAAGTTGTCGGGTGGGGCCACGCCTGCGCCCGCGCCGGTGCCCGCTCCCGCGCCGGCGCTCATGGCCGCAGCCCGGCCCGGCGCGACGCCTCGACCAGCACCGGGCGCAGGATCGCCTCCAGCTCCTCGAACTGCTGCGGCCCGGCGACCAGCGGCGGAGCCAGCGTGAGGACGGGGTCGCCGCGGTCGTCGGTCCGGCAGATGAGCCCACGGCGATAAAGCTCGCCGGAGAGAAAGCCGCGCAGCAGCTCCTCGGATTCGACGTCGTCGAAGCCGGCCTTCGTCGCGCGGTCCTTGACGAGCTCGATCGCGTGGAAGTAGCCCGCACCGCGTACGTCGCCGACGATCTCGATGTCGCGCAGGCTGTCGAGCATCGCGCGAAACCCGGCCTCGTTGGCGAGCACGTGCGCGCACAGCTCGTCGCGCTCCAGCAGGTCGATGTTCGCCAGCGCCACGGCCGCCGCCACCGGATGGCCGCCGAACGTGAAGCCGTGCTCGAACGACGCGCCCTCGCGCATGAACGGCTCGGCGACGTGCTCGGCGACGACCATCGCGCCCATCGGGACGACCGCCGACGTCAGCCCCTTCGCCGTCGTGATGACGTCGGGCACGTAGCCGTAGCGCGCGCAGCCGAACATGTGGCCCAGCCGTCCCCACGAGCAGATGACCTCGTCGGAGATGAGCAGCACGCCATGGCGGTCGCAGGTCTCGCGCACGTGCGCGAAGTAGCCGTCCTGGGCGACGAAGCAGCCGCCGGCGTTCTGGACGGGCTCGAGGATCACCGCCGCGACGGTCGCCGGATCCTCGGCGACGATCCGCGCCTCGATCGCCTCCGCGGCCCACAGCCGAGCGCGGTCGTCGGGCCAGTGGTACTCACACGTGTTGGGCACGTGACAGGCGCCGGCGACGACGGGCTCGAAGCTCGCCTTGAGCTCGGGCAGCCCGGTCGCCGCGAGCGCGCCGAGTGAGCTGCCGTGGTAGGCGAGCTCGCGCGCGACGATCTTCGTCCGCCCGGCTTCGCCCCGCAGGCGGTGATAGGCGCGCGCGAGCTTCCAGGCCGACTCGACCGCCTCCGAGCCGCCCGAGGTGAAGAACACGCGCTCCAGCCCCGCGGGCGCGAGCCCGGCGATCCGCTCGGCCAGCTCGATCGCCCGCGGATGGGCGTAGCTCCAGTTCGTGAAGAAGTCCAGCTCGCGGATCTGGGCGGCGGCCGCGGCGGCGAGCTCGCGCCGGCCATGGCCGGCATTGACGCAGAACAGCGACGACAGCCCGTCGAGATAGCGGCGCCCGTGCTCGTCGTAGACGTAGCAGCCCTCGCCGCGCACGATCACCGGGATCTCGTCGTCGGGCCCGTAGCCGCCCATCCGCGTGAAGTGCAGCCACAGGTGCCGGCGGGCCGCCGCCTGCCGGTCGGCGACGCCGGGAAGCGGCGTGCCTGCGTGACTGTCGCCGATCGCCATCGCACGGTGCATCGTGCCGCAACCCGCGGGGTCGTGCGAGCTATGTCACACGACGCCACCGGCGCGCCCTCTACTGTGAGACCGATGAAGGGCTTTGCGTCCGACAACAACGCAGGAGCGCATCCCGAGGTGCTCGCAGCCCTGGCCGACGCGAACGAAGGCCACGCCACGGCGTACGGCGACGATCCGTGGACCGCCCGCGCCGCAGAGCTGCTGCGCGCGCACTTCGGCGAGCAGACCGCGGCCTACCTCGTCTTCAACGGCAGCGCCGCCAACGTGCTGTGCCTGCGCGCGCTCTGCCGGCCCTGGCAGTCGGTCATCTGCACCGCCCAGGCGCACCTCGACGTCGACGAGGGCGGCGCGGCCGAGGCGCTGGCCGGCGTCAAGCTGCAGGCCGTCCAGACCCACGACGCGAAGCTCACGCCGGAGCACGTCGCGTGGCAGCTCGGGCGGCTCGGCGACCAGCATGCGGTCCAGCCGCGCGTCGTCAGCGTCACGCAGAGCACCGAGCTCGGCACCCGCTACAGTCCCTACGAGCTGCGCGCGCTCGCGCACTTCGCTCACGAGCGGGGCCTGCTGCTGCACGTCGACGGCGCCCGCCTGGCCAACGCGGCCGCCGCGATGGACGTCTCGCTGCGCGAGATCACCACCGATGTCGGCGTCGACGCGGTCTCCTTCGGCGCGACGAAGAACGGCCTGCTGATGGGGGAGGCGGTCGTGTTCTGCGACCCCGCCCTCGCGGAGGGATTTGCGTTCCTGCGCAAGCAGACGCTGCAGCTGGCATCCAAGGGCCGCTTTCTCGCCGCGCAGTTCGTAGCGCTGCTCGAGGGCGACCTGTGGCAGCGCAGCGCGGCGCACGCCAACGCGATGGCCACGCGCCTCGCCGACGCCCTGCTCGCCGTCCCCGGCGTGCGGCTGACCCAGCCGGTGCAGGCCAACGGCGTGTTCGCGATCCTGCCGTCCGGCGTGACCGAGCGGGTGCGCCGCGACTGGTACTTCTACACCTGGGACGAGAGCACGGGCGAGGTACGCCTGATGTGCTCCTGGGACACGACGCCCGCCGAGGTCGATGCATTCGCCGCCGACGTCGCACGCGCCCGCCAGACCGCGGTGGCCGGCTCATGACCGCTTGGCCCTGCGGGCGCAAATCATCCGATCGATTCCGGCCCCTCGTACATAACGGTATGGACCCCGGATGCCGATGATGCGGATATGGGTATGACCGCATTCATGGATCGCAGCTACCGGATTGCCCCGGCCGAGCGCAGCGTGGTCTGCGACGCCGTCGTCGACCGCGAGGACAACGCCGCGCTGGGCGACACCCTGGCCTGGCGGCGCGAGCAGATCGGCCGCGAGGGCATCGAGGATGTCGGCGCCGTGCTCGAGCTGCGCGCGCTCATGTCGCTCGACGACCTGCTGGGCGCCGTGCGCGAGACCGGCCCGGATGCGACGGTCATGCTCAAGCGCGACCAGGCATCGCTGCTGTGCCAGATCGCCGGGGCCTACGTCACCGACCGCGACGGCGACGACTACCAGTCGCCCGAGGAGCGCGACCGCATCGCGCGCCTGCGCGCTCTCGCCGGGCCGCTGATGGACCTCTGCTGCGAGTTCGCCGCGGCCGAGGACGAGGCGCGCGAGCAGTTGCTCACCGTCTGACCCGACCGTCTCGCGCCCCGCCGGCTCGACCGCCCGCGCGCCAGGGTCGCAGGCCGCGATCGCCCGTCGCTAGATTGCTTCGCGAAGGTTCGCTCACGAGGAGGAGTACGTCGTGGCCCGAGGCAAGAGGACGAAGAGCCGGACGATCGCGCGCCAGGGCGGCAAGCCCGCGGCCGCCGCGCCGGTGCCTGCCGCGGAAGAGCAGGCCGACCGCGCCGTCGACGCAGCCGACCCCGCCGTCGAGGCAGCCGACCTCTTCGACACGTCCGAGCCCGACGCCGAGCCGGCGCGCCCCGTCCGCACCGACCGGACCGTGACCCAGCCGATCTTCGGCGGCGAGGACACCGAGCTGGCCGACCCGCAGGACGCCAAGCAGGTCGCCAAGCAGCTCGACACCGAGGCCGAGGAGGCGCTGGCGCGGCTGCGCCGCACCTACGAGCTGAGCCTCGAGCAGCGCGGGCCGGACGACCAGAGCACGCTGCGCGCCCGCGCGGACATCGCGATGTCGCTGTGGCAGATGGGCCGCCCCGACGAGGCGATCGAGATCGAGCAGGAGCTCGTGGCCGACAGCACCCGCGTCTTGGGCCCCGACCACCCCGAGGTGCTCACGGCCCGCGCGAACCTCGCCTCGTCGTACTGGACGGCGGGGCGCGTCGCCGAGGCGATCGAGATCGAGGAGGCCGTGCTCGCCGACGCCGAGCGGATCCTCGGCCCCGACAGCCTCGCCACGCTGACGGCGCGCGCGAACCTCGCCTTCTCGTACTCCACGGCCGGCCGCAAGGAAGAGGCCGTCGAGGTGCAACGCCAGGTCGTGGCCGATCGCGAGCGCGTGCTCGAGGAAGACGATCCCGACACGCTTGACGCACGCGCCAACCTCGCCTCGGCCTGCTGGAACGCCGACCTCGTCGACGAGGCGATCGAGACCGAGGAGCGCATTCTCGAGGAGAGCCGGCGCATCCACGGCGCCGATCACCTCGACACGCTGCAGGCGCGCGCCGCGCTCGCGTCCTCCTACCGGATGGCCGGACGCCTGGAGGACGGGGAGGCGCTGCAGAACCTCGTCGTCGCCGAGAGCGAGCGGCTGCTCGGCCACGACCATCCCGCCACGGTCGCCGCCCGCAAGACCCGCGAGCTGAACCCGGCCAAGCCCCCGGCGTAGGCGCGGGCTCTCGGCGTGGGCGCGGGCCCGGCGCAGGCGCGCCCGGCACGCGGCGCGCGCCGTCAGTCGCTGCCGGAGCTCGTCCCGCAGAAGCTCTGCATGTCGCCGGTGACGGCGACGACGCCGAGCAGGATCCCGTCGTCGTCGACGACCGGGACCCGCCGCGAATCGGTCAGCAGCGCGAGGTCGCGGCCCTCCGACGCGCTTGCCGCGGGCGAGACCGTGGGTCCGTCCTGGGCGACCTCGACCGCCGGCCGCTGCGGGTCCGCGGCGGCGTCGAGGTCCTGCGGCGTCAGCGAGCCCACATAGCGCCCGTCGTCGGCGACGAAGGCCTGCCGGCGGCTCGTGCTCGCCGCAAACCAGTCGCGCACGTCGGCGACCGTCGCCGTCGCCGGCAGCGCGGTGAACTTCGCGTGGGTGATGTCCGCGACGGTCAGTCCGTCCGCTTCGTCGATCCTGATCTTTGGCATGACCGCATGATGACAAGCGCGACAATGGGGCCGTGCCGCCCTTCGCCCTGCTCGCCGCCGACCCCGCCGCCCAGCTCGACGCGCTGGCGCTGGCGCTCGCGGCGGAGCTGCGCTCGGTGCAAGCCGCTGCGGTGCTCGCGCGCCTGGACGACCTGGCCGCCGAGGTGCGCGAGGTCGCCGACGCGACCGGCGGCGAGCTCGCCGCGCTGTCCTTCGTGCTGGGCGAGCGCCACGGCTTCGCCGGCGCCGAGGAGGAGTACGACCATCCGGATCACTCGATGCTCGACCTCGTCGTCGAGCGCCGCCGCGGGCTGCCGATCGCGCTGTCGGTCGTCTACGTCGAGACCGCGCGCCGCGCCGGCATCGCGCTCGACGGCGTCGGTCTGTCGGGCCATTACGTCGTCGGACAGTTTCGCGCCGGCTGCGCGCCGGTGCTCCTGGACCCCTTCGGCGGCGGCGGACCGGTCGACGCGGCGAACCCGGCAGAGGTGCGTCCCTGGGCGCCGCACGAGACCGTGCTGCGGATGCTCAACAACCTCGTCGGCTCGTACACGCGCCGCAACGACCTCGGCCGCGCGATCCGCGCGGCCGAGATGCGGCTGGAGCTCTCGCTCCAGCCTGAGCTGCGAGAGGGGCTGGCGGCGGAGCTGCGGGGGCTCCGCGCGCGCCTGAACTAGCTACTTCGTCTTGCCGGTGTCGCCGAGCGCGGCGTTGGCGACGTCCCACTTGCCCTTGGTGTTGTCGTCGGTGAGCTCCTCGGCGCTGTCGGCCGTGCGACCGGTCAGGCCCGACGTGGCGTCGGCATCGTCGCCGCCGGCCTCGTCGATCGCGCTGTCCTGCGGATCCTTGTCGGTGACTTCGCCCTGGACGGCGTCGCCGAGCTCGTTCTGGTCGGCGGACGTGTCGGCGGTGGGCTCGTCGACCATCTCGCGGGGAACGCCACCCTCGTTGCCCTCGGCGACGCCGCCACGGTACTCCCTGGGATCCTGCTCAGCCATGCTCATCTCTCCCTCGTCGTCGTGTGCTTGATTCTGGGGCTACCCAGCCGGGCCGCGGGGCATGAGCGGCTACCGTGCGCCGCATGAACGCTCGCGATCGCTGGAACGAGCGCTACGCGCAGCCCGAACGCGAATGGCTGCCCGAGACGCCGGCCGAATGGCTCGTCGCGCATGAGGCGTTGCTGCACGGCGGGGGGCGCGCGCTCGACGTGGCCTGCGGCGACGGGCGCAACGCGCTGTACCTCGCGCAGCTGGGCTACATGGTCGAGGCGATCGACGTCTCCGACGTGGCGATCGACGCGCTGCGCGCCACGACGCAGGCCCGTGGCCTGGCGATGACGATCACGGTCGGCGTCGTCGACCTCGAGCGCGAGCCGCTGCCGCCCGGCCCCTACGACGTGATCGTGATGCTGAACTTCCTGCAGCGCGACCTCTTCGCGCCGCTGCAGGACGCGCTGGCGCCCGGCGGCCTGCTGCTGTTCGAGACGCTGGCGCGCTCGCACGTCGAGCAGCTGGGCCACAGCTTCGATCCCGACTACCTAGTCGCGCCCGGTGAGCTGCCGCGCGCCTTCGACCGGCTGGAGATCGTCGATCATCACGAGGGCGTGGTCGAGCGCGCGGGCGGGCCGCGCGGCGTCGCGGGGGTCGTCGCCCGCAGGCTGGCGGGCGCATGACGGCGCGCGATCCCATCGCGCTGACGGTCATCGGCGGGTTTCTCGGCGCCGGCAAGACGACCCTGCTCAACGGGCTCCTGCGCGAGGCGGGCGACCGCCGCCTCGCGGTGCTCGTCAACGACTTCGGCGCGATCAACATCGATGCCGAGCTCGTGCGATCGCGCGCGGGCAACCTGATCAGCCTCACGAACGGCTGCATCTGCTGCGGCGTCAGCGGCGACTTCATCGGCGAGCTCGCCCTGCTGCGCGACCGCGACGACCCGCCCGAGCACGTCGTCGTGGAGGCCAGCGGCGTCGGCGATCCCGGAGCGATCGCGGTGCTCGGCGACATGCCGGGCTACCGGCGCGACGCGGCGGTCGTCGTCGCAGACGCCGAGACGGTGCGCGCACGGGCGACCGACGAGGTGACGGGGTCGATGGTCACCCGTCAGCTGCGCGCAGCCGATCTGCTCGTCCTCAACAAGACCGACCTCGTGGCGCCCGCGGAGCTGACGGCGACGCAGGCCTGGCTGCGCGAGGTGGCCGGACCGTCCACGGCGATCGTGCGGACGTCGTTCGGCGCGGTGCCGGTCGACATCGCGCTCGGTGCCCGCCCCGAGGTCGCCGCCCCCGCGGTCCACGCGAACCCAGACCACGACCATGACCACGCCGGACACGACCACCCGCCGCACCACGACTTCGAGACCTGGAGCTGGAGCGGGGCCGATCCACTCAGCGGCGCCGGGCTCGTCGAGGCGCTGAAGGGACTGCCCGACGGCGTCGTTCGCGGCAAGGGCCTGCTGCATCTGCGCGAGGATCCCGCGCACCGCTACGTGCTGCAGCTCGTCGGTCGGCGCTACAGCATCGAGGCCGACCGCCCGTGGGCCGACGCGGCACCGGCATCGCAGGTCGTGGTGATCGGCGTGCGGGGGTCGGTCGACGCGACGGCGCTCACCGCGACGATGCTCCGGCTCAGCGAGCCTCCTGGCGCGTAGCCACGCTCGATCAGCGCCGCCGCCGCGGGCGTCTGCGAGCATCACCCACCGAATGATCGCGGCCCTCAAGACCGTCACCTGCGCCGCCGTCGCGCTGCTGACCTGCGCCGCGACCGCCTCGGCGCAGCTCGGCGAGTACGACGCGTGCGATCCGACCGGCGACGCCATCGTCGTCGCGGTCAGCGCGAGCACGTGTCAGGCGGTGCGTCCGGTCGTCGCCGCGGTCACCGCCGCGCCGCCGGGCCAGGGCGCCGCGCGGCTGCGCGAGGCGGGCTGGAAGCCGCTGCGCAGCGCCGCCACCGACGACGGCGCCGCGTTCGATCTCGTCGCGACGCGCGGCCGCGCGGCGCTGCGGATCCGGCGGCCGGGAGCGTCGCCCGATCTCGACGGCTGGATGGCCGGTCGCGAGCTCATCTTCGCGCGGCCGCAGCTCGTCGGCGGGGCGCGGCCGCCGGGTGACGCCGTGCTGTGCACGTCGGCGTTTCTCATCACGCTGCGCGGCCATCCCGGCGGGCTGAGCGCCGCCCACTGCGGTGGCCTGCGCCGCGACGGCACGACCAACCGCCGCAACGCCGCGATGCGCCGCCCGCCGCAGGCCGGCATCGTGCTCGGCCGTGTGCAGCGCAACGTCCGGCGTACGCGGCGCCTGGACGCGCTCGTCCTGCCGGTGCCGTCGGGCGACAGCCGCCCCTCGACCGCCGTCGTCAACCGCGGGCTGTCGCGCCCGCCGTGGTTCGTCGTCGGCACCGCCCGGCCGCTCGGCAAGCGGCGGGTCTGCTACACCGGCCGCACGAGCGGGGTCGACCAGTGCGGCGTGATCCTCTCCGGCGACGCGCGCGCCATCAATGCCCAGGCGAGCCGGATCGCCAACACGCGGGTCGTCTGCACGTCGATCATCGCGCGCGAGGGCGACAGCGGCGGGCCCGTCTACACGCGCCCGGCGTCGAACGGCACCGTGCGCGCCGTCGGTATCACGACGCTCGTGTTCGGGCTCTTTCAGACGATGTGCTTCACGCCGATCGAGCCCGTCCTCGATGCGCTGAACGCCCGCCTCGTCACCGCCGGCGGCTGAGCACCGCGCCCACCGTCGCCCCGTAGGCGACGTGATCGAGGATCTGCGGGACCGGCGCGAGCGCGCGGATGCGCGGGTAGCGGCGGCCGATCAGGCCGAGGTCGAGCGCGGCGATGGCCAGGCCCGCGATCGTTCCCCAGACCACCGTGCGCCGGCGCGGCAGCACGGCCGCGAGCAGCAGCGCCCAGCCCAGCGAGAGGGCCACGTGGACGGGCACGGCGGCGAGCAGCAGCACGCCCGGCCGGCGCGCCCGCGGCGCCAGCAGCGTGCCGGCGGCGAGCGTCGCCTCGAGCGGGCTCGTGCGGGTCGCCAGCGCGTGCAGGGTCGACGGCGCGCCGCTCAGCAGCGCCGCCGCGGCGCCCGCGACGAGCCCGTCCTCGAGCGTGGCCGAGCGCTCCATGCGCCCAACGCTATCCGCCGCCGCCCGCCCGTTTGCGTCCGGCGCGCGCAAGACTGGACGCGAATGCAGGCAGATCGGGCGTGTCTATTGAAGGCCACGGTACGATTGCCGTCCTACCAGCGGAGCATGGAGGCAGGTCTGTGCGCATCAAGCTCGTCTCGCTTGAAGACGGGATCACGTCTTGCGGGTTTCGGAAGATGGCCGCGTTCGCGGCGCGCATCAACGAGGACACGGAGTCCTGTTATGTGTCGACGAACCGCTATCGCAGCATTCGCAACGGCCTGCGCGGCACGCTCGGCAGCGCCGGCTCGCTCGAGGAAGAGGATCTCGAGCTCGCCGCCCGGGGCCTGATCGACGCCGACCTCGTCGGCTTCTCGTCGATGACCGGCTACTCCGAGCTGACCCGCAAGCTCATCGCGAAGGTCAAGGAGCTCGACCCCTCGACCTACGTCATCTGGGGCGGCATCCACCCGATCATCCAGCCCGAGGACGCGATCCTCGCCGACGTCGACGCGATCTGCACGGGGGAGGGCGAGTTCGCCTTCGAGGAGCTGCGCCAGAAGCTCATCGAAGGGCGCGACCCGACCGACGTGAAGAACTTCTGGTTCAAGCGACCCGACGGCGAGATCGTCAAGAACCACTTCCTGCCGCTCATGTCGGTGGAGATGATGGAGTCGCTGCCGTTTCCGCAGTACGGCGACGGCGAGGTCATCTACGAGGCCGGCACGGGCTTTGCGCCGATGAACGCCCAGCACTACATCGAGAACGACGGCCTGAGCTACACGACGCTGTGGTCGATCGGCTGCCCGTTTCACTGCACGTACTGCGGCAACACGAAGTTCATCTCCAACGACGCGAAGTACAAGCGCATCCGCCACCCGAGCGCGCGCTACATCGTCGACGAGGTAAAGACCGCGCGCGAGCGCTTCCCGCACCTCAGCCACGTCTCGTTTCACGACGACAGCTTCATGGCGATCCCGTATCGCGAGATCGAGGAGTTCGCCGAGCTGTGGAAGGCCGAGCTGGACCTGCCGTTCGCCGTCTACGGCGTGATCCCCAACTACGTCAAGCGCGACAAGTTCGAGCTGCTGACCTGGGCCGGGATGAACCGCGTGCGGATGGGCATCCAGAGCGGCAGCCGCAACACGCTGGAGTTCTACAAGCGCCCGTCGCCGCCGGAGAAGATCCTCGCCGCCGGTGAGGTCAACGCGTCGTTCTCGCCGAAGTACCACATCCCGCCGGCCTACGACATCATCACCGACAACCCGATCGAGACGCGCGACGACATCCGCGAGACGCTGCAGCTGCTCTACGACATGGAGCGCCCGTACACGCTGTTCATCTACTCGCTGAAGGTCATCCCGAACACCGAGCTCGAGCAGGCGATGAAGGAGCGCGGCATCGACATCGAGGAGATCTCGGCGACCTTCATGTCGATCCCGCCGCGCCTGAACAACCTGCTGCTCTACACGCTGACGTTGTGGCGCCCGCCGGAGTGGCTGTGGAAGCAGCTGCTCAAGCGCGTTAAGGCCAGCACCGAGGAGCAGCGGATGTACCCGCGGCTGGGTCACGTGCTGCGCACGGCCTACCTGTCGCGGCGCGCGCTCAGCCACCTCGTGAAGATGGACTTCTCGGCGATCCCGGGCAAGACCGGCTACTACGCGTGGCGGATCGGCCTCGTCGGCGCGTGGCGCAAGCACCTCACGCGCCGCATGCCGCGCCCGCCGCGGCCCGAGCGCGAGATCGCCCGCGAGCAGCGCACGCAGAAGAAGATCGCCGCCTGAGCGCCGGCCGCCGCCCGCTCGAGCTCGCTGTCGCCGCGCGTCTGGACCTCGATGACGTTGGCCATGTAGGCGAGCAGCAGCCCCCCGGCGAAGGTGGTCAGCAGCCCGAGGCCGATGAGCAGCCGGCGCGCGGCGCCGAGCAGCGCCAGTGCGGCGGCCAGCGCTCCCACGGCCACGATCGCCGGCCAGATCGACGTCTCGGTACCGGCCACCGTACGGTTGACGGCGCTGAGATCGGCGCCGACCAGCCCGAGGTCGAGGGTCACCGCCAGGCCGTTCACGGTCACCCACGTGAGGAACGCCGCGAGGATCGTCGCGGCGCCACCGCTCAGCACGAGGACGCGGGACAGCACGGTCGGCCCTACCCGCTGCGCAGGTTTTTCGCCGCGAGCGGGTAGGGCTTCTCCCACCCGACGAACGGAGAGCGTGACCATGCAAGACGAACAGGCAGAGCAGACTGACGAGGCCGCCGAGCCGACCGCCGAGGACACCACGGCTGACGCCGAAGCATCTGCCGACGCCGACGACGGCGCCTCCGCCGAGGATGCCGAGACCGCCGAGGCCGTCGACATGCAGGCAGCGCAGGGCGGCGCCGGAGAGACCGTCCTGGCTCAGCCGGAGGTTCCCGACGACGCGAACGACAAGATCGCGGCGGCGCAGGAGCACATCAACAGCTTGAACATGGACGCAGAGCGCGAGGCCGCCGAGCGCGCACAGAAGAACACGTAGGTCGGGCGTCGCGCGGGCCGGGAGGAGGTTCCCGGCCCGCTACCGTTCGCGTCATGAGCAGCTCGCCCCGGCCCGCCGGGGGCACTCACGACCCGATCGCGCTCCTCAGGCCGATGCTCGCCGACCGCGAGCGGACGCTCGGCCCGGAGCATCCGGACACGCTGGCGACCCGCGGCAACCTCGCCAACGCCTACCAGGCCACGGGCCGCGTCGACGAGGCGATCGCGCTGTACGAGCCGCTGGTCGCCGACCGCGAGCGGATCCTCGGCCGCGAGCATCCCAACACGCTCGCCACCCGCTACACGCTCGCCGCCGCCTACCAGGCGGCGCGGCGCACGCACGAGGCGATCGGCGTCCTCGAGCCGCTGGTCGGCGACCTCGAGCAGGTGCTCGGGTCCGATCACCCCAACACGCTCACCACCCGCGCCAACCTGGCCGGCGCCTACCAGGCGGCCGGGCGCATCCACGACGCGATCGCGATCCTCGAGCCGCTGGCCGCCGACCGCGAGCGCGTCCTCGGCGCCGAGAACCCCGACACGCTGGCCGGCCGCGGCACGCTCGCCAACGCCTACCAAGCCGCCGGGCGCGTCCGCGACGCGATCGCGATCTACCAGCCGCTGCTGGAGGATCTCGAGCGGATCGTCGGCTCCGAGCACCCGCATACGCTCAGCACCCGCGGCAACCTCGCCAACGCCTATCAGGTCGCCGGCCGCACGCGGGACCCGATCGAGATGCTCGCGGCGCTGCTCGCCGACCACGAGCGGACCCTGGGCGCCGAGCACGCCGACACCCTGCGCACGCGGGGCAACCTCGCCAATGCTCTGCTCGACGCGGGCCGCACCGAGGACGCGATCGCGCTGTACGAGCCGCTGGTCGCCGATCGTGAGCGGCTGCTGGGCGCCGAGGATCCCGACACGCTGACCAGCCGCGGCAACCTCGCCAACGCCTACCGCGACGCCGGCCGGACGAAGGCCGCCATCGCGATCCTCGAGCCGCTGGTGACCGACCTCGAACGCGTCCTGGGGGCCGATCACCCCGACACGCTGGGCAGCCGCAACAACCTCGCCAACGCCTACCAGGCGGCCGGGCGCACGCACGACGCGATCACGATCCTCGAGCCGCTGGTGGCCGACCTCGAGCGGGTCCTGGGGGCCGAGCATCCCGACACGCTCGGCAGCCGCAACAACCTCACCAATGCCCACCGCGCCGCCGGGCGCACCGAGCAGGGGATCGGCATCCTCGAGCCGCTCGTCGCCGACCTCGAGCGCACGCTCGGCGCCGAGCATCCCGCCACGCTGGCCAGCCGGGCCAACCTCGCCAACGCCTACCAGGCGGCCGAGCGCAGCGAGGACGCGATCGCGGCGCTCGAGCCGCTGCTCGCCGGCTACGAGAAGACGCTGGGCGCCGAGCACGCCGACACGCTCAGCACCCGCGTCACGCTCGCCGCCGCCTACCAGGACGCGGCGCGCCCCGGCGACGCGATCGCGATCCTCGAGCCGCTGATCGCCGACCTCGAGCGGCTCAACGGCGTCGAGCATCCCAACGTGCTGCGCACGCGCAACAACCTCGCGATCGTCTATCTCGACGCCGGCCGCGCCGAGGACGCAATCGCGCTGCTCGAGCCCCTGCTCGAGGTGCTCGATCGCGTCATGGGCGCCGAGCATCCCGACACGGTTGGCGCCCGCAACAACCTCGCCAACGCCTACGAGGCCGCCGGCCGCACGTCGGAGGCCGACAGCGCGCGCGATCGCGCGGCGCAGGAGAGCGCCTGGGGCGACGACATCGCCCCGGGCGGCGACAACACGTTCATCGTCTGAGCAAGCGCTGCTCGTCGGGTGGTGCCGGTGAAAGTGGTCACGGGGATCGAGGGACGGCACCCGCCATGTCGGCGGGTGCCGTCGCCGCACGCCCCGCTCTACCGGTTCTCGACCACCGCGACGCTCGCGAAGTCCTTGCGGACGAACCGCGTGTTGCAGCTCGGGCTGAAGCCGGTCGCCGTCACGGTGACGGAGTAGCTGCCCGGGATCTTCGTCCGCCCGTAGCGACCCGTGAGCACGCCGACCTGCTTCGGACGCAGCACGCGCCGCGGGTCGATCACCGCGATGCGGCCGGGGTTCACGACGGTCGCGCCGCCCGCCCCGCCGCCGACCACGGCGCCGGTGCTGCCCCCCACGCTGCCCGTGCCCAGGCCGACCCCCGGGACCCGGCCGCCGCCGACGACCGTCGAACCCTCGAGCCCGCCCGCCAGCGCGGACCTCGTCGCGCCGAACTGAGCCGGACGCGTGGGCTTGAGGGTCGTCGCGCCGAGCGCGAGGCGGTCGATCCGCGGCGCGAGGATGTCGTCACCCGTGTCGGCCAGCAGCTCATCTCGTAGCAGCACGAGCGCGGCGAGGTGGGCGCGGGCCGTGTCGGGCTTGCCGTCGGTGAGGTAGTCCCGTGGCAGCTTGATGCGTGAGAGCCGGTCACGGTACCTGTCGATGAGATCCGCGCTCGCCGCGGCGGGAGCCGCGACCGTGGTCCTCACCTTGACGCCGTCGATGCCGCCGCGACGGTCGCCGACCGACGTCTTCACGCCGATGACGTCGCCGACGCGCACGAGCGTGGGCACCTCGAGCCGCAGCGCGAGCGGTGAGCGGACGAACCCGCCAACGGTGTACGGGGTGTGCTGGGGACGGTCGGTGGCAACTTCGACCGTCCACAGGCCCGGCTGCGGGTCGTGGATCGTGAAGCTGACATAGCCGTCGCGGGCATTGCGCAGAAACTCAGTCGCCGACCGCGGCAGCCAGCGGCCGCCCGGCGAGCGCAGCCGCACCGCGATCTCGCCCGGGCGCTGCGGATCCCGCGGCACGTACCGCAGCGACGTGTCGTGCCACGCGACTGTGAACAGCACCGATTCGGCGCATCCGTCGACCCAGCCCGACACCTGGGATACCGATGCCACCGAGGACTCGTTGACGATGACGCCGTCACCGGTCACCTGGCCTCGGATGTAGTTGTAGATCTCGAAGAGGTCGTCGATCGTCGGCATGAAGTAGTACCGGCCGTCGGTGTCGTCCGCCAGCTGTGCAAGCAAGGTCTGATCGGATGCCGGACCCATCGCGCAGCTGTAGATCGGCAGATCCGCGGGCAGCGCCGCCGCGGCGTCGACCGCCCACGGCTTGGCTGGGTTGCCCTCGTCACAGCCCTTGTTGTCGTAGCCGTCGGACAGCAGGACCATCGCCCGTCGCGATCCGGCACCGGCGAGCATGTCGCCGGCCTCCTTGATGCCCGCGCCCATGAACGTGCAGCCGCCGAACCCGATCGCGTCGACCGCGTCGGTCGCGGCATCCCGCGTCGACTGATCGACGATCTGCTGCGGAGCGCCCGTTCCCGGGTACTCCTCGTCGCCCGAATCGCCGAAGCTCACGACCCCGATCGAGTCGTCGACGCCCATGAGGTCGATGAACTGCCGCGACGCCTGGCGCGTGATGTCGACGTATCCGAAGGCCTGCATCGAGCCCGACCGGTCGAGCACCGTGACGACGCTGACCGGGTCGGCCGCGGGCACCTCGGCGTTGTCGACGACGAGCGCGAAGTCCTGCCATGTTCCCGCGATGTCGGTGCGAGCGGATGCCGCGATGTTCGCCGCGATGACGGTGATCTCGTAGATCCCGGTGGGGTTCTGGATGACGGCGACCTCGGTGTTGTTGACGTCGTCGGCGACTCCGCCGGTCGTCGAGAACGCGCCCGCGAGCACGTTGCCGCGCAACAGCTCGCCCGTGCCGACGTGACGCACCTCGAGATCGAGGTCGTTTACGAGCGCGGGGTTCGCGCCGACGGCGCCCGCGGCATCCGACCATGACAGCGCGACGCGCAGAGCAAGCGCCGGATCGGCGGCGGCCACACGGATCGTGTACTCCTGCCCCGTCGCCGTGAACGCCTGCCGCTGATCGACGAAGATCTTCGGCCCACGGTCGGCGGCGGGTGCCTGCAGCAGCGCGTTCTCGATCGAGGCGCGACCCCAGCCCACGTTGTTGTTCGGACCCGCGGCGAGTGTCCCGCCGGCGCCGTCCGTGCCCCCCGCGACCGGCTCGGTGCTCGAAACCAGCAACGCCTTGACGAGCGCGGGGCTAGGCGTCTTGCCGCTGCGCGTCTGGCGCCACCAGTCGATCAGCAGCGCCGCGTAGCCCGCGACGTGCGGCGACGCCATCGACGTCCCCGACATCGGCGCGTGCACCGGGTGCAGCGTGCCACCCGTGTCGGTGTAGGGCCCGCTTTGAAATCCCACCGGGCTGTAGGTGGAGATGATGTCCGTTCCCGGCGCGACGACGGTCGGCAGCATCCGGCCATCGCTGGCGGGACCGCGCGACGAGCCCGACGCGAGCCCGCGGATGTCGTCGTTGCCGGTCATCTCGCCCGGACGCGCGTTCAGCGAGTTGCCCACGAGGATCGCGTTCTTCGGGTTCTTCGTGACCGTGCCGGCAGCCGAGCCGCTGTTTCCCGCCGAGAAGACGATGACGAGCGGCGTCTGGTCGGTTGCCGTCGCGTCGGCGTCGCGAATGCCCAGGTCGACGGTGCGATCGGCGGCGGAGTAGCTTGCGCCGTTCATCGCCCACGAGTTGTTCATGACGTCGCCACCCTGAAGCACCGACTGCTGCACGCGCGCCGCGATCGTGCCACCGAGCTCGATGAGCCCCACGTCGGCGCCCGGCGCCACGCCCTGCCCGAGCCGGAACCCCTGCGGGTCGACGTCGCCCGAGTCGCCGTCTCCCGCCGCGATGCCGGCGACATGCGTGCCGTGTCCGTTGGTGTCGGCGCCGACGACGGCCGCGCCTGCGAAGTCGACGACGAACGCGAGGCGGCCCGCGAGATCGGCGTGGACGGTCGTCGGATCGTTCGTGTCGATGCCGGTGTCGCACACTGCGATCGTGACGCCGGTGCCGTCGACGCCGAGCGCCGTCAGGTTGGCGGCGTACCCCGCGTTCGGCAAGGTGTTGGGCGCCGCCGTCGCGTCGAGGTCTTCCATGACGATCTGCGAGCTGCGTTCGTCTTCGAGCACGGGTGCGTGCACGGCGTCGATCCAGCGGACGTCCTCGCGCGCGGCGATCGTCGGCAGCGCCGCGGTGGGCACTTGCGCGGTGACGCTGCGAAACGGGTCGGGCGACTCGGGTCCGATCGCCAGCACGGTCCCGCCGAGCGAGATCACGAGCGTCGCCACATCTTCGATGTCGCTCTCGGCGAGGACGCCGATGTCGACCGCCTCGATGGGTCCGAGGCCGAGATCGGTGCCGACAAGCGGATCGCCGCTCAGCAGCTCTGGGTTGACCTTGTAGGCCGGCGCGAGCGGACCCGTCCACTCGACGAACGCAAGCGCGGTCGCAGCTGCCACGCTCTCGGCGTCGGCGCGCACGTAGTACGCGTGCGGGCTGACGGCTTCGACGAGCCGGATGCCGCGCTCGGCAAGCGTCGCGAGCCACGACTCCTGGACCGGCCCGACGAGCCCGATCAGGTGGTTGACGCCGTCGGCGGCTTCGACGGGTGCGAACCCGGGCGGCGTCGGAGGGAGCTTCCCTGAGGCGGTGTCGATCTCGTACGTGAACAGTCGGATCGTGTGCGCGTCGCGCACGGCCTTGACGCGCCAGCCCTCCTGCTCGAGGCGCTCGACCTGACGCTCGTCGGCGTCGACGACGAAGCCGCGGTCCAGCGGACTGACGACGCTGACGACCTCGGCTTCGACGACCGGCCTGTCGCCCTCGGTGCGGTGGGTGATGACGTAGCGTTCAGACATCTCTAGGCCCCTTCTCTGTGCTGGTTGTATGGACGCGGGTGGCGTTCGGCAGCGTTGAAGAGGCGAGGCCGGGCCCGGCTGATACACGGACGTCCGCCGTCACGGCGGGCTGAGGCATCGCTGACCCGCCTAACTCCCTGACATGCCCTGTGGGCGGCGTGCCGGCGTCCGTGGACGGCGACCGGCGTGGTCGCGTCCCGGAGGTCGTTTCGGGTCAGCCCAGCGAGCGGCGCAGCTCGTCGGACTGCACCTTGCCGATCGGGCTGCGCGGCAGGGATTCGGCGAAGATCACGTCCTGCGGGTGCTTGTACTCCGCGAGCCGGCCGTCGAAGAGCGCCTTGACGTCGGCGGCGCTCATCGACCCGGCCTGCCGCAGCACCACGAAGGCGACCGGCACCTCGCCCTGCTCGTCATCCGGGCGGCCCACCACGGCGGACTCGACGATCGCGGGGCAGTTCGCGAGCACCGCCTCGACGTCGGCCGGATAGACGTTGCAGCTGCCGACGATGATGACCTCCGTGAGGCGGTCGACGATCGTCAGCATGCCCTCGTCGTCGAGGCACCCCGCGTCGCCGGTGCGCAGCCAGCCGTCCGCGTGAAAGACATCCCGCGTCGCCGCCGGGTTGCGCCAGTACTCGGGCATGACGGTCGGGCCCTGGACGAGGACCTCGCCGACCTCACCGTCGGGCACCGGCGAGCCGTCGGCCTCGGCGATCCGCACCCGGCAGCGCGCCACCGGCCGGCCCGCCGTGGCGCGCAGCCGGTGGGCGTCGTCGATCGGCACGAGCGTCACGACCGGCATCGCTTCGGTCAGCCCGTAGTCCTGCAGGACGGTCACGCCGCGCTCGAACCACGGCGCCAGCACGTCCTCGCGCACGATCGTCGAGCCGGTGATCACGCAGCGCAGGCTCGACAGGTCGGTCGACTCCCAGCGCGGATGGGAGATCAGCGCCTTCGTCATCGCGGGCGTGGCGATCGAGAGCGTGATCTGCCGGCGTTCGATCGCCTCCAGCGTCGCGCCGGGATCGAACTCGCGCAGGATCGTCACGGTCGCGCCCGCGGCGAGGGCGGGCGTCGTGAGGATGTTCAGCGGCCCGGTGTTGAACAGCGGGCCGTTGGTCAGCACCTCGTCGCCCGCGCCGATGGCGACGGCATCCGCGACGTTCAGCGCGTTGCAGTGCAGCATGCCGTGGGTCAGCACGGCGCCCTTCGTGGGCCCGGTGGTCCCCGACGTGTTGACGATCGCCAGCGGCGCCTGCGGCGGGCGGTCGGGATCGGCGCGCAGCTGCGGCGCGCCCTCCAGCAGCGCCGCCAGCCCCTCGCCCGCGTCCGCGCCGCCGAACGGGATGACCGGCAGCTCGAGCGCGCCCGCCGCCTCGCGCGCCGTCGGCGCCAGCTCGGCCTCGGCGAGCAGCGCCGCGGGCTCGGTGTTGGCCAGCACGACCGCGAGCTCCGGCGCCGGCATGCGCGCGCTCAGCGGGACCAGGATCGCGCCCAGGCGGGCGCACGCGAACAGCAGGTCGAGCAGCTCGGGCGCGTTCTCTCCGAGGTATGCCACGCGGTCGCCCGCGCCGATGCCGGCCCGACCCGCCAGGGCGCCGGCGAGCCGGGCCACCCGCTGCTCCAGCGCGCCGTAGCTGATCGCCTGCTCCGCGAAGCGGATGGCGAGCCTCGCGGGGCTGCGCTGCGCCCACCCGGCGATCCAGCTCGAGATCTCCGCCTCCGCCGGGCTCACATCGCTACGTGCGTCAGGTCGCGCTGTAGTCGTGCAGCTGATCGCCCTGCGCCGCGTGGATGCTGGCGTTGAAGGAGATGATGACCCGCTCCTTCTCGCCGTCGTAGGGCAGGGCCTGGTGCGGCAGCCAGGACGGAAACAGCACGAGCTGCCCGGGGATCGGCTCGATGTCCTGCGAGGGCGGCAGCAGGTAGGCGTTGCCGGCATCGACGAACGCGCCACCCAGCGCGTTGGCCGGCGGGCCGTAGAGCCGCGTCACGCCGTTGGCCGCGCCGTAGACCGGGTGCGTCACCCGCTGCTCGGGCTCGTCGATCTGGACGATGTACGCCGACGACCACGAGCAGTTGCCGTGGGTGTGCACGTCGTGAAAGGCGCCGCCGCGGCTGCATTGAAACCACATGCCCTCGATGCCGACCTTCAGCTCCATCTCCTGCCCGCCCCAGGCCACGGCGTTGGCCTGCTTGACCGTCTCGCCGAGGCTGGAGACGATCCAGCGCACGAAGTCCTGCCACGCGGGGATCTTCACGCGGTGCAGCAGATCGTCGTCGCTGGCGAAGAACGGGCCGGGCTCGACGCCGCGCTTGCGCTCCTGCGCCGCCCGGCCCTGCGCGAACGCCTCGACCAGCAGCGGGTTGAGCGTGGCGGCGTCCTCGTAGCGGTGGATGCCGATGGGGGTCGGCCACAGCCAGTGCGTTCCGGCATCCGTGGTCATGCCTCGAGCTCCTTGTCGTCGGCCTCGAACGGCGGGCGATCGTATCGAAGCGCCCTGCGCGCCCCGCTACATTTCGTTGCATGAGCAACGTTCTTCTGGTGGACGGTCCGGCGGGGGAGCCCGCCGCCGGCGCGACGCAGCGCCCGTCCGACGCCGAGGCGCTCGATGCGTACTCGACCGTCATCACCACCGTCGCGCGCGACCTCGCGCCCTCGGTTGCCAACCTGCGCGTCCATCGCCGCGTGCGCGGCGGACGCCGTGTGGCAGGCGGCGGGTCGGCCTTCGTGCTCGCGCCGGACGGCTACCTCGTCACCTCGGCGCACGTCGTCGAGGGCTCGGCGCCCGACGGCATCGCCTCCTTCGTCGACGGCCGCGAGCTGCGCTTCGAGGTCGTCGGCGCCGACGCCCTGTCGGACCTCGCGCTGTTGCGCGCCGACGCCCGCGACCTCGTCCCGGCCGCGCTCGGCGACGCCGCGACGCTGCGCGTCGGCCAGCTCGTCGTGGCGATCGGCAACCCCTACGGCTTCGCCGGATCGGTGACGGCCGGCGTCGTGTCCGCGCTCGGCCGCTCGCTGCCGGTGCGCTCGGGCAGCGCGCAGCGCGTCGTCGACAACGTCATCCAGACCGATGCCGCGCTGAACCCCGGCAACTCCGGCGGCGCCCTGGTCGACGGCCGCGGCCGCGTCGTCGGCGTCAACACCGCGGTGGCGGGCGTCGGCCTCGGCCTCGCCGTGCCGATCGACGCCACGACGCGGCGCATCATCTCGGCGCTCATGGCCGACGGCCGCGTGCGCCGCGCGCACCTCGGCATCGCCGGCGGGGCGCGCCCGCTGCCGCCGCGGCTCGTCGCCCGGCTGGGCCGCGACCGCGCGATCGAGGTCGTCGAGATCCTGCCCGGCTCGCCGGCCGCCGCGGCCGGCCTGCAGCCCGAGGATCTGATCGTCGAGGCCGCGGGCGTCGCGCTGCGCGGCGTCGAGGACCTGCACCGGCTCATGACCGAGGACCGGATCGGCCGCCCGGTCGATCTCACCGTCGTGCGGGGCGGGGAGGAGCGGCGCCTGACGATCACGCCGCGCGAGCTCGACGAGCGGGCGGGCCGATGAGTTTTTCGCCACCGCAGCGTCTCAATGACGGATGATCCGATCGTGAGGAGGTGCAGCGCGCCATGACAGAGCTGCTCGTTGGAACCAAAAAGGGGCTTTTCGTCTACGAGGGCGAGCCCGGCGGTGAGTTCACCCAGGCCGCCCGCGCCTTCGCCGGCGACCCCGTCGACAACGCCATGCGCGATCCGCACAGCGGTCGCCTGCTCGCGTCGGTCACGTCGCCGTTCTATGGCCCGAAGATCTTCTACGCCGACGATGCGGCCGGCGAGTGGACGCAGGCCGAGGGCGTGGCGCTGCCGAAGGGGGAGCAAGCCGCGCTCGCGCGCGTCTGGACGATCGTGGCCGGGGAGGACGGCACGCTCTACGCCGGCGCCGATCCCGGCGTGCTCTTCGAGAGCCGCGACGCCGGCGAGACCTGGACGATCAACGAGGGCCTCTGGAACGAGCCCAGCCGGCCGCACTGGACGCCCGGCGGCGGCGGGCTGTGCATCCACTCGATCGTGCCGTGGCCCGGCGACCCCGACCGCCTCGCGCTCGGGATCTCGGCCGCCGGCGTCTGGCTGACCGACGACGGCGGCGCATCCTGGCGGCGCGGCAACCGGGGCATCGTGGCGCGCTACGTCCCCGAGGAGGCCCAGGCGCAGACCGACGACCTGTGCATCCACGCCATGGCGCGCGCGCCGGAACGCCCCGAGCGGCTCTTCATGCAGTTTCACGGCGGCGTGTACCGCTCCGACGACGCGGGCGAGAGCTGGACGTACATCGCCGCGGGGCTGCCGGGGGACTTCGCCTTCCCGGTGGCGATCGACCCGGCCGATCCCGACAGCGCGTTCGTCATCCCGCTGACGGCGGAGACCGATCGCGTCACCGCGGGCGGGCGGGCGCAGGTCTTCGCGACGCGCGACGGCGGCGCGAGCTGGTCGGCGCTGGGCAACGGCCTGCCGCAGGGCAACGCCTACCTGACCGTCCTGCGCCACGCTCTCGGGAGCGCGGGGGAGGGCGCGTCGCTCGAGCTGTACTTCGGCACGACCTCCGGCCAGCTCTTCGGCACCGGCGACGCCGGCGCGAGCTGGTCGGAGGTGGCGTCGTGCCTGCCGACCGTGCACAGCGTCGTCGCGGTCAGCTGACCCGCACGGCCCGCACGTGGGCCGCGAAGGGCGCGACCGTCCCGTCGCGGCCCACGATGTGGATCACGTCGCCGTACGCGAACGCCTCGGTCGCATCCGAGCCGAGCGCCGCGGCGGCCAGCAGCGTGCCGCCGAGCAGGTAGACGTCGCGCACGACGCCGATCGCGAACAGCGCGCGGGTCTCGTCCATGACGTCACCGCTGCCGGCGCGCAGCACGGTCGGCAGGTCCTCGCGGACCGACAGGCCGGCCACCGCCGTCGAGATGTTCTCGATCTCGTCGGAGGTGACGGCCGCCAGCGCGCGGGCGCGCCCCAGCGAGAGGCGGCTGAGCACCCCGCGGCTGCCGCCGCCGCCGATCACGACGGGGATCCCGTAGCGCTTGGCGCGCACGACGTTGTCGGCCTCCGGGTCGCGCTCGACGGCCACGACCGGCACGCCGAGCTCGCGCAGCATGAGGCACAGCCGCAGGCCGACCTGGCCCAGCCCGACGACGACGACGTGGCCGCGCCGCGGCATCGTCCGGCGCCCGACGATGGCGACGAGGCGCGGCCCCATGAGCCGGTTGATCAGGCCGGCCGTGAAGATCGCGGTGAACGCCAGCGCGGCGAGCATCGTCACCGTCGAGAAGGGCAGCAGCCACTCGGGCCCGTGGTCGATGTCCTCGTTCGGGCCGACGGTCACGATCGCTCGCGTGGCGAGGAAGACGGCCTTCAGCGCCGGCTCGTGGAGCGCGAGGCCGACGACGATCGCGTCGGTCAGCAGGATCGCGACGAACCCCAGCAGGCCGGCGAGCAGCGTCTTGGCGCTGAGCTCGTAGGGGTGCAGCAGCGACGCCACGTTCGCCCGCACGCGATCGCCGACGCGCCCGCCGCATGGCGCGAGCGGCGTGACGACGGGCGCGCCCGCCCCGCCGTCGCCGTCATCGCCGGCGCGGATCCCGCGCGGCGGTCCGCCGGCCTGCGGCGAGCGGCTGACCGCGATCAGGTCCTCGCCGAGGCAGGGGCCGGCGAGCGCGGGCGCGACGATCTCGGCCATCGACGTGACGCGCACGTTGCGCACCGCGCGCCGTACCTGCGCGGCGAGGTCGCGGTTGTAGATCGTCACGATCAGCCGCACCCCGGGGCGCACGCCCTCTACGACCAGGGCAAGGCGCAGGGAGACGCGATCGTCGCGCGAGATGACGACGACGGCGTCGATGTCGGGCGTCAGCGCGCGCCGGATCTCGCGGTCGTTGGGCGCGCGCAGGTGGATCACGTCCGCGGCGACATCGTCGAGCACCCGCCGCACGACGTCGATCAGGCGACCCTCGCCGAGGACGAGGATGCGCTCCTGGGGCGTGTCGTGGTCTGCGTAGAGGTCAGCCATGCGGCCGCGAGTATGCGCGAGCGGGCGCCGCGACGCGGTGCGGTTTGCGAGGCGCAGCCGTGGGCATCCTGCTTCGGATGAGCCTTCCTCCCGATCGCCCGACCGAGCGGCTGCAGCCGCAGCCGCCGCGCCAGCCCGTCGTCGAAGAGCGGTACGCGGCCCCCGCGGTCGACACCCACGCCGTGCTGCTGCGACTCGAGGACTCCCTCCAGTCGCTACGGACCGGGCTCATGATCGTCGGCGTGATCGCGGTCGCCGCGCTCGGCGTCGCGATCTACGCATTGATGTCGCAGGACGACAGCGGATCGAGCGCCGCGAGCAGCAACGCGGCCAGCGATTCGCGGGTGTCCGAGATCGACGACCGCGTCGACCGCCTCAGCCGCCAGCTGCAGGATCTGCGCAGCGCCGAGGGCGGCGGAGACGCCGCCGCCGCGCTCGGCGATCGCGTCGAGGCGCTCGAGAACACCGTCGAGGAGCTCGCCGAGCGGCCGTCGCCCGGCGATGCGACCCAGGCCGTCGAGGAGCTGTCGGAGCGCATCGACGGCGTCACCGCCGACGTCGAGCAGCTGAAGTCCGCGCAGGCACCGTAGGTCTGTGGCGCGTTGGCTGACGCCGGCGTCGGCGGGCGGCCGTGTCCGCCAACGGCATCCCTGAGGGGGTCAGTTTGGGGTGGTGGGCGTCCGTTCCGGGGCGGCGCGTGGGGGTTACGTCACGTAGTGCTCGGCGGGCCGCACCCGGATCGGCGACCGGGCCGAGCTGATGCCCGCCCGCGTGACAACATCGCGCCGCTCCCGAGACGCCGGTCGAGGCGCTCGCGGGCTGTTCGCGGCGTACCTCGACGGGCGCTGGCACACGTTCGACACGCGCGCTAGGCACGCCGCGCGCCGGCCGCGTCAGGCGGTGGCGAAGCGGCTGAGCGTGAGCTCGGGCCGCACGCCGGCGAGGTGCTCGCGGAAGATGCGGAAGTACGCGAGCTCCTCGCGCGTGCGCAGCGGCGGCGTCACGAGGTCGCGCTCGAGCTCGAGCTCCTCGAGCGAGATCTCGGCCTCGATGACCCTCGTGAGCACGTCCTTGGCGCCGCTGCCGTCGCCGAACTCGGCCTTGTCGCGCCACAGCAGCTCATGCGGCAGCCAGCCCTTGAACGCCTCGCGCAGCAGGCGCTTCTCGGGCTGGCCGGGACCGGCGAGCTTGAAGCCCGGCGGCAGGCGCAGCGCCCACTCGATGACCTCGCGATCGAGGAACGGCACCCGCGCCTCCAGGCCGTGGGCCATCGTCACGCGGTCGCAGCGCTGCAGGTTGAGGTTGTGCAGGCTCTCGACGGTCCGGACGAGCTCGAGGTGCAGCGTCTCGGGATCGGTGAAGTCGCGCAGGTACTCGTAGCCGGCGAACAGCTCGTCGGCGCCCTCGCCGGTCAGCACGACCTTGATGTGCTGGGCCGTGAAGGCCGAGAGGATGTAGTTCGGCACGGCGCTGCGCACGAGCGCCGGGTCGAAGGACTCGATCGCGCGCACCGCGATGGGCATGGCATCCAGCGCATCGGCGGCGGTGTACGTCGTCTCGCGGTGCTCGGCGCCGATGTGCTGGGCGACCTGCCGCGCCGCGGCGAGGTCCGGCGACGTCTGCGTGCCGACGGCGAAGGTCTGCAGGGTCTGGCCGCGCTCGGCGAGGACCTGCGCCGCGATCGCGGCGACGATGCTCGAGTCCAGGCCGCCGGAGAGAAAGACGCCGACGGGGACGTCGCCCATGAGCTGGCGTTCGACGGCACCGATCAGCACGTCGCGCGTGCCGCGCAGGATGTCCTCGGGGGCGGCCGCGCCGGGCGTCGTCGGGCCGGGCATCCACTCCAGGCCGTCGGGCACGGCGCGAGCGAAGCGGATCAGCCCGTCCTGCGGGGTCCACGCGCAGCCGGGTGGAAACGGCTCGACGAGGCGCTGCCACTCCTCGTCGAAGGCGGCCATCTCGGAGGCGAAGCGCGTGCGCTCGCCGCGCTGGGCCCAGTACAGCGGCTTGATGCCGACCGGGTCGCGGGCGGCGACGAAGCGCCCGTCGGCGGCGGACATGACGAAGGCGTACATCCCGTTGAGCTCGGCGAGGCCGAGCGGGCCGCGCTCCTCGAGCAGGTGCAGGGCGACCTCGTTGTCGGAGTCGGTGACGAAGGTGTGCTCGGGATCGAGCTGGGCGCGGACGTCGGCGTGGTTGTAGACCTCGCCGTTGCCGACGAGCCAGACGTCCTCGCCGTCGTTGACGAGCGGCTGGCGCCCGCCCATGACGTCGACGATCGACAACCGCGTGTGGCCGAGCCAGCTGCGCCCCACGCTGACCCAGCCGCTGTCGTCGGGACCGCGGTGGACGAGCTTGTCGAGCATCCGCTCGAGGCCCTCGGGTTCGGTGGTGCCGTACTCGGCGACGATTCCGCACATGTCAGGCCACTACCCGCAACGCGTGCAGATCAGCGCGACCCGGTGGCGGCGAGGGCCGCCGCGTACGCGTCGGGGGCTGCGCAGACAGCCGCGGCGGTGTCGGCGGGGCCGTAGGCCTCGGGCCGCCGGTCACCGAGGTGATCGAAGACCATCCGCGACTCGCGCACCGCCGCGGCGGCGTCGATCTGCGCGATCGCCATCCCGGCCGATCCGCCGGTGCGGGCGAGCACGACGCCGTCGGGGTCGACGATCTTCGCGTTGCCCAGGAAGCGCAGCGGCCCCAGCGTGCCGGTCTGGTTGGAGGAGACCCAGACGACCTGGTTCTCGACCGCCCGCGCGCAGTCGATGACGTTGAAGTGCCGCGTCTGGCGGTCCTGCGCGATGCGCCGCGCGGGCCGCTGGCGGCAGACCGGCCACGCGGCCATCGAGGCGATGATGTCGGCGCCGTCGAGCGTCAGCGCCCGCGCGGCCTCCGGGAAGAGCTTGTCGTAGCAGATCAGCATGCCGATCCGGCCGACCGGCGTGTCGAACGCGGCGAAGCCGTCGCCGGCGGTGTACGCGAAGCGCTCGCCCGCCGGCAGGTGGACCTTGCGGTGATGGCCGAGCACGCCGCTGCCGTCGACGCAGACGGCGGAGGCGAAGCGGCGGCCGTCGGCGCCGGCCTCGGTGTAGCCGGCGCAGACGACGGTGTCGCCGGCCATCGCGATCAGCGCCGCGATCTCCGGCCCGTCGGGCTCCAGGGCGACCGGCAGCTCGGGTCCGTGCTCGCCGGGCATCGGCTCGCGCAGGTAGCCGCCCAGCGCGCTCTCGGGGAAGACGACGAGTTTGGCGCCCTGCGCGGCGGCCGCGGCGATCGAGCGCTCGATCGTGCGCAGGCCGGCGGCGACGTCGCGACCGAACGGGGCCGCGACGGCGGCGATGGCTGGCGGCGGCGACTGCATGTCGGCAGTCTGCTCGCAGGTTGCGGGGTCTTCGCTGGACGGCTGTATAAATCGGGCGGCGCGATTGTGGACACGGTGGCGCCGGGCGGGCTCAGGTGGCCCTGCCGTACTCGTCGTGGAAGTTCCACCACTGGTACGGCGCGGTCTGCGGGTAGCCCTGCGGCGAGTCCTCCCACTGCTCCTGGCGCCCGAGCGCCGTGATGTCGAGGTAGCTCCACGTGCTGCCCATCGCCTCGTCGCCTCGGCTGTTGACGAAGTAGGTGCGGTAGATCTGGTCGTCGTCGCGGAGGAAGGCGTTGGTGCCGTGCCACTCGTCCACGCCGAAGTCGGCGTCGAAGTCGTCCGTGAGGGTGTACCAGGGCACCGTCCAGCCCATCCGCGCCTTCCAGCGCTCGATGTCGGGCTGGGGCGCGCGTGAGACGAACGCCAGCGTGGTGTCGCGGGCGTTGAGGTGGGCGAGGTGAGCGACCTGGTCGGCCACGAACGAGCAGCCCTCGCAGCCACGCTCGGGCCAGCCGGCGACGCCCGGCTCGAAGAAGAAGCGGTACACGATCAGCTGGCGGCGCCCCTCGAAGAGGCCGAGCAGGCTCGCGGGACCAGCGGGTCCTGCGAAGCGATAGTCCTTCTCCACCGCCAGCCTCGGCATCCGGCGGCGCTTGGCGGCCAGCGCGTCGCGCGCGCGGGTCAGGCGCTTCTCCTCCGCCAGCAGTTCCTCGCGGGCGGCCGTCCATTGTTGCGGTGAGACGATCGGCGGCAGCTGCACTGGGATCCTCCTCTGTAGGTACTCGTCGACACATCGCGCGAGCGAGCGCCGGTGCGCCGCTCGCAGATGAATATGAGACGGGGCGGCGGCCCGGAACTCATCGGTCGGGTTCCGGCGCGCTCGATGCGACCGTGTGTCCAATCGTGCCCGCGGAGCGACCCTCGTTCGCCACACCGACCGTCGGACCGCTGGACTACGATCGCACCCATGTCGCTCGCCCGCCCGGCGCTGGCCGCGGTCTTCGTGGCCGCGGTCACCGGGCTCGCGGCGGTGCTCGAGCCCAACGCGTATCCGTCGTATGACTACGCGTTCGTGCTCGCCTCGGCGCAGGACGTGCTCGAGGGGCGCGGGACCGGCTACCAGGTCGCGCTCTACAGCCCCGTCCCGCATCCGCTCACGCTGGTTGGCGCGCTTGCCGCCGTCCCGTTCGATGACGGGGCGTTCGCGATCTTCACCGTCCTGGGCCTTGCGTCGCTCGGGCTGCTCTGCTGGGCGCTGCTGCGAATCGGCGCCCTGCTCGGCTCGTGGCCGGCGGGGCTGCTCGCCGCCGGGCTCGTGTTCACGAGCCCGCCGATCTTCGAGCTCGCCGCGCGCAATCCCGGCGACGTGGGGTTCGCGGCGCTGGTCGGCGCGGCAACCGCGGCCGAGCTCGCGCGCCCGCGCCGCGGCGCCGCAGTGCTCGTGCTGCTCGCGCTCGCCGGCTTGCTGCGCCCGGAGGCGTGGCTGCTCGCAGGGCTCTACTGGCTCTACTTGCTGCCGCTGCGCGAGTGGCCGGAGCGCCTGCGCCTCGCCGGGCTTGCCGCGGCCGCCCCGCTCGCCTGGATGACGATGGACGCGCTGCTCACGGGCGACCCGCTGCATTCGGTCGAGGTCACGCGCGTCTACACCGAGAAGGCGGCCGCGACGGCTTCCCCACATGACGTCTGGACGGCGCTCACGTCGGTCAGCGGCTGGCCGCTCGTGCTCGGCGCGCTCGCCGCCATCGCGCTGGCCTGGCGCGACGGTCGCCGCGGCGTCGTGCTGCCGCTCGTCGCCGGCGCCGTCGCGCTGACCGCCACCGTCGCGCCGTCGCTGCTCGGCGAGAGCCCGGTGTTGCGGCGCTACCTCGTCCTCCCCGCGGCCATGATCGCGGGGCTGTTCGCGCTCGCTGCCCTCGGCTGGACGGGCGCGCGCAACGCGAAGCCCGCCTGGGCGGCGGGCGGCCTCGCCCTCGCCGCGCTGGCGATCGTCGTGCTCGCCGGCGACCGCGCGCGCTCGTGGGAGAGCCACCGCCGCGACCAGGAGGAGCGGGTCGCGCTCATCGACCGCCTGAAGCCCTGGGTGACTGCGCGCCCCCAGCGCGTGTACCTGACCGCCCCAGCCTGCCACCCGATTCGAATCCCCGGCTACGGCTACCGGCCATACCTTCGCTACTGGCTCGACGTCCCGGCCCGCGCCGTCGCGTTTCGCTTCCACGACGCGGCTCCGCAGCGAGGGACCGTGCTGCTGCCGACGCCCGCGGACGGCTACCAGCGTCGCATGCTCGCGGGCATCGGCCGGACGACCCGCGCCAACGTGCTCGCGCAACCCGGGTTCTCGAAGCGCTTCCGCCGCGTTTCCCGCACGTCGCGCTGGGAGCTCTACGCCGCGCCTGATTGCCGGCGCGCCGTCGCGCGCGCGATCCGCTCGTCGTGAGGCCGCAGCGATCCGATCGGCGCCTCCAGGTTCGCCCACCGGCCGCGCACATGGTTGCGGAAGCGCACGAGCACGAGCAGCGTCCGGAGCCCGTAGACGACGCTCGAGCGAAACGACACCGACGAGGCCTCGCGGAAGTAGCGCGTCGGGATCGGGATCTCGACGACGCGCGCACCACGCTCGAGCAGTTGCGCGACGATCTCCTGGTCGAACACGAAGCCGTCGTCGTTGCGCAGGAACGCGACACCTCGCAAAGCATCCGCCGAGAACGCGCGGTACCCCGTGTGGTACTCCGAGAAGCGCGCGCCGAAGGCTCGGTTCTCCGCCCCCGTGAGAACGCGGTTGCCCACCCACTTCCACAGCGGCATTCCGCCGGCCACCGCGCGGTCCTCGAACAGCCGCGAGCCCATGACGACGTCGGCGCGGCCCTCGAGGATCGGCCGGGCCATCTCGCCGACGAGCTCGGGGTCGTACTGGTTGTCGGCGTGCACCATGACGACCACGTCGGCGCCGCTCTGCAGCGCGCGCACGTACGACGTCTTCTGATTGGCCCCGTAGCCCCGGTTCGCCGGATGGCACAGCACCTCCAGGCCCGCGTCGAGCGCCGCTGCGACCGTCCGGTCGGAGCTCGCATCGTCGACGAGCAGCGCCCGGTCGGCGACCGCCGGGTCAAGCGCCGCCGCCACGCGCGCCACCGTGGCCGCGGCGTTGTACGCCGGCAGGACGACGTGGACCTTGCGGGTGCCGCCGCGGTCGCGCACGCGCACGCGCTCGGGTGCCTGCGGGCGCAGCCGGTGGGCGAGCACGACGCACTCGTCGCCCAGCGACAGCGAGAGCTCCCCGGTCAGGCGCTCGTGCGCGGCCAGCCGCGCGAGCGGGGCGGCCAGCACACCCGCGCGCTCGGCGAGGCCGGCCACCCACCGGCCGGCGGTGAACGACCGCACGAGCGGCACGTCGGTCGAGATCACCAGCCCGCGGGCGGCGAGCAGCTCGAGCACCGTGCGACGGGGCAGCAGGCAGCGATGGGCGGGCACGTAGCCCCACCACCGGCGGCCCGCCAGCCGCGCCGCCGCCGACGCGGGGTCGGGTGTGACGACGCACAGCACGCCACCGTCCGCGAGCAGCTCGCAGCAGGCGTCGATCGCCTCCACCGGGTCCTCGACGTGCTCGAGCACGTCCGCCAGGACGATCACGTCGAACGCCTCGCCCTGCCGCGGCCGGAACTCCTCGAGCGGGACGTCGAGGACCGGCAGGCCAAGCTCCTCGCGGGCGTGCCGGACCGCGCCGGCCGCCAGCTCGAGCCCGAGCACGTCGTAGCCGCGCCGGCGCGCCTCCGCGAGCAGCACGCCGTGGCCGCAGCCGACGTCGAGCAGAGCGCCGCGCGGGACATGCTGCCCGATCAGGTCCAGCAGGCGCGCCGCCGTCCGCCGCCGGCCGGGCTCCTCGGCGAGGTAGTCGGCGTCGTCCATCGCACGGTACAGCGAATGCAGCGCGCTTCCGCCCGGCAACGAGGGCTGCTGAACCGTGCCGCAGCGGCGGCACTCGTAGAGGTCGCCGTGCTCCCCCGGCCGGTGGCGGCTCGGGGCGAAGGTCGCGGCGCTCGGCGGCGCCGCGCTTCCGCGGTAACGCAGAAACAGCGGCCCGCGGCAGACGGCGCAGTCGCTCGTCGACGTGCGGTTGCGCAACCGCGCGACCGCGCGCGGTGGCCGACGCCTCGTGCCGTCGCCTGACCCGTCAACCTGCGGATCCCCCGCGTCGAACTGCATGCCCCACCTCTCGGTCGTCGCGCGCAGGCGTACCCGCACCTCCGCCCTGCGTACCCGTCGCGGTGACAGACGACCAGCTGACGCCGGTGTTCGTGCCGTAGGCGTAGGCGACCAAGAGCAGGCGCTCCCACAACACCGAGCGCTGCAGCGCTTCGCGTGAGCCGACGGCGGTGAGCTCGCCGAGCATCCCGGTCCGCAGGGCCGCTTCGGTGACCATGTCGATCAACCGGACCAAGCGGATCTCCCTTCAGAGCTGCTGGGTGGGGGAGGGGTGGCTCGAGACTAACTACCACTCCTCTGTGGTAGAGGGGTGGACATGGATATGCCCCGACCTCTTCCCGAGCCGTTGGTGGAGCTGATCGCGCAGCGCTTTCGCGTGATCGGCGAGCCCATGCGCATCAAGCTGCTGGACCGCCTGCGCGATGGCGCAGCCACCGTCGGTGAGCTCGTCGAGGCGCTCGGCGCCTCGCAGCAGAACGTCTCCAAGCACCTTGGCGTCCTGCATCGGGCCGGCATCGTCAGCCGTGCCAAGGACGGCACGAGCGTGCGCTACGCGATCGCCGACGACACCGTGTTCGCGTTGTGCGAGCAGGTCTGCGGCGGCCTGCGCGACCAGCTCGCCGAGCTCGACGGCAGCCTGAGCGGCGGTGCGACATGAAGCAGGCCTGCCCCCTTACGGCGTGGCCGCCTAAGCGGGCGCTGCTTGCGATCGCTGGCGCCGTCACGCTGCTCTCGGCGGCGCTCGCGGCAGCGCTCTCGCCATGGTTTCTGCTGCTGGCGGCCTTCGTGGGTGTCAACCAGTGGCTGTATGTGGTCGCGGGCGCCTGTCCTGTCTGGTTCGTGCTGACGCGGGTCGTCTGGCTGCGCAAGATCGAGGAGGTCGTCGGATGAGCTCGGTCGGATCGCTCGGTCGCCTGGGCCGCTACACCGCCACGCACTTTCGTGTCGTCGCGATCGTCTGGGCGGTCGTGGTCGTCGCGCTCGGCGCTCTCGCGCCGAAGGTCGAGCACGCACTGTCGGGCGCCGGCTGGGAGGCGACGGGTTCTGAGTCGGTCAAGGCGCGAGAGCTCGTCGATCGCAACTTCCAAGGCTTGTCCTCCAGCGCCCTGCAGGTCGTCGTGCACTCACCGACGAAGACGGTCGCCGACCCCAGCTTCCAGCAGACGATCGCGTCTGCGCAGCGCACGCTGAAGGCCGACCCGCGTGTCGCCAGCGTGATCGCGCCACAGCCTGGTGAGTCGATCTCCCGCGACGGCCACACCGCGGTCATCCAGGCCGGCGCGGCCGAGAAGCCCAACGACATGGTCCGCGCCGCCGACGACCTCAAGACGCAGCTGCGGGGCGTCGACGGCGTGCAGGTCTCGCTGACCGGGGCGTCTGGGATGTGGTCTGACTTCAACGAGGCCAACCGCTCGGCGATGCTCAAGAGCGAGGTCATCTCCTGGCCCGTGACGATGATCATCCTCGTGCTGGCGTTCGGGTCGCTTGTCGCCGCCGGGCTGCCGCTGATGCTCACGATCCTGGGCCTCGTCGCGTCCGCGGGGTCGCTGTACATCGGCACGCAGCTGCTGGACATCTCGATCTGGGCGATGAACTTCGCGCTGATGTTCGCGCTCGCGCTGGGCATCGACTACGCGCTGTTTCTCGTCATGCGCTTCCGCGCCGCCTTCTTTGGCTCCAAGCTCTCAGCCGAGCAGGCGGTCACCGAGACGATGGACACGGCCGGCAAGGCCGTGCTGTTCTCCGGCCTGACGGTCCTGATCTCGCTGACCGCGGTGATGCTCGTTCCCAGCCCGGCGTTTCGGTCGATGGCGCTGGGGATCATGCTCGCGGTCATCTTCGTCCTGGCGGCCACATTGACCCTGCTTCCGTCGGTGCTGGCCAAGCTCGGGCCGCGCGTCGACAAGGGCAGCCTGCCGTGGGCGCGCTCCGGTGAGCATCGCTCAGCACGGTTCACAGCCTGGGGCGAGCGCTTGTGGAAGCGCCCGGTCGCCTACGGCGCGTTCGCCGCCGTGGCGTTGCTCGCGCTCGCGATCCCCGTGCTGAACCTGCAGACCGGGATGCCGTCGATCAAGGTCGTCCCCGCCGGCGATGGCTCACGGACCGGCTATGACCAGGTCCAGCAGGCCTTCGGGACCGGTGCACCCGGCACGCTGCAGATCCTCACCCCCGCCACGGCCAACCCCTGGGCGGTCGCGGCGAAGCTGACCGGCGAGCGCGGGATCGCGCACGTCATAGCACCGTCGGCCGGCGATCGCGGGTGGGGCATGATCCAGGCGATCCCGACAGGCGACCCGTCCGGCAAGCCACTGGGAGCGACGATCGACCGGCTGCGCGAATCCCTGCCGGCGGGGACACTCGTCGGGGGCGCGGTCGCTGAGAACCATGACCTCGAGACGGCGCTGTCGGCCAAGACGCCGCTGGTCATCGGCGTCGTGCTGGCGCTCGGCTTCTTACTGTTGCTTGTCGCGCTGCAGGCGCCGCTGCTGGCCGCGGCGGCGGTGCTGACCAATCTGCTGGCGACCGGTGCCGCGTTCGGGGTCGCGCAGTTGATCTTCCAGCAGGGGCACCTGTCGGGGCTGCTGGGCTTCGAGCCGCAGGGGTTTCTCGACGCGTGGGCCCCGGTGTTCTTCTTCGCGATGGTGTTCGCGATCTCGATGGACTACACGGTCTTTCTGCTGTCCTCCGCCAAGGAGCACTGGGACCGCACCAAGGACCCCAAGGAGGCGATGGTCGGCGGCGTCGCGCACTCCGGCCGCGTCGTCTTCGCCGCCGCGGCAGTGATGGTCGCTGTCTTCTTCACGTTTGCTCTGAGCGGGCCGCTGCCGCCCAAGGAGATGGGCGTCATCCTCGGCATCGCCGTCCTGCTTGACGCCGCCCTGGTACGACTGCTGCTCGTTCCGGTGCTGCTGCGCCTGATGGGCAGGTGGGCGTGGTGGCTGCCCAAGCCGCTTGACCGGATCCTGCCCGATGTCCGTTTCGGGCACGCCTGATGGGTCTGCACCATCGCGTCGAGACCGTGTCGGTGAGAACCGCTTCGGATCGATTCTTCACCGGCCTGCTGACGATCGTCGATCTCCGCAGCCACCGGGAGTTCGCGCAGGCTCGTGTGCCGGGCGCAACGCACATCCCGCTCGAGCAACTGCGTGACCGTCTGCCCGAGGTGCCGGCCCCGACGGGCCTCTCTGACAATTGCCTGCTTGCGCCGGTCACGAGCTTCAACATCAGCGGGCTCGCGACCTTCGACCGCAGGCCCGTTTCGTCGCTATCGCCGCCCCCGGCGGCCTCCGCACCGACGAGCGCGGCCACGGCCAAGAGCAAGATCACCGCCGTGATCAAGGGCCGCCGGCTGCCGGGTGAGCGGCACGATCACGCGGACTGGACGCGTCCGGGTCAGCTGGCGCTCCAAGCGCCGGGGCCGCACGGTCGCCCACGGCTCGCGCGTCGTGACGATCCGCAACAATCACAAGCTGACTGTGACGTTCGTGCTCAGCAAGCGCGCGCGCACCGCGACGACGCGCGTCGCGGTCCGCTCGGCAGGGCGCATGATCGCCGACGCCCGAGCTCGCCGCGCGTCGTAGCACGTTGAGGCCACGCAAGCGAAACGGGATCGCGGACGAGCACGAGCACGAGCAGGACCACGACCCGGCCCTCCGGCAACGGCGACGGCGCCGTCGGTCCGGCTTACCACGGATCTCCACACCAACTCTCTATGGACCCCAGATGGAGCGCACGTACACGATGGAGCGCGCTGCGCATGCCCCGATCAGGACGCTGCGTGAGCCGCGGGCTCGTCCCGGCGCGCGTTCTCCTACTTGTCGGTTGGTGCCACGTTGCTTAACGGCGCCCCTGGTCCGGCGGGCCCATTCTGGGACATCCTCCATCGAGGAGCCGAGGCTCAATTCCGGCGAACTCATAGATCGCCCAGTCGCTCACGCGTGAGGCGTAGACGTGTCGGAAGCCGGCCTTCAGCTCGCCCGGCGGTAGCGGATGTGCGTGGCCAGCGGCGAATGCAGCACCTCGACGGGCTCCAACCCGAGCGATTCGACGCCGTCGAAGATCCGCTCGCCGGAGCCGAGCAGGACTGGGGCGATGTCGAGCGCGAGCTCGTCGACGACCCCGGCGACGAGCGCCTGGCGAACGGTGGAGGCGCCGCCCGCGATGTCTACGCCGTCGTCGCCGGCCGTCTCACGCGCCCGTGCGTAGGCGGCGTCGAAGCCGTCGGTGACGAAGTGGAAGGTCGTCCCGCCCTCCATCTCGATCGGCTCGCGGGCGTGATGGGTGAGCACGAACACCGGTGCGTGGTAAGGCGGCTCGGGCCCCCACCAGCCACGCCAGTCCTCCTCCCACTCGCCGCGGATCGGCCCGAACATGTTGCGGCCCATGAGGTAGGCGCCGCGCGGGCGCATGAGCCAGCCGGTCGCGGTCTCGTCGGCCTCGTTGGCGCGCTCGTCGCCGAGGTGCCAGCGGTGGAGCTCCCTTCCGCGCTTCCCGAGCGGGTGCTCGCGACTCTGGTCCGGCCCGGCGACGAAACCGTCGAGCGAGATCGACATGTGGCAGGTGGTGTCCGGCATCCGCGACCCTTTCGCGAAGGTGATTGCGATTTCCAAGTAGCCCGCACGCCCTCGAGCAGCCGCAGTATCTCACCGCGATCATCGAGCGTTCGCGTGCGCCTGGCCGCGGCCTTCGACGCTGCGACCACCGGATCTCGCGGTCGGCCTTGGCCTGGAACTCGGTCGTGGTCATGGTGCGCCACAGGTCGGGCCTCTCCTCGGCCGTGGCGACCCGCTCCCGAGCGGTGTGGTGGTCGGCCTCGACCCGCACGGCCACGAGCGGATCGTCTCGAAGGTGGCTAACCCAGCCGGGTGGATCGCCGCCGCCGTTGGGAGGCCACCTCGAGCTACTCGTCTCCGTGGCGTTGGTAGATCAGCGGCGTGGTCGGTTTGGCACCGCCGGTGGTGGTGAGCAGCAACATGGTGGTGCCCTGCCAGTCGTGGCCTTCCTCGCCGTCGCTTTCGCGGTATCTGTCTGTCGACGTGCTGCTGACCGGACGACGGGACAACCATCAGCCGATCTCCTGCGCCAGCTCGACGATGATCCCCGCCGGGCCGCGCACGTAGCACAGCCAGTAGCTGTTCTCGTAGTTCTCGAGCTCGCCGACCAGCTCGCCGCCCTGCGCTCGCAGGCCGGTGAGGGATGCCTGGATGTCGTCGACGACGAAGAGGATGTGGCGGATGCCTGGGGCGTTGGCCGGCGCCGGCCCGTCGTCGCCGTCATATGAGGGCGCGCGGTACTTGGCCAGCTCGACCTTGGCGTTGCCATCCGGGGTCCGCAGGATCACGATGTCCGCCCGCACGCCCTGGAGCCCGTTGAGGCGGTCCACCGAGCCGCCCTCGACGGACGCCTCGCCCTCCACTTCGAGCCCGAGTGCGGTGAAGAACGCGGTCGCCGCGGCGAGGTCGTCGACGACGATGCCGATGTGCTCCAGGCGCAAGACGGTCACGAACGGCCTCCGGCCGGCTCCTGCAGCATGTCCTCGTCGTGCAGCAGATACTTCGCCATCGTGGTCTCCTCGTGTCGTTGGCCGCGCCGATCGCGGCCCTTCACCTGATGAGCGCAGCAGGTCAGCGCTTCTCGACATGGAACCCTCGTTCAGCGTCCACAGGCTACGTCGCGGCGATGCGGACTCCAGGAGTGCCTGCCAAGCGTTGTGGCTGCGCTGCGGATGGAGGGCCGACTGCCTACGGGCACTGCGGCCCCAGCGACTGCCGGAACTGCACTTGGGGTCAGCGGCGCGGTCTCTGCGAGGCTCCCGATCGCATGCCGCTGAACCCGTCGAAGCTAGCGTCGGGCTCCTCGGACGAGCCGCCTAGCGCGCCACGCGGTAGCGCAGGTAGACGAATCTCGAGCTGAAGGTGCGGGTCTCGACGAGTTCGAGATTCACCCGCCGCTCGCGCTGGGCAAAGAACGCAGTGCCACCGCCGACCAGCACGGGGTAGACCATGGCCCGGTACTCGTCGATCAGACCCGACGCGGCCGCCTCGGCGGCGAGCGTCGCGCCGCCGATCGCGATGTCGCCGTCCCCCGGCTCGGCTCGCAACCGCTCGATCTCCTCCGCCAGGTCGTGGGAGGCCAGGCGGGCATTGCCCTGCACCGCCGACAGCGTGGTGGAGAACACCACCTTTGGGAGCGGCTTCCACAGCGCGGCCCACTCGAGCTCCGCGTCGTCGAGCGAGCGATCCTGGTCGGCGGTCTCCCAGTACAGCATCGTCTCGTACAGCCGTCGTCCCAGCAGGTGCACGCCGACCTCTCGTATCTCGTCGATCCAGAAGCGAAAGACGTCCGGATCGGGCGCCGTCCAGTCGAAGCCGCCGTCCGGCCCGACGATGTAGCCGTCAAGTGAGACGTTCATCGAATAGGTCACGCTGCGCATCGGTCGTCCTCCTCGGTCACGGTTCGACAGTACAACCGCCGGACGCCGCCGGAATCATCGCGGCCGCGGGGTCCCCTCGGCCTAGCCACGACGGCCGAACACGGTGCTCTGGCAACCGCACCGCGCGCACGGCCGATCGGGGTGCTCGCTGCGGGCCTGCCTCTCCGGGCGATCCCGGCGCGCGCAGGCGGCGCGGGACCCGGCACCGCGACGGCAACCGTCGTCACCGTCGCCGCCACGGCGATGGGACGGTATGCGAGCCGGCGACCTTGGTCGGTTTGCGGGCGCGCGTCAACGGCGCTGGGCGGGAACCCCACGGGCGGTGCGAAAGGCGGCGGCGACCGCTCTGGTTGCCGTCTCAGACCCGAGCGGGAAGATGTGCAGGGCATCCACGCCAGTCGTCGATGCCAGCTCGGTGGCCAGCTGGGTGGCGAGCTCGATGCCGCCGCCCATGCTGATCTGCCGATGCGCAGCGTCAGACAGAACGCAGCCCGGGAGATTTCGGGCGCGGTCGGCCATCTCTTCGTTACGCAGCAGGGCAACGCTGGCATAGAAGTGGATGCCGGCCAGGAGATCGGCGGCGCGCTCCAGGAAGGCGCCAAGAGCGCTCAGGTCGAAGACCATCTGCGACTGCAAGAACTCCGCGCCGGCCGCCAGCTTGCGCTCTAGCAGACGCATTTCGCGGTCCAGATCGCTGGCGAACGGGTTGACCACGGCGCCGACCGCAAGCGTGTGGGGTGCCGCCCACCTCTTGGCCTCCGCGATCAGGCCGGTCGCCGTCAGATCCTTGACCCTCGGGACCCCGTCCACAGGATCGCCGTACAGGCACAGGACGCCTTCGGACTCGAGCGCAGCCGCCCCGATGACCTGCGACTGCAGCGCCAAGCGGTTGCGATCGCGGCAAGAGACATGCACGACTGTCGCGACGCCCTGTTCCCTGGCCAGAGCGACCGCGGCCAGCGGCGACATCCGCGGCTGTCCCGCATGATTGTCGGTCAGTCCGACCAATTCGACCGTGTCGGCCAATGCCGCGATCCGTTCGCGCACGCGCACAGCGTCCGCCGTACCGGGCAGCGAGATTTCGGCGGAGGTCAGCGCCGTCGTCGGCATCAGCCAAACGCTACCGGCCCGCGGCCAGGGCGCCACGTCCCGGCACGCCTGCGAGGCGGCTGGCGCACCTCCCCGCACCGAACGCCCAGCGAGACGAGAGCGGGCGTCGTGCACCTGAAGTCGGGCCATGTGGCGGTGTGGTGAATGGCTCGCGTTGCGCGCGACCGATTCGCCACACCCGCCGGTCGTCGGGCACGCGCGGGCCGCGCGGCGCGGGTCCGGGCGCGCCCGGTGCGATATCCGCACTCGGCGCGTCAGCACCGTGTCCGCACCTACCGCTTGGGCGACGGTGTGTCGGATCGTGGCATGCGGAGCGATACGCATACGACACACCCGACCGACGAGCGCCAGGTCACGTCCTGCGAAGCGGGTCTCAGCTCGAGCAGCGCAAGCGGTCGTCGACCGAAAGCCACCCACCCGCACCCCGCAGGCGGCATGACGCTCAAGCCGGCACCGCCGCCCGCGTGGCTTGAATTCGCCGGCCAGAGTCCCGCGCGCAGCGCATCGGGGTGTCCTCGATCCATACCGCACGAGGTGTGAGATCGCGCCACCTGGGGGTCCTTCGCGGGGGCGGCGATCGCGGCGATGGTGCACGTACTGAAACCCACCCCGCATCCCCCGGAGGCTCCCCTCATGCACCTGAAGACCCTCGCTGTCACCGCCCTCGCCACGCTCGCCTGCGCCGGCACAGCCGCCGCCGCCCAGGCGCCGACGCTCGGCCCGGTGAAGACTTTCAAGGCCGGCCAGGCCACGCCGGTCGACATCGCCGGCAACAACCTGCACCACGGCCAGACGATCCGCAAGGGCACCCGCCTGCTGCGCTGGAAGGTCACGATGCACGGCAAGAGCAACGCCCGCGTGACGCTGAAGTGCCCGGCCGGCACCCGGCACGTCGGCCTCGGCACGCTCGACCACCCGAAGATCGCGTTCAAGGTCGCCAAGGGCTCGTCCTACGGCCATCGCACGATCAAGGTGCAGTACTACACCGCCCCCGGCGTCGACGCCGACGGCGCGACCGGTCACACGTACGCGCTCTGCAAGGGCTGAGCGCGGACCGATGCGGACACCGCGCCGGCGCACGACGCGCCGGCGCGGTGTCAGCTCGGAACGGGCTTGATGATCCGGTGCACGCCCGCCGCCGCGCCCACCGCGGCGGCGACGACGATGCCGGCGATCAGCTTGCGCTTCATGGCCGCACCGTACACGGCGCGGCCATGCCGTACGCTCGCACGATGCCGGGCATCGGAGATCCCGACAAGATCGACGTCATCGCCGAGGATGCCGACGGCAACGCGCTGCTGTCGATCGTCCAGACCGGCCCGTGGCCGACCGACGGCTCCGAGCGCAACCGCCTCAAGCGCAAGCTCGGCACCTACCTGCGCTACGCGCAGGAGGGCCAGATGGTGGCCACGTACCCGAGCCTCGAGGGGCGTCCCGTGGTCATCGAGCTGACCTACGAGGTCGCCCCGCCGCAGTCGGTGCTCGACTACTGGCGCCGCCGCAGCCAGACGGCCGCCCGCGACGGCATCACGCTCAGCCTGCGCGCGCTCGACGACATCGTCTGGCGCGCGTAACACGGGCGCGAGCTACCCGTCGGTCCCGGTCGTCTTGCCCGCGTGCGGCGTGCCGAAGAGGCCGTCGAAGCTCGCGTCGGTCACCGACGGATCGCCCATGACGACCCGCTCGCAGCCCAGCGATGCCGCGATCTGGGCCTCGAGCGCGTTCTCGACGACGGCGGCGTCGTTGCCGGCGCCGCACTCGAAGCGATCGACCATCGCGCCGCCGTAGAGCACGTCGTCGCCGTCGCCGCCCTTGACGATGTCCGCCGCGCCGCCGCCGAGCACGATGTCGTTGCCCGCGCCGCCGTCGGACACGCCGTCACCGAGCTGGTCGGCGCCCTCGCGGATCGGGTTCTGCGGGCCGCCGCGAATGACGTCGTTGCCGGCGCCGCCGAAGATCCTGCGGTCGGTGCCGCCCGACGTGAAGATGTAGTCGTCGCCGTCGCCGCCATCGATGTTCTCGATGTCGTCGGAGCGGCGCTCGAGGATGTAGTCGTTGCCGCTGCCGCCGAGCAGGCGGTCCGAGCCCGAGCCGCCGTCGAGGCGGTCGTCGCCTGCGCCACCGTCGATCCGATCGTCGTTCGCCCCGCCCTCGAGCGTGTCGTCGCCGGCGTCGCCGTCGATCCGGTCGTCGGCGGCGTCGCCCTTGATCGTGTCGCCGCCGTCGCCGCCGCTCAACCTGTCGTTCTGGGAGCCGCCGGTGAGGCGGTCGTTGCCGGCCCCGCCGCGGAGCCGGTCCAGCCCGGCCGCGCCGGTCAGCGTGTCGACGCCGCCCCCGCCGCTGATCTCGTCGTTGCCCTTGCCTCCGTCGCCGCGGTCGTCACCGTCGCCGCCGAAGAGCCGGTCGTTGCCGACGTTGCCCAGCAGGCGATCGCCGCCGGCGCCGCCGCTGAGGCGGTCGTTGCCGCCGCCGCCGTCGAGCCGGTCGGCGCCGCCGAGGCCGCGCAGCGAGTCGTTGCCGCCCATGCCGTAGAGGCGATCGGCCTGCGCGGTGCCGACGATCGTGTTGGGCCTGGAGGTGCCGCGCGTCGTGACGGCCGCGGCGCTGGCGGCGATCGTGAGGGTGAGTGCCGACGCGATGGCGACGGGGGCGATGCGGTGAGCGGTGCGCTGCGAACGGGAGGCCATGAAGGGAAGCTACCCCTGGCCGCGAGCGTCAACCAGCGCGTCTCATGCAGCGCTCACGGATAGCGCGCGCGCAGCCCCGCGACGTCGCCCTTGGCCAGGGTCCGGGCGTGCGTCGTGCCCGCCCGCACCGAGTAGTGCATCGTCAGCGCGTCGCTGGAGTTCGCGTGGTGCAGGCCGATGCTGTGGCCCGACTCGTGGGTGCCGACCGACATGTAGTCGTAGGCCCCGGCCGCGCCGACGTTGGAGAACGTGACGGACTCGCTGTAGCGCTGGTCGGACTCGACGATCGTGCCGGCGGCGTCGGTGAAGATGAGCGTGCAGGCCAGCGCGCCCGCGCAGCCGACGCTCGACATCTTGCCGCGGTCGATGACCGACTGGTCGTCGGGATAGGTGTGCACCGTCGAGGCGGTCGAGCCCAGATGCCACGAGTTGAGGTTCGTGACGTCGGCCAGGCCGCAGGAGTTGACCGTCTTGTCCCAGTTGATATGCGCCACGGCCAGCGAGGCGACCGTGTTGTCGTTCCAGTTGAAGCGGCCGCGGTTGACGTAGTAGCCGTAGTTGCGACCCGTCCACGCGCCGAGCCAGAGGGCGAACTGGCCGTTCGTGCAGGCGTCGCCGGCCACGGCGGCGCGCGCGGTGAGACCGGCTCCCTCGGCGGGCCTGTCGCTGCGGCCGGAGGACCTTCGCCGGGGGCTCGGGCAGGGTCGACGGGACGGCGGTCGGCGGGGTCGGCGACGGCACGGTGGGGGCGATCAGCTCCGCCTTGCGAGCCGCCCGCGACGCGCGGAAGTCCGCTGCCCAGGAGCGCTCGGCGGGGTCGCCGTAGAGCGCCTCCACGATGAGGCCGGGCTCCTCGCGGCGCGTCGTCACGAGCGTGACCCCGCCGTCGGGATCGACGATCGGCGAGACGGTCTGGCTGACCCGCGGGCGCCCGTTGCGCGCGCAGTGGGTCACCCGGTACTCGCCGCGCGGGAGATACTCGGTCACCTCGGCGGTGCCGTCGGGGCGCGCGTCCTGCGTGACGACCGGTGAGACCGGCGGTCCGAACGGCGCGCAGCGCGGCGCGGCGGCGGCGCTCGCCGGCCCGCCGCCGGCGGTCAGCAGCGTGCAGGCCGCCGTGGCGACGACGCCCGCGCGGCGGGCGCGGCGGGCGCGGCAGGCGGCCGGCAGGGATGGACGGAGCGCTGAGATGGCGGGCATGGCGGCTCCTTGGAGCGCAACGGGTGGCTGCGTGCCACATCGCCAGCCCGTGCGCTCGGCCTGAGCGCCGCCCCCCGAGGACCGCTCAACCGTCCAGAGCGCGCAGGACGAACGGCCCGAGCGTGGCCGCGAAAGCCTGCGTGAGGTGTGCCTTGTCGTGGCGCACGAGCGCGCCGCCGATCACGGCGAAGCAGCGGGTGGAGCTGCAGTACTGCCGCGTGAGGTCGATCGCCTCGATGCGCGGCGAGCGCAGCGCCCGGGCCGCCTCGAGCAGCGGGTCGCGCGGCAGTGCGGCGATGCGCGCGAACGTGCAGGCGAGCTGCGCCCGGCGGCCGGCGGTCAGCGCCCGCGAGACGCAGGGCAGCTTGTCGGTCCTGGAGGCGGGCGCGTCGCGGATCACGACGACACGACGGCGCTGGCGCAGCAGCGCGCGCAGCTCGTCGCGGTAGCCGGCCTCGACGGCCTGGGCCGGTGTCCGGCCGCCGGTCGGCTGCACCCGCGCGGACGCGTGCGCCGAGAGGAACACGGTCTGTACCTCGGGATGCTTGGACAGCCAGCGCAGCACCTGGCCGTTCCAGATCCGGCAGTCCCGCGAGGCCTGCGGCGACGGGAGGATCGGCCGCGCGCGCGTAGTCGTGCACCCGGAGCGGAAGATGGAGACGCCACGCCAGCGCTTGGCCAGGGTCAGCACGGTGAGCGCGGCCTTCAGGTTCGCGGCGTGGCTGTCGCCGATGAGCGCGAACGTGCTCGTGGCCTCCTCGGCCGCCGCGCCGAAGCTGCATGCGGTGATGAGCCCGTCGTGCTGGACCTTGTCGCAGTACGGGCTGGCGATGACCTTCGCCCGGTCGGGTGTGGGCTCGACGCTCGTGCGCAGGTCGGGGTTGTGGCACGGCCGCAGGGGATCGCGCGACGCGGCGCCGAAGCACGGCGGGGTGGCCAGCAGGACGACCTCGGCGTCGACGCTGCCGGTGTCGGGCGCGCGGTCGCGGCACGTCGCCGGGCAGGCGCTGGCGTCGGTCCACGCGCTGTCGGCGTACCACGCGTACGGACCGATGGCGAGCCCTGCCGCGACGGGCAGGAACGTCAGCTCGAGCACGTTGGGCTCGGGCCGCGCGACGCCGTTGGCGACCGGGCGCGCGGTTCCCGCCGTGCCGTCCTCGGCCAGCGGGATGAGATCCAGCGCCGTGCGCGCATCGCGCCGGGCGACGCAGAGCCGCGCGCGGGGCAGCGCGGGCTCGCCCTGGACGAGGCTGATGCACAGCTCGCGCCCGGCCACCGACGTCAGCTGGCGGGAGTCCCACTCGCCGGTGCTGGCGACGCGCAGCACCATCCGCACGTCACGCTGGTCGAGCGAGACCTCGGTGATGTCCAGCGGTCCGCCGCTGTCGACGGGGTCGGCCGTCGGGCGCGTCTCGAACACGACGGCGGACGCGGAGGGCGCCGCCAGCAGTACGAGGGCGAGCGCCAGCACGGCGCCCGGCAGCAGCGCTGCCCGCGCGCGGCGCAGGCGCCGTGATGCTGTCGTCGCCCCGCGCACGGGCGCGAACGCTAGCGGGCGCGGCGGCGAGCGGCGGCGGTCGGCGCGCCATCTACCATGGCGCGGGCTCGAAGTCCTTGAGAAAGACGCCGTGCAGATCCTCGCCGGCCTCGCCGCGGACGATCGGGTCGTAGACGCGGGCCGCGCCGTCGACGAGATCCAGCGGGGCGTGGAAGCCCTCGCCGGCCAGGCGGATCCGGGTCGGGTGGGGCCGCTCGTCGGTGATCCAGCCCGTGTCGACGCTCGTCATGAGGATGCCGTCGCGCAGCAGCTCGTGGGCGCTCGTGCGCGTGAGCATGTTCAGCGCGGCCTTGGCCATGTTGGTGTGCGGGTGGCCGGGGCCCTTGTAGCCGCGGTGAAACTGGCCTTCGATCGCCGAGACGTTGACGATGTAGGTGCGTCGCGCGGGGGAGGCGGCGAGGGCCGCGCGCAGGCGGCCGACGAGGATGAAGGGGGCGGTCTGGTTGCACAGCTGCACCTCGAGCAGCTCGACGGGGTCGACCGCCTCGACGTGCTGGACCCACGAGTTGACGGCGTCGAGGTCGGGCACGAGGCCGCCGGCGTCGATCGCCATGCCGGCCGCGATCCGCTCCGGCGAGGCGGAGCCGGCGCTGAGCGCGAGGGTGCTGAGCGCGTGCGGGGTGGGCGTCCAGTGCCGGCTCGTGGCGGCGGCCTGGGGAGCCGGCAGGCCGCTCGTCACGCCGGCCGGGCCGAACGTGCGGATGGCGGGCAGCGGGCCGGGCGGCAGCGGCGCCGCCTCGGTTCGCGCGAGCTGGGCGTAGGAGGCGGCCGAGCGGCGCACGGTCTGGGCGGCGTTGTTGACGAGGATGTCCAGCGGGCCGGCCGCGGCGACGTCGTCGGCCAGCGCGACCACCTGGCCGGGGTTGCGCAGGTCGATGCCGACGATCTGCAGCCGCTCGAGCCAGTCCGGGCTGTCGGGCAGGGCGGCGAAGCGGCGAGCTGCGTCGCGCGGAAAGCGCGTGGTGATCGTCGTGTGCGCGCCGTCGCGCAGCAGGCGCAGCGCGATGTACATGCCGATCTTCGCGCGCCCGCCGGTGAGCAGGGCGCGCCGCCCGCGCAGGTCGGTCCGCGCGCTTCGGCGGGCGTGGTTGCGTGCCGCGCAGGCCTGGCAGAGCTGGTGGTAGAAGGCGTCGACCTCGACGTAGCGCTCCTTGCAGACGTAGCACTGGCGGGGCTGGACGAGCGTGCCGGCCGTCGCGCCGTTGGCGCTTGGGCGCAGCGGGAGGCCGGCCGTCTCGTCGTCGATGCGCCCGGCGGCGCCGGTGGCCGTGGCGGCGGTGACGGCCGCGTCGGCGGCGAGCACGGCGGCGCGCCGCTCGGCGCGGCGGCGCAGCTTGACGTCCTTGTACAGGCCGGCCGTCGCGCGGCGGATGGCGATGGCGTCGGGGTGCTCGGTGGGGAGGGCGTCGAGCTGCTTGATGGCGCGCAGGCAGGCCTCGAGGTCGGCCGGGTCGATACCGGGTTCGGACACGGGTTTGAGTCTAGGTCGGGGTGGGCCGGCGGGTTGGCTGAGGGCGTGCGTGGGCGGGCTGGCGCCTGCGTGGGCGGGCGTGGCGGCGAACGGCGTCTCTGAGGGTGTGAGTTTGCGGGGGTGGGGCGTTGCGGCCGGGGCCTGCGTGGGGTCGTCGCGTCGGGGCCTGCGTGGGGGCGGGTCGAGTTATGCAGGTGGGGCATGAATAAGTCGACCCGGCCTCCGCGTTCGCAGGGAGCGTGGCGGGTTGTTGTTCACTACGAACATCAACCCGCCACCCTTCGCGGCCCGCACGTCGGCCATGGGCCGGGCGCCGCGCGCCCGGGACCCACACCCTCGATGATGCGGTTCGACCACGCGATCGCCGGCCCTCGCGTGACGCGAAGCGCACACGCGCTCAGGTGACGCGAAGCGCCCATGCGATCGCCAGCCCTCACGTGACGCACACGCGGTCGCCATCCTCACGTGACGCGATGCGCGCCGCCACGTCGTAGGCGACCGCCAGGCTCGCACGTCGTCGCCCGCCGCCCGTCGACGAGGCAGGTGCAGGCGCCGCACTGGCCCTGGCCGCAGCCTTCTTCGGCGCCGTCACAACGAGGTGCTCGCGCAGCGCGTCGAGCACCGTGGTGCGGGGATCGAGCGACAGCGCGCGCGGCTTGCCGTCGACCTGCATGGTGATGTCCACGGGGCGCAGCGTGCCCCGGCGGCGCGCGGCGCCAACCGGCGTTCACTCCGGTCCGAGCACGTGCACGACGATGCCCGAGGCGAACGTCGACGAGTCGAGCAGCTTCAGGTGCGTGAGGTCGAGCCCCTCGAGCAGGCGGTCGCCCTTGCCCGCGACGACCGGGAAGACCCAGAGGTGCAGCTCGTCGATGAGGCCGGCCGCGAGCAGCGCCTTGCTGAACTCGCCGGTGCCGTACTTCAGGAGGTCCTCGCCGGGCTGCTGCTTGAGCGCGGCGACCGCCTCGACCGCGTCGCCCTCGAGGATCGTCGCGTTCCAGGTCGTCTCGGTCAGCGTGCGCGAGGCGACGTACTTCGGCATCGCGTTCATCTTGTCGGTGAACGGATCGCCCGAGCGCTGCGGCCAGGCTTCCGCGAACCCCTCGTAGGTCGCGCGCCCGAGGACCAGTGCGTCGGTGCCGTCCATCAGCTTGGCGCCATAGGCGGTGTGGTCGTCGTCCCAGTAGGGCCCGCCGTAGTGGTGTGGATTGCTGATGACGCCGTCGAGGGTGATGAGCGTCGATTCGATGAGCTTGCGCGGCATGGTGGACTCCTCGGGGTCGTGCGGGTGGGGTGGTCGCAGCTACAGACGGCCCGCCCGCGCGAAACTCATCGCCGCGCGGCGTCAGGCCTCCAGCAGCTCCGCGGTCTCCAGCCACGCGGCCTCGAGGCGCTCGCGCTCGGCGGACTGCGCGGCGAGCTCGGCCTGCAGCGCTCGCAGGCGCGTGTGATCGGTGGCGCTGGCGGCCATCGCCGCGTGCAGCTCGGCCTCGCGCGCGCCGACACGGTCCAGCGCCTTCTCCAAGCGCTGGATCTCCTTGCGCGCGGCGCGGGTGGCCCCGCCGCCACCACCCCCTCCCGAGCGGGGGGCGGGCGCTGGCGTGCGGAGCGCCCCTGCGCCGTTCGCGCCGCCGGCCCCCGCCGCCGCCCCGCCGCGCCGCGCCGCGACGTACTGCTCGATCCCGCCGGACAGGTGCCGCAGGCCGCCGTCAGCGGTCAGCGCGTGCACGTTGTCGCAGACGCGCTCGACGAAGTAGCGGTCGTGGCTGACGATCGCGATCGTTCCGGGAAAGCGGTCGAGCAGGTCCTCGAGCGCCGTGAGCGTGTCGATGTCGAGGTCGTTCGTCGGCTCGTCGAGCAGCAGCACGTTGGGCTCGTCCATGAGCAGCCGCATGAGCTGCAGCCGGCGCCGCTCGCCACCGGACAGGTCGCGCACGAGCGTGCGCGCCTTCGCGCCGCGAAAGCCGAAGCGGTCGCAGAGCATGCCCGCCGTCAGCTCCTGGCCGTCGCTCAGCGTGGCCCGGCCGCGGACCTGCTCGAGCGATTCGAGCACCCGCAGGTGGCCGGGGATCTCGGCGGTGTCCTGCGACAGGTGGGCCAGCCGGACCGTCGTCCCCCGCTCGACGGTGCCGGAGGATGGCGCCAGCTCGCCGGACAGCAGCCTGAGCAGCGTCGTCTTGCCCGAGCCGTTGGCGCCGACGAGCGCGACGCGGTCGCCGGGTCCGAGGCGCCAGGTCACGTCGCGCAGCAGCGCTGCGTCGCCGAAGGCCAGCGTCACGCCGACCGCGTCGAGCACCTTGTCGCCCAGCCGCGTCGTCGCGAAGCGCAGCAGCTCGGCGCGGTCGCGGACCTCGGGCTCGTCGGCGATGAGCGCGTTGGCGGCGTCGATGCGGAACTTCGGCTTGGCCGTACGGGCCGGCGGGCCGCGCCGCAGCCACGCGAGCTCCTTGCGCAGCAGCTGACGGCGGCGGTCGTCGCGCGCCGCGGCCTGACGGTCGCGCTCGGCCCGGGCCAGCACGTAGGCCGCGTAGCCGCCCTCGTACCGGTGCACGGTCTCGTCGGAGACCTCCCACGTCGCGGTGCAGACGGCGTCGAGAAACCAGCGATCGTGGGTGATCACGAGCATCGTCCCGCGCCGCTCGGCGAGGTGGCGCGCCAGCCAGTCGACCGCCTCGACGTCGAGGTGGTTCGTCGGCTCGTCGAGCAGCAGCAGCTCGGGGTTGCCGAGCAGCAGCCGGGCGATCGCGATGCGCCGCCGCTCGCCGCCCGAGAGCGCCGCGACCGGCGTGTCCATGCCGTCCGGGAAGCGGGTCAGCGCGACGCCGCCGAGGAGCCCGTCGAGCACCTCGCGCAAGCGCGCGTCGGCCGCCCACTGGTGGTCGGCGCGGGTGCCGACGAGCGCGCCGCGGATCGTGTGCGCGTCGTCGAGCTCGTCGCCCTGGCCGAGCAGCGCGAGCCGAAGGGTGCGCTCGCGCGTGATCGCGCCGTCGTCCGGCGCTTCGACGCCGGCGACGAGCCGCAGCAGGGTCGACTTGCCGTCGCCGTTTCGCCCGACGATCCCGATCCGCTCGCCGGCGTTGATGCCGAGCGTGATGTCGTGCAGGACCGAGCGGCTGCCGTAGCCCTTGGCGACGGACTTGAGGTTGACGAGGTTGCGGGGAGCGGGGGCCATCGGCCCCTCATCTTGGCGACCGGCGCGGGGGGCTCAGGCCGGCGGCGTGCCGGGCAGGAGCACCGACGCCACCGCCGGGTCGGCCGTGCGCAGCAAGAACAGCCCGATCCCGGCGTCGCCGTCGAGCAGCGCGGGGGTGCGCCCGCCGCCCGCCGGCCAGCCGTCGAGGCTCGTCGCGTGGCGCCCGACGCCGACCTCGGCCGCCCGGCGGGCGAGGGCCGCGCCCGCGGGCAGCAGCGCGGCGCCGAGCAGTAGCGCCTCGGCGCTGCCGGCCAGGCCGTGGGCGAGGGTGAAGTCCGCGCGCGGGGCCAGCAGCGCCCGCTCGAGGCTCGCTGCGGTCGTCTGCAGGGCGGTGACGGCGGCGCAGCGCAGCCGCTCGTCGCCGGTGATCTGCCAGCCCCGCAGCCGGCTGAGCGCGATGCCTGGCGCGCCGTGCGTCCAGTCCGTCGCGAAGGTCGGCTGGAACGCGCCGCGCGGCTCGCGGCGCTCGATGCCGCGCAGGTCCGGCCAGTTGGCCTCGTCGGGGTCGAACCAGTGGCGCTCGTAGGTCAGGGCGCCCGCGATGGTGGCGTGATGGCGGTCGTCGCCGGTGGCGGCGAACAGCTCGAGCAGCGCCCACGCTGCGCCGGCGGCGCCGTGCGCGAGCCCGCACAGGCCGTGCCGCGACGGCGGCGCGCCCGCCGGCGCCCACGAGCAGCCGCTGCCCCGATCGCGGCGGGCCGCGGCGGCCAGCTCGTCGCCGAGGCGCGCCGCGCGGGCCACGAGCCGGGCGTCGTCCGCAAGGGGCGCGAGCGCGAGCAGCCCGGCGATCGCGCCCGCGGTGCCGGACACGAGATCCGCCGCGACGCCGGCACCGGCGCGCCCGATGGCCGGCCCGCGTGCGATCCGCCCGGCCTGCGCCAGCAGCCGCTCGTCGTCGAGCAGCCGCCCGCAGCGGGCGGCGGCGTAGGCGATGCCCGGTCGTCCGGCGTAGAGCCCGCGGACGCCGGCGGCGGGGACCGCGTCGGCATGAGCGAGCGCCTGGCCGATCGCCCCGCGGGCCGTGCGGCGGACCGCCTCTGTGCCGGTCGCCGCGTGCAGCTGCGCGAGGAAGAGCGCGATGCCCGCGGTGCCGTCGCCCAGCGCCGGCCCGAGCGCCCGATGGGCGGGCCGCGAGCGCGCCGTGCCGTCGGCGGACGCGCCCTCGGCGCCGATCCAGTTGCACCGCCCGCGGTACCAGACGGCCTCGCGCACGAGACGCTCGCCGATGCCCGCCGCCGCCGCGAGCAGGTCGGCCGTGCCGCCCGCCGCCGCCGGCGAGGTCGTCGGCGGCGGCGCGATGCTACGCGTACGCATCGGCCGATCCCGGTTGCAGATACGGCGCATCGAGGTCGAGCCCGGCCGTGGCGAAGCGCGCGCGGACGGTGGCGAGCCGCTCTCCCGCGGCGGCCTGCCCGGCGGCGACGATCGCCTCGGCCAGCAGGCGGCAGCGGTGCTCGCCGAAACGCGTATCGCCGGCGGGCGGCTCGGCGACCGCCAGCCCGCGCGCGAGCGGCCTGGTGAAGGCCGGCGCCGCCTCGGCGAGATGCGCGGCGAGGGTTCGCCGCAGCGGTCGCAGCAGCTTCAACGCCGCCCCGGCATCCGCGCGGGCGAGCACGAGGACGGCGGCGTCGCCGCGCCCGTAACGGGTCGGGTCGGCGAGCAGCTCGAGCGAGAACGACAGACCCGCCCCGTTGAGGGCGTAGGTGACCCGCGCGACGAGCGTCGCAGCGCACGCGGCGGCGATGTTCCAGTACAGCCCCGTGAGCGCGTCGCCGCCGGGCGACCCACCGTCGCCGAGCGCGACGTAGACGCCGGGGCGGAGGCCGCGCAGCTCCTTGGGCTGCAGCACCGCGACGGCCTCGCCCTCGGACCGGACCTGCTCAGCGGGCGCAAACAGCGCCAGGCCGTCGGGGCGCACGACGCGCAGCCCGTCGTCGTCGCCGCCGTCCGGCCCGGCGATCCGCCAGCCGTCCTGCCAGGCGCCGCGCCCGCCGTTGGCCTGCGACAGCGCAGAGACGAAGTCGCCGCCGTCGTCGGTCGCGGCGGCCGGGTCGCCGCGCGGCGGGCGCGGCGTGCCGGTGGGAAAGAAGTCGTGGAGCAGCCGTTCGGCGATGCGCTGCACGAGCCGCTCGCGTGTCCGGTCAGCGACCGACTCGCGCCGGCCGAACCAGAGAAACGCATCCGGCGGGCGCAGCTCGATCGCGCCGAGCGCGGCCACGGCCTGCGCCTCGTAGCGGCTCATGCGCCGCCGATCCCCAGCACGTCGCGGCCGTCGGGTACGAGCAGGTCCCGGGCAAGCGCGACGAGGCGCCGCACGCGCTCGGTCAGCCCGGTCGTCTCCTGGGTGTGCTCGTAGGCGCTCTGCACGAGCCGGGCGCCCGCGTAGCGCGCGGATCGCTCCGACAGCTGCGCCGCCGCCGGCTCGTCGAGGCGCCGCGCCCGCACGTACGCGTCCCAGAGCGCCGCGCTCGCCGGCCCGGCCGCCGCCGGCGCGGCGACCAGCCCGAACGCCGCGTAGTCGCTGAGCGCCGAGCCGACGTCGAAGGCGGGGTCGCCCCAGCCGGCCATCTCCCAGTCGACGAGCGAGATCCGCGCCGGCCGGGTGCCGCCCGGCGGCGGGTGGGCGATGCAGTTGGCCCACTTGATGTCGCGGTGCACGAGCGCAGCGGGGCGCCAGCTGTCGCGCAGCTCGTCGAGCGCCGCGCCGAGGCGCGCGTCGCCCTGCAGCAGCTTGACCAGCTCGACGCTCGCCGCGCTGAGGTAGCGCAGGGCCTCCAGCGGCGGCCGGTGCAGGGCGAGCACCCAGGGCGCGTCCTCGCGCAGCGCCTCGGCGTCGCGTGGCACGGCGTGGATCGTCGCCAGCGCCCGTCCCAGCGCGGCCGCGAGCGCGGGCGAGGGCCGCCCGCGCCGGTGATGCAGCACATCGAGATCCTCGCCGCCGGCGATCCACTCGAGGATCAGGATCCCGCGCGCAGCGTCGTAGCCGTGCAGCGCGGGGACGCACGCGGCGGCGGACGAGCCCTCGGCCCGGGTCAGCCGCCGGTACAGCGCCACCTCGTTGAGCAGCGACCGCGCGCTGTCGGCGACGATGCCCTGCTTGAGCAGCAGGCTCTCGCCGGGCCCGCCGGTGACGCGGAAGTTGCGGTTGCGGCTCGACGCGTCGGCGATCCGCAGCTGGCCGGCGACGATCGAGCGCCGGCTCACGAGCCGCCGCTGCAGCAGGTACGCGGCGACTTCGTGCTGTTCGAGCATCGACATGGCGAGGGCGCGGCGCCGGGCAGGCGACCGCGCAGCGAGTGTAGGTGCGCCGCGCTCGGGTACGCGGCGCGTAGCTCCGTGGTCGCCGCGCCGCGCGACTGTGGGATCCTTGCCGCGTGGATCACTGGGGCCACGACACGGGCAAGGCCGTACGGATCGACGGCGTCGCGCGCGTCACGCCGCGCGATCGCCTGCTCGTCGAATGGGTCGCAGAGGCGAAGGTCGGCGACGCGCTGCCGCCGCCCTGGTCCTATTCGCGCACGCCGCTGTACTCGGTCGTCCGCACGCTCATGTCGATCGGCGTGATCGGCAAACCCGATCCCGAGACCCCGCTGGCCACAGTGGCACAGGAGGCCTCCGTCGCCGCGCGCGCCTGGCTGGAGGCGAACCCGGCCGCGCCGCTCGCGGACGCGCCGCCGTCACCGCCGCCCTGACGCGCGCGCGATCGCGACGGCATTCGAGCCATGGCAGCGGCGCGGATCGATTTCGTGAAGGGCGAAGCGCGCCGCTATCGCGCGGTGCTGCACCGACCCGACGGCGTCGACGTGGCCTTCGACGGCGGCGCCCACAACCGCGTCGGCGGCGACGGCGCGGGCGAGCTGCCCCACGACATCGCGCACCTCGTCGTCGAGGACGAGCTCGGGCTGCGCTCCGGCGTGTGGGGCGTGCTGGTGGCGGGCGGCATGTTCCGCCACGCCACGGTCATCGCCGGGCGTCGCGCCCCGCACGCGACCCGCCACGGCCGTGCGGTGATCGCCCGCGCGGGTGACCGGATCATGCAGGCCGAGATGCTGACGCGCGCCGTCTGCGACCTCTGTGCGGCGGACGCGCCGGCCGACCCGGCGGCGATCAGACAGGCCGTCGGCGAGCGCTGGTGGGCCGAGGGGGTGACCCGCACGTCGCTGGAGCGGGCGCGCCAGCGGCTGCGCGACAGCGCCGATCAGTGGGCCGAGCTCTTCCCGTCCGAGACGCTGACCGCCGGCTGGCGCCTTCCGCCGGCGTAGCGCGTGGCGGGCGAAGCCGGTAGAGCCAGGGGGCCCGCGGCGCTGATCGTGGTGGGCCGCTCGGACAAAACGCGATGCGCTGGGAGGGTGTCGTGCATGCACGACGTGACCGTCAACGAGGATCCCGCCGCCGCGGCAACTGCACCGAGCGTGTGCTGCCTTCGTTGGGCGGCGTCGCCGTGCCCGACGCGTGATGGACGCGATCGCCGAGCTGCGCGCGCGTTTGGGTTCGCTACGAACATCGACCCGCCGGCGTGGCCGCGTGAAATGCCTCGAACGGGAGCGTGGCGCGTTTGTGTTCATTACGAACATCAACCCGCCACGCTGCGCGATCCGCCCGCCGACCCCGGAGCGAACACCGGCACCCAACGAGGCGCACACCCTCAGCGATGCCGTTCGACCACGGGATCACGGTGACCACGCCGGCGCTTCGCGCCGTACGCTGGTCGCGGCACGCGGCGCGGGACCGACCAGACCGTAGCCCAAGCCCGGATCCGCCACCCATCTTCGCCACGAGGCCCTGACAGGTCCGATCGACGGGAGCGCGGCGCGTCTGCATTCGCTGCGACCGGCAACCCGCCAGCGTGGCCGCCTGAACATGCCTCGAAGCGGAGCGTGGCGGGTTTGTGTTCATTACGAACAGCAACCCGCCAAGGTGGGTGCCCGACCACGACGATGCGTGACGGACCGGTCGGCCACCCAACGATCTCGTTCGCCGTCCCGACGCCGAAGCACCGCGCGGCGACGGGGCGAGCGCGTCAGGCCTCGTCGTCGACGTGGACCTCGCGCAGCCCGTGCGTGTCGACGTCGTAGACGAAGCCGCGGATGCAGTCGCGATGCAGCAGAAACGGCGAGCGCCGGACGCGCCGCAGCGACTGGCGCACGTCGGCGTCGAGGTCGCTGAACGACTCGATCGCGAAGGCGGGCGCGACCCCGCTGGCCTCCTGCAGCTCGGCGCGGAAGCCGTCGTCGGTGAGCGTCTGCATGCCGCAGTCGGTGTGGTGGATGAGCATCACCTCGCGCGTGAGCAGCCGGCGCTGGGAGACCGCCAGCGAGCGGATCACGTCGTCGGTGATGACGCCGCCGGCGTTGCGCAGGATGTGCGCCTCGCCGTGCTGCAGGCCGAGCGCCTGGAAGACATCCAGGCGCGAGTCCATGCACGTGACGATCGCCAGCCGCCGCCGCGGGCGCACGTCGAGGTGCTGGATGGGCATCGAGGCGGCGAAGGCCTCGTTGTTGGCGAGCAGGGCGTCGATGACGTTCACGGGCGCGCAGAATACGGACCGCTGGACTTTGCCGAACGCCGCGGCTCAAGCTCGAGGCCGTCTGAGCCGACAGCCCCCAGGACAGCTCCCCCGATCCGCTGCCGTGGAGGTGCTTCGTGCTTCGTGCCCTGTTGCTCGCCGGTCCGGCGTGCCTGTTGATCATCGCCACCGTGCCATCGGCGGCGTCGGCGGCCGGGAAGAACTGCTCGGACTTCCCCAACCGCGCCGCCGCCCACGACTGGCTGAACGCCCACCCCGGCGACCCGGACGGGCTCGACGGAGACCACGACGGCCAAGCCTGCGAGACGCTGCCCTGCCCGTGCCCCGGCAGCGCGGTGCCCGCTCCCGTCGCGCCATCGCTGCCACCGCCTCCGCCTCCGCCGGCAACGGCACCAAAGGTTCTCAGGGCCCAGGCGCGGGTCACCTCGGTGATCGACGGAGACACCCTGAAGGTCCGCTTCGCCGGCGGCCTCAGGGCGACCGTGCGCCTCATCGGGATCGACTCGCCGGAGACCAAGCAGCCCGGGACACCCGTGCAGTGCGGCGGTCGCGATGCCACCGCGCGGATGAAGAAGCTGGCGTTGCGCAACGGCAAGGGCCGCACGGTGCACATCAAGACCGATCCCACGCAGGACGTGGTCGATCGCTACGGACGGCTGCTGGCCTACGTCAGCGCGTCAGGCAACGACTTCGGGCAGATCATGGTCGGCTCGGGGTGGGCGACGACGTACGTCTACGGCGGCGTGAAGTTCCAGCGCGTGGCCGGCTACCGGCGCGCCCAGCGCGCGGCGAAGGCGGCCCGCAGGGGCGTCTACCGCACGTGCGCCAGCGACTTTCACCGCACCGCGGCGACGGGGGTCACGCCGCCCCGCACCTGAGCCGGCCCGCGCCGCAACCGCGCTCGTCCGGTGTGCGATTCTCGTCGCATGCGTCGACGCTGTTCGAGCGCGGCGACATGAGCGATCTCGGCGAGCGCATCGTGCGCTGCTTCGACCAGGCCGCCGCTGACGCCGCGCTCCGGGGTACGCGTAGCGACGACATGGCCTCCTCCGACCAGCCACTCGACCTCACGGCGATCCGCCGCTTGCTCGAGGAGCACCGCCGCCTCATCCGCGACCGCGTCGCCGGCCTCGCCAAGCGGCCCGAGCGCGGCACCGCCCAGGGCTTCGGCAAGCGGATCGGCGACGGGACGACCGAGGCGGTCGGGCGGCTGACGGAGATCGGCGTCGGCCGCTCGCTGGAGAGCACGCTGGCGCGCACCGAGCGCGCGCTGGCCAAGCTCGACGCGGGGACCTACGGTACGTGCGATGCGTGTGACGGGCCGATCGAGCGGGCCCGGCTACAGGTCCGGCCCGACAGCGTGCACTGCCTGCGCTGCGCCGCCGCCGAGCGCCGGCCGGCACCGCCGCGGCGACGCTGACGGTGGGCGCGGGAGAACGACGACGAACCCCGCCCCGAAGCAAGCGGGAGGGGTTCGCCGGTCGGCCTGAGCCGTGGGTGCTACGGGGCTACGCGAGCCCGAGCGTCCAGCCCTGCGTCGAGAGCGTCGAGATGGCGCTGCCGGCCGCGTTGAGCTTGAGGATCTTCGCCACGCCGGTGGTCTTGTAGGCCAGGATGTGGCCCGTGCCGCTGACGCTGTAGGGCGAGAGCGTCGACCACTGGGCCGTCCAGTTCGCGGCGCCCACGTTGACGATGCCCTGGCCGTTGGCGTTGATGCGGTCGAACGTCACCGCGCCGCTCGCCTGGCTGTAGCGCACGAGCCGCACGCTGCCGTCGTGCACCACGGCGACGATGTGCGTGATCTGTGTCGCCCAAGTGCCGTGCCAGACGTTCGTGAGCGTGACGTTGTTGCCCGAGCCGGTGAGCTTGTTGATCTTCACCTCACCGGTCGAACCCCGGTAGGTGAGGAAGTGCTGCACGCCGCCGAGGGCGAACGGCACGAGCTGCGTCCAGCCCTTCGTCCACGTCCCGCCCTCCAGGGTCGCCGCGCCGGTGCCCGCCGCGTTGATGCGGTCGATGTTCTTGGCGCCGGTCAGCGAGTTGTAGGCGACGTAGTACGGCTGGCCGCCGAGCGCGAAGGGCATGAAGTGCGTCCAGCCCTTGCCCCAGGTGCCGCTCGAGAGCTTCGTCGGGCCCGCCGTGCTGATCTTGCCGAACTCGACCGCGCCGGTCGACGACGCGTAGTTGACGTAGCGCGCCTCGTTGCCGGATTTGAACGGCATGAAGTGCGTCAGGCGGCGGTTGCCGGAGTTGACGCCCCACGGGTTCACGACGCCGGAGCCGTTGTTGGCGATGCTGGCGATGCCGGCCGCGCCGCGGGCCGCCTCGTAGGCGTAGACGTGGTGCTGGCCGCCCTGGTCGAACGGCAGGAACGCGCGGCCGGGGCAGTTGTTGCTCGTGAGCTGCTCGCCGGTGCGGGTCGGCCACTTGCCCCACGACGACGTATCGCCCTGGTGCGTGTCGATCAGCGATCCGTTGAAGCGCACGCGCACGGCGGCGCCGTCCTCGAGCTGCGTGTAGTGCAGGTGGAAGGCGACCGGCTGCTGACCGGTGTTGCCGACGCGGCCGATCTGCTGGCCCTGGGCGACGCGCTGGCCGACCGTCAGCGGCGGGATCGACTCGAGGTGCTTGTGCTGCGTCGTCCAGCCGTTGCCGTGGTCGAGGAAGACCTGGTTCTCGTCCTTGCCGTTGATCCCGACCGACGTGACGACGCCGTCGGCCGACGCCAGGACCGGCTCGCCGCTGGAGATGTTGTTGTCGTCGGCATCCCACATGCCGAGGTCGATGCTGTCGGGATCCGGTCCATGGTCGTCGTACGTCGTGGCCTCCCACATCTGCCCGCAGACGAAGGGCATCTGGAAGTTCGGGGCCGGGCCGGCCGCTTGGGCTGAACCGGCGGCGGCGAGCGCGGTCGCCGCGGCGAGCGCGGCCACCGCGGCGGTGGAGCGGCGCGACGTGCTGCGCAGGCGGGTGAGGGTGCTGGTGGGGGTCATCGAAGGTCTCCTTGCGAGTGGGTGAGTGCTGTCGATGGCACTCTGCGGCCCACCCGCCCCCAGCGCATGAGGGGTCATCCCTCATCTGCCTGCCGACCCGCGCTGCCGTCGCCCGCTCTCCCGAGCCGACGAGCGCCCCCGGCCGCTTCAGATGGCGCAGCCGCCGACCGGCGGTGAGTCATCGCGCTTCGCTGCGCGCCGCCGAGCCGCCCGCCAGCCCCGACTCGTAGGCCAGCACCACCGCCTGCACCCGGTCGCGCAGCCCGAGCTTGGCCAGCAGCCGCGAGACGTGGGTCTTGACGGTGGTCTCCTCGACGACCAGCGCGGTGGCGATCTCGGCGTTCGACAGCCCCTGGGCGACGAGCTGCAGGACCTGCAGCTCGCGCGGCGTGAGCTCCTCGAGCTCGGGCGGGGGGAGCGTGCTGCGCCGGCCGCCCTGGACGAACGCGTCGATGAGCCGCCGCGTGACCGCGGGCGCCAGCAGCGCGTCGCCGGCCGCCACCGAGCGGATGCCGGCGATGAGCTGCTCGGGCGGGACGTCCTTGAGCAGAAAGCCGCTCGCGCCCGCCGTCAGCGAATCGAAGACGTACTCGTCGAGGTCGAACGTCGTGAGGATGAGCACCTTCGGCGCCGGCGTGTCGTCGCTGGCGCCGTCGCGCGCCGCGCTGACGATCGCCCGCGTCGCGGCGATCCCGTCGAGGCCGGGCATGCGGACGTCCATCAGCACGACATCGGGCGCGAGCCGGCCGGCGCTGTGGATCGCCTGCTGTCCGTCGGCGGCCTCGCCGACGACCTCGAGGTCGGGCTCGCTGTCGAGCACCATGCGAAAGCCGGTGCGCACGAGCGCGTGGTCGTCGACGAGCAGGACGCGGATGCTCACGGTGTCAGCGGGATCCGCGCCCGCACGACGAAGCCATCGCCGTTGTCGCTGCTCGCCTCGAGCTCGCCGCCGTAGAGGCGCACGCGCTCGCGCATGCCGACGAGGCCATGGCCGCCGTCGGCGCCGCGATCGCGGTCGCCGCCGTCCGGCGAACCGGGCGTGGGCGGCGTGGACGGGCCGGAATCGACGATCTCCAGGCGCAGCTCGTCGTCGTCGTAGCGCACCGTGACCCGGGCCGGCACGAGCCCCGCGTGCTTGATCGTGTTCGTCAGCGCCTCCTGCACGATCCGGTAGGCCGAGCGGTCCACACCCTCGGCCAGCGCCCGCGGCTCGCCCTCGATGCGCAGGTCCACCGCCAGGCCCGCGCGGCGCATCTCCGCGAGCAGCCCGTCGAGGTCGCGCAGCGTCGGCTGCGGCACCAGCTCGGCGGCGGCGGACTCCTCGCGCAGGATGCCCAGCGAGCGGCGCATCTCGGCCAGCGCCGTCTGACCGGTCTGCTCGATCGCCTGCAGCGCCTCGCGGGCACGCTCGGGATCCTGGTCGAGGATCCGCCGCGCGCCCTGCGCCTGCACGACCATGACGACGAGCCCGTGGGCCACGACGTCGTGCAGCTCACGCGCGATCCGCTGGCGCTCCTCGACCACCGCCGTGCGGGCGCGGCCCTCGCGCTCACGCTCGAGCGCCTCGCCGCGCAGCATGCGGGCGCGGGTCGTGCGGCCGGCCAGCCACGGCGACAGCGCGACAAGGCCGGCCGAGAAGAGGTAGCTCGCCAGGTCGCTGTAGTCGGACACGACGACCGTCGTCCAGAGGCCGAGCACGCCGAGCGCCAGCCCGGCGAGAGCGGCGCGCTCGCCGGCGTGGGCGCCCAGCGAGTAGAACGCGGTCGCCCCGGTGACGAGCGCGGCGGCCAGGGGCGGGTCGCCGTCGTAGATGTCGCTGCCGAGCGCGACCCCGACCGCGGCCGCCGCCGCGTACGCGACGATCACCGCCAGCGGCGCGCGCCGCCGCCAGGCGAGCGGGACCGTCAACGCCAGCCCGGCGAGCACCGAGACGACGGTCGCGTCCGGCGCGCCGCCGAGGGCGAGCTGCAGCTGCAGCGCGACGGTGAGGACGAGCGCGATCAGCCCGTCGACCACGCGCGGATCGCGCGCGCGCCAGCGCTCCGGTGCCGACATGACCGTCATGCGGTCCACGGTACCCGCGCCCACCGGGGTGGCCGTCCTCCTCGAGGATGATCCGCCGTCCTGCGCGGGACCGAGACACAGATCACCGCCCGGGCCACGCAGGCTCGCTCGCGTGGCCGACGACGCGCCCGCCGCCAGCGGCCATGCTGCGAGACGTCCGCCGGACCCCCGGCCCACCCGCCCCCCCGGAGGAGCTGCCGACCATGACCGCAGCCGACGAGTACGTCATCAGCACAGCCGCGCTCACGAAGCGCTACGGGGACAGGATCGTCGCCGTCGATGCGCTCGACCTGCGCGTGCGCCGCGGCGAGGTCTACGGGTTCCTCGGTCCAAACGGCGCCGGCAAGACGACCACCCTGCGGATGCTCGTCGGCCTCGTGCGGCCCACCGCCGGCGCGGCGACCGTGCTCGGCGCGCCGCCGGGCGCGCGGGCCGGCCTCGCGCGGATCGGCGCGATGATCGAGCAGCCCGCGTTCTATCCCTACCTCTCCGGGCGCGACAACCTGCGCGTCCTCGCCCGCCATGCGGCGGTCGACGAGGCGCGGGTGCACAGCGTGCTCGGCCAGGTCGACCTCAGCGCCCGCGCGACCGACCGCGTCGCGACGTACTCGATGGGCATGAAGCAGCGTCTCGGCGTCGCGGCGGCGTTGCTGAAGGACCCCGAGCTGCTCATCCTCGACGAGCCGACGAATGGCCTTGACCCCGCCGGCATGGCCGAGATGCGCGAGTTCATCCGCTCGCTCGCCGAGGGCGGGCGCACGGTGCTGCTCTCGAGCCATCTCATGGGAGAGATCGAGCAGGTCAGCGATCGGGTCGGCGTCATCCGCGACGGCGCGCTCGTCGCCGAGGGCACCGTCGGGGAGCTGCGCGGTCGCGCCGGGCTGCGGGTGCGTGCCGCGCCGCAGGCGCAGGCGGCGCGCCTCGTCGGCGCGCTGCCCGAGGTCGAGGCGGTGACGCAACACGACGGCCTGCTCGAGGTCGTCGTCGACACCGCCCAGGCCGCAGCGATCAACCGGATGCTCGTCGAGGCGGGCGTCGCGGTCTCGGCGATCTACGCCCAGACGGCCTCGCTGGAGGACGTCTTCCTCGAGCTCACTGCCACGAACGGAGAGGTGCGGTCATGAGAAGCGACGTGAACGCCGAGCTGCTGGTCCTGCGCCGGCGCGCGGCGACCTGGATCCTGCTCGGGATCTGGACCTTCTTGGGCATGTTCTTCGCCTACGTCGTCCCGTACGCGCTCGACCCCGAGGACACTCCGCTCGGAATCGTGGAGTTCCTGCCCGAGTCGCTGCCGGGCACGCTGCTCTCCGGCTTTCCGTTCTTCGGCGGCGTCTTCGCGCTCATGCTCGGGGTGTTCGCGCTCGGCAGCGAGTACGGCTGGGACACGCTGAAGACGCTGTTCGTCCAGGGCCCGGGCCGGCTGACGGTGTTCGGCTCCAAGCTCATCGCGCTGGGGATCGTGCTGATCGCGTTCGTCGTGGGCGTCTTCGTGGCCGGCGCGATCGCCAGCGTGATGATCGCGACGATCGAGGACGCACCGATCATCTGGCCGTCCGCCTGGCTGCTCGTCCGCGCGATGGCGGCGGGCTGGCTGATCCTCGCCGCGTGGGCCGCGCTCGGCGTGCTGCTGGGCGTCATGACCCGCGGCACCTCGCTGGCGATCGGCCTGGGCATCCTCTACGCCCTCGTCGTCGAGGGCCTGCTGAGCGCTTTCGCCGAGACCGTGAGCGTCCTGGAGCCGCTGACCCAGGTCTTCCTGCGTGCCAACGGCTACTCGCTGGCCACCGCGGTGGGCGCGCCGGCGGCGGGCATCGAGTCCAACGGGCCGGGCGCCTTCGGCGGCCCGTTCGTCGACAGCGTGCAGGCGCTCGTCGTGCTCGCCGCGTTGATCGCGGGGTTCGCGGCGCTGGCCGCCTTCCTGCTGCGCCGGCGCGACGTGACGTGACTTGATGTGACGCGGGGCGCCCGGGCGCAAGGAGGCCGTGCCTCCGTGGCGCCCGGGCCTCGACCGGTATGGTCCGCCCCGCCCTGTGACCACGGACGACGGCGGAAGCGACAACCAGATTGGCGGACCGCCGCCGGTGCTGCTGGCTGCGCTGGGCGCCGCCCTGCTCATCGCGGTCGGGCTCGTCTTCGCCTTCTCGAGCCTGCGCGGCGACGCGCCGAGCGAGCCGGCATCCAGCACCACCGCGACGACCACGACGACCGACGACGACCGCGTGCTGCTGACGGTCTCGGTCGGCGGCAGCGGCTTCGGGAGCGTGGAGATCGAGCAGGGCGAAGTCTCGTGCAACGCCACCTGCGAGTTCAAGTTCACGGCCGACACGCGGGTGACCGCCACGGTGCAGCTGGCCACCGGCTCGACGTTCCAGGGCTGGGACGACTCCTGCTCGGGGAAGGGCCGCTGCTCGTTCGTCATGGACCGCCCGCGCACGCTCAGCGCGTCGTTCGTCCAGACGCGCCCGCCCGAGCCGATCTGCGAGGGGGTCGCCGCGGAGGACCGCGATCCGACCTGCCCGCCCGTGGACGATCCCGGCACGACGACGAGCGAGCCGATCGTCCCGGGACCCGACTGCGAGGACGCGATCGACAACGACGACGACGGATTGACCGACACCGCCCAGGACCCCGACTGTGAGACGAGCGGCGCCGAGGCGGGGACGAGCACGCCGCCGGGCGCCACGCCGCCGCCGAGCGACTCGCCGCCACCGCCAGCCGCGATCGCCCCGAACGAGTGCCTCGACGGCCGCGACAACGACGCAGACGGCTTGACCGACCGCGCGCAGGATCCCGACTGCGAGAAGGGCCGCTCGGAGGGCGGCTGAGGACGCGCAGGCGTCTCGCCGGTTCAGCGTGCCACGCGCGGGGAACCCCCTCAGTCGTCAAGCAACCGAAGGGACCGCCATGCAAACGCCCACGCAACTCGGCACCGCAGGTCTGCAGGGCTGGCGCGAGAAGGCCGCCGACGCCGTGGCCGAGCCGCTGGCGCGGCGCAGCCCACTCGAGGAGGAGCAGGTTCGCGCGGCGATCGGCGCGCTGTTCTTCGTGCTGGCCGTGACGTACGTCGTCAAGACGCTCGTCGTCGCGACGCGCCAGATGCGCAGCGGCTGAGCAAGGCTACGCTCAACGGGTCACGTGCACGGGTGAGGGGCTCGACCCGAGACCCGCGACCGCGCGGACGAGGCGCCTCCGCGCCGGTGCCGGCGCCAGCGCACGGGCCGAGAGCGCTGACCGGCTGTCGATCTTGCCGCGTCCCGTTCGTCTCATGGGCGACCATCCACGATGCAGGACGCCATGAGGTAGCGCCTGCCCATCCACCAGGGCGACACGCCGGTCCCCGGGACCGACGCCTGGGACAACCTGTCCGGCGAGGAGAAGGGCGCGATCTACGCGGCCTTCCAGGCGCTCAACGAGACGCGCGGCCTCACGCCCGGCGCCGGCCAGGTGCAGCCGCCCGAGACGGCGACGACCGTGTGCGTGCGGCGCCGGCTCGAGCGCCGCGTTGCGCGGCTCGCCGGGTGAGCTCCGGCAGCGGCGGCCATAGGGTGGGGTGATGGACTACGAAGTCGAGCTGCTGCCCGGACGTGACCAGACGGAGGAATCGCTGGTCGTACGCCACGCCGACGGGACGACCGATCGCTTCCGCCTGCACGAATACGAGCGCGTCTACGCGGTCCCGGGGCTCTACGAGGAGGTCGTCCAGCACCGGCTGGAGAGCGCGTCGGCGACGATCCTGGCCGAGCGGCTCGTGGGCTGCGCGGCCGCGGCCGGCGTCGAGTCAGCCGACCTCGCGGTCTTCGACCTCGGGGCGGGCAACGGCGTCTCGGGAGAGGAGCTGCGCGCTCACGGGGTCAGCCGGCTCGTTGCGTCGGACGGCATCGCGGAGGCGCGCGACGCCGCGCTGCGCGACCGCCCGGGGCTCTACGCGGAGTACCTCGTCGGCGACACCGACGACCTGCCCCGGGTCGGCGCGCTGATCGAGGAGCACGCGCTCAACGCGCTGGTCTGCGCCGGGGCGCTCGGCCTCGGCCACATCACGGCCGACAGCTTCCATCGGCTGTGGAGCCGGTTTCCGCCGGGCGCGTGGTTCTCGGTCAGCCTGCACGAGGACCTCGCCGTGGCGGGCGGCAGCGACTTCGGCGATTACCTCGCCGGCTTCGAAGCGCGCGAGGACGGCGGCCGGATCCTCGTCCGCGAGCCGTTTCGCCATCGCCTGACGATGGCGGGCGAGCCGATCACGTACGTCGCGATCGTGGCGCGCAAGCCGCGACGCTAGGCGCGCCGGCAGCGGCGCGCGCCTGCGCCCGTAACGTGCGAGCAGCTCACGTAACGGTGAATATCGGCTGATGCCCGCAACCCTTGCTCGAGAGCAACGTTTGCACCTGTGAACCCATACAGGCAGCCCGGCGCCGGCCTCGCCTTCCATCACATTCTCTGAAAAGGAGAACACCATGAAGGTAGTTACGAGGATGGCGCGGCCGTGGCGTGCCGCGATGCTCGGTCTCGTCCTGGCGGGAATGTTCGCCGGCACCGCATACGCGGCCGTCACCGATCTGACGATCGACCCCACAGCCGAGCTGTCGCCCGGTCGTCTGCACGCGATGCTGACCGGCACGATCACGTGCGACCCAGGCGACACGCTGTCGATCAGCGGACAGATCGTCCAGCCCAAGGGCGCGAGCGGCTTCGGCTCGACGAACGCCGTGTGCGACGGGACGCCGCAGGCGTACACGATCGACGTGGGCGGCAGCGGGCCGTTCCCGCTCCCGATCAGCGGCGGCGTGTTCAAGAAGGGCAAGGCGAGCGCACAGGTGACCGCGTCGCTCTGTGATCCGATCACGTGGATGTGCTCGACGCGCTACACCGACGCGATCATCCGGCTGCGCTGATTCGGACAATTCCTGCGTGGCCCGCCGGTCGCGACGCCTCGTCTGACCGGCGGGCTGCCCGGGACCAACTAGGACGGATCCCGGCCTGAACCTCGCGTAGCGTTGCACCATCGCCATCGACGGGGAGGTTCTCAGAGGCATGCTCGAGCGAGACGGATACCCCGCCGGGGTGCCCTGCTTCGTCGTCAACTCCCAGCCCGACCCGCAGGCGGCGACCCGCTTCTACGGCGAGCTCTTCGGCTGGACGTTCGAGGACCGCATGCCGCCCGGCTCGGCCGGTCACTTCTTCGCGGCGTACCTGGACGGTCGCGAGGTGGCGGCGATCAGCTCGCAGCCGGACGGGGCGACGGCGCCGGCGGTCTGGAGCACGTACGTCGCCGTCGACAACGCCGACGAGACGGCACGCACGGTGCGCGCCGCCGGCGGCAGCGTGCCGGCGGAGCCGTTTGACATCTTCGACGCCGGGCGAATGGCCGTCTGCGCCGACCCCCGCGGCGCCGCCTTCTCGCTCTGGCAGGCGGGCACCCACACGGGCGCGCAGATCGTCAATGTCCCCGGCTCGTGGAACTGGAGCGATCTGCACACCCACGACGCCGAGGGTGCGAAGGCGTTCTACGGCGCGGTGTTCGGCTGGGAGTCGACGGAGCTGGAGTTCGGCTGCACGCGGGCGACGATGTGGCGCCGCCCCGGCTACGGCGACATCCTCGCGCGCGCCGAGCCGCAGATACGGGACCGGCAGGCCGCCGCCGGTGCGCCCGCGGGCTTCGAGGATGCGATCGGCTGGCTGATCGCCGCCGACGAGGACGCCGCGCCGCACTGGGCGGTCACGTTCGCGGTCGACGGCACGGACGCGGTCGCCGAGCGCGCCGCCGCGCTCGGCGCCACTGTCCTCACCGCTCCGTACGACGCCGGCCCGACGCGGATCGCCGACCTGCGCGACCCGCAGGGCGCGCGGTTCGCCGTCAGCACCTACGCGCCGCGCGCGTAAGCGTCTCCCGGGGCGGCGCTACGGCCTCGCTACGGTCGGGGAGGAGAACTCCACGATCCATTGGAGGTGATCTCGTTGAGGATCTGCATCCGAATCCTGGTGCTCGGTGCGGCGTTGGCCGGCGCAACGCTGCTCGCGGCCGACGCGGACCATGAGCGACTGGCTTCGGCGCAGGCGGGCGCTGCGGCGCCAGCGGCGGCGGGCCCGATGATCCTGCGCTACCTGCGCGCGGACGGCACGGAGGACGTCGCGAACGACGAGCCGTACGTCAAGGTCAACGGCAAGAAGGTGTGGGGGCCGCGTTCGATCGACAAGGGCCAGACCCGGCCGGTCGGCGTCGTCGTCCGCGCGGGCGACACGGTGAGCCTGTATGACGAGGACCTGGGCGGTCTGGACTCCGACGACCACCTCGGCGACGCCCAGGTCAGCGCCGGCCCCAGTGGCGTGCTGACATTCGATGACGACGGCGCCGCGTACACGCTGGGCTTCGGGCCGCTGATCACCGACTTTCAGCTGACGCGCGGGGCGATGCTGAACAAGGCGATCGACATGCTCGACGAGCGGCTGCGCAAGAGCGGCGTCCAGAAGCTGCTGCGCAAGGCCAACCGCAAGCTCACCACCCGCCGGGCCAGGGGGTGCCCTCCGAAGAACGCCGCGGTCCCGCGGAGCGCCACGGTCTACTGCTTGAAGTCCGGCGACAACAAGACCGCCGAGTGGTTTCCGCAGGGGATGACGACGAGCTCGGATGCCAATGCCGACGAGCGCTGGGGGCGCCGGCAGGCGCTCATCGTCACCTGGTACGACAAGCGCCGCAAGCCCGAGAAGGGCGCACGGTTGAGCTTCGTCGATCTCCAGCGCAAGCGCTACCGCCATGTCCTGCTCGTCAAGCCGACGGTGAAGCAGGGCAAGCCGACCTACGGCGCCATCAACTTCCACGCCGGCGGGATCGCCTGGTATGGCAACTACCTCTACGTGGCGGACACGAAGGTCGGCCTGCGCGTCTTCGACCTGCGCGAGATCTTCGACCTCGGCCTCTCCAAGAACGGCACGACGCGCAACCGCAAGCGGATCGGCTTGAAGGGCAAGACGTACTACGGCGCCGGCAACCGCTACGTGCTGCCGCAGCTGACCACCTTCGCCAACCGCGCGAAGCCGAAGACGCCGTGCAGCGGCGTGGGCCCGCCGGTCCACTCATGGGTGTCGGTGGACCGCAGCCAGCGGCCGGACGTGCTGATGACCGGCGAGTACTGCGACACGAAGGGCGACCGCGGCCGGATCGGCCTGTGGCGCCTGCGCGACCTCGATCCCGAGGGACCGGGCATCGCCGACGCGGAGGCGGCCAACTACCTGCCGCCGCACGATGGCCGGCCCACCCTGCGCGTGCAGGGCGGCACGGCGTCGCACGGCACGTACTGGTTCACCCGCAACGTCGCGGTCCCCAAGGGCGAGCCGGCCAAGCCGGGCAAGCTGGTGTCGGTCGACTGGACGGCGGGCGGCGTCTGGCACAACCGCGACGACAAGACGATCGCCAAGGGCCCCGAGGACCTGTCGTGCTGGCGGTCGACCAGCCGGCTGTGGACGGTCGCCGAGCACCCCAAGCGACGGGCCCTCTACGCCCTGCGCGACGCGCGCTGTCGGTAGCGGGCGGCGAGCGCCAGCGCCTCAGGCTCGCCGACGAGCACGACGCGACGGCGAGGGTGCTCGTGCTCGTGCTCGACGAGCCCACACGGCCGGCCTGCACATGCACGACGTCGACCGTCTCGTCGGCCTGCTCGACGGCCTCGTCGACGGCGGCGCGACGGTCATCGTCATCGAGCACGACCCCGACGTCATCGCGCGCGCCGACCGGGTCATCGACCTCGGCGCGGGCGCCGGCGGCGACGGCGGCAGCGTCGTGTTCGAGGGGCCGCCGGCGGCGTCGGTGGAGCACCCGGCGTCGCTGACGGGGCAGCACCTGGCGATGCGCCTGGTGGTGGCGGGCGCGCGGGCGGAGCGGACGGGCGTCACCCGCCGCATGGGTCCGGGCGCGCAAAGTGCGATATCCGCACTCGGCGCGTCACGACCGCGTGGGGCGGGCGGGTGTGGGCGCGCAAAGTGCGATATCCGCACTCGGCGCGTCACGACCGCGCGGGGTGGGCGGGTGTGGGCGCGCAAGGTGCGATATCCGCACTCGGCGCGTCACGACGGCCACCCGTCCACCGCCCTGGCCCACGACGCGCATACCCTTCCGCGCGTGGCCTCGCTGCACCACGTCTCGATCGATCCCGGCATCGCGCTGCTGCGTCTCGACCGTCCCGAGCGCCGCAACGCGCTCGACTCCGGCCTGCTGATCGAGCTCGTCGACGCGCTCGAGGCCCTTTCGATCGACGACGAGCTGCGCGTCCTCGTGTTCTCCACGACGTCGACGCGGGCACTGTGCTCGGGCGTCGACGTGACCGAGGCGCTCGACCACGCCGGCGGCGTCGCCCGGATGCGGTCGTTCTCTCAGTTCCTCGCCGCGCTCGAGGCCTTTCCGGTGCCGACGATCGCCGTGTGCGTCGGCAACTGCGTCGGCGGCGGTGCCGAGCTCGTGGCCGGCTGCGATCTGCGGATCGCCGGCGACAACCTCAAGCTCGCGTGGGCGGGCGCGCGGCTCGGCGTGCCGGTCGGCCCGGCGCGCCTGACCCCGCTGGTCGGCGTCGCCCGCGCGAAGGAGCTGATCTTCACCGGCCGCGTCGTCGGCGCGGACGAGGCGGCGGCGATCGGGCTCGTCCACGACACCGTGCCCGCCGAGGAGGCCGAGTCCGCCGCCCTGCGGCTCGCCGCCCACGTGGCCGCGCATTCACCGGAGGGGGTCGCGATCCTCAAGGCCGCGTTTCGCGAGCTCGACGGCGCGCAGGGCCGGGTCGCGCACGAGAACGAGCTGCTCGAGGTCTTCCAGCGCAAGGGTGCCGGCCTGCCGCAGGGCCCGCGGCTGTAGTCCGCCGCCGCCCGCCCCCCGCGCCCGCCGCAACCGCCCCCGCCGCCCGCCGCAACCGCCCACCGCCCGCCGCAACCGCCCGCCGCCGCCGCCCCGCCACCGTGCGCCTGCCGTTCACACCCCCGCTGTGCCCGGACAACCTCTTCGGGCATCTCGTGGCGACCGCCGTGCCCGGCGTCGAGGAATGGCGCGACGGCTGGTATCGCCGCACGCTGCGCCTGCCTCACGGCGGCGCCGTCGTGGCGCTCGCGCCGCGCCCGGACCACATCGACTGCCGGCTCTCGCTCGCTGATCCGCGCGATCGCGCTGTCGCCATCGACCGCTGCCGCCGGATGCTCGACCTCGACGCCGACCCCCTCACCATCGACGCGCACCTCAGCCGCGACCCGCTCCTCGCCCCGCTCGTCGCCGCTGCGCCCGGCCGCCGCGTGCCCGGCGCGCCCGACCCGGCGGAGTTCGCCGTCCGCGCGGTGCTCGGCCAGCAGGTCTCGACGGCCGCCGCGCGCACCCACGCCGCGCGCCTCGTCGCGGCCCACGGTGAGCCGATCGAGGACCCGGACGGCGGCCTGACGCACCTCTTCCCCGAGCCCGCGGCGTTGGCGCCGCTCGATCCCGCCGCCCTGGCCATGCCGCGCTCGCGCCGCACGACGCTGGCCGCGCTCGTCGCCGCGCTGGCCTGCGGTGCGCTCGACCTCGGGCCGGCCACGCCCACCGTCGAGGCCCGCCGCGCGCTCGCCGCGCTGCCCGGCCTCGGCCCCTGGACAATCGAGATGATCGCGATGCGCGCGCTCGGCGATCCCGACGCGTTCCCGGCCACCGACCTCGGCGTCGTCAAGGCGGCCCGCGCGCTCGGCCTGCCGTCCACGCCCGCGGCGCTCGCCACCGCATCGGCAGCGTGGCGGCCGTGGCGCGCCTACGTCGTCCAGCATCTCTGGGCGACCGGCGACCACGCCGTGAACCGGATGCCTGACGAGTAGGCCCGAAGCGAGCAGGGATGTGGTCCACACCGACCGAGGCAGAGGAGGTGCGGATGCTGCTCGAAGACAAGCACGCGCTGACCGAGCACCCGGCCGGCGTCGCAATCTCTGGCGGGAGCATCGACATTCTCGTTCAACCTCACCTCGCGCGAGGACAAGCAGGGCACGCCGCTCCGGTCGAGGACTACACGCGCGGCCCGCACACCGCGCTGACGTCGCAGTTCACCACCGTCCGCGCGGCGGCCCGCCACATGGTGCAGCAAGGCCGCGGGATCGCGAGCCGATCGCCGAGGTCTCCGGCGCCGACGCCGATCCCGCGGTGGTCCTGCAGGGCGTCGCGCAGATGACCGCGCTGCGCCGCGCGCCCGCCCTCGCGCACGCGACCGCCACGGCCGCGTTCCTCGCCTCCGACCGGGCCGGCGATATCACCGGCACGATCGTGAACGTGAGCTGAGGGCTCGTCCCGGGGTAGGAAGCCGGCGTGGCGCTTCGCGGACGCAGACGCTGGACGCTGCAGGGCGACGGCGTGATCGACATCAGGCGCGACGCCGCGGGCGTTCCCCACGTCCACGCGACCACGGCGGCCGACACGCTGCGCGGCCTGGGCCACTGCCACGGCACCGACCGCGCGCTGCAGCTCGTCGTGACGAGAATCCTCGGCCAGGGCCGGGCCGCGGAGCTGCTCGACGCGAGCGACGAGATGGTGGCGATCGACGACTTCTTCCGGCGCATCGACCTCGTCGGCGGCACGGAGGCGCAGATCGCCCTGCTGTCGCCCGCCCATCGGGCGCTGCTGGCCGCCTACGCCGACGGCGTCAACCGCGCGTTGACGGCCCACCGGCCATGGGAGCTGCGCCTGCTGCGCCACCGCCCGGAGCCGTGGACGCCGGCCGACTGCGTGCTCATGGGGCGGTTGATCGGCTACGTCGGCCTGGCCCAGACGCAGGGCACCGTCGAGCGCCTGATCGTGCAGATGCTCAGCGCCGGCGTCGCGCTGGCGACGCTCGACGAGCTGTTCGGCGGGCGCCTCGCCGGCTTCGACGTGTCGCTGCTCGCCGACCTGCGGGTCGAGGATCCGCTCGTGCCCGACAGCGTCCGCTGGCATCCCGCCGCGCCCGCCGCCGCCGCGTCGAACAACTGGGCCCTCGCGCCGGCACGCACCGCCACCGGCACGGCGATCCTCGCCAACGACCCGCACCTCGAGGTCAACCGCCTGCCCGCCGTGTGGTGCGAGTCCGTGCTCCACGGCCCCGCCGGCTGGGTGGCCGGCGCGTCGATGCCCGGCGTGCCCGCGATCCTCGTCGGGCGCAACGCGGCGGTCGCCTGGGGCGTGACCTACGCCTATGCCGACGTCATCGACTCCTGGGTCGAGGACTGCCGCGATGGCGCCAGCCGGCGCGAGACCGCCGCCGGCGAGTCGCGCTGGGAGCCGTTCGAAGTCCGCGACGAGGTGATCCGGCGGCGCAAGGGCGCCCCGCTGCGCCGGCGCTTCTACGAGAACCGGCACGGGACGCTCGGCGGCGATCCCCACGTGGCGGGCCGCTACCTCGCCACGCGGTGGGCCGGCCGCGACGGCGGCGCCGCCTCGCTGGCCGCCGCGCTGGAGCTGCCGAACGCCCGCAGCGCCGGCGAGGCCGGTGAGTTGCTCAGCCGCCTGGAGTGGGCGTTCAACTGGGTCATGGCCGACCGTGACGGATCCGTCGCCTACCGCATGTCCGGCCGCATCCCGCGCCGCCGCGAGGGCGCCGGCGGGCTGCTCCCGCTCGCCGGCTGGCGGGCGGCCGACGACTGGCAGGGCTTTCACGACCCGGCCGACCTGCCGCAGCGCCGCGATCCGGCGGAGGGGTTCGTCGCGACGGCCAACGAGGACCTCAACCGCTTCGGGCGCGCGCAGCCGATCACGCTCGCCGGCCCGCCGTATCGCGCCGAACGCATCGCCGAGCTGCTCGGCGCGCGCCGCGACTGGTCGGTCGACGCGCAGCGCCATGTGCAGATGGATGCGGTCTCCAAGCAGGCGCAGCGGTTCATGCGCGTTCTCGCGCCGCTGCTGCGCGGCGACGAGCGGTTCGCCGCGCTCGCGCAGTGGGACGGCTCCTACGACGACGTCCACGCCGCCGCCTGGTTCGAGACCTTCTACGCCGCTGCCACGCACGCCGCCCTGTCGTGGGCGTGCGGGGAGGAGGGCGCGCGCTACATCGTGGGCGAAACCGACGTGATCGCCAACTACTTCTGGCTCGTCGACGATGTCCTGCTCGGTCCGGCGGGCACCTGGGCCGGAGCCGAGGGCCGCGACGCCGCGCTGCGCCGGCTGGCCGTCGCAGCGCTGGAGTCGGCGCCGCGCGACCCGGAGCCCCGGCGGATGATCATGCGCCACCTGCTGCTTGGCGGACGGCTGCCGCGCCGGCTGGGATTCGACCACGGGCCGGTCCACCTGCGCGGCGGCCGGGCCGCCGTGCACCAGAGCCAGCTCCTCCGGGTCGGGGGACGCGACGTGGCGGTCGGGCCGTCGTACCGGCTCGTCACCGACCTGGCACAGGGCATCGTGTGGACCGCGCTGCCGGGCGGCCCGTCAGACCGGCGCTTCTCGCCGTGGTACACGAGCGGGGTGCGCGGGTGGGTCGAGGGACGCCTGAAGGCGGTGCGCGCGGAGGAATGAGCGTGGGCGCCCGCGCCGCGCGCCCGCCGAGCGCCTTTGGGTGCGCTCGCCGCCCCGCCGCCACGCCCGCGCCATCGCACCTCGCGGCTGACCGGTCGTGGGCCAGTCGACGAACGTCGTGCGGTGACGTGGTGATGGCAGGCAGACGAGGAAGGGCGTAACGTTGCGGCCTCCCCGGCCCGATCAGGCCGGCGTTCATGTGGCCCTCTCAGTCGTGGAAAGCTGAGCCGTGAGCACCATCGCCGAAGGATCCATCGCCGAGGAGCCCGAGGACACACGCAGCGAGCCCCTGATCGGTCAGGGCATGCTGCTGCTGTTCGTCGCGCTCGTGCTGTGCTTCACCGCCTGGGGCATCGCGGCCGACCTGACCACGCCGATGGTGGCGGGCTTCAAGCGCATCTTCGACATGAGCACGTTCCAGGCGTCGCTCGTGCAGCTCGCGTACTTCGGCGCCTACTTTTTGCTCGCGCTGCCGGCGGCCTTCCTCAACCGGCGCTTCGGCTACAAGACGGGCATCCTCACCGGTCTCGCGCTGGCGGCGGCGGGCGCCTTCATGTTCTATCCGGCCAGCAAGATCATGACCTACGAGGCGTTCCTCGTCGCGCTGTTCGCGATCGCCGCGGGGTGCTCGATCCTCGAGACCTCGGCGAACCCGTACGTCCTCTCGCTCGGCCCGGAGCGCACCGCGACGCGCCGGCTGAACCTCGCCCAGGCGTTCAACCCGGTCGGCACGAACATCGGCGTCCTCGTCGCCTCGACGATGATCCTGCCCAAGCTCGCCGACCCGGTCGACGTCGGCTCGCTGTCGCCGGCCGAGCTGCACACGATCCGGGCGGGTGAGCTGGGGGCGGTGATGGGCCCGTATCTCGGGTTGGGCTTCCTGCTGATCCTCATCGCAGTCGCGATCGCCAGCCAGAAGGCGCCGCCGATCGTCGAGGAGTTTCCCGACGCCGAGGACGGCGACGCCGCCGACAGCGGCCAGATCGCCCGCACGTTGTGGCGCAACAGGCGCTACCGCTTCGGCGTCATCGCCCAGTTCTTCAACGTCGCCGCGCAGGTGTGCGTCTGGACGTACCTGATCCAGTACGTGGGGGAGGCGCTGGGCGGCAGCCTCGAGAAGGGCGGCCTGTACCTGCAGATCAGCCTGCTGGTGTTCCTCGTCTCGCGCTTTGTCATGACCTGGGTCATCGGCCGTGTGCGCGCGACCAAGGTGCTCGCGGTGCTGGCGTTCCTCGCCGTCGGGCTCTGCCTGTTCGCGATGTCGAGCCCGAACAAGGCCGGGGTGATCGCCCTCGTCGCGGTGTCCTTCTGCCTGTCGCTGATGTTCCCGACGATCTACGGCGTCGCGCTGAAGGGCCTCGGGCCGGCCACGAAGTTCGGCGCCGCCGGCCTCGTGATGGCGATCGTCGGCGGCGCGATCATGCCGCTCGTGCAGGGGGCGCTCGTGGACTCGACCAGCCCGGCGTTCTCATTCGTCGTGCCCGCCGGCTGCTTCGTCGTCGTCGGCCTCTACGCGCTCTACGACCTGAGGGCCGGGCCGAGCGTGCACGGTGCAGAGCCGGAGCCCACGCCTAAGGCCGGACCCGAGCGTCCGGCGACACCGCCTCAGCCCGCGGGCGGCGTGGCATGACCGGCTGGCGCGGCGCGCTGGCGAGCGCCGCCGTGGCGACGCTCGCGCTCGCACCGGCGGGCTGCGGTGGCAACACGCCGACGAGCGCCGCCACCGCCACCGACCGCCTCGAGGTCGTGTCGTGGTGGACGTCGGGCTCCGAGGGCGAGGCGCTCGACGCGCTGCTGCAGGCCTTCCGGCAGTCGACCCCGAACGCGGAAGCCGTCAACGGCGCGGTGGCCGGCGGCGCCGGCTCGAACGCGCGCGTCGAGCTCGCCGAGCGCCTGCAGGACGACGACCCGCCGGATGTCTGGCAGGCGTTCAGCGGCCAGTCGGTCCAGGGCTACGCGCGCCGCGGTTCGGTTCGCAGCGTCGCCGCGGTCTTCCAGAGCCAGGATCTGCGCGCGCGAATGCACCCCACGATCCTGCGTTCCCTCATGCGCGACAACCGCCCCTACGGCGTCCCGACCGGCGCGCATCGCAGCAACGTCCTGTGGTTCAACAAGCGGGTTCTCGCGCGCGCCGGCGTCCAGCCGCCGGCCGGCGGCTACACCCTCGACGCGTTCCTGGCCGACCTCGAGAAGGTCAGTGACTCCGGCGCGGTCGCCCTGTGCCTCGGCGGCAGGGACCGCTTCACGACCGTCGAGCTGTTCGAGAACACGCTGCTCAGCCTGATCGGACAGCGGGGCTGGAAGGACATGGTCGACGACGAGCTCGACTGGCGCGGCGACCGCGTGCAGACGGCGCTGCGACGCTTCGGCGCGATGCTGCGCTACAGCGACCCGCAGGCCAGCGGCCTGACCTGGGACGCGGCGACGAAGAAGCTCGCGTCGGGCGGCTGCGCCTTCGAGTCGATGAACGACTCCGCCTTCGGCGAGCTCGTCGCGGCCGGCGCGCAGGAGGGCGAGGACTTCGGCGCGATGGCCTTCCCGGGGACGGCCGCGAGCTTCCTGGCCGTCGTCGACGTCTTCGTCGCCGCGACGAAGGCCCAGAACGCCAGGAACGCGCTTGCCTTTCTCGGCGAGATCAGCCAGCCCGCGACGCAGCTGGCGTTCCACCGGCCCAAGGGATCGGTGCCGGTCGTCCGCGATGTCGACGTCGCCGCGCTGACGGGCTACCAGCGGGCGTCGTCGAGGACGTTGTGGGCGTCGCCGGTGCTGCTGTCGGTCGCCCACGGGGAGTCGATGAGCCCGGAGTTCCAGGAGGGCTTCTACGAGGCGGTGGAGACCTACGTCCGCACGCGCGACGCGGACGCGTTCGCCGACGATCTCGAGGACGCGGTCGGCGACGAGACTATCCCCGACCGCTGAACCTGCGCTATTCGGGTGCCGACCGCCGCGCCACCTGGCTGCCGCTGCATCAGGACATGGGCCTCGCCGACGGCCTGCTGTGCCCGCTGTTCAACGCCTTCCCGGTGAACGTCATGTCGCCGCTGGAGTTCCGCGGCGACCCGTCCAGCTGGCTGCAGACGCCGTCTGACGTGCGCGCGATCTGCACCGCGGGACCGCCGTCGGCCTACGCGATCGCCGCGCGGCTGGTGCCGCGCGCCGTGCAGGCCGAAGATGCGCCGGCGGCGTCGACGGCATCCGCGCGGGCTGTGTCGCCGCGGTCGGCGTCGCGTCGCAGCAGCGCGCCGCGGAGCTCGTCCACGTCGTCTGTGAGACGAAGGCCACCGGCGAGGACGAGCAGACCGCGCTCTCGCGCGCCGTGCGCGAGCGACTGCGGCTGCGCGGGATCGCGGTCGACCACGCGTGCTCGTCGAGCCCGGCACGATCCCCCGCACGACGAGCGGGGGAAGATCCGTCGGGCCGAGGTCGCGCGGACGCCCGTGGGGTGGGGACGCCGACCCGTCGGGGCCTAGTCCTTCACGGCAGGCAACCGCCGGCAGCTCATTTGAAGAACTTGGCGTACTCCTCGTAGGAGACCTGGCTGTCGCCGTCCGCGTCGGCCATCTGGACGACCGTGGCCATGTCGTCGGTGCTGGCGTTGGGCTTGTCCGCAAGCGCCGTCAGCAGCTCACTCGCCGTGATGTAGCCGTCTCCGTCGGTGTCGATCGCGTCGAAATCCTCTTTGCTCATCGTCGTCTCCCTTGTCGATGCGGTGCATGCGAAGGCGGCGTGAGGATAGCGCGCGAGCGAGCGAACTTTCACTCACGCGAGCGACATCCCAGCTCAGACGCAAAGCCCCGAAAAGGCGGCACACAACACACCTACAGCGACAATCGATCCACCCAGTTCTGGTACAAAGACGAGTGGACATCCCCCCGCGCCCGCGGCCTATGCTACGCAGCGCCTGTTCACCTGGGTTGATTGCCCGGATCAAGGAGGAACGTCGTGGCCGAGGCGTATTTTGCCGTGGAAGCTGGTCGGGCTCCCGAGCGCTTCGTCATCAAGCTGACGAAGGATGCCGACATCCAGCACGCCAGGGATCTGCTGAGCGGCAAGGACAGCAGCAGGCCCCACGTCATGGGGAGGATCGTCAAGCGCAAGGCGGACTACAACCCCGCGTGGAGCTTCCACATCGACCCCGGGACCGTGAGCTTCTTCGAGATCGCCATCGAGGTGTGTGACGCCACGACCGAGTATGTCGAGGATCACCTCGACGAGGCATGCGGAGCCTTCCTGCCCGGCTGTTTCTGGTGTCCTTGGAGGTCGCGTCTGACGGAGGAGGTCAACGCGCCCTGACGAGACCGGTGCGGCCGGTCGCGGGAACGGGCACCGTCCGCGGTCCCAGCGATTGACGATAATCCATCGTCCCGCTGCATCGCGGCGTCTCGATCGCCTGGCAGCACGTTCCCTTCCAGCGCGGCCAGGCAGCGGACTACGACCCGAACGATCTGAGGGACAGGGCAGCGTACGCTCGCCTGCTGGCGCCCGAGGGACGGTTCATGGTCGTCGGAGACCAGGTCTCACCGCTGCCGGGTTGGCAGGAAGGCGCGATCATGTCCTCCCTGCACGTGGTCGCGATGGTCGCCGACAAGCGCCTGCGCGCTGTCGCATCCGATGTCCGCCGGCCGGCACAGGCGCCTTCGAGCCGCGACCTCTCTGACTACTGACCGTCAGCCCACCAGGCCGCGGGCGTTGCGTTACGCCCGCCGGCCGGTGGGAGTCACCGTCGGCTGATCCGCTCGCAGCCGACCAGCCGACCAGCCGATCGACGCGGTCGAGGACCACGCGATCCCGGACGCCGGCTGCGCAGTCGACGGTGTCGCGGCGCCTGTCGCGGGCGTTGATCGTGTCGTTCCCGCTGCCGCCGCTGAGCCGGTCGGCGCCCGTGCCGCCCGACAGGCCGTCGCTGCCCTTGCCGCCCGCCAGCCCGTCGTTGCCGGCGTCGCCGAACAGTCAGTCGTCGCCCGGCGCCGCCCTGCGCCGGCGGTGGCTCCTTCGCTGGTGGTTGCTCCTGCGCTGGTGGTTCTTCCTCCGCCGGCGGCTGCTCCTCGGCCGGCAGCTCCTCGGTGGGTGGTGGCTCCTCGGCGGGGGGGTCCACCGGCGGCGGACCCCCGCCTGTGCGCTCGACGCGGGGAGGAGGCCATTGGGAGACCGACCGCACCGGCAGCGTGTAGGTCGGCGATCCGCTGCGCAGCCGCTCGATCATGGGTAGATCGCGGACTGCTGGCCCGCCCGGGCCGCTACCGTGGCCAGCGGATCCTCGCGGACCCTGCGTAAGCGTGACGCCTGCTGACAACCGCCCTGACCGACCGACCGACCGACCGGCCGGCCGGCCGCCGCGGCCCGCCGCTCGCGGTTGTCCCTCGCTACAAGTCGACCCCGCCGCGGGTGCTCGCCGGCCACGAGCCGTCATCGAACGGGACGATCACCCGCACCGGCGAGGTCGGCTACCTGCCCCAGACGCCCGAGCGCGGTGCAGCGGCGACGGCCCGCGAGGTGATCCTCGATCGGATCGGCGCCGGGTCCGCCGGCCGCGAGGTCGACCGCCTGGCCGCCGCGCGGCCAGGCCGCCCGCGTCGGCCTCACGGCGCTGCAAGCCGACCGCTTCGACGTGCTCCTGCTCGACGAGCCGACGAACCACCTCGACGTGCGATCGCTCGAGGTGCTCGAGGCGGCGTTGACCGGATGGCCCGGGGCGCTCGTCGTCGCCACCCACGACCGCCGGTTGCCAACCGCGCTGGCGCTCGATCGCAAGGTCGGCTGATGCCGCGTTTACCGGCCCGTGCCACCCTGCGCCTATGACAACGGTCTGGCTGCGCGCGGGCGTAGCGGTCTTGGCCGCGGTGATGGTGGTCGGCTGCGCAGCCGACCGAGCGCCAGCGCCGGCAGCCGCCGCGGCTTCAGCCGGCGATGGAAAGCCCCGCGGCCTGGCCGCGGGGTTCGTCGAAGGCGTCGCGCTCGCCGGCGATGCCGCGCTCCTGGCGCGGGTGGATCGGGGCGTGAGCGTGACCCGCGTCCCGCTGGCCGGCGCCGGCGGTTCGCCGGCGGCGTTGCCCTGGCCCGATCCCCCCACCGGTGGTCTCAGGGTGCTGTCGATGGACGCGTCGCCGGCGGTCGTCGCGCTGACGGTGACCACCGGGGACGACGAGCAGTCGCAATGGGTCTCCGGGCTCTTCGGCGGACCCCCGGCGGGACCGGTGAGCGAGCTCGAGCCCGTGCGGGTGGCGGGCCAGGGCATCCGCATCCCGCGCTCCGTCCAGGTCGACGGCGAGCTGCTGTTCGTCGGCGAGAGCGACGGCGAGAGCACGGACGGCGGGAGCTTCACCGTCCGGGCAGCGGGCGGACCGGCGCGGAGCATCGACCTCCCCGCCGGGGCCCAGGCGGCGACGTTCGCCGGTGATCTGGTGGCCTACGCGGAGTCGCCGTCGCCGCCGGCGGCAGGGTCGCGCGAGCCCGATTTCGACGCCGTCCTGCCGCACCGTGTGGTCGTCCGCGAGTGGCGCACCGGCGTGCAGCGGACAGCCTTCTCCGTCCGGCGGGGCATCGCCGGGCTCGCGATCAGCCGCTCCGGCGCGGTCGCGGTCGGCGAGTCGCGCGGCGGCGTGGTCGAGCATCGTCCGGGGCGTCCGCTGCGGCGCATCGCGCGCTCGCAGCCCGCGCCGTGGCCGGGAGCTTCGCCCGTCTACGCCGGTGAGCGGCTCGTCCTCGTCCGCCGCCGCCGCAGCTTCGGTCCGGAGCGGATCGTGATCGCCGAGCCCGCCGGGCCCACGCGCGCGTTCGGCGTGCCCAGCCTCGCGATCGGGGCGCTGGCGGCCGACGAGCGGCGGGTGCTGTGGGCGACGGTCGCGTTCCCCAACGGCTGCGTCGTCGTCGCCGATCTGCGTGCGCCGGCGGCGCGGGCCATCGCCCCAGGCGGGCCCTGCGCGCGGACGGCGATCGACTTCGAGCGCGACGGCGCGACGCCGGGCCAGCGGTCGACGCTGCGCTCCGGGCGCCGCGTGGGGGTCACGCTCGAATGCGTGGCGGCGCCGCCGTCGGGCTGCCGCGGCGTGCTGCGCCTGGCGCTGGACGGCAGGCGCGCCGCCGCGCCCGTTCGCTTCACGGTCGCCGCGGGCCGGTCGCGCCGGCTCGTCGCGCGGCTGACCCCGGCCGCCCGGGCGCGGGTGGTGGACCGAGGCGCCTATCCGTTCACCCTGACGGCGAGCGCGGTCGACCCCGACGGCCGACGCTCCGAGCACGGCGCCGAGTTGCTCGTGGAGCGCTGAGCGCCGCGTGACCGTCAGTCGTAGTTCTGGATGATCCGCACGGTGAGCCCGAGCATGAGCACGCCCAGCACGGCGACGACGCCGAACCCCGGCAGGACCTTCTCCCAGTCGAGGTCGTCGAGGATCAGCGTGCGCATCGACTCCATCAGGTAGGTGACCGGGTTGAGCGTCGCGGCGACCTCCATCGGCTCGGTCAGCAAGTCGCGCGGGACGAAGTTCGGCGTGAGGAACAGCAGCGGAAAGAAGATCAGCCCGCCGGAGTTCGTCGCGGCCGCGCTGCGGGTCTTCAGCGCGATGAGCTGCATGAAGCCGGCGTAGACGACGCCCCACGCCGCGGTCAGCCCGACGAGCAGGACGAAGCCGACCAGTCCGCTGGCGATCGTGATCCCGAACGGCAGGGCGATCAGCACGATCAGCGACGCGATCACGACGCACTTGACGGCCTCCGCGATGAGGCGGCCGAGCACGATCGCGTAGCGCGGGATCGGGATCGCGCGCAGTTTGTCGAAGTAACCGCCCTCGATCTCCTCGACGAGAAACAGCGCGGCCATGCCGAACGAGGCGGCCAGCAGGAGCGTGATCGGCAGCTGGAAGGCGCCGTAGCCCTGGCCCTTGAGGAACTCGGTCGACGCCGAGGGGAAGATCGCGGCCGCCTGGCCGGTGTTGACGATCAAGAAGAAGATCGGGATGAACATCGTCATCAGCAGCGCGTCGGGCTGCCGGATCGCCTCGCGCAGCGAGCGCCGTCCGAGTGCGAGCGTGGCGTTCATGCCGTCACCTCCTGGACCTCGCCCGCCGCCCGCGCGCGGGTGCGGCCGGTCGCGTCGAGGAACACGTCGTCGAGCGTGGGCGGCGCATCGCCGCCGCGGCGCGCTTGCAGGTCGGCCTTCAGCTGCGCCGGCGTGCCCTCGCGCACGATCCGGCCGTCGTCGATGATCGCGAGGCGGTCGCACAGCTGATCGGCCTCCTCGAGGTACTGCGTCGTGAGGAAGATCGTCGTGCCGTGCGCGTTGATGCGGCGCAGTTCGTCCCAGACGGTCAGCCGGCTGGCGGGGTCCAGGCCGGTCGTCGGCTCGTCGAGGAAGAGCACGTCGGGCTCGTGGACGAGCGCGGCCGCGAGGTCGAGGCGGCGCTTCATGCCGCCGGAGTAGCCCTTCGTCACCCGGTCGGCCGCGTCCTCGATCTCGACGAGCGCGAGCAGCTCCTGTGCGCGGCGCGCGGCGTCCGCGGCGCTGAGTCCGAACAGCCGCCCGTGCAGGACGAGCAGCTCGCGGCCGGTCTGGCGTGGGTCCAGGCCCGCCTCCTGCAGCGCGACGCCGATCTTGCGCCGGGTGGCGTCGGGGTCGCGCGCGACATCGACGCCGGCGACCTCGGCCCGGCCGGACGTGATCGTCAGCAGCGTCGTGAGCATGCGCACGAAGGTCGACTTGCCGGCGCCGTTGGGCCCCAGGAACCCGAAGATCTCGCCGGCGGAGACCTCGAGGTCCACGCCACGGACGGCCTCGACCGTGCCCTCGCGGCCCTTGTAGTGCTTCACAAGCCCTTCGGCCAGCACGGCCGGGCCCGCTGTCTCGTTCATCTGGGCTCCTGTCTCGGGGTGGGGGACTACAGACGGCGCAGACGGACAGAACTCATCGCAGACCATCCGCTTGCGCGCAAGGGCGGCGGCGTCGCACGCGATCGTCGCCAGGCGCTACGCCGGCTGTGCGCCGGCGGGCGCGGAAGTGGCGTCCGGCTGCGCGCCCGACGGTTGCACGCGCAGCAGGCGCGCTGCCCAGCCCGGCAGCCACCAGTTCCAGCGGCCGAGGAGGGCGACCAACGCGGGCGCGAGGATGCCGCGGATGATCGTCGCGTCGATGAGGATCCCGCCGCCAAGCGCGGTCGCGAAGATCTTCGCCTCGGTTCCGGGCGAGTTGCTGAACGCCACGAACGAGAGACCGAGGATCAGCGCCGCGCTCGTGACGAGCCGGCCGGTGCGCCCGATGCCCTCGACGACGGCGGTCTCGGTCGAGCCGGTGCGGTCGTAGGCCTCCCGCATGCGGCTGATGATGAACACCTGGTAGTCCATCGAGACGCCGAACAGGAAGGCGAAGATGACGATCGGCAGCTCCACGTTGATCGCCTGAGTCGCCTCGATGCCCCAGATCGCGCCCGACCCGAGCCCCTTCTGAAAGACCAGCACGATCAGGCCCCAGGCCGCGGCGACCGAGAGCAGGTTCAGCAGGACGGCCTTGAGCGGCAGGACCAGCGAGCGGAAGGCGCGCGCGAGGAGCAGGAACGTGAGCAGGCAGATGAGCGTGAGCATGAGCGGGAAGCTGCCGTAGACGGCGCCGAGGAAGTCGGCGCTCAGCGCGGCGTCGCCCCCGACGGTCATCTGGCCGGGCAGCGGCGTGGCCCGGATGCGGTCGAGCGTCGCGCGCCCGGCCGCGGAGTTGCCGTCCGCGGTCGGGATGACCGTCACGATCGCCGACCCGCCGCGGCGCCAGTCGGCGGGCGCCGACGCGCTGCGAACCCCGTCGACCTGGGCGAGCGCCTTCGCGGCAGCGCCGGCGTCGCCCGCACGGACGAGCGCGTCGAACGGCGCGAGCGGGCCCGTGCCGATGCCTGACTGCTGCAGCTTCTCCAGGCCGGCGCGGGCCGGCCCGGCGTTGGCGAGCGAGTCGGCGCGCGGGCTGCCGAGCTGGATCGACGCGGCGGCGACAACCAGCGCGGCCAGCACGGCGGTGGAGCCGGCGGCCGCCGCCCAGCGGTGGCGCACGACGAGGCGCGCCCAGGCCGACCAGCCGCGGCTGGGGCGGGCCTCGCGCTTGGTCCGCGGCCAGTCGAGCTTCGGTCCGATCGTCGCCAGCAGGACCGGCAGCAGCGTGACGGCCACGACGACGCTGACCAGTGCGATCAGCATGCCCGCGATGCCGATGCTGCGCAGGAACGGCACCGGCAGGACGACGAGGGCGAGCAGCGAGATCGCCACGGTCGTGCCGCTGAAGACGACGGCGGAGCCGGCGTGCTGCATCGCGTTGCGCACGGCCGCCTCGTTGCCGATGTGCGGCTGCTGGCGCTCTTCGCGCCAGCGGACCACCACGAGCAGGGCGTAGTCGATCGCGATGCCCAGCCCGATCAGCGCGACGAGGAACTGCACGATCAACGACACGTCGGTGATGCTCGCGACCGGCCAGACCAGCAGAAAGGTCGTCGGGATCGCGACGAAGGCCATGAGCAGCGGCACGAACGCCATGAACGAGCGGAAGACGAGGGCGAGGACGAGAAGCGCGCCGAGCGCCGCCAGCAGGGTCCCCAGCAGGACGCCGGTGCCGTCGCCCTCGCTCTCGCCGGAGGAGGAGCGCAATGCGTCCAGGCCGGTCACCTCGACGGCCGAACCGCCGACCGTGACGTTCGCCAGCGCGGACTGCGCCGCCTGCGCCTCGACCCAGCCGGGGTTGACGCCGCCCTTCGCCGGAATGTAGACGAGGGCGAAGGTCGTGCGACCGTCGTCGGAGACGAACGCGCGGTCGCCGGTCGAGGCATAGGACGCGGTCCGCGCGCCCGGCAGCGCCGACTGCACCTTCGCAAGCGCCGCGTCGAGCTGCCGCCGGACGCCGGGCGAGTCGACCGTCGTGCCCGGCGGGAGCTGCACGACGGGGACGATCGGGGCGATGTCGCCGCCGACGCCGTAGAGCTCGGCGAGCTGCCGGTTGGTCTCGGAGGCCTCGAGTCCCGGTGCCGCGAACTGCTGCGAGAGGGCGTTGTTCGCCGGTCCGAGCGCGGCAAGAGCGGCAAGCGTGACGACAAGCCAGCAGCCGAGCACGAGGCGTTTGTGGTCGAGGACGAAGCGGGTGAGGGTGTTCATGGGAGCGGCTCCTTGCAGTGTTCGTACGATGTACGACGCACCCTACTCGTACACTGTACGATCATGCAAGTGCGGCTAACCCCACCATCCAGCCGATGAGCCGATCAAGACCCGCCACCGAGGCGCGCGCGCCCCTGAATCGAGATCGCGTGCTCCAAGCCGCGGTCGCCCTCGCGGCGCGCGAGGGGATCGAGGCGCTGACGATGCGCAAGCTCGCCGACGAGCTCGGCGCCGGCGCCATGTCGCTGTATCACTACGTGCCCAACAAGGACGACCTGCTCGACGGGATGGTCGACATCGTCTTCAGCGAGATCGAGCTGCCGTCGACCGACGGCGACTGGAAGGCCGCGATGCGCCGGCGGGCGATCTCGACTCGCGAGGTGCTCAACCGCCATCGCTGGGCGGTCGGTCTCATGGAGTCGCGCCGGACCCCGGGGCTGGCCAGCCTGCGACTGCACGACGCCGTCCTCGGCTGCCTGCGAGAAGGCGGCTTCTCGATCGAGCTGACGATCCAGGCCTACTCCGTCCAGGACGCGTACATCTACGGCTTCGCCCTGCAGGAGAAGAGCCTGCCGTTCGAGACCGCCGAGGAGAGCACCGCGGTCGTGGAGGAGCAGGTCCGGGAGTTCGCCGAACTCGCGGAGGAGCGGCAGTTCGCGACGATGGCCGACGAGTTTCCCTACCTCGCGGAGGTCGTCGTCGGGCACGTCGCCAAGGTCGGCTACGACTTCACGGCCGCGTTCGAGTACGGCCTCGACCTCATCCTCGACGCGCTCGAGAGGCGCCGCGACGCGGCCTGATCGCGCGATCGCCTGAGGGGAGGCCGGGTCGGGTTCGGCACGCTCCCGCGTGATAGCTCGACCCGCTCCGTGGCGGCTGTCGGCCGGCTCACCCACCGCCCCGTCGCGCTCGCCCAGCGCCACCCGCTGTCGCGCCACGCGATCGAGCGCTTCCAGCCCGCCGGCACCTCTGGTCCACCCATCCGGCGGGCCTACCAGAGGCGCCACCGCCTACGCCGCGGGCTCGGCTCCCTGCGCCCGGACCGCCGCGGCGCGTCCGCGCATCGCGAGCTCGCGCATGTCGCCGTAGTCCGCGGCCTCCGGCGCAGCGGTCGCCGCCTCGGCACTGACCAGCACGACCGGCTCACCGTCGCGGGCGGCGAGGCCCGCGAGGCGGAACGCGAGGTTGATCGCATCGGCGTCGACCACGTCACGCGCGTTTGACGGATGCCCGGGGACGGCGTTGCCGATCGTCACGCCCCAGCCCATGTGCAGCGTTGTCTCGTCGACGAGCTTGGTCGCGGCGAGCGCGAATCCCACCGCCTTGCCGGCGGCCTGCGGATCGCCGGTGACGTCCCAGGCCGCGAAGAGCGAGTCGCCGTCGCGGTGGCTCACCGTGGCCCCGTGGGCGACGAGCAGCTCGGCCAGGGACGCGAACAGTCCGTCGGCCGCCGCCGCGGTCGCGGCCTCGCCGTCGCGTGCCGCCATCGCCGTGTAGCCCACGACGTCGCCGACGACGGTCGCCACGTGCGCGTGCTTGATCGTGCGGACGACCGCGCGTACGTCGTCGGAGATCCGGTCGCCGGCCTCGAGCGAGCGGAAGCTCAGGCGGACCGTGCCGACCTCGAGAAAGTCGCCATCGGTCAGGGGGAGGGGCTCGTCGCGTCCTACCTTGCGCCCGTTGACGCGCGTGCCGTTCGTGCTGCGATCGAGCAGCACGACGCCGTCGGCGGCGTCGACGCGCAGCTCGAAGTGATCGCGCGAGATCGCCGGGTCGTCGAGCAGCAGGTGCGGCGAGCCGTTGGCGCCGGCGGAAGCGCGCCCGACGAACAGGCGGCCGATGATCGGCACGACGCGGGTGGGGCGGTCGCCCTCGGAAAGAACGAGCCAGTCGGTGGAAGTCATGGCGATGACAGTAGAAGGCCAGCGGACTCGAGTGCTGTGCGAGCCGATACGGCCCCGTCCTTGGGTCGTGTCCCCAGCCGCAAAGTAGGTCGGTCGGGGCGGGTGACTCGCGGCTCAGGGTGAGACAGGCGCGCCGGTGTGGTCGAGGTCGAGGCGGGCGCTCATGTCGAGGTGGAAGGTGCCGTAGGGGTTGATGTTCGACCAGAACAGCGGTGTCAGGCCGCGGCGGTCGTCGTCGGTGAGGCGCTCGGTCCAGGCCGGGTCGTCCAGGACGCGTTGAACGAGCAGCGTGTTGAGGTGCACGAGCGCGGACTGCAGGAGGTGCAGTGCGAGCATCGAGGTCTCTTGGTCTTCTCGGTCGGCGCCGGTGAGCTCGCCGTCCTTGCCGTAGAAGATGACGGTGTTGGCGCTGTTCCAGTGCTCGACGACTTGCCGTCCGTCGTTGATCTCTCGTCGCAGCGCTGGGTCGGCTAGGTAGGTAGTCGCAGATGAACGCCGTCCGCACCGCGCGGCCGAGTTCCTCGAGCGCCTGGTGGGTCGGGTGCTTCGGCCCGCCGCGCGTGAAGCGTCGCAGGGCCTGCTCGGACTCCGCCGTGCCGAGCCGCAGTGAGGTGGCGTACTTGACGAGCTGGTCGTACTGCTGGGCGATGAGGTCCCAGTGGATCGGGCGGGTCGTGATCTCGTCGAGGCCGGGGTAGCTCGCGTTGTCGGCGGGCCGGTACAGGCGGGCAGAGGCGATGTGCTTCAGCCTGGGGAGCAGCTTGAAGCTGAGGAGGTGGCAGAACGCGAAGCCGACCACCGAGGCGCCGTGGGTGTGCTCAGCCCGGACTCCGGGGCGCGGCACAGTGATCCACACACCTGCCCGCGGCGCGGCCCGATTCGCACGCCACCCGCGGTCTGCTCCGCGAGCGCGTCGGACAGCCCGGTCAGCGCCGTGTGCAGCCGCTGCTTCGGGCCGGCGATGAACGCGGGTCGGGTCCAACGGGGCACGGATCGCGGCGTAGTGCTCCTGTCGGTGTTCGTCGAAACGATACGCGACACACGCAGCGATCGGGTGAATGCCGCCGCCGTTAATTCTTGGGCGTCGCCAACGCGGCGAGGACGGCCGTGGAGCCGGGGCGCGGGGACCGCGAGTGTGGGGTTCAGCACACAGCGTATTTCCTGGTAAGCAAACGCGCTCCTTCATGGAACCGTTCGCCTCCACCGAAAGCACTCACATGTCCGCGATTCCCACCCCCACCATCGTTCGTCGGGACAATGCTGCCGCGCGCCCAATCCGCTCGCGGCTGCCGACGTCAAACATGGAGCAGCTGATCACGCGGCGGCAGGAATTCGAGATCGCCTGTCACCACTGGCTGCTCGCACATAGCATCGCGATCCTCCGCGTGACCCTCGGCGCCGTGTTCCTGGGGTTCGGCCTGCTGAAGTTCTTCCCCGGCGTCAGCGCGGCGCAGAGCCTCGTCGTGAGCACAACGGACATCCTCATGCTCGGACTCGTCCCCGAGGGCGTCGCGCTGGTGCTCGTAGCGGCGCTGGAATGCACGATCGGTCTGTGTCTCGTCAGCGGACGCGCCTTGCGCGGCGCCGTCTACCTCCTGCTGATCCAGCTGGTCGGCATCCTCTCGCCGCTGCTGCTGCTGCCCGCCCGCCTGTTCGGCGGGCCGCACGGTGCGCCGACGCTCGAAGGCCAGTACGTGCTCAAGGACGTGATCCTCGTCGGCGCGGCGCTGGTCATCGCCGCGACGCTGCACGGAGGCAGGCTCACGAGCGACGAGTAGCGCACGACCATGTTCCACACCCGCCCCCGCGACCGAACGCAACGCGCGGTCGCGACTGATCCGTACACCGTTGCACTTATTCACCTATGTGGCATGCCGCAGCTGACATGCCCGCCAACGAAGGAGATGTCATGGACGCAATCACATATTGGAACGACGCGGCGATGGAAGCCAACCGTGTCACGCATACGACCGGGGACTCCCGCGAGGGCGGGGCTCGCGGCCCCGCCGGCAGTTCGCGGGCCTTCGCGATCGTGCATCTCGCGATGCATGACGCGTACTTCACCATAAACCCCGCGGCGACGGGCACCTACCTGACGACGCCGCCGACTCCAGCCGCGGGAGCGTCCGCCGCGGCCGCCATCGGGGCTGCCGCGCATGCCGCGCTGTCGGCCCTGTACCCGGCGCAGAAGGCGTACCTCGATGCCCACCACGCGGCGTCCGGGCTCTCCGGTACCGGCGTCGCCAGCGGACACGCGCACGGCTTGGCCATCGCGCGCGAGATCCTCAAGACGCGCAAGAGCGACCCCTCGACCGGAGATGACGGCTACGCATCCTCGATCACGCACGGCTCCCACCGCCTCGACCCGGACGACCCAGCGCAGGGCCATCACGCGCCGTACTACGGGTCCCGGTCGGCGTGCTTCGCGGTCAAGACCCGCAAGACCATCGACGCGCCGCCGGCGCCCGGAACCGTGCAGTACAACGACGCGCTCGTCGAGGTTCGCGCGAAGGGCGTCGCTCCCGAGCTCATGGGCACGCTACCGGCCGGTGCCGACGCACGCACTCCGACTGAGACCGCGATCGGGCTGTTCTGGGCCTACGACGGCGCGAAGGGCCTCGGCACGCCGCCCCGGTTCTACAACCAGATCGTCCGCAAAATCGCCGAGCAGAAGGGCAACACGATCGCGCAGAACGCCCGCCTGTTCGCGCTCGTCAACTGCGCGATGGGCGATGCCGGGATCCTCGCCTGGGACGAGAAGTTCCGCCACGACCTGTGGCGCCCGGTGCTCGGGATCCGCGAGCACGACCCGTCGACGGGTCCGGCCGGGACAGCCGGCAGCGACCTCGACGGCGAGTGCGATCCGAACTGGCTGCCGCTCGGCGCGCCGAAGACCAACGAGCCGGGCAAGAAGAACTTCACCCCCCCGTTCCCCGCCTATCCCTCCGGGCACGCGACGTTTGCGGCCGCGGCGCTGCAGATCACGCGCCGCTTCTACGGCGTCACCGCCAACGGCCCCGACAACCTCGCCGACGGCCTGGCATTCGTGTCAGAGGAGCTCAACGGGGCGAACACCGATAACAAGGGGACGGTGCGACCGAGGCACGCGCGCGAGTTCGAGGACGGCCTGTGGCAGATGATCGAGGAGAACGGCCGCAGCCGCATCTACCTCGGCGTCCACTGGGTCTACGACGCGTTCGTCCGCCACCCCGCGACGGGCAGGATGGACGTCACGAAGAACGTCGGCGGAGTACCGCTCGGACTGGCGATCGCTAACGACATCGCGGCCAACGGACTCAAGCAGGCCCAGGCCGCGGGGCCGCGCATCGTCGCTTGAGCCATGTCCCGACCCGGAGGATGCGGCGAGACTCCGACATCCACGAACCCGACGCCATTGCTTCCTCTAGCGCTGACGTTCAGCACGCCGGCACGGCGAAGTCGCGCAGCGCGGCCACTGATAGCCATTAGTGGCCGCGCCGGACCCGCTGGACGGCGACTAACGTAGCGAGTCCGGCGCTGAGCTGAGCGCGATCAGCCAGCTCATCGCCGGCGTCCCGGTGTCCGATCTCGACGTGCGGACGTCCCCGGTCCGGATGGGAACGCGATCGCGAGCCATGGCGAAGCATCCAGACGTTCTGGTCGCAACGACGCCAGCAGGGGACGGCTCCATGAGGTAGGAGCGGTGACGAGCAGCTGCGCGGTGAGCGTTGCCTGGCGCGTCTCTTATGGACGGCGCGCGCCGAGTTCCCCTCCGGCGACTGCGCACGTCAAGTCGCTGCCGCGGCGCGCTCCCTGGCTCGGGTCTCGGAGCTAGAAGCCGCCGATGCTGCCTCCCCCACCGACTATGCCACCACCGCCGCGTGCTTCGGTGTCGGAGCGACGCGCTTGCGCGTCGCCGGCGAGCTTGTGCGCATCGCGTACGTGGCGCTCGGCATGTTGCTTGCGTCGCCGCGCCTTGCGGTCCTGACGACGCGCCTTGAGCCGATCGAACAGTTCCGTCATGTCACCCTCCTTTGTGTAGTGACCGTAGGCGATGCGCGCACCACGGTCAACGGCCGCGAAGCTCCCCCGTCGCGTGCCCTAGCCAAGGCCGTCGAACGCGTCCCCCAGTGGGGGTGATGACGCGCCGAGTGCGGATATCGCACCGGGCGCGCCCGGACCCGCGCCGCGCGACCCGCGCTTGCCCGAGGACCCGCCGGTGTGGCGAATCGGTCGCGCGCAACGCGAACCATTCACCACACCGCCTCGCGCGCGCCAGCCGGCCGCGTCCGCGCTGAGACAGCGCGGCCGTTGCGGTCACGGGTACGGAGCGAGATGCCGCGAGCGGCTCCGCTGCCAGACAGCGGCAACCCTCCCGACGGGGCGCCACGAGCCGACGGATCTGGCGTCATGTCGCCGTGCACGATGGGGGAGGATCGAACGCGACCGGTGGATCGCAACGAAAGGACAGGATCATGGGCAAGATCGTCATGGGCGCGGTGGTCTCCCTGGACGGGTTCATGGCCGACGACAACGATGGCGTCGGGCCGCTGTTGGACTGGTTGGACAACGGCGACGTCGCCTGGAGCTTCCCGGGCTCCGACGGCGAGGTCCGGACCACGCAGGCGTCGGCCGACTTCATGCTGGACGTGTACGGCGACATGGCTGCGAATGTCATCGGACGGCGGGTGTTCGACATGACCAACGGCTGGAACGGCAAGCCGGCCGCCGGCGAGCACGTCTTCGTCGTCACCCACCGGCCGCCGACGGACTGGGAGTACGCCGATAGCGCACCGTTCACGTTCGTCGACGGCGTCGAGCGGGCGATTACCGCCGCCAGGGAGTTCGCGGGCGACCGGGTCGTCGACGTGGCCGCCGGTCAGATCGGCGGCCAGGCGCTCGAGCTCGGCCTGATCGACCAGGTGGTCGTCAACCAGGTCCCCGTGGTCTTCGGCTCCGGCCGCCCGTTCTTCGCCACCGGCGCCCTGGCCGAGCCGCTGCTGTTGGAGAACCCGACCACGATCGTCCGCGGCGACCGGGTCACCCACCTGCTCTACGACGTCAGCCGATGAGGCTCACGTCCCCGGCGCGACGTGGCACGATCTCGCAGGTGACCGGCAGCCCCGTCGAGACACAGCGCCTGAGCGACCTCGCGCGGCTGCGCCGCGTCCGCGACCGGATCGACCGGGAGTACGCGCAGCCGCTGGACGTCGAGGCGCTCGCCCGCGACGCGTGCATGTCGGGCGGGCACTTCAGCCGCCAGTTCCGGCTCGCGTACGGCGAGTCGCCGTACGGCTACCTCATGACGCGGCGCATCGAGCGCGCGATGGCGCTGCTGCGTACCGGCGACCTCAGCGTCACCGAGGTCTGCTTCGCGGTCGGCTGCTCGTCGCTGGGCACCTTCAGCACGCGCTTCACCGAGCTGGTCGGGGTGCCGCCCAGCGTCTACCGGCGCGAGGCGGCGAACGCGACGGCCGGGATGCCGTCGTGCGTCGCCAAACAGGTGACCAGACCGATCAGGAATCGAGAAGCGCGGTCACCGAGCCGCAGCTAGCGTGGTCGCCATGGACATCACCATTCACGCAAGCTTCCTCCCGCACGACGACCCGGACGCCTCCCTGGGCTTCTATCGCGACGCGCTCGGCTTCGAGGTTCGCAGCGACGTCGGGTACAAGGGGATGCACTGGATCACGGTCGGCCCGGCCGACCAGCCCGACACCTCGATCGTCCTGTACCCGCCGGCCGCAACGCCGGGCACCACCGACGACGAGCGCCGCACCATCGCCGAGATGATGGCGAAGGGCACCTTCGCGAGCATCAACCTCGCCACCGGCGATCTCGACGACACCTTCGAGCGGCTGGTGGCCGGCGGCGCCGAGGTCGTCCAGGAGCCGACCGAGCAGCCCTACGGCGTTCGCGACTGCGCCTTCCGCGATCCCGCCGGCAACCTGCTGCGCATCAACGAGCAGCGCTGAGCATGGCCACGAGCCCGGACACGCAGTCGCCTGCGCCGCACGCCGCCGACAGCCACGACCTGCTCCGCGTGCAGGGCGCGCGCGTGAACAACCTCAAGGACATCAGCATCGAGCTCCCCAAGCGCCGGCTGACGGTGTTCACCGGCGTCTCCGGCTCGGGCAAGAGCTCGCTCGTGTTCGGCACGATCGCCGCGGAGTCACAGCGGCTGATCAACGAGACCTACAGCGCGTTCGTGCAGGGCTTCATGCCGACGCTGGCGCGCCCGGAGGTCGACGTGCTCGAGGGGCTGACGACGGCGATCATCGTCGACCAGGAGCGGATGGGGGCCAATCCCCGCTCCACGGTCGGCACCGCGACCGACGCCAACGCGATGCTGCGGATCCTGTTCAGCCGGCTCGGGCAGCCGCACATCGGCTCGCCCAACGCGTTCTCGTTCAACGTCCCCTCGGTCCGGGCGAGCGGTGGCATCACCGTCGAGCGCGGTGGCAGGACCCAGACCAAGGTGGCGACCTTCAACCGTCTCGGCGGCATGTGCCCAAACTGCGAGGGCCGGGGCGCGGTCACCGACTTCGACCTGTCGGCGCTCTACGACGACAGCCTGTCGCTCAACGAGGGCGCGCTCACGATCCCCGGCTACAGCATGGAGGGCTGGTACGGCCGCATCTTCCGCGGCTGCGGCTTCTTCGACCCCGACAAGCCGATCCGCAAGTTCAACAAGCGCGAGCGCCACGACCTGCTCTACAAGGATCCGACGAAGATCAAGGTCGACGGCATCAACCTGACGTACCAGGGACTGATCCCGCAGATCCAGAAGTCGTTTCTGGCCAAGGACGTCGACGCGATGCAGCCGCACATCCGCGCCTTCGTGGAGCGCGCCGTCACGTTCGCCACCTGCCCGGACTGCGACGGCACCCGCCTGGCCCCGGAGGCTCGGTCGTCGAAGATCGATCAGATCAACATCGCCGACGCCTGCGCGATGCAGATCTCAGACCTGGCCGAGTGGGTGCGCGGTCTGGACGACGCGTCCGTCGCGCCGCTGCTGGGGGCGCTGGGGCACACGCTCGACTCGTTCGTCGAGATCGGGCTGGGCTACCTCAGCCTCGACCGTCCGTCGGGCACGCTCTCGGGCGGCGAGGCGCAGCGCACGAAGATGATCCGCCACCTCGGGTCCTCGCTGACCGATGTCACCTACGTCTTCGACGAGCCGACGATCGGCCTGCACCCGCACGACATCCAGCGGATGAACGACCTGCTGCTGGCGCTGCGCGACAAGGGCAACACCGTGCTCGTCGTGGAGCACAAGCCCGAGACGATCGCGATCGCCGACCACGCCGTCGACATCGGCCCGCGCGCCGGCACCGAGGGCGGCGAGGTGGTGTTCGAGGGCACCGTCGCGGGGCTGCGCGCCAGCGACACGCTCACCGGCCGGCACCTGGAAGACCGCGCTGCGCTGAAGCCGTCGGTGCGAACGCCGTCGGGGATGCTGGAAGTGCGCGGCGCGAGCACCCACAACCTGCGCGAGGTCGACGTCGACATCCCGCTCGGCGTGCTCGTCGTCGTCACCGGGGTGGCGGGCTCGGGCAAGAGCTCGCTGATCCACGGCTCGGTGTCCGAGCGCGACGGCGTGGTGTCGGTCGACCAGACCCCGATCCGCGGCTCGCGACGCAGCAACCCGGCGACGTACACCGGGCTGCTCGACCCGATCCGCAAGGCGTTCGCGAAGGCCAACGGCGTCAAGCCGGCCCTGTTCAGCGCCAACTCCGAGGGCGCCTGTCCGGCCTGCAACGGGGCCGGCGTCATCTACACCGACCTGGCGATGATGGCCGGCGTCGCCTCCACCTGCGAGGAGTGTGAGGGCAAGCGCTTCCAGGCCGCGGTACTGGAGTACACGTTCGGCGCCAAGAACATCAGCGAGGTGCTGGCGATGCCTGTCGCCGAGGCGACCGAGTTCTTCGGCTCCGGTGACGCCAAGGTGCCCGCGGCCCACAAGATCCTGTTCCGGCTCGCCGATGTCGGGCTGGGCTACCTCAGCCTCGGCCAGCCGCTCACCTCGCTGTCCGGCGGCGAGCGGCAGCGGCTCAAGCTGGCCACGAACATGGCAGGCAAGGGCGACGTCTACGTCCTCGACGAGCCGACCACCGGCCTTCACCTCGCCGACGTCGAGCGGCTGCTCGGCCTGCTCGACCGGCTCGTCGACTCCGGCAAGTCGGTCATCGTCATCGCGCACCACCAGGCGGTCATGGCGCATGCCGACTGGATCATCGACCTCGGCCCCGGCGCTGGTCGCGACGGTGGCCGGATCGTCTTCGAGGGCACGCCGGCCGACCTCGTCGCCGCGCGCTGCACCCTCACCGGCGAGCACCTGGCGGACTACTGTGAGAGATGGTCACATGACAGTCCGGTCACGTGACGCGGGCCGCGGCTGCCTCTCGCCGAAACGGGTCAACGGGCGATGACGTAGCCGTCGCTGGGGCGATGGTCGCGCGACCGCCGCAGGTCGGCGACGACGAAGGTGCGCTGGACCCAGCGGTCCGCTCCGTCGTAAGGTCGACGACGACCTGCCGCAGCGCGGCCGTCTCGCGCGCAATGTCGCTGCCCGCCAGCGGCACATTGCGCAGGTCGGCGATCGCGCTCTGGATCACGAGGACAGCGTGGAGCGCCGCCTGCGGCCCGGTCAGGGCCGTCGTGCGGACACGGAAGTAGCCCTGGACGTGCGAGCGCGTCGGCAGGATCTCCCCGTCCACCGCATCCGCGTCTTCCGAGAGGCACGCCAGCAGCCGCCCGGCGGCCCGGGCGGCCACCCGAGCGAGGCGTCACGTTCGGCGGGACCGCCGAAGGCGGGCACCGCGGCCAGCGCGGCGCTCACCCGATGCGCCTCGCACAGCGCGTCGCCCTCGAGGCACGGCAGGGCGTGCGGCTCGCTCGGATCGCAGAAGACCGCGATCGCCGGCAGCGCGAAGCGCCCCGCCGGGCCGTCGCGCTCGGATCTCGCACTCACGCTCCTCACCGGGCGCCGATCGGTCATCTCACCGTCGCGATCGGCATTCGCGACCACTCTCACGGCGCTTGGTCGCCGACGCAGCCGCGTGGTGCCGGCGTGCAGCCCGGTGGCACGCCGCCGTAGGCGGGGTTCGCCGTGATGCGCTGTGGGTTGAGGACGTGCGCGTCGGCGCCGGGAATGATGTACTCGATCAGCCCGCCGGTGTAGCTGCGGTAGGTCACGCCGCTGTTGAGGTAGTCCGGGATCGCGAAGTCGTCGCGCGGATTGAGCGGCAGGGCGGGCCGGATCAGGACCACGCTGGTCGCCGCGTCCAGCGTGCCATAGGTGACGTTCACCCCGGAGTTCAGGCGATCGGGAAGCCCGCTGGAGTAGCGGTAGCGGTCCGCGCCGAGGCCACTCGGTGGCACCGGGGTCCAGGACGCGCCGAACTCGCGTGTCCCGCCGCCCCACGTGCGATAGACGACCTGACCGGCGGTCGGGATCGCGGAGATCGGTGGCTGGGGAGCGCCCACATCCGCCGGCACGAGCGACACGAGCCCGAGAAACGAGATGCTCGGGCGCGCCGCGTCGAGAACCTGCTCGAGTACGTCGCGCGCCGGGTTGGCGTCGTCGGGGATCAGCCCACCGGCGGAGCTGAACGCGACCACGAAGCCCGATGCGGAGCTCGACGGCCGCACCGCATCGCCAGACCCCGGCCTCATGTACCAGCTGTCGATCGAGGCCAGCGACGTCGTCGCGGCCGTGCGGTCATAGCGATAGACGTCGGAGAAGTTGTCGGTGTCCTCGGCGAGCAGCCGCGCTGCCGAGTCAAACAGGACGTAGCGCCCGTCGCCCGACAGGGACGGTGCGTTGTTGTCGCCGCGTGCCGAACCGGGTGAGGTCAGGGTCGTCGACGCCGCGGTGCGATCGCGGACGTAGACGTCGTCGGAGCGGTCCGTGTCGCCGGCAGCGAGCGCCGCGGCGGAGTCAAACGCCACGTAGCGCCCATCGCCCGACAACGACGGTGCACCGCTGCTGGCCAGCAGGCGCTGCGCGCCCGCGGAATCGACGGACACGAGGCTCGTCTGCGACGTGGCCCGGTCACGCACGAAGACGTCGCCGGCGAAGTTCCGGTCGCCTCGGACGAGGCTCGCCGACCGCGACGCGAACGCGACGAGCCGGCCGTCCGCCGACAGCGAAGGCCGGTGCGCAAGGTCAGGTGTGAAGCCGACGTAGGACTGGCGGCCCGCCGAGCTCACCGAGACGCGCTCGGTCGCGCCCTGAGCGAGATCGCGGACGAACACGTCGACGGCGAAGTTCGTATCGGAGCCAACGAGGTTCGATGCTGCGGAGACGAACCCGACGACGCGGCCATCGGTGGAGATCGCCGGCCGCTGCGAGCCGCCGCGGGCCTGCGCCCCGCCGCCGGCGACCGAGACCCGCACGGTCGTGCCGGCGACGCGATCGCGGACGAAGACGTCGGACGCTCGGTTCGTGTCGCCGGACACGAGGTTCGACGCCGTCGACCTGAACGCCACGTAGCGCCCGTCCCCGGAGATCGCGGGCTGATCCGAACCCCGTGCGCTGCGCCCCGCCTGCGCACCGCCCGTGCCGACCGAGACGCGTTCGGTGCGACCCGTCCCACGATCGCGCACGAACACGTCGATCGAGCGGTTCGTGTCACCGGCAACGAGATCGTGGGCCGACGACGCGAAGGCGACGTAGCGCCCGTCGGCGGAGACCGCCGGGCTCGTGCTGGCACCGCGGCCGGCCGCCGACGCCTCGGTCGCCCAAATGACCACGAACATGATCGTCGTCACCGTTACGGCGCCCACGCTCAGCCGGCCGCCACTACGCATCGCCAATGGTGTACTCATCACTGCCCCCCGCCTCGGATGGCGCGATCCTAGGGCATATTCGGCTGGTGGCAAGCGTGCGCGCAGCGCACCGCTTCGTGCAGTCCTCGTCAGAGTTTGGATCGTGGAGTGCGATGGCGAGCGGCAGCCCACGTGGTCCATGCGGTGGATCGTCATGCGCTCGACGGTGGCGCCGCGGCACGCGCGCGGGCGGCCTGGCGGACCAGATGGTCGCGCTCGGCGACGTTCGTGGCCCGGCGGGCGGCCTCGGCGTAGGCCGTGGCGGCGGCGGGCAGGTCGCCGCCCAGCTCATGCAGGTGGCCGCGGACGGCGTGCCAGCGGTGCCGCTCGCCGATCACGTCGCGCAGCCGGTCGGTCTCGCGCAGCCCGGCGGCGGCGCCGAGGACGTGGCCGACCGCGACCGCGCGGCCGAGCACCGCGGCGGGGTCCTGGCGCACGGGCTCGTCGGTGAGGGCGACGAGGTCGTCATACCAGGCGAGGATCTGCGGCCAGTCGCTCGCCTCGGCACTTGCCGCATCGTCATGCAGGGCGGCGATGGCGGCCTCGATCTGGTAGCGGCCCGGGCGCCGATCCGCCGTCTGCATGGCGAGCGCCGACTGCAGGACGCGCACGCCCTCGGCGATCTCGCGCGTGTCCCACAGCCCGCGGTCCTGCCGGTCGAGCGTGACGATCCGGCCCGCGGCGTCGACCCGCGCCGGCAGGCGCGCGTGGTTGAGGAGCATCAGCGCGAGCAGCCCCCGCGCCTCGGGCTCCTCGCTGGCGAGGGTGAGCTGGCGCGCGAGCCGGATCGCCTCGCCGGCCAGGTCGGCCCGGGCGGGCGGGCGCAGATGACCGGCCGTGTAGACGAGGTAGAGCACGCGCAGCACGACGGCGAGGTCGCCGGGCTGGTCCAGCCGGCGTCCGCGCACGGTCCGCTTGGCGCGGCTGATCCGCTGCGCCATCGTCGCCTCGGGGACGTAGAAGGCGTCGGCGATCTCCCGGGTGGTGAGGCCGCCGACGGCGCGCAGGGTCAGCGCGACCTGGGAGGCGGGCGCAAGGTCGGGGTGACAGCAGCAGAAGAGCAAGAAGAGGGTGTCGTCGCCGACTTCCGTGGCGGCGGGCGGCGGCTCCGGCCATCCGGCGCCCCTCTCTTCGCGGCGCTGCCGGGCGACCTCGCTGCGGCGGGCGTCGACGAGCCGCCGCGTCGCGACCGTGGCCAGCCACGCCTGCGGGTCGCGCGGGGGGTGCTCGGGCCAGACCCGCAGCGCCTCCAGCAGCGCCTCCTGCAGCGCGTCCTCGGCGGCGTCGAAGTCCTCGCCCCGCCGGACCAGGCCCGCGAGCACCCGCGGGACGAGAGCGCGCAGCGCGCCCTCGTCCAGCTGCCCTACCGACCTGTCGATCACGGCGGTCAGTCCTCCGACGGCGCTCCGCACATGATCTCCCGGACGTCGATCCACTCGCACAGGGGCTCGCCGCCGGGGCCGGGCTCGGACGAGATGTACGCCGCGAGCTCGACCGCACGCTCGTGGGACTCGACGTCGACCATGTACCAGCCCGCGACCAGGTCGCTGGTCTCGGGCAGCGGGCCGTCGGTGGTGACGGGCGCCGCGTCCTGGCCGCCGTAGCGGACCCAGGTCTGCGCCGGCGTGAGCGCCTGCATGCCGACGTACTCGCCGCTGGCCTCGAGCGTCTCGCTGACGTTCCTCAGGAAGGCGAAGTGCGCTTCCACGTCCTCGGGCGCCCACTGGTCCATCGGGGGGAAGGGATGGTGCGGCTCCGGGCCACCGCGGTAGTGCTTGAGAAGCAGGTACTTCGGCATCGTGGTCTCCTGGTGTCGTGGGCCGCGCCTGTCGTGGCCTTTTACCTGGTGAGCGGAGCCGGCCCGGGGTTCTCGACATGAAATCACTCATCTCGCTGGACATCTGCCGCGATTGGTCCGGGCGCGGCGAGTGCGATATCCGCACCGTGCGCGCCCGAACCGAGCGTGCCGTGGCCATCGTGACGCGCCAGGTGCGGATATCGCACCTCGCGCGTCCAGGCGGTCGTGCGGCATGTGCCGAGCCAGCGTCGTGGACTGACAACCACCCGACTCTCGCAGTCAGCGGGCCGAAGAACGGGGTCCCCTCACCGCCAAGGCGACGGGCGGCTTCCGATTTCCCGCCGCAGCGACCAACGCGATCGGTCGCTGCGACAGCCTGCACCAGCGACCACCAACGCTGTCGTGGTCGGCGACGATCGCTGCGCGGTGGCAGCGACCAACAGGCGGCGGGGTCGGGAGTCCTACGATCCCGACGCACGGCAGGAGCAACCGCCGCAGGCAGAAGAGGAGCCCGACGCGGAACAGCTCGCGTACGTCGAGCGCTTCGGCGACGACGGACCGCAGTAACTGCGCCACCTGCCTCTTGCGGGGTAACGTCCGAGGATGTCGAGGCACGCATGGTGTACCACGCCGGACGTGCGTGCGGGCGGGTTCCGAAGTGCACATCCTGCTCAGCCATACGGAGACATCGAACATTGGGGGCCGGTAGCAGTGCCGAGAAGCGCGATCGCTGTGACGCCGTGGTTACGGATGTGACCATCCGACCGGCGGCGGCCGCGGACGAGGCGGCGATCACCGACCTTCATACGCGGTGCATCGGCGACGCGTTCGTCGGCAGGTACATGCCGCCCGCGGAGGAGCGCGCAGAGCGCCAGAGCGGCTGGGCCGGGTCGATCGGCGCGCCGTATCCGCGGCACGCGCTGTTGGTGGCCGAGCACGCCGGCCGCGTGGTCGGCTTCGTGGCGGTGGGTCCCGCGCGCGATCCCGACCGCGACGCGGCGACATCCGCCGAACTGCGGGTCATCCTGGTCGACGCACGCGAGCGCGGCCGGGGCGTCGGCAGCGCTCTGATCGCCGCCGCCGAGCGCGCGATGCAACAGTGCGGCTTCGCGAACGCCACGCTCTGGGTGCTGCCCGACAACGCTCGAGCGGTGCGCTGCTACGAGCGCTGCGGCTGGCGCGCAGACGGTACCGAGCGCATCACCGACTTTGGCGGAAGCGAGATCCGCTCGGTGCGCTTCCAACGGCCACTCGCCTCGTAGCCGAGGGGCGACCACGACGGCTTCACACGGCAGGGCCAACACCGGCGCCGCGGCCAAGCGGTCGTGCAGCGAGGAGCGTGGAGCACGGGTCCCGCAGCGGCTTTGAAGCGGACGGGAAACCGGATGTGGTGGTCACGGCGCGCGCGCCGCTTGCCGCGGTGAGCGAATCTGTCGCGTTTGCCATTGCTTGCGGCGGTGGACGAGAGTAGCGTCGCTTCGACGAGGCGGCAGGCTTGGCGTGGCATCACCGCTGCGGATTCGCGCGCCGCGCACGTCAACCGTCCGTAATGAACGCCGTCCAAGGAGAGCAATGCCAGTCACCTCTGTCGGAACGACCTCCCTCCACGGTTCCCAAGCGGCGCCGGCCACGGCCGCCACGGCGGCACCGACGGTCGCCGCGATGCCCGCCGGCGGCGGCGTCGGCCACGGCGTGACCCGCCTCATGGCGCGCGCGTCGGGGGCCGGCATCAACGCGCCGTTCATCCCGGGCACACCACCGCCGAAGGGGGAGACCGCTGGGGCACACGGAGCCCACCGAGGGAGGATCTCGATCCGGTAAGCGGCGAGTTCAGCCGCCCTCGGCCAGCATGCGCCGGTGCGGGTGACGCTCGGCCTCGGTGTCACATGAGCGCAGACACGTGATCTCGCGCGTGCCCGCGCGCGCGAGAGAGCGTCTCGTGAAGACCGACGCTGAGGCGTGTGAGCTCATGATCCTCCGCGGCGCCACGCAGACCCTTGCCGGCGGGCCGACGCTCTTCGTGGGCCTGCACCCGGACCTCGGAATCGACCCGCTCGCCGTCGCTGCATTCCTGCGCGGACACGGCTACGAGACGTTCCGGCCGGACGCACCCCGCGAGCGGCTCGAGGCCACACCGTACACCGCCGAGGTTCTCGCCCGCCCAACGCGCGCAAGGCCCCTGATCGACGTTTGGTGAACACTTCCGTCATCGACCACCGCCTGATCGTCGCCCGAAAGGACGCGCAGCCGTGAATGCCGTGTCCCACGCCGCCAGCCGGTATGACGGCTGCGTCGAGGTCTGCGGCAAGCTCGACAGCCCCGGGCTCGCGACCGACATGCCGATCTGGGTCGACCACACGGGGCTGAACACGACCGTCGACCAAGCGCGCATCGAGGACGCGCTGGAGGGCCTTCACCTGGATGCTCGGACAAGCGTGCTGCACGTCGGGGTCGGAAACTCCAAGTTCGCCGCACGGTTTGCGCCGCACGTGGCACGCATCGACGGGCTGACCGTGAGCGAGCCCGAGCGGGCTGGCGCCGAGGCGCTCGCGATCCCGAACTACCAGGTGCATTTCCTCAACAAGTACGCGCGCGAGTTCGTCACCACGGTCCGACACCGCTACGACTACATCGTCGACAACAACCTCGCGAGCTTCGCGTGCTGCAAGTTCCACTTTCATCGCATGCTCGACAACTACCTGTGGTGCTTGGCGGACGGCGGGTGCATCCTCACCGACCAGCGGGGCATGGACTGGACCGTCGAGGACGATCCTCGGTGGCAGCTGAGCTACGACGATCTCGTCGCGCTCGAGCAGCGGTTCCCGGTTACGACGACTCGCCTCACGGACACCGTCTACACGATCTGCCGGCGCAAGTCGCAGCAGCGCCGGCTCGACCCGCTTCCGCGCGGCAGCGTGCCGGTGTCGCACGCATGCTACGACGGCGCCCTCGAGGTCTGCAAAGAGCTCGAGAACCCCGGTCTGGGAACGGATTGCGAGGCGTGGATCGGCGACATCGACGGCCGGGCCGTCGGCACAACGCGCGACCAGCGCCGGATCGAGGATGCGCTGCGCGGCATGGAGCTCGGCGCCCGCCGACGGATCCTGCACGTCGGCGTCGGCGACTCGGGCTTCGCCGCGCGCTTCGCGCCGCAGGTGGGCGCCGTCGACGGTCTCACCGTCTCCGACGTGGAGAAGCGCTTCGCAGACGAGCTCGCGATCCCGAACTACACGGTCCATCTGGTCAACAAGTACTCGTGCGAGCTCCCGCTCGCGATCGAGCACAGCTACGACTACATCATCGACAACAACCTCGCGAGCTTCGCCTGCTGCAAGTACCACTTCCACCTCATGCTCGACAGCTACCTGTCGCGCCTGAGTCGCGGCGGGCGCATCCTCACCGACCAGGCCGGCATGGACTTCAGCGTCGGCGATGACCACCGCTGGCGGCTGGAGTTCAAGGATCTCGTTGCGCTCGGCGACAGGTTCCCGCTGCGGGCCGCGAAGGTCACCGAGACCGTGTACGAACTGCGCCACGCGATCGTCACCGGACCACCGGACGCGCGATGACCGCCGAGCACATGCGCCCGAGCTTCTTCATCGTGGGCGTCAACAAGTGCGGGACCTCCTCGCTGTATCGCTACCTGCTCATGAACCCCGCAGTCCTGCCTTGCGCGCACAAGGAGCCCAACTTCTTCGGGCAGCACTCGGCCGGCCACATCGCCCGCCACCTATCGGACTACTTCGCGCTGTATCCGACCGTTGAGCATCGCGGTCCGCTGACGTTTGACTGGGACAGTTCCGATGAAGCCGGCGCCGATGATCCCGTACGCATCGTCGTCGAGCGCGACCCCGATCGCGAGTACATCACCGGTGAGGCGAGCGCGAACACGTTTCACGAGGTCGCTCCGTCACTGCTGCACGAGCATCTCCCCGCCGTCAAGCTGATCGTGCTCGTGCGCGACCCCGTCGCTCGAGCCTATTCGCACCATCGCATGTACCGCCGCTTCCGCGCGTCCGGCTGGGACCCGGGTCATGAGGTCGGCACGTTCGCGTCGGACATCCGCACCGACCTTGCGCGCCACGAACGTGGCGAGCGGACGGAGTACGTCGGGCCGGGGTTCTACGACGAGCTGCTCGCGCGCTGGGCCGGCAGCTACGACCGCCGCGCGATCAAGGTGCTGGTGACCGAGGACCTCGCCGATCCGCGCTCGGCCCAGGCCGTCATGCGCGAGCTCGAGGCATACCTCGCGCTGCCACCACACGAATACGGCGACATTCTCACGCGTCGCTTCAACCATGCGCCGCCCGATGAGATCCCGCCCGTCGAGCGCGCGCTGCTCGCGGAGCTCTACAGACCGCACAATGACCGCATGCGCGAGATTCTCGGGCGCGATCTCACGTGGGATTGACCGGGCGTGAGCGAGCACGGCATCGTGGTCAAGCAGTACGGATTGCAGCGGACGGGGACCAACGGGCTTCGGGCCCTGCTCGAGGCGCATGTGCCGGGAACTCGCGTGCTCATGCACGTGCTCGGCGACAAGCATTCGCCGCCCGTGGATCTCGCCGAGGTGCTCCGCGCGGTCGAGCACGATCTGCATCCGGCGCTCGCGTTCATCACGCTGGCCACGCGCCTCGCGCCGGCGCAGACGACGGCGCTTGACAGCGACGAGCGCCAGCGCGCGTACATCGCGTCGATCGCCGAGGAGGTGTTCGCGGCGGCGCACGCGAGCGAGATCCGCGTGCTCGTCTCGGTCCGCAACCCCTATGACTGGGTACGCGGCGTGCTGCTCTGGCGGGAGGAGCTGCCGGTGCAGCAATCATGCGAGGTCGACAGACTGGTGCCCGTCGTACGTCGGATGTGCGACCGCTTCAACACGTGTTACGCCGAGTGGTTCGGGCTTGCGGATCGCTCGCCGCAGGGTGCAGCCGTGGTTTCAGCCGAGGAGCTGTCGTGCGATCTGGGTGCGCTGCTCGATCGCTTGGTCGACGATCTGAACCTGCGGCGCGGCGCGGGGGACGCATCCGGTGCCGGCACGGACGCGCCGGTCGGGCCGGTCCTTTCGAGAACGCTCGGCGCGACGCGCTGGGACGACGTGCCGACGCTGTTCGACGACGAGAGCGACGACCGGCGCCGGTCGCGCGTGGCCGGCCTCGACCCCCTGCCGCGGGCGCTCGCCGGCGTCGTCACCCGGCGCATCGACTGGTCGCACCTGGAGCGCTTCGGTTACCGTCCCGGGCAAGCGCTCGCCAATGGCTAGCGGCCACGGGAGTCCCGTCCGCGCGATCGACGCCAGCACGGCGCGGTGGGCGATCGACGTCTACGCGGGCCCTTCTCCGCTCGCCCTCTCGCCTCGCGACGGCGGCGGCGGCGGTGGCGGGGGCAAACCCGCGATCTCGCGCGCCGACATCAGCGATGTCCCGGCGCAGTTCGTCGCAGACCCCTTCATGATCCGCAGCGACGGGCGTTGGCACATGTTCTTCGAGGTCATGAACTGCGCGACAGACCGTGGTGAGATCGGTCTGGCGGTGAGCTCGGACGCGGTGCGCTGGGAGTATCGCGGGCGTGTCCTGGTGGAGCCGTTTCACCTCTCATATCCGCATGTGTTCAAGTGGCGCGACGACTACTACATGACGCCCGAGACCCTCGCGCTCCAATCCGTATCGCTGTATCGCGCGACACGCTTTCCGACCCACTGGAAGCGGATTGCGTCGCTCGTGTCCGCGCGCGCCGCCGACCCGACGATCTTCGAGGCGGGGGGGATGCTGTGGTTGATGGCCTGCAGCCCGGCGCGCAACAGCGAAACGCTGAGACTGTATGGCTCGACGAGCCTGTTCGGCACGTGGACCGAGCATCCTGCGAGCCCGCTCGTCGCAGCCGATGCGAGTCGCGCGCGCCCGGGCGGAAGGGTGATCTCGCACGCGGGGCGCATGATCCGATTCGCTCAGGACTGCAGCGCCGTCTACGGCGAGCGGGTGCGAGCATTCGAGATCCGAGAGCTTCGGCCGGGCAGCTACCGCGAGGTCGAGATCCCCTGCAGCCCCGCGCTGGGGCCCAGCGGCTCGGGGTGGAACGCGAGGGGCATGCACCACGTCGATGCGCACGAGCTGCCCGACGGCGGCTGGATCGCCTGCGTGGACGGATGCTGACCCGCGTCAGGTGCGCCGCCGCAGGTGCTCCGGCGGCGGCCAGTCCGGACCCCTCCGCGGCGACGGACGTGCCATCTTCGCGCTCATCATCCAGTGATCGATCAGGGCGCCAGGCGTCGGCGACCCATCGGCCGACGGGATGCCCACATAGCTGTCGTGATCGAGCCGGACGAGGTCGATGGTCGCGCCGAACTCCACGATCACCCGGCTGAGCACCTCTTGGTCGCCCTCGGGCCACGGGACCTTGGGAGCGGGTAGATCGCGGATCTCCTGAAGACAGATATCCGTCCAGCGCGCGACGGCGCGCGCGACCGGGCCTCCAGGAGCGCCCTGCAGGTAGAGAAGTCCAGTGGTCACCCCGTCGTGTGCGCTGTCATTCACGTCGACCCACCACGGTGACGCGATGACCTCCGCGCGGGCGTCGATCTCGAACGTGAGCGGGCCGTTGAGCCGCGCGTCGGCATCGATCCAGATCATGCGGCGGCGAGTCGGGTCCGCGAGACCCGCGAACGTGCGCCACACCTCGCGCAGCCACCATGGCTTCATGCGCGTGATCCGCCGCCAGTCGTCCTCGCCGCCGCCCAGCTTCAGGGAGACGGGGACGGTCCACTGCTCGCGGCCGGACGGGCCCTCGACGTCGAAGGTGACAACACCATCGTCCCGTGGCACGCCGTGCCCGGTTACGACCACCCAGTCGGGATGGTGCCGGCGGACCGTCGCCACCATGGCGGCGATCTCGTGGGCGTACTCGGCGCGAAACGCGAAGCTTGTCGCGACGGTCGGGATGTCGGCGAGCGCGCGCACCGCGACCCCGCCGGCCTACGGCCGTTCCCCGGCGATCCGGTCGAGCAGCTCGGTCGTCGAGTGGTCCTTGCGATCACCACAGATCGCGATCTCGATGCCGAGCTGGGCATCGAGCGCTGCCTCGGGCACGGTGTCGGGCGAGTAGTCCGACCCCTTGGCATGGACATCGGGACGCAGCGCGTCGAGTGTCGCGTGGAGGTCGGGCTCGTCGAACCAGGTCACCACGTCGACGCAGCGCAGAGCGCCGACGATCTCGGCGCGCTCGGCGAGTGGCATGAGCGGACGCCCGGGCCCCTTGATGGCGTGCACCGAGGCGTCGGAGTTGAGGGCGACGACCAGGACATCACCGCGCCGGCGTGCGTCCTCGAGGTAGCGAACGTGCCCGGCGTGCAGCAGGTCGAAGCACCCATTCGCCAGGACGATCCGCGGCGCTGGACTGTGCGCCCGCAATGCCTGCAAGCGCGCTCGGAGCTCGCTGCGGGAGGGCAAACCGGGCATCTCCGGGGCTGCTGCCGTCACGAGCGGTGCCCAGCCGGCGCCGGCGAGGCCGGGGGCGCCGCGAGGGCCGCTTCGAGCGCCTCGATCCGGCAGACGCTGGCTCCGTGCTCGAGCACGACCACCCCCGCCGCGGTGTTGGCGATGTGCATCGCCTCGGGAGCACCGGCGCCGGCGGCGAGAGCCGCTGTGAACACGGCCGCCGCGGTGTCCCCGGCGCCACATACGTCGGTGATCTCACCGGTTCCGGATGCATCGACGAGGATCCCGCCAATCGGAAGGCCCTCTCCGAAGACGGCCATGCCGAGGTTGCCGCGAGTGACGAGCAAAAAGCGGCAGCCGGCGAGCTGCAGTAGCGCCGAAGCGGCCGCCGCGAGCTCGTCGCGGTCGTCGAGGCGGTCCGCGGCGATGCCTGTGCAGCGCGCGAGCTCGTCGATGTTCGGCGTCGCGGCGGTCAGACCCCTGAGGTGACGCACGTCGTCTCGCGGGTCGAGCACGACCGTGGTGCCGGTCGCCGCGAGGTGGCCAACCGCGAGGCCCACCTCGGCCGACGCGACGCCGTAGCCGTAGTCCGACACGACGACCGCGTCGACAGAGCCGGCCGCCGCGGCGAGGTCGCCGGCGATGGCCGCTCGCACCGCCGGCTCGATCGGATGCGCCGACTCGCGGTCGATGCGCAGGACCTGCTGAAGCTTGCGCCGCGGCTCCGCGGCGAGCACGCGTGTCTTGGTCGCGGTGCCGAAGCCGCCGTCAAGCGTGACGACTGCGCTGGTGTCGATCGAGTCGGCCTCGAGCAACTCGAGCAGTTTGCGTCCGCTGTCGTCGCGACCGACCACGCCGAGCACGCGAACCCGGCAGCCGAGCGCGCGCAGGTTGCGCGCGACGTTGGCGGCGCCGCCGGCGCCGAAGCGGTCGTGGACGTGGCGCAGCACCATCACCGGCGCCTCGCGCGAGAGCCGCCGTGGCTCGGCATACAGGTAGTGGTCGACCACGAGGTCGCCGACGACTGCAACGTCGAGATCGGTGAACTGTGAGAGACGAGATAACGTCACGTTGTCTCGCACGCCGCGTCTGGTGGCGACGGGCCAAGTGTCCGGGGAAGCATATATGCCGTCGCCACCACGCGTACTGATCGCCCGCCCCGACCATCTCGGCGATCTGCTGCTGACACTTCCGGCGGCGCTTGCGCTGCGCCGGGCGTTGCCCGGCTCGCACATGACGCTCCTGACGGCCACCCTGACTGCCGCGGTGACGCGACTTTGTCCGGACATCGACGAGACCGTCGCCGTGAGGTATCCGCGCCTCGGCTCGTCCGATGCAATGGACGAAGCGCAGATCGCGCGCGCCGCGGCGACACTGCGCGACCGTGTCGATCTCGCCGTCCTGTGCCGCGCCAGCGACAGGTGGTCCGGCGAGATCTCGGTGCGGGCGAACGTTCCGGTCAGGATCGGCTACGACGTGCCCGAGATGCGGCCGTTTCTCACACACGCGATCACGCTCGACGAACAGCCCCACGCGGTGATGCAGTCGCTGCGGCTCGTGCAGGAGGCGGCGGCCTGCGCCGGGCTTGGCGAAGCCCAGCGCGCGGCGCTTGCCGCGTCGGTGTTGCCGCCGGCGCGGGTGCGCCTCAGGCCAACTGGTGGCGACGAGCAGCAAGCAGGGCACGTGCTCGCCGATGCGCCCGGCGCGGGACGCAGGCCGATCGTGTTCCAGCCCGGGTCCGGCTGGCCGCTGAAGCACTGGGCCGCCGATCGCTGGGGTGCCCTCGGCATGGCGATCAGGGAGCGCTACGGCGTGACCCCGATCGTGAACGGGGGGCCGGGTGAGTCTGCGCTCGTGCAAGCGGTCGTCGACGCCAGCGACGGCGCGTGCGTCGGCGTCGCGGAGCGCCTCTCGATGGGGGCGCTCGCGGCCCTGCTCGGCCGCTCGTCGCTGATCGTCGGGATCGACAGCGGACCGCTGCACCTTGCCGCCGTGATGGGAGTCCCGCTGGTCGTGCTGTTTGGACCGCTGCCGGCCGACCAGTGGCGGCCGTGGTGCGCGCCAGAGCGCTACCGACTGCTCCGGGTGTCACTGGCGTGTAGCCCGTGCGACTCGATCTTCGATCCACCCTGCGGCGTAGCGCTCGACCCGCCGTGCATGAGCGCCATCACCGTCGAAACGGTGCTGGGCGCCGTGTCCGAGCTCGTCGACGGCATCACCGGGGCACCGCGGGCCGGCCGATACTGACGCGCAACTCTGTGGTTCTGGACCGGTCCGATCGCGGTGGTTCACCGATGCGATCACCGTTAGAAGTCAGATGGGTTGAGCGGCTCGGTACCGCGCTCGCATCCGTCCGCCAGCCAGACCCACAGCGCGGGAAGTCCTTGACCGGACTCGTCGGAGAACCAGCGTCCGTGATCGTCCTCCCGGAAGCCGAGCGCCGCGAGGGGCCCTCCGAGACCGTGCGTGCGGGCGCACACGGCCTGTGCGCCCCGCCGGCACGTTTCCTCGAACGCTGCTCCTATGAGCGCGCGCGCCATCCCCTGACCGCGCCACGCTTCGGCAACGATCATGTCCCCGAACCCGAAGACGACGCGGTTGGAGACCACGGACAGCCGGAAGACCGAGAGCTGGCCAACCGGTTGCCCATCGGCGTCTGAGGCGATCGCATGGGCGACGGCCGGCGTCGTGCGCCACGCCCGAGCAGACCAGCGCTCGACGAGGTAGTCGCCGAAGTTCTCGCGGCAGCCGGGAAAGCCGGACACGATGAACGATCCCAGCACGGCGCGCTCCGGATTTGACAGCAGTTCGGCGTCGCGGATCTCATATCGCGACGGCACGGTTTCGAGGCTAGCAGGGGCCACCTCGTGGACGCGGGGGCCTCGCCCGTGATGGACTGCGCGACGTGAGCGGCGACGATGTCTCACCCGGCTGGGCGATCGGGATCCTCACCGGCCCGTCGCCCCTGGCGTTGTCGCCTCGCCTCGACGCACCGCAGCCCGTGCTGTCGCGGACCGACATCAGCGATGTCGACGCGCAGTTCGTGGCCGACCCGTTCATGGTCCAGCACGGCGGCCGCTGGCACATGTTCTTTGAGATTCTGCGCCAGGACAACGACCGCGGTGAGATCGGCCTTGCCGTCAGCGACGACGCGGTCACATGGGAGTACCGCGGCGTGGTGCTGGCGGAGCCGTTTCACCTCTCCTATCCACACGTGTTCGCGTGGCGCGGCGCGTACTACATGACGCCCGAAACCGTCGCGCCGGGCTACGTGTCGCTGTACCGCGCGACCGAATTTCCCGCGCGCTGGAGGCGGCTTGACCCAATCCTTGCGGTGCGCTGTGCCGACCCGACGATCTTCCATGCCAACGGTGCGTTCTGGATGCTCGCGTGCAGCCCGATCTGCGGCAACTGCACTCTCAGGCTCTACTGGTCGAGGAGTTTGTTCGGAGGATGGAGGGAGCATCCCCGCAGCCCGATCGTCGCAGCAGACGCCAGCCGCGCGCGTCCCGCCGGCCGGGTGGTCCAGTGGTCGGGGCGCACGATCCGCTTCGCGCAGGACTGTTCGGTCACCTACGGCGAGCGCGTGCGCGCATTCGAGATGGAAGAACTCTCACCCACCGAGTATCGCGAGACGGAGGTCGACGAGAGCCCGGTCCTGAACCCGAGCGGGCGAGGGTGGAACGCTGCCGGGATGCACCACGTCGATGCGCACGAGCAGACACCTGGCTGCTGGATCGCGTGCGTTGACGGCTGCTGACCGACATCCTCGCTCGCGATCGTCCTCGCAGCGACGATCCGAGACAGCGAGACGGTCGACGACTGGGTTGCGCGTCCGGGGCGGCGGCCTCGCGCAACCCCGACTGACCCGTTACGCCTTGCCTTGCAGCGCGCGCTTTACGACCCACACTCGAGGGCCCGATCTGAGTTCTCCCGCTTGTGCGTGACCATCCGGGATCGTCGGTCGGACGACACCCAACGCGACAGCGTCGCCGCCGCGCTCAAAGTGCTGCTCTTGAATGCTGATCGCGACTGATCGCACCGGCCCCCCGAGCGTCCGCAGGCGAATGCTCGGCGGGGACGGCCGCTGGCCGCAGGTGTGCGGCAAGACGTGGCCTCTGGCGACATCACCGCGTCCGGGGGAGTGGCGTGAGGGAACGCCCCGACGTCAGGCGCGTCAGCGGCGCGCCGCGCGCCCGCGCGGCGCGTCCCGGCGCCAACAGAGTGTGGACGCTCGCGCGCGCTACCCGGGCGGCGGGCATTCCAATAGGTGCAACCTCGTGAAGTCCGCTCCCCCGACGGCGACCTTGACGACAATGCTGCCGATGAAGTTCAGCTGCGGAAGCCCCGGCGGCTTCGGCAACGTTGTCGCGGAATCGACGGCGATCGGGCATTGCTGGAGGTCAGAAACCGCGGCGGTTTGATGCACGCCTGCAGCTTGTACGTCGGCCGCGACGGTGTCACCCGACGCCGACGACGTCCACACGCAGCAGAGGACCCCGACAGCCAAGAGCGCCGTCGGCCGATGGATCAGACGAGTACGCAGCATGCTCTCGAGCTCCTTTGACGGGGATGGTGACCGCTGACCGGCGTCGATAATCTAGCCGCGTCGTCAATCGACCTCAGTTGCCGGCAGCTGACTATCGCGGATTGGCAGGCCTCGTCTTCGGCACCTCGGTGATCCCATCCTTTCACGCGCTCTCGCCGCAAGCACTCGGGACCCCGCAAAGCGGGGGAAATCCAGTGCTCCAACGATCTGCGCCGGCGCGCGTCGACGCTCGTCGTCGTCACGCTTCGGCATCGCTAGAACCGATCGATCCGGCAGTCGCAGCGCTGTCGTCGCGGTCGCCACCGTTTGGATCTTGTGTCGTTCCATAGGCCGTGCGAAACGAAATCCCGCAAGGGGGCGCTATGCGGGCGCGCCGACGGGCGATGGCGCGACCACAGGTCTCGGCCGCGCCATCTAGCGCTGAGGAAACCCCGCCGCGAGCGCGGCGTGCTCGAGCGGGACGCGGCGCCGGCGTCCGCGCTTACCGCGGCGCACGGGGGCGCAGGCTGCCGAGTCTGTATGGGGGAGGAGTCTCCAGACCGGCGATCGGGAAACCTGCCACGCATTCTGCACCTGAGACCTCAACGCCGGTTCAAAGGTGCCGTTAAGGTACGCGGCACCAACCGACAAGTAGCGGTTGCGGTCGCAGCCCGGGCCTCCCCAGCGGTTGATGTTGATCGCTTGGCGTGGCTTCAGCGGTTGAGTGCCTCACGTAGCAGCCGTCCGGGGGCGGGGTTGCATGTCGTCAGCGGCAGGTCATGGGCCTCTCTGCTTCCTGCACGACCAGGTCGCTGAAGTGCCCGGCAACGAGGAGTACGCGCACGTTCCAGTCGGCGCCGTTGCGACGTTGTAGCGCATCGCGGTCGCGAAATGATCTGGGGGATCGGGTTGCGGGAGGCCTCGCCGGCCCGCGCTCACTGTGAGACGACACGGAGATGGAACGGTGCGCGACCGCGAGATGAAACGCAAACGACGCGGAAGTGAAACGCACCGCCCGGAAGGCGCTGTCGCTTCCTAGCGCCGACGCCGCGTCACCCACCGGCGATTCAGCGTGACCGGCGCCGAGGGGCCACGTAGATGCGGTTCGGGATCGCGTCGTGCCCGTCGGCCCAGCGTCGTGACGCTGTCTGGCCATCGGACTATCGTCCGTGGGCATGTCATCGGGCGAGCATCAGCCGGAGCCGTGGCTGTTCGCACGAGCCACCCGCCAACGAGGGCGCGTACCAACGCCCGCGCTGCCGTACGACGATGCTCGCCAGATCACGGTGGTCGCACACGCTGGCGCGATGGTCCCCGCCGTTACGCGCTATCCGCCTCCGCAGACCAAGAAGGCTGATATCGAGAAGGGCGAGGATCAGAAGGATCGCTGGTAGGGGGAGGGGCACATCATGCCTTGCGTCCTGATCGTCACCAACGAGCAGGATCTCGCTGCCGACCTCGTCGTGCTGGAACTGGAACGCCGCGGTTTCGACGTCGTGCGCTGCAATACCGAGCGCATCACGCACTGGCGGCTGACCATCGATCCTGGGCATTCCTGGAAGCTCGAGGATCAGTTCGGTCGCGTCGCGACCTCGAAGACCACCAGCGGCGTATGGTGGCGCCGTCCTGAGCCGCCGATCTCCCCAACGCGTCTGCGCAGCGCATCCCAGCACGCCGCGTTCGTTGCACAGTGGCAAGGCGCTCTGGAGGCACTCGCCTCGGTCCCGGGACCGCGCTGGATGTCCCCTCCAGCGGCGATCCGGGCCGCCGAAAACAAGGCGGTGCAGCTCGCGACCGCGGCTCGACTCGGCTTCCATGTGCCGGACACGGTCTGGACGAACGAGGTGGCCGCCGCCGGCCGGGTCGCCGCCGCTGGACGCCTCGTCGCCAAGCCACTCACGGCTGCGACATGGGAGGACGAGCACGGCCATGCCTTCGTGTTTGCTCATCTCGTTGGGCAGGACGAGCTTCCGGATGACAAGGGATTGTCGCTCGCACCGATGGCGTTTCAGCGTCCAGTCTGGCCCAAGCGCGACGTGCGCGTGACGGTCGTCGGACACCGCGCGCTCCCCGCGGTCGCCGGCCTGAGCACGGTCGATGAACTGGACTGGCGGCTGAGTCCCGATCGTTCCTGGTCCGCGTATGAGCTGGATCGCGAGGATGCTGACCGTTGCGTGCGTCTGGTCGCGGCACTGGGTCTTCAGTTCGGAGGCATCGACTTGGCGATCGACGACGGAGGCGACGCATGGTTTCTGGAGATCAACCCCAACGGCGAGTGGGGGTGGCTTGCACAACATTCAAGGCTGCCCATCGTCCACGCGCTGGTCGACGAACTGACGATCCCTGATGCCCAGAGTGGCTAGATCGCGACGACACGCGCGGTCACGACTCGCGGTCGTTCGACGTCGGCTCCGAGGTATCCAGCGGTGGGTGACGTGGCGAGCGGGGCCGCGGCTGCTGGCCCTCCCCTCGCGCTCTACACCAATCGACGCTATCTCGCCGGACAAGCCGGTGCTCCACCCGAGCTTCCCAAGAACGCTTGGGCGTTCCACGAGCAGCAGCGTCTGCTCGAGCGCAGCGAATCGCGGCTTCAGAGCATCGAGAGCAAGGGGCCGGGACTGGCGACGGTTTGCGCCATCGTCGCTGCCGGCATCGGGGTCGCCATCTCGCTCGCGTGGGCTGGCGCGAGCGCGATCCAACGGGGCCTGCTGCTCGGGTCGAGTGTTTATGCGCTCATGAGCCTCGCCGCTCCGATCAAACTCGTGGGACCGATTGAGCGCAGTACAGTGACCGCCGCTCAACTCGAGCAGATCGCTGACGATCCCGAGCCTGAGGCGTGTCTCGCGCGCCAGTGCGCGCAGGCGGCTGCGGACAACGACCGCAGTACGCAACGATTGAGCAACCTACAGGCGGCATCCCGCAACGACCTCGTTGCCGCGACCGCGTTGTTCATCACCTGGGCAGTCATCGCTGTGACAGGGATCTAGACGACCTCGTGAGGTGGCCGATCGCGACGGGCCCAAGCAGCGGTCGACCTGGCCCCCACCAACCCGGCGGCGCTCAACGTTGCTGCTGCGCGATGCGTGCGTGAACTTGCCGGCGTGCTCGAGCGTTCGCCGCACGCAAACCGCGAAGCACTACTCGCTGTCCGGGCGCGCGCTGATGACTTCTCACGCCGCGCCGCGGAAGCCAGCCCCGAACCGGCCGGCGACATGCTGCGCCGCCGGCGCGAGCGCACCGTCCAAGCGCACCTGCTCAACGCTCGCAGTCACGCCGTGCCCCCATCGGGCGGCACGGACGACGCACGTGTCGCCACCGGTGCCCCGCCCGCGCAGATCGTCGTCGCGGAGGAAGGCCCTGCCGAGACGCCCCTGAGGTGGTGGCGGCGGCTTCTGACGCGCCTGGTCCGCGGAGATTCCTGACCCGTGGCGAAGTACACATCAACTTCGTCGACGAGGAGTTCGTCCCGCGCCGAGGGAGGCGACCATCGCAGATGCACCCAGCTGGGGTCCGACGCTGATCGCCGCAGCCCGTTCGCGATCACGGCGCGAAGGAACTACTGGCAGCAGCGGTAGACGAGCCATTTGCCGTCCTGCTCGGTGAACGACGTCTCGGACTGCGACAGGACGCCCCGCCCGGACGCCGGACGCCATGTGACGACCGCGCCGGGCGGCCCGGCCTGCCCGATCCCTCGCAGTGCGATCAGGCTGCTGAGAAACCGGATGCTCGCGACGCCCTGCGGCCCGGTGTACAGCGGGTTCTCGCGTTCGCGCTCGCTGTCGCGGATCGCCTGCTTGCACGGGATGTCCGCGACGTCGGGGTTCGGGGCGGTCGCGTTCGCGGTCGACACGATGTCGTCGCGGAGCTCCGGCGTCAGGTACCGGCACGGGTCGTCGGGGCTGCGCGGGTCAAGCGCCTTCTGAAACGCTGTCGCGACACGCGTGATCGTCTTGCCGGTCCGCGCGTTGCTTGCGCGCCTGCGCGGCCTTCGCGTCGGCTTTGCGGCGCTGCCTCGCGGTCGCGGATGTCCTGGACGGCCTTCGTGTAGTCGTCCTTGTCGGCGGGCTTGAGCGCAGGGTCTCGGCGCCCTGTCCTGCGGGATCGTGAGCTCGAGCGTGTCGCCGTCGAGGCGTCCGTTGACCCGGTTGCTCGCCGCGCCCGAGCCGATCTGCAGGCGGACGCTGTCGTCGCTGACGGTGCCGGTGAACGCCCGGTCTGCTCGGTGATCTCGCCCGGCGGCTGCGCGGCGGCCTGAAAGAGGCCCGGTCTGCGGCTGGTTGACCTCCGCTGCCGACAGCGATCCGGAGACGTCGTCGCCGACGCGCTTCCACTCCACGAACAGCGCGCTCGTGTCGTCGCGCGCGAGGAACGAATGCGGGCCGTCATCGGAGCCGCAGCCCGCCAGCGGGATCGCAGCGAACGCGGCGAGCAACGAGCGCGGCGAACGCGCCGGCGGCGACCCGAGCGGTCCGGTCGGCGCACGCGCGTGGTGTGCGTTGCCGCGACGCGCTGCGGCGCGTGCGACCGCGCTCGCCGGCCGCGTGCGCATGCGATGGTGACCCGCGTTGCTGACCGCATCCTTCCCGCCCCTCTTCGCGATCTGCCCGAAGAACGCAACATTACGCAAGTAGTGTGCTGAGACTACGCAAGTAGTGTGTGGTATCGCGATGGCCGGGCGGACACGCTGCGGGCGTGCCGCGGACGAGCGCCATCAACGACGCGCTCGCCGACGTCATCCGCCAGCGCCGCACTCGAGCTCGGCCTCACTCAAGAGCAGCTCGCCGACAGCACCGAGCTGCACCGCAACTACCTCAGCGGCATCGAACGCGGCGCGCACAACATCGGCGTCAGCAACCTCGTGACGCTCGCCGAAGCACTGCAGACCACCGCGTCGCGCTGCTCGCCCAAGCCGAGGCCAGATCATCCCCGCCCGCGCCACCGTGACGGCACCCGACGCGTCGCGTTCAGCCGCACAGCCTGACATCACCCTCGGCAGGCTCGACGGCACGGTCGGCAGGAACCCGACGCAACACGAGGCTGAGCGCTTGCTACCGCCACACGCCGCCGAGCGTCGTCGTCGAGCCCCGCGCGACAACCGCGGTCCGCTTCCTGCCGGTCATGAAGCATCAAGATCCGCCTGGAGCCTCAGGAGGATCTCGCGATGTTCTGCGCACCACCGCGTCGACATGCGCCATCAGGCCATAAGCAGCGGGCTGCTCCCGGCATCTCCGCGGAGTATCGCCAACGAAGCGGTGCCCTCCGAGCGGCGGCGTAGCCTCTGCTCGCGGATGACGCAGCCAGGCCGGAACCAGCAGTGTCCGTGCGGGAGTGGCGCGAAGTACAAGCGATGTTGCCTTGATCGCGATCGCGAGTCGCAACGCGACGCCGCAGGAGCCGCGCCGGCGTGGGGAGAGCTGACGCTGCTGATCGAGACGGGTCGGGGATCCTTGCGCGCCGGGTCCCGAACGCGTCGCCCCTCAGCATCAACGAGAACCAGGGGCAGGCCGCCGAGGACGCCACGCACGACGCGGCGGCGACTGGGGCCTACCGGGTTTCGTGTACCTGCCGACGATCCGCAAGGTGGGATCGGGGACGCGCGAGCTCGGCGACGGGATCCTCATGGTCGGCGATCTCGCGGCGGTCATCCAGGTCAAGAGCCGCGCCGCGCGAAGCCCCGATCCGGAGAAGGAACGACGCTGGATCGATAAGCAGATGGCCGCGGCGTCTCGACAGGCCGACGGGACGATCCGGCAACTGGGCCGCGAATCGGCCGAGTTCGTGAACGCTCGCGGGCGCACGATCGAGATTGACGGCAAGCAGCTGACGTGGATGGTCGTCGTCGTGATCGACCACCCGGACGTACCGGACGGTATTCCCGCTGTCAGCGCGAGCACGAATCACACGGTGATCTTGTTGCGCCGCGACTCGGAGTCTTCTTCAACCAGCTGAAATCCACACATGCCGTAGTGGAGTACTTGCAGCGGGCTCCCGACGAGGCCCCGAACTGGGTCGAGAGCCGATGCGCTACTACGAGCTCGCCGCCGCCGACGCCCGTGCCGCGCCGGACGTCCTCGATGACGAGCTGCTGGGCCCGACGGGCCGTCCGGTATCCGCTCCGCTGCTGCCATTGGAGCCGGCGGCGGCCGACGACCGCAACGCTCACTTGCTCGTCCGCTCGATCTTCGAAGACATCGCGATCTGCCCGCTCGACGGTGACACGGAGCGCGACCGGCTGCGAGCGCTCGCCGAACTTGACCGCCTTCCCGTCGGCCAACGCACCGGACTGGGGCGGTTCATCGTCGGCGCGCTCGCGCACGTGGCCGACGCTGCGGACGATGAGACGCTGTGGAGTCTGCGCAGCATCCGCGGACCAGCCGGCAAGGCTCACCTCGCGTTCGGCGCGTGCTCGCGCTACAGCGAGGACATCCGCGGCGCGTTCTCGATGTGGGTGCAGCTCAAGCACCACGACCTGCAGCAGATCACCGGCGAGCGTGAGAACCTGATCACGGTCGGAGTCCTTCTGACGCCGCGTGCGGACGACCGGCGACCCTGGGACACCACGATGTGCGCGGTGGCCGGCGATCTCGAGCTCACAGCCGACGAGCTGTCCGCGTACCAGAAGCTGTGGCCGACAAAGCGGTAGCCCACACGACGACCCGGCGACCGGGGCGTTGCGATGTGGTGGACGGCTCAGCCGCCTGACCGATCATGGCTGAGCGACCGCTTCGCGTCGATCGACTTCGACGCGCGCGTGCGGGCCCATGGACTATCGCTTCGTGCGCGTCCAGTCACCGGTTCTTTCGACGATCGGCGAGGTGTACGCCGCGATGGTTCTCGGAACGGAGGTGACTTCAACGAGTTCGAGACGCACTGAGCCGGACGCTGTCGTGGGTCAGACGACGAGGTCGCTATACGGGATCCGCTCGACCCGTCCGCGCTCGCCGATGACTGCCGCGCGCCACGCCGCCGGCACGACACCGTCCAGCGGCACCCGCTCGGTGTCCGCACATGAGCTGTGCGTGCTGGCGGCGCTGCGCGACGCGATCCGCCGCCGCGAGGTGTGGGTCGTAGGCGCCAGCCGCTGGCGCGACCCCGAAAGCGTCTGCCCGCCGACTTCGAGGTCAACCGCGACGAGCACTACGCCGCAATCCGCGCGCCCCTGGACGCGACGCAGTTCATCAGCGAGCTCAAGGGCCGCTTGGACACTGCGTTGACGGGCCTGTCGACTGCGATGGCGCAGGGCAGCGCGAGCGGGGTGCGGATCAGTCGAGAGTCCGAGGAGGCGGTTCACCGCGTGGCGGTTGAGCGCGCCGGCCGGAGCCTGTCAAGCCCGGTGAGACGCCCTTGGTCGAAATTATTGAGCGACCTCCTTTGTGTCGGCGGGCTTGTTGATCCAGGCGGCGGTTGGCAGCTCCGGTGGGGCCGGCGGCTTGCGGACGAACCGTTCGGGGTGGCGGTGGTAGGCCGCGTCGAGGACGTCGACGCGGGCGGCGTGCAGCTGGGTGGCGTGGCCGTGGTGGACGGCGGCTGGGGTCATCAGCCCGATCCCGGAATGGCGGTGGGCGTGGTTGTACCAGTCGACGAATGCGCGGCAGTGCGCGCGCGCGTGCTCGATGTCGTCGAAGCGCGCGGGGAACTCGGGCCGGTACTTCAGCGTCTTGAAGTTCGCCTCCGAGTAGGGGTTGTCGCTGGAGGTGTACGGCCGGGTGTGGGTCTTGGTGATGCCGAGATCCGCGAGGAGGAACGCGACCGGCTTGGCGCGCTGCGGCGCGCCGCGATCGGCGTGCAGCGTCAGGATCTCCGGGGTGATCTGCTGCTGCTCGGTGGCCTGCTCGATCAGCGCCGCGGCGAGCTGCGCGTTCTCGCGGTACTGGACCGTCCAGCTGACGATGTAGCGGCTGAACACGTCGAGGATCACGTACAGGTAGACTAGGTCCACTTCGCCGGCCCTTGAGCTTCGAGACGTCCCACGACCACAGCTCGTTGGGTCGCTCGGCCAGCAGCTCCGGCTTCGCATAGGCGGGTGGGTGAGCTGATCGCGCCGCTCGCGCACCCCGCCGTGGCGCCCGGCGAGGATCCGATACATCGTCCGCGTCGAGCACAGGTAGGTGCCCTCGTCCAACAGCGTCGCGTAGGTCTCTTCCGGCGAGACGTCGACGAACCGCTCGCAGTGCAGCAGCTCGAGCACCCCCTCACGCTCGGGCTGCTGAGCGCTCGCTGCGGCGTCGGCCGCGGCCGACGAAGCGTGGGCTCGGGCGGCCGGCGGCGGCGGTAGACGTCGCCGGCGAGGCGCCCAGCGCCCGGCACGCCGGCCTGGTGCCGATCAACGGCGTCAGCTCTTCAACGGTCGCGGCGATCATCGCTCGGTCTCCTCGGCGCGCTCTCGGTCCGAGCATCTCCTCCAACAGCGCTGAGACGTTTCCCTGGATCTCGATCACCCGGCGCGCCTTCACAAGCTCGGCCTCCGAGCGCTCAAGCTTGCGCTCGAGCTTCGCGAGCTCCTCGTCGCGCCGATCGACCGGCTTACGCCCGCGCGGCCTGCCGAGCTCCTTAAGCGCCCCGGCGTGCGCTGCTTGCGCCAGTACGTCAAGTGCGACATGTACAGCCCCTCACGGCGCAAAAGCTCGCCGAGCTCGCCCGGCGCCGTACACGCGTGGGCCTTGACCACAACCTCAGCCTTGTACTTCGCCGTGAACGTCCGGCGCTTCGCGCGCTCGACTCACTCGGGGTCCGCCACCCCCGCCGGCGCGGCGCGCCCGCCGGCACCGATCCCAGCTCGCCTACGGCTCCCTGGTCTTCCGACTGGCGGCAGCCTCATCCGCAGCCTTGGCTCCATTCGTCCTCTCTTCCAACATGTCCAGCGTTCTCCGTTCTCGCCCTCAAGGTCACTGATTCCTCGATGGTGAGCGTCTCG
>CAWGTK010000018.1:0-16420 GCA_963825485.1 uncultured Actinomycetes bacterium
GGCGCTCGCGTAGTACGTCGAGAACGTCAGGGTGTTGCGCCCGGCGAGCTTGACGTCGCGATACATGATGCGCGCGCCCGGCTCGGTCATGTCCGTGACCGCTGCGTAGCGTCCCTCGGGCGGCGCGGGGGCCGAGAACGGGACGTTCGGGTCGGTCTCGGCGGGGTTGGGCGGCCTCGTCCCGTCCGCGTAGACGTACCAGTCGCCGCTGCCGAACGAGCGGGTGTGCCAGCCGCGCAGGTCCCCGCGCTCGAAGTTCCAGTTGCCGGGCGCGAGGTTGGCCGCCACGGTCGCGGGGCCGGCCGGGGCGACCGCCTTGGCGTCGCGGCCGCCGTAGGCGAGCGCCGACGCTGCGAGGATCGCCAGCAGCGCAAAGCCCGTGAGCAGGCCGCGGAAGACCCGCCGTCGTGAGGTGAGATCGGGATGCATCGTGTCCTCCTGAACTTCGGGGATGGGAGTGACGTCGATGGTCAACCCGCGACGGCCGGCGCAACAGAGTCCCCTGGTGTCGCAACTCACACCCGGCCCACAGGTGTGAAACTCACCCCCTGGGGTCGGTTCCCCTGCGCTGCCTCGCGGCAGATCGTTCACCGCGCGCGCGGCCGTTAGGGGTCCGTGAGAGCATTTCGTGTGCACCGTGCGGGGACGGACGGTGATGAGCTGGAGGGAGGTCGCGATGGGCAGCGCCGGCACCGCCGCAGGGACGCTTGCTCGCGGCCGGATCGCGATCCTGCGTCACCTGGCCACGACGCCCGGGCGACTTCGGCTCGCCGCGGTGCTGCTGGCCCTGACCGCGATCGCGTTCGGGCTCGTCGCGCGCCATGCGGCCGGCGAGCGACGCGAGGCGGTTCGGAGCGTCGACGCGACGGAGCGGCTGCTGCGCTCCGCCGTCGATCTTTCGATCTCGCTGTCCAACACGCACGCGATCGCCGCCTTCGGCTTCCTGCGCGCCGGGCCGGAGCAGCCCGAGTCGCTGCGCCGCTACCAGGACGCGCTGGCGCAGTCGGGCCTCGCCGTGGCCGAGATCGCGCGGGCGATCGGTGCGTCGCCGGACCGCGGGCCGGCCGTGCGGAGGATCACCCGAACACTGCCGACGTACGCCGGGCTGATCGGGAGCGCACGGTCCAACTCGCGCCAGGGCTATCCGCTCGGCAACGCGTATCTGCGCGAGGCGTCACGGGCGATGCACAACGTCATGTTGCCGAGCGCCCGCGCCCTCTACGCGATCGACGCGCGCGACCTAACGCGCGGCTACCACGAGGGGGTGTCGGGTGGGCTGCTGGTCGCGGCCGGGCTGGCCGGCGGCGCGCTGCTGGCGGCGCTGGCCTGGACGCAGCGCTTCCTCACCCGCGTGACGCGACGGATGATCAACCCGGCCCTGGCGGTGGCGACGCTCCTGCTGCTCGGCCTCGCGGTCTGGCTGGGGGTCGCGTTCACGGTGCAGCACGACGCGCTCGCCCGGGCGCAGCGGACCGGCTCGGACCCGGTCGAGCTGCTGACCGCTGCGCGCATCCTCGCCTCGCGCGCGCAGGCCGACGAGAGCATCGCGCTCGCGGCCCGCGGCGGTGGGGAGGGCGAGGCTCGCCTGCAGGACGTCGACCGCCGCTTCCTGGAGGTGACCGGGCCGATCCCCGGCCTGCTCATCCACGCGGCCGCCGGCTCGGGCGCGTCGGTGACGCCGATCGAGGACGCCTACCAGCGCTACCTCACGGCGCACCGCGAGGTCGTCAAGCAGCTCAAGATCGGCGACTTCGACGCGGCTCTGACGCTCGCGGTGCAGGACGGGGCCGGCGACGGGCCGTCGACCGCAGCGGCCGGCGAAAGCCTCAACCGCACGCTCGATCGCGGGGTCAGGCGCGCTCAGGAGCGCTTCGAGGCCGCGCGGGAGCGCGCCGACCGGGCCCTGAACGGGCTGTCCGCCGGCATTCCGGCCGTCATCTCGCTGAGCGTGCTGCTGGCGCTGTTCGGCGTGCGTCAGCGACTGGAGGAGTACCGATGAGCCCACGCGTTCACGGGCTGGCGTGGCGCGGGCTCGGGGTCGCCGGAGCGCTGCTGCTGGGCGGCTGCGACACGATCTCCGAGGACGCCCAGAACCGCTCGCTGCGGGCGCTCGAGCAGCGGGTCTCGGAGCCGGTCGCGTTCGTGGCGCCGGAGCGGCCCGTCGCCTGCGCGCCGCAGCGCTTCAGGCCCGGCCGGCTGCCCGCCGCCGGACGGATGCCGGCCGGCACATTCATGCGGGTCATCCAGGAGCGCGGCAAGCTGCACGTGGGCGTCGACCAGAACACCCTGCGCCTGGGCTACTTCAGGCCGGGGAGCGGCATGGAGGGATTCGACATCGAACTCGCCCGCGCGGTGGCCCGCGCGATCTTCGGGCGCTCGAGGAACCGCATCCGCTACACGGCGATCTCGACCGGACAGCGCGACGCCGCGATCGAGGACGGCAAGGTCGACCTCGTGGCGAGCGCCTACTCGATCACGTGCAAGCGCCAGAAGAAGATGCTCTTCAGCTCCGTCTACTACCGCGCCCAGCAGAAGCTGCTCGTACCGCGGGACTCGACGGTCCGCAGCCTCGCCGGGCTGCGCGGCGAGCGGGTGTGCGCGACGAACAGCTCGACGTCGATCGGCACAATCGTGGGCACCGGCGTCAAGCCGTACCCCGTCGAGCTGCGGCCCGACTGCCTCGTCGCACTGCAGGAGGGCAGGGTGGCGGCGATCACGGCCGACGACTCGATCCTCTTCGGCTTCAGCCTGCAGGATCGCCAGACGAAGATCGTCGGCGGCTGCCTGAACCTCGAGCGCTATGGCCTGGCGATCAACCGCAGCCACCCGGACTTCGCGCGGTTCGTCAACGGCGTGCTCAAGCGGCTCGGCGCCGACGGCCTGGAGCGCATCCGCGATCACTGGTTGCGCGACCTGCCGGCGCCGACGAAGGCCGAGATCGCAAGCTGCGGCCGGCTGCCCAACCGCTTGCGCGCGCAGGTCGCGGCCGACGCACGTCGCGCGAAGGATCGCGCGACCGGCCCGGACCGTCGCCTGTGGAGCGGGCCGTGAGCTGCGCGCGCGCCGGCTGCGACGGCCGCATCGACAACGGCTACTGCGACCGTTGCGGGCTCGCGCCGGCCCGCCGCGACGCCCGGCCCGCCGCGCCGCGGCCGGCGCCCACCCAGCGCGTGGGCGGCCCGGCCCGCACGCGCCCGGTCGCACGGCTCGGTGCCGGCCTCGTGGAGGTGCCGCCGGTGGCGAGCCGCGACCCGCTGCAGGCGGTGATGGCCACGCCGCAGGTCGCCGAGCCGCGGCGCTTCTGCCGGCGTTGCGCCAGCCCGGTCGGCCGCGCCCGCGACGATGCGCCGGGGCGCACCGAGGGCCACTGCCCGCACTGCGGCGCGGCGTTCTCGTTCGTGCCGAAGCTGCGCGCCGGCGACGTGGTCGGCGATCAGTACGAGGTCGCCGGCTGCCTGGCCCACGGCGGCCTGGGCTGGATCTATCTCGCCCGCGACCGCAACGTGGCCGATCGCTGGGTCGTCCTCAAGGGCCTGCTCGACAGCGACGACGACGACGCGATCGCCGCCGCACTGGCCGAACGGCAGTTCCTCGCCGAGGTCGAGCACCCGAACATCGTGAAGATCTTCAACTTCGTCGAGCGCGACGGCGCGGGCTACATCGTCATGGAGTTCGTCGACGGCATCAGCCTCAGGGCGCTGCTGGCGGCCCGGCGGGCCGCGAACGGCGGCGCCGCCGACCCGCTCCCGGCGGCACAGGCGATCGTGTACGTGCTGGAGATCCTGCCGGCGCTGAGCTACCTGCACCGCAGCGGGCTGCTGTACTGCGACATGAAGCCCGACAACGTCATCCAGACGCGAGACTCGCTGAAGCTCATCGATCTCGGAGCGGTGTATCGCATCGGCGACACGCGCAGCCCGGTCTACGGAACGGCCGGCTACCAGGCGCCCGAGATCGACCAGGCCGGACCGTCCGTCGCCTCGGACCTGTACACCGTCGCGCGCACGCTGGCGGTCCTGTGCATCGACGTCGAGGGCCTGCCGCCGACGCTGCGCGGCAAGTTGCCGAGCGCGGACGAGTGCGCTCTGCTGCGGCGCTACGACTCGCTGCATCGGCTGCTGCGCCGGGGCACCGCGCCCGACCCCGGCGACCGCTTCGAGTCGGCTGACGAGATGGCCGAGCAGGTGCTCGGCGTGCTGCGCGAGATCGTCGCCGACGAAACCGGCTCGCCCGTGCCGGCGCGCAGCACGCACTTCACCGCCGACCTGCGAGCGCGTTCGGAGGGCGCGGACGGTGGGCTGCTGCCGGCGTTGCGCGTGGCCACCGACGACCCGGGAGCGGGCTACCTCGCGACCGTTGCCGCCGTCGACCCGGAGCAGATCGTCGCCGTGCTGCGCCGGGCGCCGGAGCGCACGGTCGAGGTCGACCTGCGGCTCGCGCATGCGCTCATCGGCGCTGATGAGTTCGACGCGGCGTACGAGGTGCTCGGCGAGATCGAAGGGCGCGACCCGTGGGAGTGGCGCGCGCGCTGGTACCGCGGCGTCGCGGCGCTGGCCCAGAACCTCCCGCTGGCGGCGACCGAGCAGTTCGAGGCGGTCTACGACGTGCTGCCCGGTGAGCTCGCGCCCAAGCTGGCGCTCGGCGTCTGCGCCGAGCTGGCCCACCGCCCGGCTGCCGCCGCGGCGTGGTACGAGATCGTCTCGCGGACCGACCCGAGCTACACGACGGCCACCTTCGGGCTGGCCCGCTGCCGGCTGGCCTGCGGCCAGCGCGCGGCGGCCCTCGCGGCGTACGCGCGCGTGTCGGAGTCCTCGATCGCCTACGACGAGGCGCAGACCGCCCGCATTGCCTGCCTGCTGACCGGGGTCCCTGACCTCGCCGACCTGCGCGCGGCCGCCGCCGGCATCGACGCGCTCAGCGTCGACGGCGAGCACCACGGGCGACTGACCGCGGACCTGCTGCGGGCGGCGCTCGATCTCGTCGTGGCCGACCGCGCCGCCGAGGACCCGGCCGTGACGCTCGGCGGCCGCCCGCTCGTGGAGTCCGAGCTGCGGCTGGGGCTCGAGCGCATCTACCGGTCACTGGCCGCGGTGGCGGCCGACGCGGGCGAGCGGATCCGGCTCGTCGACGAGGCCAACCGCGTCCGCCCCAAGACGTGGACATGAGCGCGTTCTCGCTCACGGCGACGCATCACCCCCATCTGCTGGTCGGCGGCCGGCCGGAGGTGCGCGCGACCGTCGGCATCCGCGCGACGGGCATCGGCGCGGGCGGTATCGAGGCGGCGCTGCGGTTGTGGACGCCGGTTGGCGCGACCGTGGCCGTATTCGGCGAATGGGCCCCGGCGATCCGCGATCTGCGCTGGCGCGCGATCCCGGTCGACGATCGGACGATCGCGTGCGCGGCGGGACGCTGGTCGGACGGCGAGCGCGAGTACGAGCTCGTCGTCGTCCTGCCGGGCGGCGCGGCCGGCGACGAGATCCTCGCCGCGCGGCTGTCGGTGATCGTCGGCGACGGGGTCGTCGGCGAGGTGCCGATCGCGGTGACCTGGACCGATGACGAGAGCCTCGTCGGGCTGCCGGCGGACGACGGCGGCGCGACGGTGGCGGCCTCCGCCGTGGCGGAGATGCCGACCGGCCCTTCGCCGGCGCCGCGCCATGTGATCGACGGCGACGCGACCCCGAGCGACCCGCCGATCTGCCCGCCGTGTGGCCTGCGCGGTGCCGCCGGCGATCGCTTCTGCGAGCGCTGCGGCGCGCCGCTGCCGCTCGCCGGCGCCTAGAAATCGTGCGGCAGGACCGCGCCGGCCGCGAGCGCGGCCTGTGCGAGGCGCACGCGCTTTTCGTTCTGCGGGAGGTCGGTGAGCCCGAAGCGCTCGAACAGCACGCGCAGCTGCGCCTTGACGGCGTCCACGCTGAGGAAGATCTCGTCGGCGATCTGCCGGTTGGTGGCCGGCAGCGCCGACGACGCGTCGTTGAGCGGTCGACACAGCGCCACGAGGAGCTTCTGCTGGCCCGGGGTGAGCGGCACGGCGCTGGGCGTCTCCCGGCGGGTCGCCTCGGACTCGGCGGGACCCGGGTCGCGAAACAGCAGCTGCGTGTTGCCGAAGCACAGGCGGTCGCCCTGACGCAGCCGCTGGCGGCCGACGACGCGCAGGCCGTTGACGAACGAGCCGTTGCTCGACAGCCCGTCGTCCACGAGCGTCCACTGCTCGCCGACCTGCTCGAGCAGCGCGTGCGCCCGCGAGACCTCGACGTCCCAGTCCAGCGCGATGTCGCAATCCGGCCGGCGCCCGACCGTCAACCGCCATTGGTCGCGCGCCAGCGCGAAGAGCACCTGGGCGCCATCGGCCCTGCGCCCCACGAGAAACGGCTGCCCGCCGCGCTCTGCGGCCATGAGCGCCTGGACGTCGGCAGTGGTGCGCGCCACCGGTTGTCCGGATGGCGCTTGTCCATCCTCACCATCAGCCACGCCCATCCCCGCACCGTAGCGCCGGATCAGGCGGGTGACGGGATTTTTCGTCAAGAGGTGTGCACAGCAACACCATGGGCCTCTAACCAGCGCAGGGCGCGCGGCTGAGACTGCCGGCATGATCGAAGTCCTTCACGTCACCAAGCGCTACGGCGACACGGTCGCCGTCGATGACCTGAGCTTTACCGTGCAACCAGGCGTCGTGACCGGTTTTCTCGGTCCCAACGGCGCGGGCAAGTCGACGACGATGCGCATGATCGTCGGCCTGGACCGGCCCGGCGCGGGCGAGATCCGCCTCGACGGTCGCGCCTATCGCGACCTCGCGGGCCCGCTGCACGAGGTCGGGGCGCTGCTCGAGGCCCGTGCGGTGCACGGCGGGCGGTCGGCGCGCAACCACCTGCTCGCGATGGCGCAGACCCACGGCATCGACCGCTCGCGCGTCGAGGACGTGATCGGCCTGGTCGGCCTGGCCGGCGCGGCCGGTGCCCGCGTCGGCACCTTCTCGCTGGGCATGTGCCAGCGCCTCGGCATCGCCGCCGCGCTGCTCGGCGATCCCGGCATCGTCCTCCTCGACGAGCCGACGAACGGCCTGGACCCGGAGGGCATCGTCTGGATCCGCGGGCTGCTGCGCGACCTCGCCGCCGAGGGCCGCACGGTGTTTCTGTCCTCGCATCTCATGAGCGAGATGGCGCTCACCGCCGATCACCTGATCATCGTCGGCCGCGGGCGCCTGATCGCCGAGACGACCGTCGAGGACGTCGTGCACCATGCCTCGTCCGGCGGCGCCGTGCGCGTGCGAACGCCGCACGCCGAGACGCTCGGGGCCGAGCTCGCGCTCGCACTCGCCGGAGCGCACGTATCCGTGCGCGCGGTCGAGCCCGACCTGCTCGACGTCACGGGCGCGTCGAGCCGCCAGATCGGCGAGGTCGCGGCGAGCCGCGGGCTCGTGCTGCATGAGCTGACACCACTGCGCGCGTCGCTCGAGGACGCCTACATGGACCTGACCGGTGACGCGACGGAGTACCGCGCGTCACCTTCGACACCCCCCGACGAGACCGACCGAATGGAGCTGGCGGCATGATCACCACGGCGGCAGGACGATCCACGTCGCGCATCGGCGTCGTCACGCCGGGGCACGTGCTGCGCTCGGAGTGGACAAAGCTGCGCTCGCTGCGCTCGACGTACTGGTCGCTGCTGGTGGCGATCGTGGCGGTGGGGGGCCTGGGCATGATCTTCGCCGCGTTGCAGATGAACCACTGGTCCGGGCTGGCGATCGAGGACCCGCGGCTGCTGGCCGCGGAGCGCGCGCAATTCTCGTCGATCGACGCCGCCGTCGGTGGCTACCACATCGCGCAGCTCGGGCTCGGCGTGCTCGGCGTGCTCGTCGTCAGCGGCGAGTACGCGACGGGCATGATCCGCACGAGCCTGATGGCCGTCCCGCAGCGCCTGCCCGTGCTCTGGGCCAAGCTCGCGGTCTTCTGCAGCGTGACCTTCGCGCTCATGTTGTGGTTCGCGCTCACGGCGTTCTTCGGCGTGCAGGCGATCGTCGCCTCCCACGGCGTCGACCGGTCGCTCGGCGACCCGGATGCGTTGCGCGTCGTCGCCGGCACCGCCCTGTATCTCACGGCGATCGGGGCGCTCGGCGTCGGGCTGGGCACGCTGCTGCGCAACACCGCGGCGGCGATCTCCGCACTCGTCGCGTTGCTGTTCGTCCTGCCCGGCGTCATGGCGCTGCTGCCGGGCGACCTCGGCGCGTCGATCGGCCCGTACCTGCCGCTCAACGCCGGCTCGGCGATCGCGACGGCGGACGGCGGCGGCCGCGACCTGCTGGCCCCGTGGACGGGCTTCGGCGTCTTGTGCGCCTACGTCGCGGTACTGGTCGGGCTGGCCGCGTGGCGCCTGGCGCGCGACGACGCGTGAACTACGTGGTGCTTCGGCGCTTCTGGAACACCGCGCGACCGCGCGGCGAGAGGCGATAGCCGCGCTCCAGCGACTCGGTCAGGCCGAGCTCTTTGAGCTTGCGTACGTCGCGCTTGAAGGCGGCCGTCTCGCGTCGTGTCTGCTCCGCCAGCTCGGCCGCCTTCGTCTCCGGGTGTTGCTCGATGAGCTTCAGCATCTCGCGGGTCCAGGGCGCGTCGCGGGCGCGGTCGAGACGGTCGAGTCTGACGGTGATCTGTGCGAGTTCGTCGTCCGTGAGGTCGGCGTGCTCGCGCAGCGCGACGCGCGGGTCGGCGCCCGCGAAGCGCAGGCCGATGCGGTGGATGGGCTGGTGGGGGCGCGCCGCAGCGAGCCGCGCCACGAGCTCGTCGCGGTCGGCCGCGCCCGCGCGCCGCGCGTCGTCGTCGGTGATGGCGTCGGGCGTGACCGGCTCGACGGCGGTCACCTCCACCAGGCCGATCGCCGTGCGCATCATCGTGCCGGTGCACAGGCGTGGTTTCGCCCAGCGGCGGAACGCGAGGTTGATCTCGCCGGCCTTGATCGCCTCCAGCTCGGCGCGGCGCAGCAGCATCGCGACCGATTATGCGGCACGGCGTGTTGACCGGTCCCGGGCAGACGCCGTTGACGCGCACGCCCTGCGCGCCGATCTCCTCCGACAGCGCCTTCGTGAGGTTCGCCATGGTGCTCCTTGCGATCGTTGTACGTGTTCAACGCGCTCGGAGGGCCGTTCGTGATGCTCCCCGCTCCATGGGACGTTTTTCGCCTGCTGGGGCACGATTTTCAGGGCGGCGCTCGGTAAACTCGAGTGGTCGTCCGGCGGGTCCGCGCACCCTCGTTCCGTCCGACCCGAGGCGTAGAAAACGACGCCCGCGATATCGCAGACGACACGCCGCAAACAGCGACCTTTTGACCCGCGGCGATGAGAGGAGCAGGACGATGCAGCGCACTTCGCAGACCCCACTCGTGACCGACGTCAAGGCAGGCGAGGCGCTGTCCATTTCCCGGTACTTCACGAAGCCGGGCGCCGACCCGTTCTCGACCGTCGAGTGGGAGCTGCGCGATGCCCGCATCGCCCACGGCGAGCGCGTCGCCTTCGAGCAGCGCGGCGTCGAGTTTCCGAAGACGTGGTCGCAGAACGCGACGAACATCGTCGCCCAGAAGTACTTCCGCGGTCAGATCGGCTCGCCGACGCGCGAGCACTCCGTGCGCCAGATGGTCGGTCGTGTGGCGGGCACGATCGCCGACTGGGGCCGCTCGCGCGGGTACTTCGCGTCCGTCGAGGACGGCGACGCCTTCCAGGACGAGTTGACCTACGTGCTGCTGCACCAGATGGCGGCGTTCAACTCGCCGGTGTGGTTCAACGTGGGATTCGAGGAGAGCCCGCAAGCCAGTGCGTGCTTCATCCTCAGCGTCGAGGACACGATGGAGTCGATCCTCAACTGGAACACCAACGAGGGCAACATCTTCCTCGGTGGCTCCGGCTCCGGCATCAACCTCTCGAACATCCGCGGCTCGATGGAGCCGCTGGCCAAGGGCGGCACCGCATCGGGCCCGGTCTCGTTCATGCGCGGCGCCGACTCGTGGGCGGGCACGATCAAGTCCGGCGGCAAGACGCGTCGCGCGGCGAAGATGGTCGTGCTCGACATCGACCACCCGGACATCCGCGAGTTCATCTGGTGCAAGGCCAAGGAGGAGAAGAAGGCCAACGCCCTGCGCGACGCCGGCTTCGACATGTCGATCGACGGCGAGGGCTTCATCTCGATCCAGTACCAGAACGCCAACAACTCGGTGCGCCTGACCGACGACTTCATGCGGGCCGTCGAGAACGACGAGGACTGGCACCTCATCGCCCGCACCACCGGCGAGCCGGTCGGCGATCCGATTCCCGCGCGCGAGCTCATGCGCGACATCGCCGAGGCCGCCTGGCAGTGCGCCGATCCGGGCGTGCAGTACGACACGACGATCAACCAGTGGCACACATCGCCGAACTCGGGGCGCATCAACGCGTCGAACCCGTGCTTCCCGGCCACCGCGCGCGTGCACACCACCCGCGGCTTGCTTCCGATCGCCGAACTTGTCGCGCGTGGCGAGGCCGGTGAGGACATCCGCGTCTATACGCACCGCGCCACGGCGGAGTCACCGGGCGCGGGCGTCGCAGCGACCGCCCCGGTGGCCTACATGCGCAACGGAGTCAAGCCGATCCTTCGCCTGCGGTTCGCCAACGGCGCCGAGCTGCGCTGCACCCCGAACCACCGGCTCTGGACGACCAACCGTGGATACGTTCCTGCCGAGGAGCTGACCGCCGCCGACCGCGTGCTGCTCAACGACGTCGCGACACCCGCCACGGACGCGTCGTGGGCGCTTCCGCTCAAGGTCGAGGCGCTGGCGAAGTCCTTCGCGCGGGGCGGCACCGTCACGCACAAGCAACTTCCCGACCGCTGGACCGAAGGTCTCGGCGAACTGACCGGCCACCTGATCGGTGACGGCTGGCTCACCGACATTCAGACCGGATGGGTGTACGGCGGTGACGACATCTGCGACGGCATGGCCGATTCGCACGAGGGGATGCTGCGCGAGCTCATCGGCGACGTGTCTCGTCAGCAGATGGACAACGCAACGGTGCAGCTGCGCGCAGGCAGCGAGGCGGTTCGCGCGCTGTTTCGCGGCCTCGGCGTCACCACCGCACGGGCGCACGACAAGCGGGTGCCCGCGGCCATCTTCACCGCCCCCACCGAGATTCAGGCCGCGTTCCTGCGCGGCCTCTTCGGCGCCGACGGATGCGTGTCGCGCGTCGAAGGCGGCGGTAAGGCCAACCGCTACGCCGGCCTCGGAAGCCGTAGTGAGGCCCTCCTGAAGGACGTGCAACGAATCCTCAGCACGTTCGGCGTGCGCGGCCGCATGTACCGCATCGCGGAGTCGAAGAATGCGACGTTCTCGTACACGCGCACCAATGGAACGACCGTCGAATACGCGTCGCGAGAAGGGTTCGACCTGCGCATCACCGGAAGCGACCTCGAGCGCTTCGCCGTGACGATCGGCTTCTCAGCCTCGCGCAAGCAGGCCGCGCTTGAGACCCTGCTGACGGAGACTCCGCGCTACATCACGAAGCGCGCAACAGCGCTCGTGTCACGCGAGGACGACGGCCAGGAGGAGGTCTACAACCTCACCGAGCCACTGCATCATTCCTACATCGTCGACGGCTTCGTGGTCGCGAACTGCAGCGAGTACATGCACGTCGACGACTCGGCCTGCAACCTCGCTTCGCTGAACCTCATGAAGTTCCGCTGCCCCGACGGCACGTTCGACGTCGAGTCCTACGAGCACGCGATCGACGTCATGTTCCTCGCGCAGGAGATCATCGTCGGGCCGTCCAGCTACCCGACGGAGAAGATCGGCTTCAACGCCCGCGCGTTCCGCCAGCTCGGACTCGGCTACGCCAACCTCGGCGCGTTTCTCATGTCCAACGGCATGGCCTACGACTCCGACGAAGGGCGTGGCACGGCGGCGGCGATCACCTCGCTGATGACCGGCCGCGCGTACCTGCAGTCGGCGCGCGTCGCCGCGGCGCTCGGTCCCTACGAGGACTACAACAACAACCGCGACGCGCACAACGCGGTCATGCGGATGCACCGCGACGCGTCCTACGCAATCCCGGATGTGACCTGCAGCGATAGCGACCTCCTCGACGCCGCGCGGATGGCGTGGGAGGAGGCCGTCGAGCTCGGTGAGGTTCACGGTTACAGGAATGCGCAAGCCAGTGTCTTGGCCCCGACTGGCACCATATCTTTCTTGATGGATTGCGACACGACCGGCGTCGAGCCGGACTTCTCACTGGTGAAGTTCAAGGAGCTCGTCGGCGGTGGCCAGATGACGATCGTCAACCAGACGATCCCGATGGCGCTGCGCACGCTCGGCTACGACGAGCCGCAGATCGAGGCGATCGGCGCCCACATCGCCGAGCACGCAACGATCGTCGGCGCGCCCGGCCTGCTACCCGAGCACCTGTCGGTGTTCGACGTGGCGGTCGGCGAGCGCGCGATCTCGCACATGGGCCACATCAAGATGATGGGCGCCGTCCAGCCGTTCATCTCGGGCGCGATCTCCAAGACCGTCAACCTGCCCCACGAGGCCGGCGTCGAGGACATCGCCGACGCGTACCTGCAGGCGTGGCGGCTTGGCATCAAGGCGTTGGCGATCTACCGCGACGGCTCGAAGACCGCGCAGGCGCTGCGCACCGATGCCCAGCAGGGTGCGAGCGAGGGCGCCGGCGAGACCATCGTCGTCGAGGGCTACTCGCAGGAGCAGGTCGACGAGCTCATCGAGGGGGCCGTCGCGTCGGCGCGCAAGAAGGCGATCGCCGAGGCCGGCCCGAAGCGCAACCGCATGCCGCGCGAGCGCCAGTCGATCACGCACAAGTTCTCGATCGCCGGCCACGAGGGCTACATCACGGCGGGCATGTACGAGGACGGCACCGTCGGCGAGATCTTCCTCACCGACATCGGCAAGGAGGGCTCGACGCTGCGCGGCATGATGAACGCGTTCGCGACGTCGATCTCGATCGCGCTGCAGTACGGCGTTCCGCTGGACACCCTCGTCGAGAAGTTCTCCTACATGCGCTTCGAGCCCGAAGGCATCACGCAGAACCCGGAGATCCCGTTCGCCAAGTCGATGCCCGACTACATCATGCGCTGGCTGGCGTCCCGCTTCCTCGACACCGACACGCAGGAGGAGCTCGGCATCCTCACGCCCGAGGTCCGCGCGCGCAAGACGGCCGAGGACGCCGGCACATCGCACGCGTCGGACACGAACCGTCCGAGCAACGGCGGTGGCACCGCGGCGGCGAGGACCGCGCCCCAGGCCGTCACCCAGCCGGCGACCACCCGCGCGGCCGCCGAGGCGATGACCGACTCCCCGCCCGTCGTCCCGGCCCGCATGCGCGGGCTCGACCTCGGCCCGGCATGCGCGCAATGCGGCGGCATGATGCAGCGCACGGGCTCCTGCTACACCTGCTCGAGCTGCGGGAACAACACCGGCTGCGGGTGATTGTGAAGTGTCATGAGTTGTCTAGTGCTCGTGACGCGAGTTTTCTAGTGCGGTGACGCGAGTTCTCCGGGTTCGTCGGGGTAGAGGCCGAAGCGCACGGTCGGTGTGATCGCGATCGACTCGTCGGTGTGCGCTTCGACGAGGCCTTGGTTGAGCAGCGTCTGGAGCACGATCCGCTGGTTGGCTGAGGGGTTGCGGTGCCAGGTCTTGCCGAGGGCGCCGGCCGCGACGTCGGCGAGCAGCGATGCGGTTTGGATGGTCATGCCGCGTCGCTGCGGGCCGCCGCGGTGCAGGGCCTGTTGCTGTTCGTCGGTTAGGTGTTCGGTCGCGGGGCGCAGGGCGTGGCGTTGCCAGCCGTGGTCGTGGACGCGGATGCCGGAGTTCGCTTGACGTTGCTGCAGCGATCGGAGCGCGTTTCGGACCCGTGCGAGGTTCCAGCCGAGGGCGTCGGCGAGGTCGGTCGTTGTTGTTGCTGATGCTGTGATCGCGAGTGCCGCTTCGATGGCTTGGTCGTCGCTTGTGGGGGCGGCGGGTTGGGCGGCTGGTCGGGCGAAGAGCTCGGCTGGTGTGACGCCGAGCTGGTGGGCGAGGTCGGTGACGAGCCGTAGCGCGACTTCGGCGTGGTTTACGCCCGTTTCGAGGTTGGTGATGGTGGTGGCGCTGACGCCGAGCTGGCGGGCGATGCGGCGCACGGAGTAGCCGTGGGCGTGGCGCAGCTGGCGGATGCGTTTGCAGTCCAGCAGTTCGGTTCGGGCGCTATGCGGCGGCATGGCCGGCGAGTCGTTGGAGCGTGAGTCCGCGGCGGTGCATCCAGTGGGTGTGCTGGCGATCGAGCGGTGGTGACCAGTTCTGGGTGAGCGGGAGCCCGGTTTCGGCGGCGGCGCGGCGCAGGTGCTGTTGCAGCGCGTGCGGGCGCATCCTGGTTCCGTCTTTCTGGCAGAACAGCGGGCCGTTGGCGGCGTGGCCGCGGCGGCGGGCGTTGAGTACGTGCGCGTGCAGGAGTCGCGCTTCTGCGGCGGGGATCGTGATCGGTTCGTCGCCGAGGTTGAGGCTTGTGCAGTCGTCGGTGAGCTGGTCGGTGTTGAGCAGCGCGAGTCTGGCGGGCGGTAGGCGGGTGCGCAGCGCGAGCACGCCGAGCGCGGCGACGTGTGGGGCGGTGTAGCCGTTGAGCTGGTGCACTGCGTGCTGGGGATCGAAGCTGACGGGTTCGGTGCGGTGCGCCGCGAGGAGCGCGTCGATGCGGATCTTCAGCAGCCATCCGTTGCGCCAGAAGGCGGCTTGCGCGCCGCGCATGAGCGTGAGCTGCTCGTGGATGCCGCCGGCGTGGCGGACGAGGTCGGTGAGAAATGCGCCGGCGTGCTCTTCGAGCAGCGGTTCGCGTGGATCGTGCAGCCACCCGTGCGTGTGGTGGAACCCTTGGACGTAGGCGTCGTCGACGATCGCGAAGTCGTCGCGGGTGAGCAGCCGGCGGCAGGACTCGCGAAAGAACGGGATATCGTCGGCCGGTACGGCGGGAAACATGGCGGGGCGCGACGTTGACGTGTCGGGTGCTGGTTCGGTGGTTGGCTGCTGGAGCTCGATCTCAGCCCAGCTGGCGAACGTCTCGTCGTCGGTCCTGGCGACCAGCGCTTCGGCGGGTTCGAGCAGCTGGCGCTGGGCCTGCATCAGCGTGCTTGTCTGGTTGACGAGCAGCACGGTGAGGTCACCGGCGGCGGTCAGTGATGCGAGTCGGCGCCAGAGGCGTGCGTTGAGGCGTTCGGCGCCGAGGACGATCAGGGTGGTGGTGGCGTGTGCTTGCAGCCAGATCTCGGCGAACGACCAGTTCTCGTGGGTCGCGGCGGTGGTGCCGTGCAGGTCGGGGTCTTTGCCGAGTTGCTCGAGGATGCCCCACGCCAGGCGCACGGCGCGCTCTCCGATGTCGGGCGCGACGTTGACGACGATCACGCGCGGCCAGCACTGGGCCGCGACGCGCCGCGCGATCACGTCGGGGCTGTCGACCAGACGGCTGCGACGGTGCTCGCGGAGGTCGGGCTGCAGGTAGAGGGTGCCGGAGATCGCCACGGGCGGGTCAGTCGTCGGTTGCCCACTCCTGGTGGCGGGCGATCGCGATGTCCGCGATGTCCGGCGTGAGGGTCGTGAGGTCGCGCTCGCGACAGACGTCATATGCCGACGTCGTGAAGCGCGCCCAGAAGCCGAAGTTGCCCTGGCAGTGGCGCTCGTCGATCGCGGCGATCAGTTGCGGGTCGGCCTGCTCGTAGATGGGGTGAAACGTGCGCAGGTAGCCATCGATGTGGTTGGGGTGCAGCGCCTTGAAGCGCGTCGGCTGAAAGACGCGGCGCATGAGCTGCGGTGAGCGTGCGAGGCGTCCGTGCAGTTGCACGCCACCGATCAGGATCAACGCGAAGCGTCCGGGGTGCTCTTCGTGTAGCCAGCGCAGAAACTCGATGCATTCGATCGACAGGTTCTGCGCCTCGTCGATGAAGATCGCGGCTGGCCGGCGCCTGAGCTCCAGGCCGAGGGTGCGCGCGGATTCCCAGCGCGTTTCGTCGTGCTCGACGCCGGTGAACGCGTACAGGATCGCGTTCGTTATGACCCTTGGGTTCGGGCGGGTCGTCAGCTTGATCCAGCAGCGCTCCTCGTCGGGCAGCCACTCGTGCGCGGCGCGACCGGCGATCGTCTTGCCGTGCCCCGATTCGCCCCACAGCACGGTGATCGCGCGACGATCGACGACGCCGCGCATGTTCGCCATCGCCAGCAGAAACCGGGGTGTCTGAACGACCCGGGCATCCTGCAGCCCGAGGTAATGCTCGATCATTCGGTCCGTCCTTTCTCTGGTAACCAGGCTGTCCCCACGCGGGCCGTGAGCCCAAGGCCATTCAACAGCGCTTCTTCGTTTTTGTCGGAGGCGCCCGACCTTCGCGGTGAGCGGCCAGCCGGCAGCGTCGCGACTTTGAGGCCCTCGGGCGTGTTG
>CAWGTK010000019.1:0-48795 GCA_963825485.1 uncultured Actinomycetes bacterium
GAGGTGACGACGCAGACGCACGAGATCGTCGTGCGCGAGACGCTCGACACGCTGCTCGTGCCGTCAAACCAGGAGGAGTACCTGCCCGAGATCGAGGACTTCGACCTGCGCTCGGCGCTCGTCGAGGAGCTCATGCTCGCGGAGGTGCTGCCCGGCCTGCGCGGCGGTCCCGCCGGCACGTACGGCGGCTACAACGTGCACTGGACGTTCGGGGACTTCAGGCCGAGAGCAGCCTGACGGACCTTGAAGCCGGAGCACGGCGGCGACCGCCGCCGCAGTGCTCGACAGGCTTGGTCGTGCCCGCGCTTTCCGGCGCGCGACCGCGATCAGCTGCGTTCGCGCGGCGCCGTGGCGACCGCCGCGTCCGACTCGTCGCCGATCAGCGTGTGATCGGTGTCCGGAGCCGGGACGATGCCGTCGCGCACGTCGGCGGCGAGCTGCTTGCGGGCGTCGCGGCGAGCGGCCTTGTCCATGCGGCGCTCGCGCATCTTGGCCTCGCGGTTGAGCTTCGCCATCGTCGTCTTCTTCTTGCCGCTTGAGGCCATGCGGTGCTCCCTCGTTGTGATTACTGGGCCGCCGGTGGCGCGGCGCCAGGGCAGCAGCACGCGCGGACGGGAGCGACGGGGGCGCTTTGACCCCGCCGACGAGTCTAGCCCGCGCCGGGCGGCGCTTGCCGGGCGCCTGCGAACCGCGCTCGATGTCGCGTGACGGCAGCGCGCATCGGGTAGGGGCAGCGGCGCCCATGATGTTCTTCTTCTCCAACCGGCTCGGCTGCGGCGGCTCGCTGCTCGTGTCGCTCGTCGGGACGCTGCTGCTGCTGCTCATCCTCGGGGTCGTCGACGTCTAGCGACGTGACCGCGCCGAAGCGAGTTGCCTTCGTCCTCGGCGGCGGCGGCGGGCCGTTCGGCGCGCACGAGGTGGGCATGCTGCGCGCCCTGATCGAGCGCGGGATCCTCCCCGATCTCGTGCTCGGAACGTCGGTCGGGGCGATCAACGGCGTGGCGATCGCCGCCGCGCCCACCGCGGCGGGCGTGCGACAGCTCAGCGCCGCGTGGACCGACATCGATCGCAGCAAGGTCTTCGACGGCTCGATGGTCCGCCGGCTGGCGACGCTGGCGCGCAGCCGCACGCACCTGCACAGCAACGCGGCACTGTGCACGATGCTCGCCGAGCTGCTGCCGGTGAGCCGGATCGAGGACCTCGCGGTGCCCTTCCAGTGCGTGGCCGCGAGCATCGAGCGGGCGAGCGAGCACTGGTTCGCCGACGGGCCGATCGTGCCGGCGGTCGTCGCCTCGGCCGCCGTGCCCGGGCTGCTGGCGCCGGTGCAGATCGGCGGCGAGCACTTCATCGACGGCGGCGTGGTCAACAGCATCCCGCTGAGCCGCGCGATCGCGCTCGGCGCGCAGCAGGTCTACGTCCTGCACGTCGGGCGGCTGGACCGACCGCTCGAGCCGCCGCGCTCGCCGTGGGAGGTCGCGCTCGTCGCCTTCGAGATCGCCCGCCGCCACCGCTTCGTCGGCGACCTCGCGGCGATCCCGAGCGGCGTCGAGGTACACGTGCTGGCGACCGGGCAGGAGGATCCGCCGCGCTTCACCGACCGCGCGCAGTTTCGCTATCGCGACACGACGAACGTCGGCGCGCGCATCGACCGTGCCCACGAGGCGTCGGCGCGCTACCTCGACGAGCACGGGCTGGGCGCGCGGTGACGCGCGTGACCGCGGTCCCGATCCTCGCCCGCCGCTTGCTCGTCGCCCCGCTCGTGCTGCTCTTCGAGGCGGCGGTCGTCGTGCTCTCCCCGGTGCTGGCGCTCGTCGGGGCGCTGCTGTCGCCGCTGGCCGCGGGGTCGCGCCTCGTGCGCGTCGTGGTCATCGCGGCCGACTACTCCGCCCGCCACCTCGCCTGCACGGCGGCCTGCGGCGGGCTGTGGGTCGCCAGCGGCTTCGGGCGCCACGTGGCGTCACCGCGCATGCGCCGCGCGCATTACGCGCTCGTGCGCTGGCTCGTCGCCGGGGTCTACCGCACGATGACCCGGCTGATGCGCGCCGACGTGCGGATCATGGAGTCGGCGGCCGCCGAGCAGGCCCTCTCCTCGAGGGACGGCCCGGTGATCGTCTTCAGCCGCCACGCCGGCGTGGGCGACTCGCTGATCGTCCTGCACGAGCTGCTCGTGCGCCACCGGCGCCGGCCGCGCATCGTGCTGCACGAGGCGCTGGCGCTGGAGCCGCTCATCGACATCCTCGGTCGCCGGCTGCCCAACCGCTTCGTCGATCCCCGCGGCGGCGACACGGAGAAGGAGATCGGCGCGATGGCCGCGGATCTCGGCGCCGAGGACGCGCTGCTGATCTTCCCCGAGGGCGGCAACTTCTCGCCGTCCCGCCGGCGGCGCGCGATCGATCGCCTGCGCCGGGCCGGTCACGCCGAGGAGGCGACGTGGGCGAGCGGCATGCGCCACGTCAGCGCGCCGCGGCCGGGCGGTGCGCTCGCCGCCGTCGAGGCCGCGCCACAGGCCGATGTCGTGTTCATCGGCCACGCCGGCGTGGCGGTCGGGATCCGCGAGCTCTGGCGCCGGATGGCGACCGGGCAGGACATCGAGATGCGGCTCTGGCTGGTGCCGGCGGCCGAGATTCCGGCCGATCACGAGGAGCGGATCGACTGGCTGTTTGGCTGGTGGCGGACGCTGGATGCGTGGGTCGACACGCGGCACGCGGCCTGAGCCTCACGTTGCGCCAGCAGGTCACGAGCATGCAGCCATTGCGCGATCGCCCGCGCGCGGCCCGCGGGCAGCACGGCGTCCCAGCGCTGCATCGCATGAGCGAGCGACGGCGATTGCAGGAGCGCGTCCAGCAGCGGCGCGAGCTCGGCGTCGCCGAGAAACGCCACGGGCCGGTCGAGACCCGGGTGCGTGAGGGCGCGGCGGCGCTGGACGCGGTCGCCGACGATGCACGGCGTCTCGCTGAGCTCGGCGTCCGCGGCCAGACCGACGGCCCTCGAGGCCAAATCGTCCAGCGGCGGGGTGTGCCCCGCACGCCGCGGTGCCACCGCGAGCGCGGCGCCGGCGCCTGTCCCGGCGATGGCGCGGCGCGACCGCCAGAACGGCGCGTCGCTGTGACGTGTGTGCTGGGCGTAGACGGCCGCGGCGTTCGCGGCATGGCGCGCGACGGCATGCGCCTGGTGTGCGGCGTAGAACTCGAGTGCCGCGTCCGCGTCGCCGTCACCGCCGCCGTCGCGGTCGAGCAGCGTGTGGACCGCCGCCGCCGCCGCGAGGCCCGTCCCGATCGCCGTCTGCACGCCCGACGACGACAGCGGGTCGATCGCGAATGCGGCCTCGCCGACCCTCACGCTCGTCGCAGTGATCGCGGTGTGCGCCGCGTAGCACGTGGCATCGCAGGCGCGCACGGGCCCGTTCGCCGCGCCGATCAGGTCGGCGAACAGCGGCGCGCCCGCCAGCATGCGACGCAGCAGCCGCGCACGATCCCCGCCGGCGGCCCGCAGCGTCGCGGGGTCGACGAAGGCCATCACGCGAAATCCGCCGGCCGGCAGGTACGCCCCCCACAGCCAGCCGTCGGCGAGCACGTCGATCCGCGTCTGCGCGCCGCCGGGCGCCGGCTCCGGGCGGCAGATCGCGTGCAGCGCCAGCGTGCGCGGCGCGGTCACGTCGAAGTCCCCTCCGAGCAGGCGCCGCCGGCCGGTGGCGTCGGCGACGATCCGCGCGCGGATATCACGATCGCCGAGCGCGATCTTCCAGCCGGCGGCGCGGTGGACCGGACGGACCGCTCGCGCGGGCGCGATCACGCGCGCGCCCGCCGCCCGCGCGTGGTCGAGCAGGAGGGAGTCCAAGCCGGCGCGGTCGACGATCAGCCCGCCGGGCACCCGAACGTGCTCCTCGTCCTCGCGCTGCCAGCGAACGCGCGCCAGCTCGGTCGGGACGAACCCGGCCTGCGCCACGCGCTCGCTCACCCCGAGCGTGTCGAGCAGCGGCCATGCGCCCACGCTCAGAGACTCGCCGATGTGCGGTCGCGGGAAGCGCCGGCGCTCGATGACCGCGACGCGGTGGCCGAGCGCGGCCAGCCGCGCCGCCAGCGTCGCGCCGGCGGGCCCGGCCCCGACGACGCAGACCTCGACGGCGTCGCTCACGCTCAGCCGGTGAAGTAGTCCGGCCGGGCGTGCGACAGCCGCGCGTAGGCGCCGAGGCACCAGTGCAGCCAGCCGCGGATGTAGCCGCAGGCCGGCCGGTCGCGAGCGATCACCTCGTGGTGGCAGCCGCCCCCACACATGTAACGCGCCCAGCACGAGCGGCACGGCTCCTGGCGGTGCACGTGGCGCTCGCTCAGCCAGCGCGCCTGGCGGGTGCGGTCGACACCGCCGGCGACGTCGCCCAGCGCGCCCTCCTCGTCGCCGACGAAGCGATGGCAGGCCGCCAGCGCGCCCTCGGCGGAGACGCCAAGGTAGCCCGCGCCCGCGCCGCACGGGTAAGGCCGGTGCGTGCCGCGGTGAATCTCGCGCACCGCATTGACCGCGTTGGCGAACGGGTAGCGCTGGCCGGCGGTCACGCGCCGCTCGAACTCCGCCCCGCAGCGCACCATCTCGTCGAGCATCGTCCCCAGGCCGGCGCCGTCGAGCTCATGCTGTCCGCTGGGCGCGCGCAGCAGCGGCGAGAACCCGACGCTGTGAAAGCCCAGCCCGACGAACCCGTCGAGCGTCTGCTTGAGATCGAGGTTGTACGGCGTCACCGTCACGCGCGCGGAGACCTGCATGCGACGCTGGCGCTCGAGCAGCGGGGCCACGCGCTCGAGCACGCGGTCGAAGGAGCCGCGACCGCTGCGGTAGGGGCGCAGGCGGTCATGGACGGCCGCGGGGCCGTCGAGCGAGACCGTGACGGCGAAGCCGTGCTGCTCGAAGAAGTCGCCATCGGTCTCCTCGAGCTGCGTGCCGTTCGTCGTGATCGAGAACGTCACCCGCACGCCGCGCTCGTCGGCAACCCGCCGCGCGCGCAGCGTCGCCGCGTGGATCACCGGACGGTTGAGCAGCGGCTCCCCGCCGAGGAAGGTCAGGTTCACGCGTTCGCCGGCGGACACGTCCGAGAACAGCAGGTCGACCGAGTCCAGCGCGGTCTGAAGCTCCATGCTCGTCGCGGCGCCGCCGAAGCTTCCGCCCTGCGCATAGCAGTAGGTGCAGCCCAGGTTGCACTTCTGCGCGACGGCCAGCGACAGGGCGCGCACCGGCGGCTCGTGCGGCGGGACGTCGTCGACGTAGCGCGGCGCGTCGACGCCGAGCTCCTCCAGCAGGGCGCCGAGGGCCGCGCTATCGCCGGCGCGGCGCAGCCGGTCGAGGCGCTCGTAGACCTCCGCGTCGACGTCGTAGAGACGGCTGCCGTTGGGGAGCAGCAGGTGCCGTCGCTCGCCACTGTCGACGAGATGGACGTCCGCGCTCAGCGGCGCGGACTGCTCGAGCAGGTCAGTCGGCATCCTGGCCGCCGACGACGAAGCGCAGCAGACCCTCCCACTCGCGGAAGAGCTCCTCGTGGGTGATGTCGGGCACGCTGTAGGTCTTGGGTTGGCGCGAGCGCGCCAACCACTTGTTGCCGACCGCGCCCGCCGCCGTCTGCTCGACGTTGACGTAGTCCGGGCGGCTCGCCGCCCAGTAGTAGCAGCCGCACTCCTGGTAGTCGTTCTGCCACGGCGAGCAGAGGCTCTGCGTCAGCTCGCCGGGCGGGGCGAGGTGCTCGGCGATCGCGGCCGTCGGACCGCCGGCGGCCTCGCTGTGCACGAACATCGGCCGCACGCGCAGCTCAACGATCTCGGGATCGGCGTCGGGGCTCTGCGGGTCGAAGAAGGCGCACGGCACAAGTTCGCCGGAATGCTGCGCCACGACGTCGGCCAGCGCGTTGGACCACTCCATGAACGCCGAGCCGGCGACCTGACCGTCGGGGTTGCGCAGTTCCATCAGCGTCGGAAAGTCGGCGACGGAGATGAGGAACCGCCCGGCCAGCCGCGCGTGCTGCTCCTCGCCGCTGACGACGAAGCCGCTGGCCTCATGCAGCACGATGCCCTCCAGCAGCCGCCGCCAGACGTTGCGAAAGTCGAACTCGAGGCCGGGGAAGCAGTTGGAGATCGCGGAGTCCGGCAGCGTGCTGGGCGGGTTGCCCGCGGCGCGGTGATGCAGCTGGGCGGTGTGGTTGGCCGGTTCGATGCTCATGCGTCACGCTCCTGCTCGGTGAACAGCGGCCCCTGCGCCAGGGTGCGGATCAGGGCCACCTGGCGGCGAGTCAGCGTCAGGAGCTGCCCGTCAGCGCCGCGCATCATCGCCGGCATCCTGCGCCGGCCGCGGATGGTGCGGTCTCCGGCGTCGTCGTGGTCGCGCAGGACGTCCCCGAACCATGGCGCGGTGCCGCTGCGCAGTGCGGCGAGCAGGCTTTGGTGCAGGTTCTCGACCGCGATGGGATCGACCAGCGACGACGCCATGAACGGTGCGCCGCCGGCCCAGCCCCAGTCCTCGTTGTGAAAGGTCGTGTTCAGCAGGCGGACCGTCTCGAACGCGCGGCGGACGATCTCCTCGACGCGCTCAAGCGTGGCGTCGGACGGATCCACGGTCGGCCCGAGCAGGGCCTGCTCGAGCTCGTCGGCGACGGTGCGGATCGGGAGCGCGTCGGGCGCGTAGGCCGGCGGCCCGGCGGCGACGCGGCCATGCGCGCGCAGCGTGCGGCCGCCGAGCTCGAGCGTCACCCGGACGATGCCGTCACACCCGTCGTCGAGGTACCCCGAGCTGACCTGGTCGTTGCCGATGCGCCGGCCCGCGTAGATGTCGCCGGGGGCGGTGTCCTGCGGGCCGCCGGCGTCGCGGTAGCCGTCCCAGCCGCCGCGCTGGGCGTCGTAGACGGCCTCCGAGACGTTTGGGTCCGGCGCCGGGGCGTTCGGGAAGGGGGCGCGGGTGGGCCCGTAGATCCGCCCCGCGGCGGGCGTGAAGCGCAGCCGGATCTCGGGGTGGTCCGCCGACGGCCGGATGTACTGCGCGTGACCCAGGCCGATCGTCCTGCCGGCCAGAAAGTTCTCGCACTCGCCCGGCAGGGGGCGCCGCGCGTGATCTGAGAACTCGCCGCTGTCGGCCCGCACCGCGTCGCGCGCCTCCCCGGTGCGGCGCATGACCTTGAGGTTGGCGACCTGCACCTGCCAGCGCACGTCGTCCGCGGACGCGCCCTCGTCGGCGAGCATCGCGGTCGTGAGCACCTCGAGGCGGCCGCCGTCGCTCAGCGTCTGGTCACCGACGAGCGCCCAGACCTCGAGAAACGGTGCCACCGGGCGCACCGCGCCGTCTTCGGTGAATGACAGCGCGTCGGGCACGAAGACGCGCGCGATCGCGCCGCTGTCGACATCGACCTCGAGCGTCTCGGCCGGGCGCAGCATCCGGTAGCCCAGCGGGTTGACGGGGTCCACGACGGCGTCGTAGTTGTCCATCGGCGTCGGCGCGCTGCCGAAGCGGGCGATCGCCAGCGGCGGGAGGATGCGCAGTTCGTGGATCATGGGTTCGGGGCTCCGGCGGGTGGGTGGGCGGTGCCGGCGATCAGCGCGTGCACCTGCTCGCGCTCGATCCGGTCGGCGTTCGCCAGCGCCGCGACGTACTCCCTGGCCGGGCTGGCGCCGTCAAGCGCCCGAAGGCGATCGGTGAGCGTCGCGGAGGCGTCGAGCAGGTCGCCGTGCAGGCGCCAGCGGTCGTCCTCGTCGTGCGGGAGCATCAGCGTGTACGGCATCTGAAACGGCGGCCCCGCGCGCGCCGCGTCGGGCTGGGCGTGATCGAGCGGCATGGCCACGAGCAGGCCCGCGATCGAGCGCAGGTTGTACATCTCGGCGAACGCGCGGTGGATCAGCGAGCCACGCGGGCCCGGCGAGCCTGACGCCGTGCGGTCCTCCGCGAGCTCGAACGCGTGCGACAGGCTGACGAGGAGCTTGCGGTAGCGGACGTTGAAGAGATGCGCCCACAGCCGGGCCGTCGGGTTGGCGATCGGGCTTGTCGTCTCCATGTCGGCCGGGTCGGCGCCGACGTCCGGTCCGCTGAGGTCGGTCGTGGGGTTCGTCGCAACGTTGCGCACGAGCGATCGGCGCTCGTCCTCGCCGAGGGCCTCGAGCTCCCGGTGGATCGTCAGGAAGCGCTCGAAATGCGATTCCTCCTCGTCCTCCGGCAGGGCGAAGCCCTCGCCCTGCTCGCCGACGTGCTCGAGGGCGGAGACCGCCGTGGCGCGGGAGTCGGCCGTGTCGATCACGAGCTCGGGCACGTCGGGTGTGTTCCCATCGCCCGCAGGGACCTCGCGTCCGCGCTCGCCGCGGCGATATCCGCGGCCCCATTCGTCCCAGGTGGCCTGAAAGGGCAGGCTCGCGGCCTCGAAGCTGGAGTCGGGGACGAGCGCCGGGTTGCCGACGACGTCGATGAGCTCCTCGTAGAGCCGGCCGACGCGGTTGACGGTGCCGCCGACCTCGGCCTCTGCCTGCCGCTTGATCCGCTCGGCCTGCTCGCCCTCCCAGACCGCCGGGCTCTCGGCTACGACATAGCTCGCCAGGGACGGCAGGCTCAACGGCCGCAGCCGGAAGCCCGAGGGGTAGACGACGGTGTCGTGAGGAAAGTCCTCGCGGTTGAACTGCAGCGGGCCGCCGAGCGCGGTGAGCAGGTTCTGCACCGTGACGAGATGGGCCATCTCCTCCTTGGCGATGCCGAGAATCGCCTCCTGCCAGCGGCGCACCATCGGTCGCAGCGCGGTCGGCGCGCCCGGCGGATCGAGTGAGTACGCGGCGAACAGGTACTGCACCATGAGCCCGTGCTCGATCTCGGCGGCCAGCCGTAGCAGCGAGATCGCATAGTCGCGGCCGCTGAGCTCCAGCGGCGGGATTTCCGGGGCGATCCGCTCCGCGGACGGGGCGTCGTCCGGCCCTACGCGAACCGCAACCGGCTCACCGAGGACAGACCACAGATGGCGTGAGATGCGCGAGCGCATGAATAGCCCGGCCGCAAGGTCGCAGTGCGGCCAGCACGACACTACCGCCCTGTTTTCGGTTAGTCAACGCCGGCGAGTGGCGTCGCCGGCGCTTGCGGCCGGAGCGGTGACGAGCCTCGCGCCCAGCGCCTTCAGAACCGGCCCGATCGGGGTGAAGCACATACTCTGAAACGGACCGAAGACGAGCGTCGCGATGCCGACGGCGCGCACGGTGCCGTCGGCGGCCGGGGGTGTGTACACCGGTGAGCCGCTGTCGCCGAGGTCCGCCGTGATCGTCGTGCACGGCAGGCCGCCGGTGCCGGGATAGGACTGGATGATGTCCCCGCACAGATCCGTGCCGCTCGTGCGGCCCGCGAAGCAGACCTCGCTGCCGAGGCGGGGCCGCGCGCTGCCGACGACGAACAGCGGCGCCCCCAGGATCCCGCGGTCGATGACCGGCGCCGAGCCGCGACCGGGGCCGGACGGCGCCGGCAGCGCGAGCGCGTCGAGGCGGCGGGCGCGCGCGGTCGAGCGCTTGCGCCAGAGGTTGCGCTGCACGCCGCCGAGAACGAGCCCCACCGGCTTGGACGTGCGCAGCGCCGTGTTGCGGCGCAGCGTCTTGCGGCTGCGGGTGAGGCCGGCGCAGTGGCCGGCGCTGAGGCCGGCCAGCCGCCGTCCGAGCCGGATCAGGTACGACGACGTGCAGACGGCCGTCCCGGTCGGCGCCGCGGCCCCGCTGACGAGTTGCCCGCGCGAGAACACCAGTTCACGGCCGGCGCTCCAGCCGTCCAGGTCAGGTGCCGGGCCGCGCTCGCGGATCCACAGCGCCGCGCGGCCGCGCAGCGCGAAGAGGTCGTAGGAGTCGTCGTAGCCGGTCGCGTTCGCGCGCAGCGCCGTCCAGCCCTGCGCCGCCACCACCGCCGCCACGCCGCCGGGCGCCACGCCGGCCAGCGCGTCGGCGACCGCGCGCGCCTCGTCGCACGTCGCGCCGCTGACCTCGACGATGATCGCGCCGCCGGTCTTCTCGCACGGCGCGTACGGACGCACGCGGGCGCTCGCCGGCGCGGCGACGACCAGCAGCACCGCGACGGCGAGCAGGGTCCAGAGGGCAGGGCGGCGCATGGCGGGCGATCCTGCCAGAGCTCGCGGCCGGCAGCGCCGATTAGGCTTCACACCATGACCAAGCTCGAAATCTCAGATGACCTCGACACGAAGCCCGAGGTCCCCAAGCCGACCGGCGAGCCGCCGACCGAGCTCGTCACCGACGACGTGGTCGTCGGCGAGGGCGCGGCGGCCAAGCCCGGCGATCACGTCACCGTCCACTACGTCGGCGTCTCCTTCGACACCGGCAGGCAGTTCGACTCCTCCTGGGACCGCCACCAGCCGTTCGACTTCCCGCTCGGCGGCGGGAGCGTCATCCAGGGCTGGGACTTCGGCGTCACGGGCATGCGCGAGGGCGGCCGGCGCACGCTCGTCATCCCGCCGGAGCTCGCTTACGGCTCGCGCGGGGTCGGTCCGATCGGTCCGAACGAGACGCTCGTCTTCATCGTCGATCTCGTCGAGGTCGGGTAGGCGATGCGCGGCCGTCTGATCGCCCTGCTGGCCGTCGGCGCGCTGGGGCTCGGCGCGTGCGGCGAGGAGGAGGGTGGCGACGCCGCCCTCGAGCCGGCCATCCCAGCCAACACCCCGACCGAGACGACACCATCGACCTCGACTACAGGTAAACCCTTCAGCCTCGCCAGCGTCAAGGTCTCCAAGGACACCTCGAAGAAGCCGACGATCACCAAGCCGTCGGGGGATCCCCCGACGAAGCTCGTGAAGAAGGACATCGTCGTCGGCAAGGGCGCCGCCATCAAGTCCGGCGACGGATTGTCGATGCACTACCTCGGCGCGCTGTTCGACGGCGAGCAGTTCGAGGCGTCGTGGGACTCCGGCAAGCCGTTCGACCTCACGCTCGGCAAGGGGGAGGTCATCGCCGGCTGGGACCAGGGCATCGTCGGCATGAAGGAGGGCGGCCGGCGGCTGCTCGTCATCCCGCCCGATCTCGCCTACGGCGCGCAGGGCCAGGGCACCATCCCGCCGGACGCGACGTTGCTCTTCGTCGTCGACGCCGTCAAGCACACGCCGGCCTGAACGGTGGCGCGGTTGCGGTGAGCGAGGGCCCGGCGGCGCTTAGGCCGGGCCCCACTCGCCGCCGCCGCGGCCGAGCGTGATCCGGTGCTCACGACCGTCGGTGCTCTCGACGCGGAACACGGCCTGGTCGGCGTCGACGCCGGGATGGTCGATGACCTGGACGAGCTGCGGGGTGCCTACGACGTCGTCGCCGAAGCGCTCGGCGGCGGCGGCCCGGGCGGCTGCCTCGAGCGTCGCGCGATCCCAGCCCTTGTCGAGCGCGTGCGCCTGTGCGAGCGCGTCCTCGGCCTGCGCGAGCTCGCGCCGCAGCGCGGCTTCGCGGGCTCCGGTGCGCCGCGTCATCGCCATGTAGCCGCCGCCGGCGAGGATCAGGACGACGACCAGCAGGATGAGCAGGACGAGCCCGAGCGTGGAGATCGCGATCGCGTTCATACGGCGATGCTATCGGCCGCAGCCGCTCGTCCGCCCGGCTAGTTGAGGACCGCGCGCTGCAAGAGGTGCGACCCGACCTTGCGCTTGACGCGCTGCAGGGCGTTGTCGACCGTCTTGGCATCGCAGCCGAGGCGCGTGGCGACCTCCTCGTAGGGACGGCCGTCGAGGTACAGCGCCAGGACGCGGCCCTCGAGGTCCGACAGCGCCGTCGAGAGGCAGCCGACGAGGGAGTGCAGCTCCTCGGAGGAGATGACCTGGTTGACCGGGTCGTGCACCGTCGAGCCGGGGATGACGTCCTCGAGCGTGGGCTCGCTGTCGCCGCTGGAGCCCGCCGGCGTGGCGGAGAACGAGACGTACTGGTTCAGCGGCGTGTGCTTGTTGCGCGTCGCGGTCTTCACCGCGGTGATGATCTGGCGGGTGATGCACAGCTCGGCGAAGTTGCGAAACGACGACTCGCGGTCGGTGCGGTAGTCGCGCACGGCCTTGTAGAGCCCGACGAGCCCTTCCTGGATGAGATCGTCGGAGTCGCCGCCGGCGAGGAAGTAGGACGAGGCCTTGAGGCGGACGAAGCCGTAGTAGCGGCGCACGATGCGGTCGTACGCGGTGCGGTCGCCCTGCTTGGCGAGCGCGATGAGGAAGTAATCATCGACCTGTACCTGAGAAAGAGCCCTCTGGGAGATTTTTGCCACGAGCAGTCCTTTCCCGGCCTGGTATGGACCGGATGTGCTCAGTGGCGTTCCCCTCCCAGGGCGCCAGCTGCCTATGCGGTTGGCCGATGCTCTACCTCAGGTTCACCCTGACGCGAGGCCACAGTACCCCGAGTTATGGAGTCCTGTCAAGTCGCGGAGCGGCGCTGCAAGATCTCGTACATGAGAACCGCCGCTGCGGCGCTCGCGTTCAGCGACTCCGTGCGGCCCCGCAGGGGCAGCGCGACGAGCGCGTCGCAGGTCTTTGCGACGCGCGGGCGCAGGCCCGTGCCCTCGGCTCCCATGACGAGCACGACCGCGCCGCTGTAGTCGGGCGCGTCGTATGGCGTGTCACCGGCGCCGTCGGCGCCGTAGCACCAGGCCCCGGCCGCCTTGGCCTGGCCGAGGAAGTCGGCCATGTTGCGCACGCGGGCGATCCGCAGGTGCTCGACCGCCCCCGCGGACGCCTTCGCCACGGCCGGCGTCACCGCCGCCGCGCGCCGCTCGCAGATGACCAGCCCGGACACGCCGGCGCACTCGGCGCTGCGCGCGATCGCGCCGAGGTTCTGCGGGTCCTGCAGCTCGTCGAGCGCAACGATGAAGGGATCGGCGGGCATGAGCAGCTCGGCACCGGACACGTACGGAAAGCCGCCCGCCTCAGCGCAGACGCCCTGGTGGTCGGGCGAGTCGGCGCGGCGCTCGATCTCGTGGGCGCTGACGATCCGCGCCCCCGCCTGGTGCAGCCACGGCTCGCGGGCCACCAACCGCTCCGTCGCCCAGATCTCGCCCATCGTGCGGCGCCCGGCGCGCAGCGCCTCGCGCACGGGGTTGCGACCGTAGAGGATCACTGCTCGAGGCGCACGAGCTCCGGCCCGGCGGCGCTGTCGCGCACCTCCCAGCCGCGGGCGCGCAGCTCGTCGCGCAGGCGGTCGGCCTCGGCGTAGTCGCCGGCCGCGCGGGCGGCGACGCGCTGGTCGAGCAGCTCCTGCTCCTCGGCACCGGCCTCGCTGCCGTGCTCGGCGAGGTTGGCCAGCCCCAGCACGGAGAGCATCTCGACGAGATCCGCGCGGCCGACCGGCTCGCCGGCGCGCTTGTTGGCCTCCTTGATCCAGTCGAACATCGCGGCCAGGGCGGCCGGGGTGTTGAAGTCCTGGCGCAGCGCCTGAAAGAACGCGTCGCGCAGATGGCGCAGCTCCGCGGGCGACCCGCCGTCGACGAGGCCGCGCGCGGCGTCGCGCACGCGGGCCACGCGCGCGAGCGCCTCCATGAGGCGCATGTCGTCGAACGCCATCGGCTGGCGGTAGTGCGCGCCGACGAAGAGCATGATCAGCGCGTTGCGCCCGACGTCGTCGAGCACCTCGTGCAGCGCCATCACGTTGCCGACGCTCTTGGCCATCTTCTCCTCACCGAACTGGAGCATCCCGTTGTGCATCCAGATCTGCGCGAGCTCGGTGTCGCGCGCCATCCGCGTCTGCGCCGCCTCGTTCTCGTGGTGCGGGAAGACGAGGTCGTTGCCGCCGCCGTGGATCTGAAAGCCGACGCCGAGCTGCTCCTCGGCCATCGCCGAGCACTCGATGTGCCAGCCCGGCCGGCCGCGCCCCCACGGCGCGAACCAGACCGTGTCCTCGCCCTCCTTGTGCGCCTTCCATAGCGCGAAGTCCAGCGGGTCCTCCTTGCGCTCGGCCCCCTCGACACCCTCGCCCTGGTTCATCTCGTCGATCGCGCGGCGGCTCAGCGAGCCGTACTCGGCATCGGCGCGCACGCGGAAGTAGACGTCGCCATCGACGGCGTAGGCGTGCCCGCGCTCGATCAGCGCGGCGATCAGCGAGACGATCGGCTCGATCGTCTCGGACGCCAGCGGCTCGCTGTCGGGCCGGCCCAGTTGCAGGCCGTCGGTGTCGGCGATGTAGTGAGCGGCCATCTCGGCCGCGAGGTCGGCGCTGGCGAGGTCGGTCGCGCGGGCGGCGTCGTAGATCTTGTCGTTGACGTCGGTGATGTTGACGACGAGCGTGACGTCGTGCCCCTCGTGCGCGAGAAAGCGCTTGAGCAGGGAGTTGACGACGAACGGCCGAGCGTTGCCGACGTGGATGCGCCCGTAGACCGTCGGCCCGCAGGCGTAGATGCCGACGTGGCCGTCGGCCCGCGGGACGAGCTCGCGCACCTCGCCCGAGCGGGTGTCGTACAGGCGAATCGGAGGCATCGGTTGACCCTAGCGAGCAACCGCGGCAACGAAGTGCCGGGATAGCTGGACGGCCGCGTTCACGTGACGAGTGCCACGAGCTCTGGTGCGGGGTACGTTGCCGTGACGATGTCGCCACCGGCCCCGCACGCAGAACGCCTGGCAGCGGTCGAGGCCGGCTTTCGCTCGCTGCCGGACCGCTATCTCGGCGCCGACGCCGGCTTCGATGCGACCTGGCAGATCGTCCTCGGCGATGTCGGCCACGTCTGGGAGGTGCGCTGCACCGAACACGGAGCCCGCGCGCGCAGGGGCGCGACGAGCCGCACCCCCGACGTCGTCATCGGAGCCGACGCCGCCACGTGGATCGCGCTGCGCCGCGGCGAGCTGTCGGGCATCGAGGCCTTCAGCCGGCGCCGCCTCTACGCCCGCGGCAACCTCGACCTCGCGATCGCGTTCGAGGGGCTCTTTCGCCTCGAGGACGGGCGCCGGCCGCTGCTGCGCATCCACGACGTCCAACTGCCCGGCCGGCGCATCTCCACGCTGACGACCGGCGAGGGGCCCGACGACGTGCTGCTGCTGCACGGCCTCGGCGGTGCCAAGAGCTCGTTCTTCGACGCCGCCGCGTCGCTCTCGCAGCGCCACCGGGTCCACGCGCTCGACCTGCCCGGCTTCGGCGCCTCGTCCAAGCCCGCCACCGCGCCCTACACCGCGCGCTGGTTCGCCGGCACGGTCCTGGAGACGATGGACGCGCTCGGCATCGAGCGTGCACACGTCGTGGGCAACTCGATGGGCGGGCGGATCGCGATCGAGCTCGGGCTGCGCAACCCCGAGCGCGTCGCGTCGCTGGGCCTGCTGTGTCCGGCCGTGGCGTTCGTCAAGCGGACGTATCACCCGGTCGTGCGCCTCACGCGCCCCGAGCTCGGCCTCCTGCCGCACCGCTTCGCGCGCGACAAGGTGGCCGAGCACTTCTGGGGGCTGTTCGCCGACCCCGACAGCATCGACCCGAGCATGGCCGATGTCGTCGTCGACGAGTTTCAGCGCATCTACGCCAGCGCCGGCGGGCGGATCGCGTTTCTGACGGCGGCCCGCAACATCTACCTCGAGGCGCCGTACGGCCGCAACGGCTTCTACGGGCGCCTGTCGCAGCTCGAGCCGCCCACGCTGTTCGTCTGGGGCTCGCACGACCGCGTCATCCCGCCGGCCTTCGGGCGCCACGTCCGGCGCTGGCTGCCGTCGGCGGAGCAGGTCGTCCTCGACGGGTGCGGCCACGTGCCTCAGGTCGAGCGCGCCGAACGGACTAGCGAGCTGCTCGAGGCGCTGTTCGCGCGCGCCGGCGCGACGGGCCCGTTGCCGCTCAGCGGCGCGCAGAGGGCCGCGTAGACTCGAAGCGATGGACACCGAGACCGCGAGCCGTCCGTCGCGCAACGGCCATCACGCCGACGGCGACCCGCTCGCCACCCCGCCCGGCCCCGCCGGCGACCGCCGCGCGCCGGAGGATCCTGCGACGAAGCGCAGCCCGCTCGAGCGGCTCGTGAGCGCGATCGCGGGCGCTGCCCGCGCCCGCGTCCCCGCCGCCGACCTCGACGAGCGCGACCCGGACTTCATCCGCGAGAGCCTGCCCGCCCAGTGGCTGCTGGCCAGCCTGTGGTTTCGCGGCGAGGTGCGCGGCCTCGGCAACGTCCCCGAGGAGGGCGGTGTGCTGCTCGTCGGCAACCACTCCGGTGGCAACATGTCACCTGATTCACTGGTGTTCACCCTGGCGTTCAGCACGTACTTCGGGGTCGAGCGGCGCTTTCACCAGCTCGCGCACAACCTTGTGCTGTCGATGCCGGGGCTGGGCTTTCTGCGCAAGTACGGGACGGTGGCGGCCTCGCCGCACAACGCGGCGCGGGCGCTCGAGTCGGGGGCGGCGGTGCTCGTCTACCCAGGGGGCGATCACGAGGTGCACCGGCCGTCGTGGGAAGGAAATACGGTGAACTTCGACGGCCGCCGCGGCTTCGTGCGCCTGGCGCTCGAGCACGACGTGCCGATCGTCCCGGTCGTGTCGATCGGCGGCCAGGAGACGGCGCTGTTCCTCGGCCGCGGCGAGGGCCTCGCACGGTTGCTCATGCTCGACAGGCTCTTTCGCCTCAAGGTGCTGCCGCTCTCGATAGCCCTCCCCTGGGGACTGAACGTCGGCGACTTCCTCGGCCACGTTGCGCTGCCGGCGAAGATCACCATCGAGGTGATGCCGGCGATCCACCTGCGCGACCAGTTCGGCCCGCAGCCCGACGTCGACGAGGTCTACGACCACGTCACGACGACGATGCAGGAGACGCTCGACGCGCTGGCCGCGGAGCGGCGGCTGCCGATCGTCGGATGAGGGTCGGGGCCGCCATCGACGTCGCCGCGCCGCCGCAGGTCGTATGGGAGTTCGTCACCGATCCCGCGCGCTACCTGCACTTCATGAACGGCATCACGCGCTGGGAGGTCACGACCGAGCAGGACCGGGGCCTCGGCGCGCGCTACCGCACGTCGATGCGCGTCGGCTCGGCGGAGGTCGGCGGGCTGGTCGAGATCGTCGAGTGCGACGAGCGGCGTGATCTGGCCTGGACCTCGGTGACCGGCATCGACCAGCGCGGCCGCTGGCGCCTGCGCGAGCGCGCCGGCGGCGCCCGCACCCGCGTCGAGCTGCGGATGCAGTACGGCGTCGCGGGCGCGGGCATCTTCGGCTGGCTCGCCGAGCAGGTCGCGGCGCCCGCGGTGCGCGAGAACCTGCGCCGCTCGCTGCAGGAGCTGCGCCGCCAGGCCGAGCACGAGCAGGCGCGGGCGGCGGCAGCCGCGCGGCGCGCTGCGACGCTCGGGCACTGACGACCCTCGCCGACGCTGCCCGGCGACAACGGTCACGAACGTTCCCGCGGTCACCATGCGACCGCGTCGGGCAGTAGCGTTCGGCGATGTTCTCGCACCTGTTTGCGGGTCTGCCCGTCAGGGACTTCGCGGCGGCGCAAGCGTGGTACGAGCGGCTGCTGGGCGAGCACTCGTTCATGCCGCACGCGAGGGAGGCGGTCTGGACGCTCGCCGAGGACCGGTCGGTCTACGTCGTGCAGGACGCCGACCGCGCGGGACAGGGGCTCGTGATGGTCTTCGTGGACGATCTGGACGCCCAGATGGCCGAGATCGCCGCTCGCGGCCTCGAGCCCGACAAGCGCGAGACTTACCCCAACGGCGTACGCAAGCTGACCTTCCGCGACCCCGACGGCAACGAGTTCTCGTTCGGCGGCGCGCCGGTCGGCGCCGACGAATGACCCGTGGGAGCGCGTCGAGACGACGGCGCCTTCGCCGTCAGCCCGCCGCCCGAGGTCACGGCGCGGCGTAGACCGACACGTGCGCCGGGCTGGGCCCGTTGAACGGCTCGCCGCCCCATCCCGCCCACCGGTGCTCCCGCCGCATGCCGGCCAAGCGCGCCATGAGGTCCAACTCGGCGCGCCACGGGTAGCGCAGCTCGATCGGGTTCGCCTGGGTCCGGTTGTCCTCGATGTTGAAGACGAGGCAGACGAGCGGGAAGTGGCCGTCCACGCGCGTCGCCGGCGCCGCGCGCTCAGCCGTCGAGCGGCTGCACCGTCGCTACCGCCAGCGCCGCGACTCCCTCCAGGCGCCCGACGAATCCCATCCCCTCCCCGGTCGAGGCCTTCACGTTGACCGACCCGGCCTCCAGTCCCAGCGCCTCGGCCAGCCGCGCGCGCATCGCGTCGCGGTAGGGCCCGACCTTCGGGCGCTCCATGAGGATCGTCGCGTCGACGTGCACGGCGCGCAGCCCGTTCGACGCGAGCGTGGCGACAACCTCACGCAAGAGCTCGATCGAGTCGGCGTCCTCGTAGGCACCGTCGGTGTCCGGGAAGTGGACACCGATGTCGTCCAGACCGGCCGCGCCCAGCAGGGCGTCCGTCACCGCGTGCGTCAGCACGTCGGCGTCGGAGTGGCCGTCGAGCCCCAGCCCGGCGTCCTCGAACCGCACGCCGCCGAGGATCAGCGCTCGCCCGGCCTTGAAGCGGTGCGAGTCCCAGCCCAGGCCGGTGCGAACGCCGCTCATCCGATCGCCTCCATCCGCCGTTCACGCCGCTCGAACACCGCCAGCTGCTGCACGCCCACGGACTCCAGCAGGTCCAGCGCGACCTCGTAGTCCCGCCCGACGTCGCCGGGCACGTGGGCGTCGCTCGACAGCGCCACCGGACAGCCCGCGTCGAGGCACATCTCCAGGAACGCCGGCGCCGGGTAGAGCTCGCCGACCGGCTTGCGCAGCCCCGCCGTGGAGACCTCGACGGCGATCTGCGACTCCGCGATCCCGTCCATCGCCAGCTCGTAGAAGCGGCGCAGATCGCCTTCTGGCACCGGCCGCTTCGCGCCCCACATCTTCACGAGATCGGGATGGGCGAGGATGTCGAACAGGCCCGTGCGCGCCGCCTCGCCCAACGTGACGAAGTAGCGCCGCCACAGCTCGTCGGGACGCTCGGAGCGATGGTCCCAGACCTCGTAGCCGTCGTGGTCGACGGCGTGCTCGCCGACGAAGTGCACCGAGCCGACGACGTAGTCCCAGTCGTGGGCGTCCAGCAGCGTCGCCAGGCGGTCCTCGCGCCCCGCGACGAAGTCCGCCTCGATGCCCAGCTTCAGATCGGTCTGCGCGCGGACGAAGCCGACGTACTCGTCGAGGTCGTCCGTGGCGCTCTCGCGCCACAGCGGGTGGCGCCAGACCTCCAGCGCCTGCGCGAAGCGGTAGACGTGCTCCGCGCAGCCCAGCTCCGCGATCCCGCGCTCCTCGGCCACCGTGCGGTAGCGCTCGGCGTTGGCGGCCGTGAAGTACCGCTCGGCGTCGGTTCCCTCCGAGTCGGGGCGCAGATGCAGGTGGTAGTCGGTCAGCATCGGCGGGGCGCGCCCGCGACTACTGGCGCGCCGACCACGAGCGGGTGGCGCTCGCGCACACGTCCACGCGCTTGCCGCTGCGGCGGCTCGCGTAGCGCTCCGTCACCGAGAGCTTGCCGGCCGCGTGACCGGCGGCGTCGAACTGGCCGCGCAGCACGACCGTCGTGCGCACGATCACATCCGCGAACGTCGCCTTGAAGCGCTCGACCACGCGGAACGAACCGTCGGCCTCGACATCGAACTCAGGCGAGATGTTCACGTCGTCGGCCTCGACGATGCGTCCGCGCTCGCACTTGGCGCGGTAGCCGAACGTGGCGCGCTCGATGCGGCGCCCACCGCTGGCCGCGTGCAGGACGATCGCCTGCTTGGCGCGCGGCGCGCTCTGCGAGGTCAGGCCGTACAGCGTCGCCTCGGCGGGTGCGGGCGCCGCCGCGGCCGAGTCGATGGGACGGCGCACCGTCCATGTGACGGTGCGGCTCGTGCAGGTGCGCGTCGCGCGGCCCTTGGCGGCGACGCGCAGCTTCAGGCTCGCCGTGCCCGCGCCGCCGTCGGCGGTCAGCTGGCCGCGGACGACGAAGGTGGAGGTGTTGCGCGCGCCGACGAGCGGCCGGCGCGTCACGTCGCCGCGCAGGGTGAAGCGCCCGTCGGCGGCCAGCTTGCCGTCGCCGCTGATCGTCCCCAGGCCACAGCTCGCGTAGATCTGTCCGTCGACGCCGATCCGCCCGCCGGACCCCGCGCGGATCGACAGCAGCATGTCCTTGGCGACCGTCGTCTCCTTGACGGGTAGGGCGATCGCGCCGCCGCCGTAGTTTCCCGTCGGCACCGCCGCCGCATCTCCGAACGCCACGCCGGCGGTGGCCGCGGCGAGGACGAACACGATGGCGAGCGCGAGGGCGCCGCGGGAGCGAGACTCGGTCATGCGCGGCGGATGCTAGTGATCGAGCGTCGAACCAGCGGCAGCTGCGCGCTCGCGCAGCGCCAGCTCGGCGACCTGCAAGTCGCCCGGCGTCGTGACCTTCATGTTCTCCGGCGCCACGGCGATCACGCGCACCGTTCCCCCTGCGCGCTCGACGAGCCAGGCGTCATCGGTCGCCGCGGCGAGCACGTCGGCGGGCGCGCCGAGCGCCCGTTCGAGCGCCGCGCGGCGAAAGACCTGCGGCGTCTGCACGGCCCACAGCGAGGACCGGTCAAGTGTGCGCGCCACGACGCCGTCGGCGCCGACCTGCTTGATCGTGTCGGCCACCGGCGCCGCGGCGATCACCGCGTCGCAGCCGTGGCGCTCGAGCGCGTCGAGCGCGGCCTGGAAGTCCTCCGCGCGCACGAGCGGGCGGGCGGCGTCATGGACGATCACCGGATCGCCGGGCGCCGCGTTCAGCGCGGCGAGGACCGACTGCGAGCGCTGCGCGCCGCCGGGCACGCCGATCGTGCCCGCGGGGGCGGATCCCCCGTCCCACCCGGCCGGCAGCGCGACGACGATCGTCTCGACCGCCTCGACCGCCTTCAGCGCCGCGATGCACCACTCGAGCATCGGGCGCCCGGCGAGGGTGACGAACGCCTTGGGTGTCGCTGACCCAAGGCGCTGCCCCCGTCCCGCCGCTACGACAAGCGCGATCGCTACTTCGACACCACGCCGGCGCTGTCGGCAAGCAGGTCGTCGAGGTGCTGCTCGGCCTCTTCCTCGTCCTTGTCGAGCGCGTACATCAGCTCGGAGGCGAGGATCTTCTTCGCACGTGTGAACATCTGCTTCTCGCCCGTGGAAAGGCCCTTCTCGTGCTCGCGGATTGCGAGGTTGCGGACCACCTCGGCGAGCTCGTAGATGTCGCCGGTCTTGATCTTGTCGCGGTTGTGCTTGAACCGGCGGTTCCAGTTCTTGGGCATCTCGGACACGTCGTCGGCGAGGACGGCGAGCACCTTCAGCACGGTCTCCTCGTCGATGACGCGGCGCAGCCCCGCCAGCGCCGCGTTCTCACACGGAACCATGACGGTCATGTCGTTGTGCAGGATCTTGATGGTGAGGTACTCGCGCTCCTCACCGAACATCTTGCGGCGTTCCTTCTTCAGGACCTGACCGGCCCCATGATGTGGATACACGACGTTGTCGCCAAGCTCGAACTCGATGTTCTCGAGCGTACGGTCCAGGTCCTCCAGCAGCTGCTCTTCGGCTTCGGGGATGATGCCCTCCTTGCGAATTGATGCCGGCGGCGGCCGGACGGTGAAACGACTACGTCTGCAGGTAACGGTCCACGAGGTTGATCTCTTGCAGCCGGCGAAGACCCTCGCGGATGTCCTTCGCCCTGATCTCGCCCACGCCATCGACGGTCTCCAGCTCGACGTCGGTGGCGGCCAGCAGCTCGTCGAGACCACCGAAGCTGTTGACGATCTGTGCCACGACCAGCTTAGGCAAGCGGGGAATACGACCAAGGATGCGAAAGCCGCGCGGCGAGACCGGATAGTCGAGCGTGTTGAGCTTGCGGTCGTAGCCGAGCAGCTCGGCCAGACGGCCGAAGTCGAGCAGGTCATGATGCGGCAGGCGCCCGATCTGGTCCAGCCCGCCCGCGAACTCCTCGTCGGTGTTCTCGGCGAGGTAGTCGTGCACGAGCGCGGCCTTGTCGGCGGCGGTGCCGACCATCGTCTCCTCGAGCTGCATCTCGATCAAGCGGCCCTCGGTGCCGAGCTCGACGATGTAGCGCTCGATCTCGACGGCCATGCGCGTCACGAGCTCGGAGCGCTGCAGCACGGTGAGCACGTCGTGCAGCGTGGCGCCGCCCTCGAACTCCAGCGCCGTCAGGCGCGTGGAGACCTGGTCCAGGCGCGTGCGGTACTTGTCGAGCGTCGCGAGGGCCTGGTTGGCCTTGGCGAGCACGACCGGGATGTCCTCGAGGATGTACTTGCCGCCGTCGACGTAGAGCGAGACGACCTCGCGGCGCTGGGAGATCGCGATGACGAGCGCGTCGGTCTGCTTGGAGACGCGCTCGGCGGTGCGGTGGCGCGTGCCGGTCTCGACGGACAGGATCGTCGGATCGGGCATGAGCTGGACGTTGGCCATGGCGATCTTCGTCGCGTTGACGTTCAGGACGATCGCGCCGTCCATCTTGGCCACCTGATAGAGCAGCGCAGGCGAGTAGTCGATGTCGAGCTTGATGCCGCCCGAGAAGAGGAAGCTCAGGTCGTCGACCTCGCCGACGATGATGAGCCCGCCGGTGCGCGCGTGCATGATGTTGTCCAGGCCCTCACGCAGCGTGGTGCCGGGCGCGACCATCTCCAACGCCTTGACCAGTCGGGGCTCTTGACGTGACTCAAGCTCGTGTGACTCATCCCCAACTCGCTGAACCATCCAGGCGATTTTAGCGGGTACTTAGGGATTGCGGGTTGTGGCGACGAAGAAGATCGGTTCGACTTCGTGCCTCGCTTGTGCTAGCGGCCACCGGGCGGCTACGCGGCCTGCGGGGCGCGTTTGGGCAGCCCGGCGCGCAGCGCGTCGCGCAGCGTCGGCGCGACCTCCGGGGAGATGACGTGGCGCAGGCCGAACTTCGCCGCCTCGGCGGCGCGGCGGTCGGCGTGCCCGACGGTGCGCAACTCGCCGGTCAGGCCCAGCTCGCCGAAGCAGGCGACCGGCGCCACGACGCCGCGAGCCTGCAGCGGCACGCCCCGCGCGGCGCTCGCGACGGCGAGCGCGATCGCGAGATCGGCGCCCGGCTCCTCGACGCGCACGCCGCCGACGACGTTGACGAAGACGTCCGCGCTGCCGGCGCCGATGCCCGCGTGGCGGCCGAGCACGGCCAGCACGAGAGCGAGGCGGTTGCGATCCAGCCCGTTGACGACGCGCCGCGGCGGCACGAGCTCCGACGGCGAGACGAGCGCCTGGACCTCCACGAGCAGCGGGCGCGAGCCCTCCATCGCGGCGAGGATCACCGAGCCCGGCTTGCCGGTCGCCTCGGCGACGAAGCGGGCGCTGGCGTCGAGCACCTCGACGAGACCGCCCGAACGCATCTCGAAGACCCCCGCCTCGTTCGTCGAGCCGAAGCGGTTCTTCAGTGCTCTGAGGGTGCGGTACGTGCGCTCCCGCTCGCCCTCGAACTGCAGCACGCAGTCGACGAGATGCTCGAGCACGCGCGGGCCGGCCAGCGCCCCCTCCTTGGTGACGTGGCCGACGAGCAGGACCGCGATGCCGTCGGCCTTGGCGACCTGCATGATCCGCCCCGCGGTCTCGCGGACCTGGCCGACGGAGCCCGGCGCGCCGCTGAGGTCGGCGGCGTGCATCGTCTGCACCGAGTCGATGACCACGACCTCGGGGCGCTCGGCGCGCAGCGTGGCGAGGATGACGTCGAGGTCGGTCTCCGTGAGCACCGGGACCTCGAGGGCGCCGGCCGTCGCGCCGACCAGCCGCTCGGCGCGCAGGCGGATCTGCGCGGCCGACTCCTCGCCGGAGACGTAGAGGGTGCGCCGGCCGGCGGCGGCGAGGTTGCCGAGCGCCATGTTCGTCAGCGTCGACTTGCCGATCCCCGGCGAGCCGCCGAGCAGGACGAGCGAGCCCGGCACGAGGCCGCCGCCGAGGACGCGGTCGAGCTCGCCGATGGCGGTCAGCAGGCGCGGGACGCGCTCGGTGCTGACGTCGGCCAGGCGCGTGGGGGTGCCGGCGCGGGCGCCGCTGCCGGCCGCGGCGGCGCCACCGCCGCGGCCGCGCCCGGCGCCGGCGCCGGTCGCCGGCGCGCGCTCCTCGACGAGCGTGTTCCACTCCTGACAACCCGGGCACTGCCCGTGCCAGCGCACGCTCGAGTGCCCGCACTGCGAGCAGACGTGGACGGTCGTGGGGCGCGCCATCTACTCACCTTAAGGTCCGGACCCGACGGCTTCGCCCCCCTGGTCGGGCGCGGAGATGAACTGCGTCGCCGCCAGCTCGCGGTACAGCGGATCGGCGACCAGCAGCTCGGCATGTGAGCCGAGCGCGGCCACGCGGCCGCGATCGAGGACGACGATCTGCCGGGCGGCGACGACCGTGGAGAGGCGGTGTGCGATGACGACGACGGCGCAGCGGCGCGCGGCGCGCTCGATCGTCTCGCGCAGGGCGTGCTCGTTCGTGGCGTCCAGCTGCGCGGTCGGCTCGTCGAGCAGGAGCACGTCGGGGCGGCGCAGGAGCGCGCGGGCGATGGCGATGCGCTGGCGCTCGCCGCCCGACAGCGTCCGGCCGCGGTCGCCGATCTCGGTGTCGAGGCCCGCGGGCAGGCGCGCCAGCATGTCGCCCAGGCGGGCCTCCTCGACGACGGCGGCCAGCGCGGCTTCGGGCGCGTCGGGCACGGCGTAGAGCAGGTTCTCGCGCAGCGTCCCGGCCAGCACGGGCGCGTCCTGCTCGACGTAGCCGATGCGCGCACGCAGGACCGAGCGGGGAATCTGCTCCAGCGGGGTGCCCGTCAGCGCGATCGATCCCGCGGTCGGCTCGTAGAAGCGCTCGATGAGGGCGAAGAGCGTCGTCTTGCCGGCGCCGGAGGGCCCGACGATCGCCGTCTGCGAGGCCGCGGCGACGGCGAACGAAACGTCGCGCAGGACCGGCTGGCCGGGCCGGTAGGCGAACGACACGCGGTCAAACGCGACGACCGGTCTGCGGGCGGTGGCGGTGACCTCGGCGTCGCGGCGAGGCGGCGCGGCGGGCGCCGCGGCCGCGTCCTGCTCGATCTCGAGCTCGTCGATCTCGTCGATCCGCGCGACGGCGGCCAGGCCGGCCTGAAGCTGGGTGGCGCCCATCGTCATCGACGTGATCGGCCCGATGAGGAAGAAGAGGTAGAGCAGGAAGGCGATGAGCGTGGCCACGTCGAGCGTGCCCGACGCGACGCGGGCGCCGCCCACGCCCAGGACCGCGAGGAACGTGACCTGCAGGGCGAAGCCCGACGCGACGCCGACGACGGCGGAGTAGCGCGCCGCCGCGACGCCCTCGTCGTAGGCGTCTGTCGCGGCGGCCGTCACGACCGCGAGCTCGCGGTCCTCGGCGCCGCTGGCCTTCACCGTGCGGATCGCGCCCAGCGCGCGTTCGAGCGCGCTGCCGATCGTCCCGACCGCGACCTGGGCGGCCTCCAGCGCGCGGCCGATGCGCGGGAGGACGACGAGCACGCCGGCCGCGATGACGGCCAGCACGCCGAGCGTGACGAGCAGCAGGGGCCAGTCGAGCAGGCCCATGAGGACGATCGTCCCGATCAGCGCGAGGGCGCCGTTGAAGGACTCGACGACCCCGGTCGTCGTCGCCGCGCGCAGCAAGGTCGTGTCCGACGTCACGCGCGAGAGCAGGTCGCCGAGCGGCCGCTGGTCGAGCTCGCTCAGGCGCAGGCGCAGCATCCGGCCGGCCAGCCGCAACCGCGCGCGCAGCGCGATCCGCTCGGCGACGCGATCGAGCATCCAGAGCTGGATGCCGGCCAGCAGCCCGGAGACGACGACGAGCCCCGACAGCAGCAGCACCGGTCGCAGGGTGCTGCGACCGTCCTCGGCCAGCGCCTCGATGAGCTCGCGGGCGGCGAGTGGCTGGGCGAGCGCCGACGCGTTCGCGCACGCCCCGAGGACGACGCCCAGGACGAGCGCGCGGCGGTGCGGCCGGACGTACGCCAGCAGTCGCCGGAAGCTGCCCTCGGGAGGTGGCAGTGGTGGTGCGCTCGGGGTGTCCAGCATCGTCACTCACCTTCCACAGCCGCGAGGGCCGAGGCAGCGCAGCGTGGCGCGTAGGTGTTCATAGCCAACAGCAACCCGCCAGCCTCCCCGCCGAGAGCATCGAGGCAGCGCAGCGTGGCGCGCAAGACCGACCCTCTCGTCGACGCCGTTCTTGCTCCGCCCCGCCCCGGCCGGCGCAGACACTGGCCCGGTCACCCCGCGCCGACCGCGTCCAGCGCCCGGCCGACGTCCGCGACGAGATCCTCCGCCGCCTCGACCCCGGCGCTCAGGCGGATGAAGCCCGGCGAGACGTCGTCGATGCTCCAGCGCAGGCGCCGCTCCGCCGAGGAGTGCACGCCGCCGAAGCTCGTCGCCTCGGCGATCAGCGCGGCGGCGCCGAGGAACGCCTGCGCGCGGGCCTCGGTCACGAGGTCGAAGCACAGGACGCTGCCGAAGCGCTCGCCGCCGAAGACGCGCGCGGCGAGCGCGTGACCGCGATCGTCCGGCAGGCCGGGGTAGCGCACGTCGCGCACGTCGTCGCGCGCGGCCAGCGCCCGGGCCAGCGCGAGCGCGTTCGCGCACTGGCGCTCGTGGCGCACGTCGAGCGTGGCGAGGGAGCGATGGGCGAGCCAGGCCTCGAACGGGCCGGCGATCGCGCCGGTCAGGCTGCGCCAGGCGCGCGCCTGTGCGGCGTGCGCGGGATCGGCGGCGGCCACGTAGCCCAGCACGAGGTCGCTGTGGCCGGTGAGCCCCTTCGAGGCGCTCGAGACCGACAGGTCGGCACCGAGCTCGAGCGGGCGCTGCAGCAGCGGCGTCGCCAGCGTGTTGTCGACCGCCAGCAGCGCGCCCTCCGCATGCGCCGCCGTGGCCAGCGTGGCGACGTCGAGCACGGTCAGACCGGGATTGGACGGCGTCTCGATCCAGGCCAGCGTGGCGCCGGGCAGCGCGGCGCGGATCGCGGCGTCGTCGGTCGCCACGACGCGGACCTCGATGCCGCGCGGGCGCAGTTGCTCGAGCGCGATCGTCGTCACGCCCGGGTAGCCGTCGGCGGGCACGACGACGACGTCGCCGGGCGCAAGCGCGGGCAGCAACACCGCCGCGACGGCGGCCAAGCCCGACGCGAAGAGCACGGCCTCGCCGCCCTCGAGCTCGCCGACGGCGGTCTCGTAGCCCGACCAGGTGGGGTTGGCGTAGCGCCCGTAGCCGTAGACGGATGCGTCGCTGGGCCCGATCAGGTGGTACGGAGCGGCGAGCGTCGGGCCGGGCAGAAACGGCGTCCCCTGCGCCGGCGCCGGCAGGCCGCCATGAACGACGCGCGTCGCGCGAGCACCGTGGCCGGGAGGCCGCTCGGCACCCCCGCGGCCCGCCGGAGGCCAGTCGCTCATCCGCCGGATGCTACGCCCGGCGGCGGGGACCGGCGCTGGCCGGCGCTCGTCGACGCGGCCCCGCGGCGGCTGTGCGGCGGCTGCACGAACGGCGGGTCGAACACTCGGCCAGGCGCTTGCAGGCGCCCCGTATCGTGGCCTCGCGATGGCGCACATCGCAGCCGAGGTTGCCGAGCAGCTCTACACGCGCTGGAACGCGGACGGCCTCTGCGCACTGACCGACAGCGTGCATCCCGACGTCGAGCTTGTCTGCGACGCGCTGCGTCCCGTCGAGACGTCGCTGCGGGGCCTCGAGGGCTGGCAGCGGTGGGTCGCGCGCTGGGACGGCGGCTACGAGACGATGCAGATCACCACCGACGGCGTCATCCCGATCGGCGACGACCACGCCCTCGCGCTGGTGTCGATCACCGCCACGCCGCGCGGCAGCCAGCAGCCGCTGCGCTGGGCGGCGGCGCACCTGTGGACGATCCGCGACGGCCGAATCGCGCGCTGGGAGTCGCACGTCGACCTCGATGTCGCGCGCGGCACCGTGCTGTAGCGCACGCGGCACGGCGTCACCCGAGCCGCGCGGGCGTCACCGGCTGTTCAGCGGGATCGCCGACCCATACGCCGCCGCGTTGGCGGCGAGGACGGCGTCGCCCAACGTGGCCGCCTGCGCCCACGGCACGGCTGGCCGTCGGCGGACAAGCCCTGCCGCAGGCGCGTGTTGCGCAGCGGCCCCGCGGCTGCCGCCGCCGGGCTGAACGAGGCGCGTTGCTCCTCCCCGAACGCGGCGGCGCCGATGTTTCGTGCGCTCAGCGTCCGCCCCAGGTCTGGCCAGGGGTGCCGGTGGCGGGGTAGTAGGCGAGCTGGTTCTGGATGGTGCGCAGGTCCGTCGGCCCCGCCTGGCCGTCGACGCGGTACGCCGATGCGCAGGCCCCCGCTGCACTCGGTGGACGAATGACCGAGGGCGGCCCGCAGGCCGCCCTCGATCACAACAGGTTGCGGTCAGACCGCGGGGCTCAGCCCTCGGTCGGCTCCTCGAGCGTCGGCTGGTCCAGGGCACCGCCGGGCTCGGCCGGACCCTCGTCCTCGGCGCCCGCGGCCGCCTCGGCGGTCCCGCCGCCGACTGCCGCCGGCACCTTCGCCGGCTCGACGACCGTGAGGGAGACCTCGCGGTCGTCCTCCTCGGGCGCCTTCTCGACCATGACCGTCGCGCCGGGCGTGAGCTCGGCGCGCAGGACGAAGTCGGCCAGCGGGTCCTCGATGTAGCGCTGGATCGCGCGGCGCAGCGGGCGGGCGCCCATCGCGGGATCCCAGCCCTTGTCGACGAGCAGGTCCTTGGCCTCGTCGGTGAGCTCGAGCTGCAGCCCGCGCTCGGCCATCGACTCGCGGATCCGCCGCAGGAGGAGGTCGACGATCTGCTTGATCTCCTCCTTCTGCAGCTTGTGGAACACGATCACGTCATCGATCCGGTTGAGGAACTCGGGCCGGAAGACCTTCTTCAGCTCGCCCATGATCCGGTTCTTCATGTCGTCGTACGTGATGCCGGTCTCGTCGTCTGAGACGGCGAAGCCGAGCGGCGTGTTGCGGGCGATCTCGGACGCGCCGATGTTCGACGTCATGATCACGATCGCGTGGCGGAAGTCCACCGTGCGGCCCTGCGAGTCGGTCAGGCGACCGTCCTCGAGGATCTGCAGCAGGATGTTGAAGACATCCGGGTGCGCCTTCTCGATCTCGTCGAGCAGCAGCACGCAGTACGGCTTGCGCCGCACGGCCTCGGTGAGCTGGCCGCCCTCGTCGAATCCGATGTAGCCCGGAGGCGAGCCGACGAGCCGCGACACGGAGTGCTTCTCCATGTACTCCGACATGTCGACGCGGATCATCGCGTCCTCGTCGCCGAACAAAAACTCGGCGAGCGTGCGGGCGAGCTCGGTCTTGCCGACGCCGGACGGTCCGAGGAACACGAAGGAGCCGGTCGGCCGCTTCGGGTCCTTCAGCCCCGCACGCGAACGGCGGATCGCCTTCGAGATGACCTCGACGGCGGCCTGCTGGCCGATGACGCGCTTGTGGAGCTCTTCCTCCATGCGCATGAGCTTCGCCGTCTCGGCCTCGGTGAGCTTGAAGACCGGGATCCCGGTCCACATCGAGACGATGTCGGCGATCTCCTCCTCGCCGATCGACGGACGCTCGGTCTCGGCCTCGCCGGCCTCCCACTGCTCCTCGAGCTCACGCTTGCGCTGCGTCAGGCGCCGCTCGGCGTCACGCAGGTTGGCGGCCTTCTCGAACTCCTGGGCCTCGATCGACGCCTCCTTCTCGCGCCGCGTCGTCTCGATCTCCTCCTCGAGATCGCGATACACGGGCGGGGAGGTCATCGACTTGATCCGCATGCGCGACGCGGCCTCGTCGATGAGGTCGATCGCCTTGTCGGGCAGGAAGCGATCGGAGATGTAGCGGTCGGCGAGCTCCGCCGCGGCCTCGAGGGCCTCGTCGGTGATGTTGACCTTGTGGTGCTGCTCGTAGCGGTCGCGCAGGCCCTTGAGGATCTGCACGGTCTCCTCCGTCGTGGGCTGCTCGACGCGGATCTGCTGGAAGCGACGCTCCAGCGCGCTGTCGCGCTCGAGGTACTTGCGGTACTCCTCGAGCGTCGTGGCGCCGATCGTCTGCAGCTCGCCGCGCGCGAGCGCCGGCTTGAGGATCGAGGCCGCGTCGATCGCGCCCTCGGCCGCACCGGCTCCCACGAGGTTGTGCAGCTCGTCGATGAACAGGATGATGTCGCCGCGCTGGGTGATCTCCTTCATCACCTTCTTCAGGCGCTCCTCGAACTCACCGCGGTACTTCGAGCCGGCGACGAGAGCGGCCAGGTCAAGCGTGTAGATCTGCTTGCCCTTGAGCAACTCCGGGACGTCGGACGTCGTGATCCGCTGGGCGAGGCCCTCGACGACGGCGGTCTTGCCGACGCCGGGCTCGCCGACGAGCACCGGGTTGTTCTTCGTGCGGCGCGACAGGATCTGCATGATCCGCTCGATCTCGGTGGCGCGCCCGACGACGGGGTCGAGCTTGCCCTCCTCGGCGAGCTTCGTGAGGTTGCGGCCGAACTGGTCGAGCAGCTTGGAGGACTTCTTGCCCTCGCCCGACGTGCCCGACGAGGCACCGCTCGCGCCGGCTCCCGCGCCCGCGCCCTGACGGCGCCCACCGGGGCCCGACAGCATGCGGATGACTTCGTTGCGGATCTTCTCGGAGTCCGCGTCGAAGTCCAGCAGGATGCGGGCGGCGACGCCCTCGTTCTCACGCACCAGGCCGAGCAGGATGTGCTCGGTGCCGATGTAGTTGTGCCCCAGGCTGAGCGCCTCGCGCAGCGCAAGCTCGAGGACCTTCTTGGCACGCGGCGTGAACGGGATCTGACCGGAGGTGACTTCCTCCCCCGAACCGACGATCCGGACAACCTGGGCACGAACGCGCTCGACGGTGATGTCGAGACTCTCCAGGACCCGAGCAGCGAGGCCTTCCTCCTCACGGAGGAGGCCGAGCAGAATGTGCTCGGTCCCGATGTAGTTGTGCTTGAGCGTGCGCGCCTCTTCTTGCGCGAGAACGACCACCTGACGGGCTCGCTCTGTGAATCGCTCGAACATGACTGTGCTGATCCTTCCTGCTGGGGCGGGGCCTCTAGCCTCGGTTCATGCGTGGTCCGGATGTAATTCTATGGACGGCAAATCGCCCGACTGTGTTTCCATCCTTTTCGGCTCCGCAAGCGAAATGGATGAGGGGTCGGGAACAGAAGGCGGGCATGGGGCAGTCTACCAACGCCCTGGGTGCCCAAATGTTGCGTGTGACACTCACGTCTCTCGCATCGCGGGAAAGAGCACGACCTCGCGGATGGACGATCGGTCGCGTAGCGCCATGACGAGCCGATCGATGCCCAACCCGACCCCTCCGGTGGGCGGCATGCCCTGCTCCAGCGCCTCGACGAAGACCTCGTCGTAGGGCGCGGCGTCCTCGTCGCCCTCGGCCGCCAACCGGGCCTGGGATTCGAACCGGGCGCGCTGCTCGTCGGGATCGTTGAGCTCGGTGAAGGCGTTGGCGATCTCGACGCCGCCGCAGAACGCCTCCCAGCGCTCGACGAGGCCGGGCTCGCTGCGGTGCGCCTTCGCGAACGGCGACAGCTCGACGGGATAGTCCATCAGGAACGTCGGCTGGCGCAGCTCAGGCTCGACGAACGTGCTGAGCAGATCGTCGACGAGCTGCGGCCAGCTGCGCTCGTGCGTCGGCATGCGGTCGCCGATCGCCGCGACGAGGCCGTCGCGATCAGCGTGCTCGCGGAAGTCGATGCCGCTCGCGTCGCGGATCGCGTCGCGCAGCGTGACGCGCCGCCAGGGCGACGCGAAGTCGATCGGCCCCGTCGTCCCGACCTGCTGTGCCACCGAGCGCACGAGCGTCTCCAGGCGATCGGCCACGTCGTTGTAATCGGCATATGCCTCGTAGAACTCGACCATCGTGAACTCGGGGTTGTGCTTCGCCGACAGGCCCTCGTTGCGAAAGTCCTTGCCGAGCTCGTAGACGCGCTCCAGGCCGCCGACTATGCAGCGCTTGAGATAGAGCTCCGTGGCGATGCGCAGGTACAGCGTGCGATCCAGCGCGTTGTGGTGCGTCGTGAACGGCCGCGCCAGCGCGCCGCCGTAGAGCGGCTGCAGCACCGGTGTCTCGACCTCGATGAAGCCGGCGTCGTCGAAGAAGCGCCGCACCGCGGTGACGGTCTTCGCGCGGGCGATGAACAGCTCGCGCGCCTCCTCGTTGGCCATGAGGTCAAGCTCCCGGCGGCGGTAGCGCGTCTCGACGTCCTGCAGGCCGTGGTGCTTCTCCGGCGGCGGGCGCAGCGACTTCGCCAGCACGGTGAAGGCGTCGATGCGCAGCGAGATCTCGCCGCGCTTCGTGCGTAGCGCGGTCCCGTCGATGCCGATGATGTCGCCGAGGTCGATCTGCGTCAGCAGGCGCTCGTGCGCCTCGGGGCCGAGCACGTCGGCGCGGGCCTGCAGCTGCAGCCGGCCGGAGCGGTCGACGAGGTCGAGGAACGCCATCTTGCCCTGGCCGCGGCGGGCGGCGAGGCGGCCCGCGACGCGGTGCGTGACGTCGGTCTCCTCGCCGTCGGCGAGGTCGGCGTGCGCGGCGAGCACGTCCGCCGCCGGCTCGACGCCGGGAAACTCGTGCGGGAAGGGGTCGATGCCGTCGGCGCGCAGCTTGTCGAGCTTCGCACGCCTGACGGCGAGCAGCTCGTCAGCCATCCTCGCCAGCCTAGACGCTGAGGGGGCAGCACGGCGCGGGCATCCGGCCCGCGCCCGTGGTGTCGAGGGTCTTCATCCAGACGACCTGCACGCCGCTTCGCGGCTAGAGCCCGACGTCGATCTTGGTGATCTTGTAGTGCAGCTTCTTGCCGTTGGGCAGCGGGACGTCGACGATGTCGTTGCGCTTGTGGCCCAGCAGCGCCTTGCCGACCGGCGACTCGTAGGACAGCCGCTCGGGCGGCTTGGCCTCGGGCGATCCGACGATCGTGAACTTGTGCGTCTTGCCGGAGTCCTCGTCCTTGACGTTGACGACCGACCCGACCTGGACGACGTCGGTCGAGACGTCCTTGGCATCGACGACGGTCGCCGAGCGCAGGCGCTCCTCGACCTGCGCGATGCGCGCCTCGAGCATCGCCTGCTCGTTCTTGGCGTCGTCGTACTCCGAGTTCTCGGTGATGTCCCCGAACTCGCGCGCCTCCTTGATGCGCTGCGCGACCTCCTTGCGCTTGTCGCCCTGGAGCAGTTCGAGCTCAGCCTTGAGCTTCTCGAGGCCGTCGGCTGTGAGGATGACGTCTTTGGGCAATGAGGAGGAGGTGTGGGAAGCCCCGCCGCGGGGGCCGTGGCGCAGGCGGGGGTCCGCAAGCGACGCAGCAGGATAGCAGCGCGTCAAGCGGCAATCGTTACGACGTCAACGGTGGCCAGCACGGCCCGCGCCTCGTCGATCGTGTCGGTCGCCTGCAGCGCTCCCTGCAGCGCCTTCGAACCGCCGATCCGCTCGACGTACCAGGGATAGAACTTGCGCAGGTAGCGGCCGGCGCGGCGCTCCCCCATGTGCTCGACCGCGCGCTGCATGACCCACTCGAGCTCGGCCAGGACTTCGGCCGTCGTCGGCTCGCCCTCGCGCGTACCGAGCAGGCGCGCGAACAGCCACGGGTTGCCGAGCGCGCCGCGCGCGAGCATGACCGCCTCGCAGCCGGTGGACTCGAACGCGTGCCGGATCGACACGGGATCGTCCATCCCGCCGCTGAGGATCACCGGCGCGCCGAGCGACCGGACGAGCTCGCGGGCGAGGTCGAGGTCCGGCGAGCCCTTGTGGTGGACCTGCGCCGAGCGCGGATGAAAGCCGATCGCCGCGACGCCGGCCTCGTCGACGAGCCGGTGGGCGAGGTCGAAGCCGTCGCGCGCGCCGACGCGGCGGCCGCTGCGGATCTTCACGGTCACCGGCAGGCCGGAGCCCTCGCGTGCGGCGCGCGCCACGGCGACCGCGAGGTCCGGGTCGTCGATCAGCGCCGCGCCCGCCCCGGTCTTGCAGACCTTCGGCACCGGGCAGCCCATGTTGAGGTCGATGAAGTCCGCGTCGGTGTCGCGCGCGATCGTCGCCGCCGCCGAGCGCATGACGGCGGGCTCCTGGCCGAAGAGCTGGATCGCGACCGGCCCGCCCGCGCGCTCGGCGGGCTCGATGCGCAGCATCTCGGTCGTCGTCTTCTCGTTGCCGTGGTGCACGCCGAAGCTCGACACCATCTCCGAGACGACCATCCCCGCGCCGTAGCGCTTGGCCTGCAGGCGCACGAACCAGTTGCCGATCCCGGCCAGCGGGGCCAGCACGACGCGGTTGGGGACGTGCAGGTGGGCGAGCTGCCAGGAGTCGTTGAGCGTGCGCGGCATCGCCCCTTGAGGGTAGTCAGGAGTTGCGCTCGTAGAGCAGGCGCAGCCCCGTCAGCGTGAGCAGGTCGTCGACGTGGTCGATGAGCTCCGTGAACGGGACGATCGCGCTCGCCAGCCCGCCGGTGGCGATGACGTCGGTCTCGTCGTCGCCCAGCTCGTCGAGCAGGCGGCGCAGGATGCCGTCGATCGCGCCGGCGAAGCCGTAGATGACGCCCGAGCGGATCGCCTCGACGGTCGACTTGCCGATGACGTTGCGCGGCGGCAGCAGGTCGATCTGCGGCAGCTTGGCGCCGCGCGAGGTCAGCGCCGCGAGCGAGATCTCGACGCCGGGCACGAGCACGCCGCCGAGGAAGTCGCCGGACGGACCGACGATGTCGAAGTTCACCGACGTGCCGAAGTCGACGCAGATCGCCGGCCCGCCGAAGCGCTCGCGGATGGCGACGGCGTTGGCCAGCCGGTCGGCGCCGATCTCGCGCGGGTTGTCGTAGCGCAGCGCCATGCCGGTCTTCAGCCCCTGGCCGACCTCGAGCATCGTGTGGCCGAGGTAGCGCTCGCCCATCGCCAGCCACTCGGGGGCGAGCGTCGGCACGGTCGAGGAGACGATCGACGCGCGGATGTCCGCCATCCCGATCCCGCGCAGCTCGAGCAGGTTGCGCAGCGTCGCGCCGATCTCGTCGGCGGTCGACTGGGCGATCGTCGCGAAGCGCCAGTGCTCGACGAGCCGGTCGCCGCGAAACGTGCCGAAGTGCGTCTGCGTGTTGCCGACATCGACGGCGAGGAGCATGGGGGCGACTGTAGTGGGGCGCCCGTCGGGCAGGCCCGTAGGCTCTGACGCGCACGTGCACAAGCTCTACGTCGTCCACTCGTCGCATCCGTCGCAGGCCGTCCGCCGCGCGCTCACGCTGAAGGGCATCCCCCACAAGATCGTCGAGCTGCTGATCCCGGCGCACGCGCCGCTCATGCGCCTGCGCTTCGGGCAGCGCACGGTGCCGGCGCTCAAGCTCGACGGCGGCGCGAAGGTCAGCGGCTCGCGCGCGATCATGCGCACGCTCGACGAGCTCGTCCCCGACCCGCCGCTGCTGCCCGCCGACCCGGCCGCGCGGGCGGCGGTGCTCGACGCCGAGCGCTGGGGCGACGAGGTCCTGCAGCCGCTCGTGCGCCGCCTCGTCTGGGCGGCGCTCAGGCGCGACCCCGCCGCGATCCCCAGCTACCAGGAGGCCTCGCAGCTGCCGCGGCTGCCTCACCCGATCGTCAAGCTCGTCGCGCCGGGCGTGATCGCGGTGGAGCGCCGGATGAACCGTGCCGGCGACGACGCGGCGCGCGCGGACCTGCGCGCGCTGGCCGGCCACCTGGACCACGTCGACGGCCTCATCGCCGCCGGCGTGCTCGGCGCGAGCACCGATGCCGCCGGACCGGCGTTAGCCGCCGGCGCTGAGCGCCCGCGCGCGCTGGGCGAGCTCGACCGTCGCGGGGCGCACGTCGGCGGCCTTCTCGAGCGGCGCGTCGAACTCGACGCGGGCGGCCGCCGACTGGCCGGCGCCCGTGCAGCTGAGGTCGATGCCGTAGCGGTCGATGCCGGTGCAGACGGCCGAGACGGCGCCGCGCGCGCCCGCCAGCTCGCGGGCGATCGCCAGCAGCCCGTCGGTGTGGCTCTTGTTGAGGTGCTCGACGGCCTTGGCCGCGATCGGCTGCGTCGGGTCGGGCTCGGCGGCGCGGTACTCGTCGGGGCTGACGGTGTCCATCCGCGCAAAGCCGCCGACCCAGCGCACGCGCTGCACCTCGAGGATCCAGAGGGAGAAGTCGTCCCAGCCGGCGTACAGCCGCGCGCCGGGGATCGCCGCGACGTGGGCGTCGAGCGCCGCCTCGGCGGCCTCGCCCTCCGGTTGCACGGCGCGCCCGGCGAGCGTGATGCGGGGGCGGTCGAGCGGGTCGCCCGGCGCGGAGGGGTCGTTGATCGCGAGGCTGGCGCGCGGGTCGTGCGCGAGGTTGCGGCCGTGCTCGGCCATCGTCGAGACGAGCAGCACGGGGTTGCCGTCGGGATCCGGGCCGTAGACGACGAGCGAGCACCAGGGGTCGCCGTCGTCGCCGAGCGTCGCCAGGTAGCCGACCGTCACCGCCGAGACGAGCGTGCGCGCCTCTTCGGCGGCGTCGCGGCGCCGGCCGCCCGCCTGCGTCTCGGCCTCTCCGTTCTCGCTGCTGTCGTGTCCGCTCACGCCCGGGAACGCTACTCACTCGGTGCGCGGCGCGGTGGCGGGCGCGGTCAGCGGCGGGCCGGCGCGGCGGACGTCCTCGTCGACCGGCAGGACGGCCAGCGCGTCCGCCAGGCGAGCCCCGGACGGCGTCGTCAGCGCGAAGTCCAGCTCGAGCAGCGGGACGAGGACGAAGCGCCGCGCCAGCACCTGCGCGTGGGGCAGCGTGAGGCGCTCGGTGGCGTACTGCACCTCGCCGAGCAGCAGCACGTCGACGTCGATCGGGCGCGGGCCGTGGCGCGGGCCGCCGCCCGCGCGGCCGCGCTCGCGCTCGACCGCCTTGCAGGCGTCCAGCAGCGCGTCGGGGCCGTGCCCGGTCTCGATGCGCAGGCAGGCGTTGAGGAAGTCGGGCTGGTCGCGGATCTCGCCCACGGGATCGCTGTCGTACGTGGACGAGCTGGCGAGCACGCGCACCCCGTGCGCCGGCAGCGCGTCGACCGCCGCCTGCAGGTGCGCGCGCCGGTCGCCGACGTTCGAGCCCAGGCCGAGGTAGCCGATCGCCATCGCGCTGGAGTTTGACGGCAGGCCGTGCCAGCCAGCATCATGCCCCGCCATGCCCCGCCTGCTGCTGTGCCCGGTGCTCGCCGCGGTCGCCTGCCTCGGCGTGAGCGCCGCCGCCGCCGACCGCCCGAGCCAGCCGCTGGACCGGCCGCTGCTGGCCGACCTCGACGCCGACGGCTCGACCGAGACCGTCCGCGCCCGCGAGACCGCCTGCTTCGACGCCGAGGGCGAGAGCCCGCCGCCGTGCTCGCGCGCCGACAGCGTCTTTCGCACGTTCGTCGTGGAGGTCGCCGACACGTGCGCGGGCGGCGCGCGCACGCTCACGCTGTCGCGCGAGATGGAGTACGTCAGCCTCGCGCGGATCATCGACGCCGATCGCGACGGCCGGGCCCGCGAGCTCGCCTTCGAGGTGCGGGCGGGGGCGTCGGCGCGCGGCGTGCAGGCGAAGATCGTCGCCTTCCGGCCCGGCGCCGACGGCTGCGTGGCCGTGCGCCGGACGCTGTTCTCCTACCCGCGCGCGGACTCGGTCGGGCGCCGTCCGAAGGGCTCGTCGTTCGCCACCGGCTCGCTGCAGATCCGGGACTTCACGAAGCGCTACGGCGGCCTCGAGCTACGCACGATCGAGAGCTACGCACGCGGCACCGATCCCGGCTGCTGTCCGACCTGGGAGCGCACGAGCTACTGGCGCTTCGACAAGGCCAAAGACCGCTACCGCACGTACCGCACGAAGCTCGTGCGGCTGCGCCGTAGCCGTTCGTAGCCGAGCGTCAGTCGAGCTCGCCGAGCTCGCGCCAGACCTCGACGGAGACGTCGTCGACCGGCAGCGCGAACGGCGGCTCGGGCTTGGAGGCCTTGACGGAGACCGCCTGGGCATCGAAGTCCTTGATGAGCCGGTCGGCGATCGCGGCACAGAGGCGCTCGAGCGTCTTGTCGGAGCGCTGCGTGGCGACGAGCGCCGCGACCTCGCAGACGCGGGCGTAGTCGACCGTGTCCTCGACGCGGTCGGTGACCGTGGCGTCGGCCTCCCCGAGCTCCAGGCGGATGTCGAGGATCAGCCGCTGGCCGACCTCGCGTTCGGCCGCCGTGATGCCGTGATGGGTGAACAGCGAGAGGCCGTTGACCTCGACGGTCACGACGGTCTGGATGCCGTCCTCGTCGTCGAAGTCGTCGTCGATGTCGTCGTCGTCGAGGTCGTCGTCGGCGGCCGCCATCGCCCGCGCAACGTAGCAGCCGCGACGAGCAGGGCATCGCGCGCCTCGGCGACGTCGTGGACGCGAAAGACGCTCGCGCCGCGCGCCAGCGCAAGGACGTTGACGGCGATCGTCCCCGCGACGCGCTCGCCCGCCTCGCGCCCGGTGATCGTGCCGAGAAAGCTCTTGCGCGAGGCGCCGACGACGACCGGCCGGCCCAGCGCGACGATCTCGTCCAGGCGCGACAGCAGCTCGAGGTTGTGGTCGATCGTCTTGCCGAAGCCGATCCCCGGGTCAAGCCAGACGCGCTCGCGCGCGATCCCCTGCGCGACGGCGTGCTCGAGGCGCTGCTCGAGAAACGCGCGGACGTCGGCGACGACGTCGCCGTAGCGCGGGTCGCGCTGCATCGTGCGCGGCTCGCCGAGCATGTGCATGAGGCACACGCCGCACCCGCGCTCGGCGACGAGCGCCGCCATCTGCGGGTCGCCGCGCAGCGCCGTGACGTCGTTGACGAGCGTCGCCCCCGCGTCGAGCGCCACCGCGGCCACCGCGGCCTTGGAGGTGTCGATCGACAGGCGCGCGCCGGCGCCGGCGAGGCCATCGAGGACCGCGACCACGCGGCGCAGCTCCTCGGCCTCGCTCACCGGCTCGGCGCCGGGGCGCGTCGACTCCCCGCCGATGTCGAGGATCGCCGCGCCCTGCGCGACGAGCGCGTGGCCGTGGGCGATCGCCGCCGCCGGGTCCAGCCACTCCCCGCCGTCGGAGAACGAGTCGGGCGTGACGTTGACCACGCCCATCACGACCGGCTCGGGAACGGGGGCAGCCATCGACGGCACGCTATTCGGTGACGCGGCGGGCGGGCGGCGCGGGCGCTACGGCGTGCCGGCGAGCGGCGGCGTGCCGGCGTCGATCGAGCGCAGGTAGGCGACGATCAGCGCCTGGGCCCGGGCGGTGGCGGCGCCGTCCGGCCGGCGGCCGTCGGCCGTGCGGTGCTTCGGATCGGCGACGACGCACGCGAGCGTCTCGCAGGCGCCGTTGTGCAGGTACGGCGGCACGGCGTCGATGCCCAGCAGCGAAGGCACGTTGAAGCCGGTGCCCTGCCCGTCGCCGTTGTGATCGATGCCGAGGCCGAGCGGGGGCGGCTGGGAGACGCCGTTGACGAGCGCCGCGGACGCCGTCTCGGTGGCGCCGATGTTCGGCGCCAGCTCGTTGCCGCTGCCGGGGACGCCGCGATTGAACGAGCCGATGTCGCGCAGGAAGCGGCCGAGGAACTGGGCGCCGACGGGCGTCACCCCGGCCGGCGGGGCGGGCGTGGTCTCCGTGAAGATCTCGGCGGCGGCGGGCGGCGAGGTGAAGTCCTTGCGGCTCAGCGTGAACGTCGATCCGAAGTGGCAGCTCGCGCAGCCGGCGGCCTGGAACAGCCCCCGTCCGGTCGCGATGTCCGCGGCCGACACGCCGCGGCGCGGGATGCGGTTCGTCGTGAACGGCGCCTGCGGCGTGCGCACCGCGAACTTCACCCATTCGCGCATGGCGGTGAGGGCTGGGACGGCGACCGTGCTGCCCGGCAGCGTCACGGTCCACTGCGGTCGCCCGGCGCTCGGCTTGGCGAACGCGTTGAGGACGCACGGCGCCAGCGTGGCGGAGCCGTTGTCGCCGAGCAGCAGACCGTGGGCCGGGTCCAGCGTGCTCGTCGCCGGCGGCGGCTCGCTGCAGGCCTGCGCGGTGGCCAGCGGGCCGGGTCCGGAGACGTTGCGGATGTTGGCCTCGAAGTCCTCGACCTCGTCGAAGATCGCCGAGTAGTTCAGGACGCGCTGGATCGTGCGGTTGCGCGGGTCGAACGTCGCGTTCAGCGGGACCGACTTGCGCGGGCCGGCGCCGAACTCCCACACGACGCTGTCGGTCAGGCCCTTGAAGTGGCAGCTCGCGCAGCTCTGCCAGCCCTCGCTGGAGAGCCGCTCGCTGCTGGTGATCGGCTCGCCGGGGCGCGCGAAGTGCCCGCGCGACGAGAAGAAGACCTCCGCGCCGACGGCGACCATCTCCTCGGTCGAGCCCGGTGCCGGCAGCGCCGCGGTGCGGATGACGCGCACGACCTGATCGGACGTGAGGTCGACGACCGACACGTTGCGCGAGGCGAAGTTCATGACGTACGCCCGGGTGCCCCGCCGGTTGATGACGATGCCCTGCGGGTTCTTGCCGGCGTTCGCGCCCGCGGTCGCCGGGACGGCCGGGTCGTTGAGGTCGATGTAGCGCGTCGTGTCGGAGTCGCCGGTGAAGGCGAGCTTGCCGTCCGGCGCGACGAGGACCTTGACGAGCAGGTCGCTGCCGGCGGAGACGACGTAGGCCGCGCCGGCGCCGCCGCCGTTGGTGAACGCGATCGCCCACGGGTTGGCGAAGAACAGCCGCTTCTTGCCGGGCTCCGGATTGCGGGCGCCGAGGTGCAGGTTGAGGAACTTCGCCGCGCTCGCGTCGGTCTGGCGCACGCCGTTGACGCCGTCGATGACGTTGACGAACGCCTGCGTGTCGACGTTGAAGCGCAGTGGCCCGTCGGGCGAGGCGGCGACGTTCGGCAGGTAGGCGCGGCTGCCGCGAATGACGATGCTCTGCAGCTGGTTGGGGAACGCGGCGGTCGAGTCGGGCGCGCCGTCGCCGTTGGAGTCGACGGTGAAGCCAGTGATCTGCGGCGCGAGCGCGATCGCCTGCACCGGCCGGTAGTCGGTGATGCGCACCGAGCGGGTGTTGATCGTCAGGCGGCAGACGAGCCCCTGGCGGCCGGTGTCCTCGGCCTGCCGGCCGCCGGGCCGGGTGAACGCGAAGAAGCCCGTGACGAAGAGCTTGCGGCTGTCGCGCGTCACGGCGAGGCCGCGCGGCTGGAAGTGACGGGCGCGGGCGGGATCGCCGCAGCGCCCGGCGCGCATGTTCACGTCGCCGATGATGCGCACGCGCGCCACGTCGATGACCGTGATCGTGTCCTGCGAGGAGTTGGCGACGAACGCGCGCCGGCTGTCGGGCGAGACGACGACGTTCCAGGGCTCGGCGCCGGTCCTCAGCGTCCGCTGCACGAAGGCGCGAAAGCGCGCGGGAACGCGGCTGACGATCCGGATGACGCTCACCGTGCCGGCGGCGGCGTTGGCCACGAACGCCCTGCGGCCGTCGTTGCTGAGCGCCACGCTCTGCGGGTCGTCGCCGACGCGGATGCTGCGCACCACGGCGTTCGTGTCGGTGCGGATCACCGAGACCGTGTCGGCGGTCGGGTTGACCGACCACACGAAGCGGCCGTCGTCGGACAGGGCGATCGGCGTCGAGGTGGTGGCCGGCTTGAGGGCTCCGGGGGCGGCGGCGCTCGCGGGTGCGGGGGCGAGCGCGGCGAGGAGCGCGAGCGCGGCGAGGAGCGCGAGCGCGACGACACAGCCCCTTGTGCGGTAAGCCACCACGCGCATCGCATGGCGATACTCCAGCCCCCGCCTGCCCGTGTCAAGGTCAGCCGCGGGGATGCGCGGCGCAGGCCGCGCGGCCGATCTCCGGGTCGACCTCGAAGGTCTCCGCGTAGCGCTCGTGGACGAGCGGCCAGAGCTCGAGTGCGGCCGCGTTGCTCATCGGCTGCTCGGCGAGCAGCGCCTCCAGGCGGGCGAAGCAGCGATCCCAGCCGGCGGCGGTGCGAGCAGCGGTGTCGCGGTCGTCGAACGCGTGGGTGAAGACGAGCCGGCAGCCATCGCCCTCGGGACGAAGCTCGAAGCGCAGCGTGTCGCCGAACCAGGTGGCGACGAGGCGGCGCGGTGCGGCGCGCTCGACGACCTCCAGCGGGGCGTCACCGGGGAACCAGTGCGCGAGCTCGTCGGGTTCGCTGATCGCGCGCCAGACGCGCTCGACGCAGTGGCGGTAGCGGCGCTCGAGGCGCAGCAGCGGGCCGCCGTCGTCGTCCTCCTCGAGCGTGAGGTCGCGGAAGGCCATCGTCGCGATCATGCGCCGCCCCGGCACCGGGTCCTGCTCGAAGCGGGCCGCGTAGCGCTCGTGCAGCTCGCCGATCGGGCCGTGCGCGTCCTCCTCGGACAGCGCGCCGCCGGCGAGGTGCGCGTCGAGGCGGTCGAGGTAGGTCTCCCAGCCGGCCGCGTGCTGGGCGGCCGGGCCGTAGCGGTCGTCGAAGACGTGGGTGAAGACGAGCCGGCAGCCGTCGCCGTCGGGGCTGAGCTCGAAGGCGTAGCGCTCCTCGCCCCAGGTCCAGCGCAGCAGCACCGGCTCCTCGAGCGCGGTGATCTCGCCCGTGGCGTCCCCGCCTGCGAAGATCTCGCCGAGCGTCGGCGTCCAGGGGACCGGCGCCACGAACCACTGCGCGAGCTCGGCGGGCTCGGTCACCGCACGCCAGACGCGCTGCGGCGAGTGGGCGAGGCGGCGCTCGAAGCGCAGGGCGGGGCGGCCGTCGATCGTCTCCAGGGTTCCGTCGATCATGGGTTCTCCTCCAGATGTCGTTCGAGCGCGTCGAATTGCTGCGACCAGAACGCGCGGTAGGGCGCCAGCCACGCGTCGACCTCCGCCAGCGGCTCGGAGCGCAGGGCGTAGAGGCGCTGCTTGCCCCGGCTGCGGACGGCGACGAGCCCGGCCTCGCGCAGCACCTTGAGGTGCTTCGAGACGCCGGGCTGGCTCAGCGTCAGGCACCCGACGAGGTCGTTGACCGAGTGCTCGCCACCGCGCAGGAGATCGAGGATCTCGCGGCGGTTGGGTTCGGCGAGCGCGGCGTAGGGCGTCATCGTGCGCACATATTACCCATTCGGCATATGTCTTGGCAAGCTCGAGTGACGCGGGCGGCCGGTCAGGTCGCGAAGTCCGGCTGGCCCGCCCGCACCCTGTCCGCCCGACCCTTGGGCTCCTCCCAGTCCTCCTGGCGGCCGAGCGCCGTGAGGTCGAGGAAGTAGTAGGAGCCGCCGGTCATCTCGGCCCCGCGCGCGTACGTCGAGTACGTGTGGAAGATGCGGCCGCCGTCGCGCAGGAAGAAGCTCGTGCCCGGCATCTCGATCGGCTGCTCGAAGTCGAACGGGTGCTCGGAGCCGGCCTGCTCGTACTCGGCCCGCGAGCGGTAGTTGTACAGCGGCGGCTTGACCGATTCGTCGAGCGTGACGTCGAAGTCGTAGTTGAAGTCGCTGCCGTAGGACGAGTACCACGCAACGAACCACCCCTTCTTGGCCTTCCAGCGCTCGAGCTTCTCGATCGGCGCGCGCGAGACGAAGACGAGCTCCGTGTCGCGCACGTGCAGGTGCTCGATCAGGCCGCGCGAGACCTCGTCGGCGCCGGCCGAGCAGCTCGGGCAGCCGTCCTCCCCGCGCGGGTCGAACATCATGTGGCCGAGGATGAGCTGCCGGTGGCCGGCGAAGAGGTCGAGCAGCGAAGCCTCGCCGTCGGGGCCGGTGAAGACGTAGGGCTTGTCGATCTCGACCATCGGCAGGCGGCGGCGCTCGGCGCTGAGCGCGTCGCGGGTACGGGTCAGCTGCTTCTCCTTGGCCAACAACGCCTTGCGGGCGGATGTCCACTCGTCTCGGGACACGATCTGGGGAAGGGTCATGGGGGCTCCTTTTGACGCGCGCTGATGGGTTGCTAGGAGTATTGACCGAGGGCGCGGCGCCAACTCATCGGTCGGCGCGAACTTGTGGCGACGTCGCCCGTGATTGCCGGCCAACGACATCTCTGAGGGTGCGTCAGTGGATGGTCGTGTCAGCGGGCGGGCCGGGGCCGGCGCAGCGGGGAGGCCGGGTCGAGTTATTCACGCCCCACATGCTTAACTCGACCCGCCAGGCGTTCGCGCCCCCTCGCAAGCCGAAGCGTGGCGGGTTTCTGTTCGCTACGAACATCTACGCGCCACGCTGCCGAATCCGCCCCACGCCGGCCCCGGAGAGCGGCCGGCACCCCCAACCAACTCACACCCTCAGAGAAGCCGTTCGCCCACGCCGCCGACCAAGCAGCGCCAGCGCGACAGCGCACCCACCCCGGCCGGCCCGCAACTCGAGGCCGACTACAGCGCGGGCTTGCGCGGCTCGTCCGCGCGCACCTCGACACCGCCGGCGAGGCCGGGGCGAGGCAGCGTGCGCGGTGCCTTCTGGCCCGGCTTGTCGGCCGGCGTGGCCGGGGCCGGCAGCTGCGGCGCCTCGTCCGGGAAGACCTCGGACTCGGGCGTCCCGAGCAGCAGGGACTCGAACTCGCCCTTCTCGATCGTCTCGCGGCGGATGAGGATCTCCGAGACCGTGTCGAGCGTCTCGCGATGCTCGGTGAGGATGTCGCGGGCGCGCTGGTGGGCGCCCTCGACGACCCGGCGGATCTCGTCGTCGATCTCGCGGGCGATCTCGTCGGAGTAGTCCGGCTCGGAGCCGAACTCGCGGCCGAGGAACGGCTGGGAGTGGTCGTGGCCGAAGACGCGCGGGCCGAGGCGCTCGCTCATGCCGTAGCGCATGACCATGTTCTTCGCCGTCGACGTGACCTTCTCGAGATCGTTCGACGCGCCCGTGGTGATCTCGCTGAAGACGATCTCCTCGGCGGCGCGGCCACCGAGCGTCATCGCCATCGAGTCGGTCAGCTCCGCGCGCGTCGTGAGGAAGCGATCCTCCTGCGGCATCGAGATCGTGTAGCCGAGCGCCTGGCCGCGGCCGATGACGGAGATCTTGTGGACCGGGTCGGAGTGCTCGAGGTAGTGGCCGACGATCGCGTGGCCCATCTCGTGGAACGCGGTGATCCGGCGCTCCTTCTCGCTCATGACGCGGGTCTTCTTCTCCGGCCCCGCGATGACGCGCATGATGCCCTCTTCGAGCTCGTGCTGGGTGATCTCGCGCTTGCCGGTGCGGGCGGCGAGCAGCGCCGCCTCGTTGACGAGGTTCGCGAGGTCGGCGCCCGTGAAGCCGGGCGTCTGGCCGGCGAGGTCGTCGACGTTGATCTCCTTCGCCAGCGGCTTGCCGCGCGTGTGGACCTCGAGGATCTTCGCGCGGCCCTTGCGGTCGGGCCGGTCGACGACGATCTGGCGATCGAAGCGGCCCGGGCGCAGCAGCGCGGGGTCGAGGATGTCGGGACGGTTGGTGGCCGCGATGAGGATGATGTTGTCGGTCATCGTGAAGCCGTCCATCTCGACGAGGAGCTGGTTGAGCGTCTGCTCGCGCTCGTCGTGACCGCCGCCCATGCCGGCGCCGCGATGGCGGCCGACGGCGTCGATCTCGTCCATGAAGATGATGCACGGGCTGTTCTGCTTGGCCTGCTCGAAGAGGTCGCGGACGCGGGACGCGCCGACGCCGACGAACATCTCGACGAAGTCCGAGCCGGAGATCGAGAAGAACGGCACGCCCGCCTCGCCGGCGACGGCGCGGGCGAGCAGCGTCTTGCCGGTGCCGGGAGGCCCGAAGAGCAGCACGCCCTTGGGAATGCGGGCGCCGAGCGCCTGGAACTTCTTCGGGTTCTCGAGGAACTCCTTGATCTCGTGCAGCTCCTCGACCGCCTCGTCGGCGCCCGCGACGTCCCGGAAGGTGATCTTCGGCGCGTCGACCGACATCCGCTTGGCCTTGGACTTGCCGAACGACATGACCTTCGAGCCGCCGCCCTGCATCTGGTTCATGAGGAAGATCCAGAAGCCGATGAACAGCAGGAACGGCAGAACGTAGGTGAGCATCGAGATCCACCCGTTCGTGCGGGTGCCCTTGATGTCGAAGGAGGCGATCTTCTTGTCGGACTCGGCGGCGGCCAGCTGCTTGGTCAGATCGTCGCCGAACTCGGTCGCGAAGCCGATCTCGTACTGGCCCTTGTCGTCGCGCAGCGTGACGAGCAGCTCGTTGGAGCGGTTGCGCATCTCGACGCTCTTGATCTGGCTCGAGTTGAGCTGCGAGACGAACGTCCCGTAGCCCGGATCCTTCTTCTTGTTGGGGCTCGAGATCAGCTGCTGCGCGAAGAACGCCAGGATCACGACGATCAGGATCGGGAATGCGGCGCTCTTGGAAAATCGGCTCATAAAGTGTGGAAACCCAGGTCGTTCGGGGGATGGCCAGCCTAGCAGGGGTACGTCAGCGCCCCGCCGACTGGATCAGACGTTGCGAGCCCTGGTGTCGTGGTCCGTATCGGCAGCTCAGTCGTCGGTCTCAAGCACGGCGACGTAGGGCAGGTTGCGGTAGCGCTCGACATGGTCGAGGCCATATCCGACGACGAAGCGGTTGGGGATCTCGAAGCCCACGTAGCGCGGCTCGATCTCGACCTTCCGCCGCGCCGGCTTGGTCAGCAGCGCGCAGACCTCGATCGACGCCGGGTTGCGCACGCCGAGGTTGCGCAGCAGGTACTGCAGCGTCAGCCCGGAGTCGACGATGTCCTCGACGATGAGGACGTGGCGGCCCTCGAGCGTGGTGTCGAGGTCCTTGAGGATCCGCACGACGCCCGAGGAGTCCGTCGTCGAGCCGTAGCTGGCGACCGCCATGAAGTCGACCTCGCAGGGAACGGCGATGTGGCGCATGAGATCGGAGAGGAAGAACACGGCGCCCTTGAGCACGCCGACGAGCAGCAGCTCGCGGCCGGCGTAGTCCTCGGTGATCTGGCGGCCCAGCTCGCGCACCCGCCGCGCGAGCTCATCGGGCTGGACGAGGATCTCCCCGACGGCGGCGTCTCGCATGGACGAGGAGTCTGTCAGGCGCGCGAGCGCGCCTGGCCGGCGGCGGGCGCCGAGCGCCCGGGCGGCGTCGGCTCCACCCGCAGGACCCCGCCGCCGACGACCGCGCGCGCGCCGTCGCCGAGGTCCAGCGCCCCGTCGCCGAGCGCGAGGATCTCGGGCAGGCGCCACGGCGCGCGGGCACACAGCCGGCCGGCGGCGTCCTCGGCCAGGCGCCGGACGACGAGCCGCGCGAGCGCCGCCGGCAGCGCGGCGAGATGCGACACCGCGATGTGGTCGCGACCGGCCAGCGCCGTCTCGACGACCTCGTCGAGCACCGCGGCCTCGTCGCGCAGCAGCTCGGCGGTGCGCACGACGTTGCGCTCGGCCGCCGGGTGCAGTTCGCGCAGCGCCGGCAGCAGGCCGGCGCGGGCGCGGTTGCGGGCGTAGGCGGGGTCGTCGTTGGAGGCGTCCTCGCGCCAGCTCAGCCCGCGCGCGGTGCAGTGGGCGGCGGTCTCCTCGCGGGTGACGCGCAGCAGCGGGCGCAGCAGCCGGCCGTCGCGCTCGGCCATGCCCAGCAGCGCGCGGCGACCCGGCGACGCCGCCAGGCGGTAGAGCACCGTCTCGGCCTGATCGGACGCCGTGTGGCCGGTGGCGACGTGCGCGCCGCGCGCGGTGGCCAGCCGGGCCGCAGCGGCGAGGCGAACGTCGCGCGCCCAGGCCTGCAGGTTGCCCGAGTCGGCGGGCCGCCGGGCGACCTGCACGTCAAGCTCGACGCCGACATCCGCGCAGAGCGCGCGGCAGTGGGCCTCGTCGCCGCCGGCCGCTGCCCGCAGGCCGTAGTTGACGTGCAGCGCGCCGACGGCCTGCGCTCCAGCGAGCCGTACGGCGACATCGAGCAGGCAGACCGAGTCACGCCCGCCGGAGAGCAGCACGACGACCGGCCGACCGGCCGGCAGCAGACCGGTGTCGCCGACGCGCGCGAGCAGGTCCATCGACGCGAGTCTAGGGTGATCGCGCGGGGATCCCCTAGGGGTCATTCCCAATAGGCAGCGCGACCCGGCGGCCCGACACTCACCCCATGCAATCGACACCTGAACCTCCCGACCCACCGACGCCGCCACCACCGCCGGATCCGGAACCCGCCCAGCACCAAGGCCAGCCGCGTCGCCTCACGCGCACCGCCGACGATCGCATGATCGGCGGCGTCTGCGGCGGCATCGGCCGCTACTTCGGGATCGACCCGACGCTCGTGCGGATCGGCCTCGTCGCCCTCGCGCTGGTCGGTGGCACCGGCCTCATCGTCTACGCCGCCGCGCTGCTGCTCGTCCCGCTGGACGACACGACGGCTGCACCCCCCTCGATGCCGCGCGAACGCACGATGGCGATCGGCCTGCTGATCGCGTTCGTGGCCATCGGATTCGTCGTCGGTGGCTTCGGCCTCGGCTTCGCCTTCGGCGGCGCGCTCGTCCCGCTCGGCTTCCTCGCCCTCGCCGGTCTAGCCGTCTGGTGGCTGGTCTCCGGCGAGCGACCGTCCGGCAGCCCGGGCACCGTCGTGCGGCGCGCCGCGCTGGGCGTCGGGTTGCTCGTCGGCTGCTTCGCCCTGTCCGTCGCGAGCTTCTTCGCCAGCGGGCTGGGCGGCGGCGTCGTCGTCGCGAGCATGGTGATCGCCGCGGGCGCCGGCCTCGTCGCCGCCGCCTTCGTCGGCGGCGCGCGCTGGCTCGTCCTGCCGGCGCTGGCGATCGCGCTGCCGCTGGCGTTCGTCTCGGCGGCGGGCATCGATCTCGACGGCGGCTTCGGCGACCGCGAGGAGCGCCCCGGCACGCTCGCCGAGGTCAAGGACACCTACCGCCTCGGCGCCGGTCAGCTCATCGTCGACCTGCGCGACGTCACGCTGCCGGCCGGCGACCATCCCCTGTCGGTGCACATCGGCGCCGGCCACGCGCAGGTGATCGTCGACCGCGACGTCTGCGTCGCCAGCAAGGCGGAGATCGGCATGGGCGCGGTCGCGATCTTCGACCACGACAGCGGCGGCA
>CAWGTK010000020.1:0-127585 GCA_963825485.1 uncultured Actinomycetes bacterium
ACTTGATCGGCTTGGCCTTCCTTTCGGTCATTGTGGGTTCAACGGTACCTATGCACGCATACGGTGGCGTTGGCTTGGCCAATGTGCTTGCATTGAGCCTCTGCTACAGCCTGATTGCAGTCTTCGCACGTGTCGGGATGTGCCTTGTGGACCTCAGGCAGGTACTGGACAGTGCGGATCGCCTGCTCACCCGTCCCGTCAACGCCGAACCTGACCGCGCTTGCGCAACGTTGAATGGCGACGGTGCGCGTGTGTCGTTTTCGGACGTCACTATCGTTGCCCCGCAGTCAAACGCGTCGCTGCTCGAGAGTTTCACGGAGTCGTTTCATCGCGGTGACGTCGTGGTGATCACGGGTGCGAGTGGGGTGGGCAAGTCGACGCTCGCGAAACTCGTTGTCGGCGGTCTGCAGCCGACGAAAGGCGTCGTGTCCACTTTGGGCTGCACGACGGGGTACGTGTCGAAGATGCACAAGGAAGACGTACTTCTGCTGACGTCGAGTCGGTCTTCAAGCCGGGGAAACTGTCCGAACACTTCAATGATCCGGAGGACGCGAAATTGGCTCGGATGGTTGATTTCCTCGAATTGGACGACGTCCTTGCGCGCATACCCGGGGGGTTCGACGAGTTGGTACCCTCGACCGGCCGGCTTAACCTGAGCAAGACGGAGTTGCAACGGCTGGCACTGTTGGATGCGCTGGTCAACCCACCCGCGATCGCCATTCTGGACGAAGCGACGTCGTCATTGAATTCGGATGCCGAGCGGTCCATATTGGCGTCAGTGATGTCCGCATTGCCCGACACTCTCTTCTTCATCATCACTCACAACCCCAGCCTGCGTGAACTGGGCGACCGGGTATTTCACTTTACCGATGAACGGCGCCTCGTCGAGATTCATGACGAAGTCGCCTGCAGCAGTCATTGATCGGGATCGAAGGATCGAGAGGGATCGATGGACTGGCAGCCCCAACGCGATGCGTTCTGCGCAAGCTACAACGTTCCGGAGCCACGGCTCCCGCTGAGCGAGATCGCCCACTGGGATGCCGTGTCCAGCATCGAGGGGTTAGCAATGACGCGCTGCATCAAGAGGGCGCGTATGTCGCTCCCGGGTACTTCTATATGTCGGTGTCGGACCAGCCAGACGGGCCGAGGCTGGCGGAGTTGTGGATTCGGCAGCCGGTTCAGACTGGTTGTTGGTTCCATCGATTCCCAAAACGCAGTGCAACGACGCTTTGCGCGCCGCCGAGGCTATTGCAGTTCCGTTCATGCAGGTGGCGTACTTCCGTACGTCAGGACGTATGGATTCCGCCCTGCACACAGCGGTCGGAGACAGGCAGTACAAGGCGATTAGGAGGATTACTTCGAACGCCGAGGACGCGTGTCGGAGCGAGACATACCGACTGTCTGATATATCGGATGGCCATCGAGCCCTGGACGATTTCGCCGTTCTGCAAGCCCTGAATGTAGCGAAATATCGGCATTCGAGGAATATCTATACCCGCGAGGTTCTCGGTATGTTGGCACGTTCAATGGATGCAGCGAAATACTATCTGAGACTCGACTACGAGAAAACCTCAGATATTCCCCTGTACGGATCGCTGAATTATGCAGACGAGGAGCGAGCCGTGTTTTCGAATCTGGTTGGGGGTCAAGACCGCGACCGTGTTCCGGATGGACTCAATTTGTACATCGCCGATTATTATCAGGTGTATCGGCTTGCCAGTGAGTTGGGGTTTACATTTGCCTGGGCCGGGGAGCTATCGAGGGGAAGGTGCGAGTGGGTGCGAATCATATCGTCGACCTAGTAAACTGTCTGATTCCGTAAACACCCGCCGCACAGGCGCGATGAACGAATTCGCGATCGCGGGAATGACTGAGGAAGCGGCAGAACCTCGCAGGGAACGCGAATGATTAGCGACGTTGCCTGGGACGACGGTAGGTTCGTCAGAAGTCACGAGGTGAGATTGTCGCCTGCCATTCATTCGTTGTCGTATGCGTCGTGTGTCTTCGAGGGTATCCGGAGCTACGGCGGAAGAATACTCAAGTGTGAAGAACACTTGGACAGGTTGCGTCGGTCCGCTGATGTATTCGGGTACACTGTCCGTATTCGACTCCGGAGCTGACCGATGCCTGCTACGAGTTATTACGAGTCAATCAGTTGGCAGATGCATACATCAAGCCGCTAGTTTACTACGACGACGCGGATACCAGCTTCATGGGCCGAGGTTGCGCGAGCAGGGTTGTCATATTTGTCCTTCCTTTTCCGTCGGTTTCGACAGCCCAGCCGTATCGGCTTACGACGACAGCGTGGCGACGACCACCCGCATCGTGCCATCCATATCAGGCAAAAACGTCGTCGACTTACGCATTGAGTTATTTGAGCTACCGCGAAAAGCCTGATGCCTGTGACGACATCCTCTTTCTTTCCACGACGGAGACGGTATGTGAATCAAGCGGTTCAAACATCTTTTTTAGCCAGGGCGACACGTTATTCACGCCTACCACCGAATTAGCTCTGGCGGGATTCCCAGGAAGCTGATCATCGAGGAATTGTGTCCGCAATTCAATACTTCCGTGGTGGAACGCGACATTCCATACGTCGAGCTCGAAGCCTTGACGGGGCATTCTTGTGTGGGACTGCGATGGAAGTCAAGGCAGTTTCCAGCATCGACGATGTTCAGCTTGTTGGATCTGCCTTAGTCGATAGGATCGCAACCGGGTACCGCCGGTATACGACCGGCGGTTGCGAATGACGTCAACGTCCCCACCGCACAGCCTTGATCCCGTGTTACGAACACTGCGAAAGCGCCCGGTTAACCTTCCCGCTGGTGTCGTGTGAGTCGTCGCAGGGTCGTGAGGTCATCGGGTACTTGATCCCTTCCTAGCCCTTATATGCCGGGATAACATGACGGGGAAGCGGACGCGCTGCAGGAGTCGCTAGGCAGCGCGGACGCAACGCAACGGCGCCCGCAGAAAGCCAACGTCCATGCTCCCCAAGCTATCCGACAGAGACGCGCTCCGTCTCGCCGTCCATGGCTACTACTTCTCGTGTGCGATCTATGCCGTCGTCAACCTAGGCATCGCCGACGCGCTGGCAGGAGGTCCGCGGATGGCGGCGGAGCTCGCCGAGGAGCTCGGCACCGACGCCGACGCGACCGAGCGCGTCCTTAGGCTGCTCGTGTCCGTCGACCTCTTCGAGCGCGACGCGGAAGGCCGATTCTCCTTGACGCCGGTCGGAGCGTTCCTGTGCTCTGATCATGAGCAGTCGATGGCCAAGGAGATTCGGATGTTCTCCGGCGGTGAGGTCTACCAAACGTGGGCCGACCTCCTCGAGGCTGTCCGGACCGGGCGTTGCGCCTTCGAGCAACGACGCGGCAAGCCACTCTTCGAATGGCTTTCGGAACAGCCCGCGACGGCAGATCTGTTCCACCAGGGCTGGCATGAGATCACGACCCGCGTGGCGCGTGAGACGGCGGAGGCGTACGACTTCACGGGCATCTCGACGATCACAGACGTGGGCGGCGGGTACGGCATCTTCCTCGCGACGATTTTGGCCAACCTCCCTGGGCTGCGAGGCGTCCTCTTCGACCTACCCATCTCCGTCCGCGGCGCGCCGGACAACTTCCGAAACCTGGGAGTGGCGGACCGAGTGAGCATCGTCGAGGGCAGCGCGGAGGAGTCCGTCCCAGCCATGGAGCTGTGCACAATGAAAAGCGTTCTCCACATGTGCACAGACGAGCAATGCGTCCGGATTCTTTCCCGGTGTGCAGCGGCGCTGCCCGAGGCGGCAAGCTCCTCGTCCTCGAGCGCGTCGTCCCGGATCATGATGGGTACCACTGGAGCAAGCTCGTCGACGTAACCATGCTCGTGATGACGGGCGGGCGCGAGCGCACCCAGGCTGAGTATGCTCGCCTCTACGAGTCCGCCGGCCTCGAGTTGACCCGCTGCGCGGCTCTCGCGTCCGGCTTCGACATCATCGAGGGCCTGCGCGTTTGAGCTACCTCGCCCTTACCCGGCGGATAGGGAATTCTTCCGTCTCACAAGTGGAAGCTAGCTCCGCAACGATTACGGAATCAGTCCTTAATAGGGATCATTTCCCATGACTACATACACCCAAGACGAGCAAGCGTCCGGCAAGCCGGCGGACAGGAAAAGGTCCGTGCGTGATTCTGCAGCGAATCCCGAATTGGTTTCCGCCACGTTGCTCGAGGCGGAAGCGAAGTTGGTCGACAGCGGCGCAATGGGCGTGGGTGGCAGGTGCCTTCCGCGTACCGAGGTACGCCCACTCAATTGTTGCTGAGGGATCTGCACGGTAGGTGCCTTGACGATCCGCTTCTCGTCACGTGGCTGCCGATGACGTTCGACACAGATCACGGCTCCTATTCGACATACGTCGGCCTCGACTACTTCGACCACGTGGTTCAATCCACACAGCGATCCGCCGATTGTGAACGTGTAGATGCATATATCGCCGCCGCAGCGATCGACCTCGCGTTGTTGGAGGCGAGGGCCTCCGCGGCGTCTCCTCATGGCCCGCAATTGACCAGGACGCGCGCAGCGACCCCTGGCCCGCCACAACCCGACACAAGCTGCGACATCGCTGCGCCGAGTGGGAGGTGACATGAAGAGCAGGGAGGTGGGCATGCCAGGCCGGCTGGTGCGAGGGACCGGATCCGGACGCTCTTTCGGGTACCGACGGTTCGTCGGGAGAAGAGGTGTCACGCACAGATCGGCTGCTGTTCCGCCCACGCCGGGCGGTGCTCCGCAAAGAGCCCGGGCTCCTGCATGTCCGCTACGGAGGTAAGGTCGTGACTTTCGAGGGGCCCTCGCTCTCGTTCGGACAGCGGCTCCTGCGTCAGGACGAGTTCGTGGCGGAGCAGGCGCGTACCTGGTCCGATGGGGAAGCGCACTCCTGGGAGGAGGTGCGTTCGGCTCGAGCTGCTGTTGAGGGAGGGTGTCCTCGAGCGATTCGGCGTGGAGTGTCCCTCCGGAGAGAGCCCCCTGCGAGAGCTCGCCCCGGACGCGCCCATGCCGCCGCTGCGGTGGAGGACGCTCCTTGAGGGTTGCGACTTGTGGGCGAGGTCCACGGGATCCGCCTCGAGGCGGGGCAGCTCGAGACGGCGCTGGGCGCCTCGCAGATGAGCAACTTCGCGCGCGACGAGAGTGGCCGGCAGATCGGCGAGAACACGGTGGCCGTCCGAGATCCGGCGCTGGCCGAGCTAGTGCCGACCGAGTGGCGGCGCTGCCCCTTCCCGGGGAGCCGGTTCGACGATCCCCGCCCCATCGACGTGACGGCGCTAGGCAGATGGCGTCAGACCTCGAGAAGACATTGGGGGCGATGGAGGCGCTGCGCAGGAGGTTTTTGGTTCGGCTGGGAACCCAGAAGCCCACACTCGGGCAGCTCTATTTGTTGGCCCGGGTCGCCGCCGCACTGCCGGCCTGGTTGCTGTGCCGTCCGGGCGCCCCGGTGGTCAATGGCGCTATCCCTGTCTGGGTGGCCTCTCTGCAGAAGCTCGTGGGCGGCGTCAATATGCCGATCACGTGTCTATTGCTGGATCTGGGTGAGCCTTTCGGGGCGAAGACCACTCCCGAGCAGCTGTGGCGCGTGACTGAGGAGCTGGGGTTGTTCATGACCGACGCGGGCGTCTGTTCGGGGACTCCCAAGATGGTGGAGCGCTCGCTGCAGGCGTTTGTGTATGGGGCCGAGCACGCCGAGGATGAGCTGCTCGTCGAGGCACTGGGCGATGTAGACGCAGCCATCGACTATGCGCTGCATGCGAGCCTGGCGGATCTGTGCCGGTGGGCCTGCCGCGTGCGGATGCAAATGGTGACGGCCAAGGCGCTGGCCACAGGAGCGGGGGCGGGTCGCGAGGAGGTAGAGCAGCTGCGGGAGTGCTGCGCCCGTGCGAGCGAGGAGTGCGATCCTGAGCGCGAGCTGCAGTTCATCGAGGAGCAGCGGCAAGCCATCGCGAAGATGGGACCGGGGCTGTCCCGCCCGGTGGACCCGGGCGAGCCTCCGGGGCTGCGGGAGGGAGAGGAGGCGCTCTCAGGCGCGCTGCGACAGGTGTTGTGGCTCGAGGAGAAGGGACTGTGGTTCTTGGAGGGGCACCAGGACGATCTAAACAGGCTGCTGGGCCGAGAACCACACAGACGGCTGACGCGGTCGCAGCTGGTGTTGGGGGAGAGGAGGCAGGAAGTGCCGCTGTGGAGTGTGGCGCTGGCGAAGATCGTGGGAGTGGCACTCTAAGCTTCTAAAGCGGTTTTCGAGCAGGTGGAGGGGGCCGTTTCCGGACCCGACCCTGGCCCCGTGTCCGGGGCTAGTGCGCGGGCGTCCATGCTTGACCACGTAGCGGAAGAATGCGGTTTACTGATCGCTTATGGAAATCCTGTCGGGCCATGCCGACTGCGAACAATTCGGCCAGATCCGCGCGAACGCGACGGCTTTTGTCGCCGCTCAATTGGCCGAGGTCCGCCAAAGTTGACACGGGGCGGCTCCAATATCAACGGATCTTGAGGAGCCGGGGCGGCATGGCTCACATACTGATGGTCGGCGGCCATGAAGAGACTTTCCGCATCATCGAAGATCTGCCGGTCGAATTGTCCGTGTTTCAGAATTCCGAATCGGTCACCGAGCGCCAGGCCCGGCGCGCCCACCGCCTGTGCGTATTCGACTACCGAGACCCGAAAGAGGCCCTCCGCATGGCCCGGGCGCTGCACAATTGCCAACCCCCGATGCCGTCGTCTCTTTCACCGAGTATGGCCTCATGCCAGCGGCCGTGATCAAAGAGGCCCTGGGCATCAAGGGCAACGCCACGGAGGCCGTACGGTTGACCCGCGACAAGATCGCCATGCGCGAGCACCTGGCCAGCAATGATCTCGGAGCCGTGAGATCCCGACGCTGTCATTCGTCCTCCGAGGTACGGGACTTTCTGCTCATGGTCGGCGGCCCCATTGTTGTCAAGCCCGCAGAAGGCTCCGGCAACTCCGTCGTTTCGCGTCTCGAGCGTTGCCAGGTCGAGTTCGCGTTCGCCCACTCTCTGAACGAGCATCCCGGGCCGACCCTCGTTGAAGAGTGCATCGATGGCCCCGAATACAGCGTGAATCCTTCACCACGGACGGCCGGCATGACATCATCGCGGTGACGGAAAAGATCACCACGGGCCCGCCGCGCTATATCGAGATCGGTCATCGAATGCCGGCCGCGCTCGCAGGATCGGCCTTCGCTGAGCTCCGCGATCTCGTCACCGATTTCCTCGATGCGATCGGTCATTCCTTCGGGCCGGCCCATACCGAAGTGATCCATGGCCGCCCGGGCCACGGATCATCGAGGGCAATACCCGCCCTGGAGGCGGTTTCATATGGGAGCTCGTGCTGCATGCGATGGGTTGCGATCTGGTACGGGATGCGATCGGCTATCTTGCCGGACTGCCGCTGCCATCCCGGGCACCCGGGCGCGGGGCAGGATGCATCGCATTCTTTGCCTACGAGCATGTGGTGATCGAACGGGTGGAAGGCATCGAGGCCGCGCGTCGGACCGAGGGGATCATCCGGTTACAGTGTTCCCTCGAACCCGGGCAACGCCTCGGTCCGCTCCGATCCTCGGACGAGACCGTCAGGGCGTCATCGTCGCGGTCGGCACTGATCTCGTGGATGCCCAGCGCCGTTTGGCAGAGGTGCAGGCGCGGACCCAGGTGGAGGTGAGCCCGATCCCTCACTGACCGGGCCCCACGGTCGCCCGGCCGTCCCGGCGGCTGAGAAATCCAGGCAGGCCACCCTGAAGGTCACCTGCTGGAACGCCCGCTCCGCGTTCTGCCGCGCCTCTGCGAGGTTGGACCCCGTCGCGATCACATAGCCCTGCCGTGAGTCGGACGAGAGCAGAGGCCCGAGCGCTTGCCCCGGCTGCACGTCACAGTCGATCCGCACCACACCGGGCAGCGCCCGGGCAGCGTCCAGCCCGTCGACGCCGAGCACCGTACAGTTGGCGCGGGCAAAGTAGCGGATCGCCGCTGCCCCCTGTTCCTCGCGCCGCCGCGGGATCGGTCCGCCCGCCAGGAAGTCCACCGTCTCGAGGATCAGATCGACGCCCCGGGCGAGCAGCACCAGCTCGGGAATGAAGTCGCCGCCCGTGCGGGTGTTGGACTCGATGATCCTCGGACCTTCGGAGGTCAGGCGGATCTCCGTATGCGCTGGACCGAGCTGTTGGCCCACCAGATCGAGAAACCCCAGCACCGTCTCCTCGATGGCTTTGAGCTCCGCGTCAGACAGCGCGGCGGGCAGCTGATGACCCACTTCCACAAAGCCAGGTTTGTCGGTCGTCAGCTTCTCGGTCACCGCGACGAGCTCGTGCACTCCGTTGCGGCTCTGAGTCTCCACACTGAACTCGGGCCCTTCGAGATACTCCTCGGCCATCAGAGGAAAGAGCCCTGCGGCGCTGGCTCGCTGCCAGGCGCCTTGAAGCCCTTCGAACGAGTCGATAGATGAAACCCCTTCGCTGCCTGAGCCCTTGACCGGCTTGAGGATCAGCGGCCGCCGCAGCTGCTCGTAGAAGCTTCTGAGCTCCTCGAAGCTCTGGCATTCCCGATAGCGCGCCGAGGGGAACCCGCGCTCGGCCATGAGGCGGCGCATCTTGAGCTTGTCACGCGTAAGCTCCACCGGCTTCGGAGGATTGCCCACTATGCCAAGGGCATGCTGGATGAGCGCGGCGGGCTCCTGGCCATATTCGGTGAACGAGACGACCGCATCGAGCCGATGCCGCGCATGAAGCTCTCGGGCCAATGCCAGCGACTCTTCCGCATCCGCGTAGTCGAAGACGTAGGTCCGTTTCGGCGAGACCGGCGCTCATCGCCCGCCTCCCCCGCGCGCCGCCCAGCGCGTCATGACCGCCGCGCCGGGCGTGATCGATGGCCTCACCGCGCACAGGGTAGGTCGCGGGAGCGGCCCGTGGCGCTCGAGCGGGTAGGAGGGCGCTGACGGACTGCGCGCCGGTCGCCCACGGTGCCGGCGTGATCGGTCCGTGGGGCCGGTCGGTCCTACGATGCCTGCCCATGACCGCTCGGTACCCCTCCATCATCCCTGCCGCTCCCGTACCACACGGCGCCAGTACCGGCGGGGGCGCCAGGCCCGGAGCATCGCGTCCCACGAGTCCGGGCGCGGAGGACGTCGTGCGGGCGGCGAGCGCGCTCGCGTCGCGCCTGCCCTGGCCGCTGGCCGTGCTCGCGCGGCTGGCCTACAACTACCGCTGGGCCTGGCTGCCGGACGGGCCGGACGTGTTCAACGACGTCGACCCGGCGCGCTGGGCAGCGTGCGGGCGCAACCCCGTCCGCCTGCTGCAGGAGACCTCCGCCGAGGCGCTGCTGCGCGCGGCCGGCGACCCCGCCCTCGTGACGCGCGCCGAGCAGCTCGAGGCGGCGCTGATCGAGGACCTCGCCCGGCCTGCGGCGACGGGCGTCGCCGGCGCCGACCCCGATCACCCGATCGCGTTCTTCTGCGCCGAGTACGGGCTGCACGTGTCGCTGCCGATCTACGCCGGCGGGCTCGGCGCGCTGGCCGGCGACATCCTCAAGGAGGCCTCCGATCGCGCGCTGCCGCTCGTCGCCGTCGGGCTCATGTACGGCCGTGGCTACTTTCGCCAGCGCGTCGATCACACCGGCTGGCAGCAGGAGTACTGGGTGCCGACCGACCCGGAGCGCTCGCCCGCGGTGCTCGTGACGACCGGCGAGGAGCGCACGCCGTTGCGCATCGACGTGCCGATCGGCGCCGACGCCGTGGTCGCGCAGGTGTGGCGCGTGGACGTCGGGCGCATCCCGCTCCTCCTGCTGGACACCGACGTGCCCGAGAACACGCGCGTCGCGCGCTGGATAACCACCCGGCTGTACGACAGCGACCCGCAGACGCGGCTCGCCCAGTACGTCCTGCTCGGCTGCGGCGGCGCGGCGGCGCTGCGAGCGCTCGGCGTCTCCCCGGCGATCGTGCACATGAACGAGGGACATGCCGCGTTCGCGGCGCTCGAGCTGACGCGGCCGGCGATCGAGGGTGGCGCGGACTTCGCCGCCGCCTTCGAAACCGTCCGGCAGCGCACCGTGTTCACCACGCACACGCCCGTCCCGGCCGGCAACGACACCTACCCCGGCGAACAGGTCCGCGCCGCGCTCGCGCCGGTCGCGCTGTCGCTCGGCACGACCGGCGAAGCGATCGTCCGGCTCGGGCGCACGCGACCCGATGACGAGCACGAGCCATTCGGCGTGACGCAGTTCGCGCTGCGCGCCAGCCGCGCCGCCAACGGCGTGAGTCGTCGCCACGGCGCGGTCTCGCGCGAGATGTGGCGGGTGCTGTGGCCCGACCGGGACGTCGACGACGTGCCGATCGCCCACGTCACCAACGGCGTCCACGTTCCCTCCTGGGTGGGCGGGCCGATGCGCCGCCTGCTCGATCGCCATCTCGGTGAGGGCTGGCCGGTGCGCAGCGGCGATCGCGCGACGTTCGAGCGCATCGACGCGATCCCCGCCGAGGAGCTGTGGGCGGTGCGCGGCGAGCAGCGCCGCCTGCTCGTCGAGTACGTGCGCGACCGCAGCCAGCTGCAGCGCATCGCCCGCGGTGACCCCCGCGAGTTCGTCGAGGCGTCGGCGCGGGGGTTCGATCCCGAGGTCCTGACGATCGGCTTCGCCCGCCGCCTGGCGACGTACAAGCGCCTGCACCTGCTGCTGCACGACGTCCATCGCAGCTTCGCGCTGCTCGCCGGCGAGCGCCCGATCCAGTTGCTGCTGGCCGGCAAGGCGCATCCGCGCGACGACGGCGGCAAGCGCCTCGTGCAGGAGCTGTTCGCCGTGCGCTCCCAGCAGCGCGCGTTCGAGCGCGTCGTCTTCCTCGAGGATTACAACCTCGGCGTCGCCGCGCGCCTGGTCGGCGGCTGCGACGTGTGGATCAACGTGCCGCGCCCGCCGCTGGAGGCGAGCGGAACCAGCGGGATGAAGTCCGTCGTCAACGGCGGCCTGCAGCTCAGCGTGCTCGACGGCTGGTGGGCCGAGGGCTTTGACGGCGACAACGGGTGGGCGCTGTCGGGCGAGGTCGACGCCGACGAGGCTGCGCAGGACGCCCGCCACGCCGGCGAGCTGTACCGGCTGCTCGAGAGCGAGGTCGTCCCGGAGTTCTACGAGCGCGACGAGGCCGGCATCCCGCGGGCGTGGACGGCGCGCATCAAGCGCTCCATGAAGACTCTGATCCCGGCGTTCTCCGCCACGCGCATGCTGGCCGAGTACGAAGCGCGCGTCTACCGCGCGGGCTGACGGCGGCCGGACCGCCGTGACCCGACGCGACGTGTCACCAATGAAATGAGTGAAGTTCGGCGCCCGATGTGGTTGGCTTCGCCCGATGCGTAGACGCCTCGGATTGCTGTGCGTCGCGGCCGCCGCCGGTCTGCTCGCCGTTGCGGGCGGCGCGGCGGGCACCGATCCGGCGCGCAGCGCCAGCGCAGCGCCACCGTCCGTGCGCATCGCGCCGCTCGTCGTGCCGCGCGGCGAGAGGATCAGCGTCACCGGCCGCAACTGGGCCCGCAACGCGATCGTCGACCTGCTCATCGGTCCGCCGCGGAGCGAGGCCGTGCCGGTCGGCCGGGCCCGCACGACGAGCACCGGCACGTTCCGGCGCTCGCTGCGGATCCGACGCACGACCAGGCCGGGCCGCTGGGTGCTCCTGGGCTGCCGGCGCGACTGCCGCGTCAAGGCGGTCAAGAGCTTCCGCGTCACCCGCTGACACGGGGCCGCCGCGCTCAGGCGTCGCGCCGCTCGCCGTACACGCGCAGCACGAAAGCACCGGCCGGGTGAGCGCGGATCTGCTCGACGTCGCGGCGCATCGGCACCGGCAGCTGCTCGAGCGTCGGCAGCGGCCCGCGGTACTGCGCAGGCAGCACGGCCGGCGCCAGGAGTGTCGCCAGGGCGAGGTCTGCTGCGGTGAGCGCGTCGCCGACCAGGTAGCGGCGCCCGTCGCCCAGACGGGTGGCGATGCGCGCCAGCGACGCGTCGATGATCGCGCGCTGCACGACGACGCCGTCCTGGCGCAGGCCGAGGCCGCGGCCGACGATCTTCGCCAGCAGCGGATAGGCGACCGCGACGACGGCCCGCTCCCAGCGCGGCGCGGCATCGGTCCAGGCGCTCGCCGTGGTCTTGCGCTGCGGCAGCTGGTAGGCGTACGCCCAGGCACGCACGGCGACTCCGAGCTCGTCGTAGAACTCGTCGAACAGGCGCTTGGTCTCAGCCCTCGCGTCAGGATCGGTGGGGTACAGGCGCAACGGCTCGGGCGCGCGGGCGTCGTAGTAGTCGACGATTTGGCGGGCGTCGGTCAGCGAGGACTCTCCGATGTCGAGCACCGGCACGACCGATCCACCCCGGTGACGTCGCGTCGCCAGGCGATGCAGGAACGGGACGTGGTTCTCCTGCGTGTACGCGACACCGAGGCGATCCAGCGTCCAGCGCGCGAGCTCGCAGTACGGGCTGACGTCCACCGTGACCATGTGGGGCCGATCGGGCGAGAAGCTCATGCCGCGTCCTCCGTTGACTGCCAAAGCGCGACCGTATCGGCTGGGAGGTGCGCGAGAGTTACACCCAGGGTGGCTTCCCCGCGGCCGCTCGCCCGCCGATCCTGGGGTCAACGAGACGCACGACCCAGGAGCTCCCATGACCCCCCTCAGGACCCTCAGCCGCGGCGCCACGATCGCCGCGCTGGCGCTCGGCACCATCGGTGCTGCGAGCGCCGCCGCCGATACGACCGCCGTCGCCGACCCCACCGCGCAGAACGTCACCGGGTACGGCACGACGACCGCCTGGTCGCGCAAGGCGGCCGACGGCTACCACCTCGTCGTCGCGCAGGGCGCCACCGTCGCCGACGCCCCGGTGCCCGTCTCCCCCACCCCCTACGACCCCGACCTCGGACCGACGAAGGCCAACGGGCGCGCGATCGTCTACGCGCGCGGCGGCGACCTGTACCGCTACGACGTCGGCGCGGCGGCCGAGCAGAAGCTCACGTCGCTGTCGAGCTCGGCGACCGAGATCGCCCCGTCGATCTTCAAGGACAGGATCGTCTTCAGCCGGACGAACGGCGAGCGCCCCGGCACGTACGTGCTGCGGCCCAAGCGCAAGCTCACGCGGGTCTTCCGGACCGTCGCACGCGAAACCGACGTCGCCGAGACGCGGATCATCGGCCGCTACGGCAGCGGCGCGAAGTCGATCATCCGCATCATGAACATGACCGCCGAGGACGTGAAGATCGTCGCGCGGGCCAAGGCCGGACAGCGCGTGACCAGCCCCACGCTGACGCGCTTCAACGGCATCTGGCTGCGCGTCGGCCGCACGTCGTCGACCGTCGAGCAGGTCGGCGTCAACGCCCATCGCGGCCTCGACGTCCTGACCGCCGACCGCACCCTCCCCGGCCAGGTCGGCTCGCTGGCCAGCTACCGGATCCCGACGATGTACACGAACGAGCTCGGCGTGCAGCGCATCACGCCGAAGCTGAAGTTCGGCTGATGCTCTGAAGGCGAGGCGGCCCCGTCGCGCTCCGCCCCCCAAGACGTGGGCGAGGCGCTCGAAGTCACCGCGATGACGGCTGACGATGTGGCGGTACCCGTACGCGGCGGTGCCGCAATGCAGGGTGTAGTCGGCGCGCGGCGTGGCGTAGAACCTCGTGACCACCTTGGACTCGGGGGTGCTGCGCCCGCACGCGCCCCTGGGGGACTTCGCGGCGGTGGGCGTTGCGAGCGCAGGGCTGAGGGTGAGCGCGACGAGGGCGGTCGCGAACACGGCGCGCAACGATCGGGTCATGCAGGTGCCCCTTGGGGTGAGGGTGTTCACGCAGGAGCGTTCCCCCAGCAAAGGACCTGCTCTGTGCGGTCGCCCACACCGGCGGGCTAGCGCCAGCTCAGCGGGAGGTCGCTGGCCACCCCGAAGTCGAACGTGTGCTCGGCCGCGCTGCCGTCGCGCTCGTCGTTTAGCTGCCACGACGTTCCGAGCTTGCTGCCGACGCCGTCGACGGTGTCGGCGTTCCAGTCGCCCACGACGGGATAGGACCCGGGGCCCGCCGAGTACGTGAACGCCGGTAGGTCGACCCCGAACGGCTCGGCCGCCTGTCGCAATTGCCATGCGCCGGTGGCGTAGGTGACGAAGCCGATCCCGTCGCCGCCGATGCCGTCCCAGTCTCCTGCCACCGGGATCGTGACCGGCCAACTGGCGGCCCCGTACACGAAGCCCGGTGTCGTGACGAGCGATCCGCCCGAGCCGACGCCGCCCAGTTCGACGCGGAACTCCCATGCCCCGCCCCGGTACACGGCGAGGTCGTCGATCTCGTCGCCGTTGAAGTCGCCGACGACCGGGAACCCGCGGCGATCTCCGAAGGTGATGGCGATCGTCGGCGCGCCGGGCGGGATCGTGTTGCTCAGCTTGAACACGCCGCCCTCGAACGTGCCCGGCGTCTCGCTGCCGTCGCCATCCCAGTCGCCCATGATCGCCACGAGCGGCCTGGCGCCATAGGCGAACGTCGTCGTCGCAGTCCCGCTCGTCAGCGTGTCGCGCAACATCCAGGTCGTGCTGGCACGCACGATGGCCGGGAGGGACGGGGTCAGCGGTAGCTCGCAGGCGGTGTGGATGTCTCCGTCGGGTGCGGGTCCGGCGCAGCCGTCGAGGCCCGGCCCGCCGTTGAGGATGTCCACGCTGGCGTCGTTGGCCGGGCCGATCAGCGTGTCCGCGCCGGCGTCGCCGTTGAGACCGTCGGTGCCCGGACCACCGTCCAGGAAGTCGTCGCCGACGCCGCCGCTCAGCGTGTCGTCCGCTCCGCCACCGTTCAGCGAGTCGATTCCGGCGCTGCCGGTCAGGGTGTCGTTGCCGTCGCCGCCGGTGATCGTGTCGTCGCCTTCGCCGCCGGTGATCGTGTCGTCGCCCGTGCCGCCGTTGATCGTGTCGTCGAACGGCGTGCCGGTGATGGTGTCGTCGCCGCCGATGCCCTCGATCGTCTTGCCGGGGTCGGCGCTGGTGCAGTCGATCGTGTCATCGGCACCGGATCCGGTGACGGTCGTCGCGGTCTGTGACACGCCCGGGCCCACGACACAGTTCGTGGCGGCGTGAGACGTGGTCGCGCCGGCAAGTAAGCAGGCGAGTGCGACCACGACGGTGCCGACCAGAATCCCACTACGTGTGCGGAGGCGGTTGATGACCTCTGCCCCTCGGTCCTGGCTGGGCGCTACCGAGCACTGACGGATGGTCATGCGATCTCCTCTTGCGTTTTCGCCGATCTCCAGAGACCGGCTGCAGGATCCCTGCCGGAGCCGCGTGACCGCTGAGGATGGTGTCTGGACCACCCGCGTCAACGAGTGGCGTGCGTTTCCGCGTGGCCCGGCGCGATCGGCGCCGGCGCGGGATTAACCGGGGGTTTCGTCCTCCTGAAAGGACGATGGGGTGCGCCCCCGTCGTGCTCTGCGGGTGGGTGCAGGCTCCCACTTCGCGTGACGATCACCGTAGCACGAAGGTCGCAGTACTTATTGTTAAGGCGTCTGCATTTCGCCGTCGAGCGCGTCGCCGACGGCCTCGAACTGGTCGGCGCCAGGTAGGCCGTGACGAAATTGCCGCTCGAGGCGTGCGGCCGGGCTTGCGTTCGCTGCTCGTTCGTGGTCTGGTTGTCAGACGAGCGAACGAGGAAGGCGCGATGGCACGGCGAGGCGTTGTACTGGCGGTGGGCGCTGTGGTGGCGATGGGCGCCGCCGGTGTCGGCGTGACCTCCCTCGTCGGCGGCGAGGACGACGCGCCGTCCCCGCCGACGCGCGCGGCCAGCGACCAGCCGCCCGGCCAGGCGGTCGCGTTCGTGGACGCCCACGACACGCCGCCGGCGAACTGGCCGGGGCCGGTCTTTCGCCTCAGCCAGGACTATCCCGCCGCGCTGCCTGGACTCGGTGAGGCGCCGTGGCGACAGATCGACTTCCGCACGCAGTCGCACCGCTACCTCGCTGCGGTGCTCGACTACGCCCTCGACGGCAACACCGCCGTCGACTTCCGCGGGCAGGACAACACCGTTCGCCCGTGGTTTCACGCCCCCTGGATGCATTTCGGCGAGAAGGGCCGCGAGTTCATCCACGGGCTGACGAGCGAGCGCCGCTCCCGGCCCAAGGAGCTCGCTCCGACGCAGACGGAGCCGGCTCGTAACTGGGCGGTCAGCCTGTACAACCCGCGCGGCGGGTTCGTCCTCGGGCAGGTCTGGCGCAACCACGACCAGCCGGACCCGAAAAAGGCGGCGTTCCCCGAGGGAACCGTCGCGTTCAAGCTGCTGCTCACCACAGCATCGCTGAGCCAGGTTCCCTTCCTGAAGGGGTCGATGCAATGGGAGGCCGACATCGACCGCGCGCGTGGCAACGGACCGCGACCCAAGCTGCGGCTGCTGCAGATCGATGTCGCCATCCGTGACCGCCGCGCGGACGACACCACGGGCTGGGTGTTCGGCACCTTCATCTACAACGGCGACGCGCCCGGTGACACCGTGTGGGAGCGGATGGTCCCGATCGGCGTCATGTGGGGCAACGACCCCGACCGCCTCGCCGAGGAGGAGGGGCCGCTGCGAGAGACGGTCATCAACCCGGACGCGCGACCGGTCATCCAGCACCTCGGCCGCGGCGGCCGCCTCAACGGCCCGGTCGACAACCCGGTGTCCTCCTGCATGTCGTGTCACTCGACCGCGCAGATCCCGCCGGACCTCTCGCGACCGACCGTTCCGGGCGTCCTGCCCAACAACGCGTCGCAGCAGGTGATCGAGCAGTACTTCCGCAACATCAAGGCGCAGACGCCGTTCACGCCGGGGCAGCTCTCCCTCGACTACTCCCTGCAGCTGCAGAGCGGCATCTCCAACTGGGCGCAGGCGCGCGCCGCGCCGCCCGGTCCGCCAACCGGTGCGCCCGCCGCGCCGTCGGCCCCGCTACGTGTGACCGATGACGTCGAGGTGTCCCCGATCGTGCGCTGAAGCGCGCGCTCGACCCCAGCGCCCCGGGCCGGTGCCCTGACCGCGCCTATCCCCCAGCGCGGAGCGTGATGTCGCCCGAGCCGGTGGACATATCGCGGTGCCGTGCGGCGCGGTCGTCTCGCGCGAGCGCCTCGTCGGCCGTGACGTCGACGCTGCCGGTGTCCGTGTCGATCCGGTAGCTCGTGGCGGGGACCGTGAGCGAGCGCCGCGGTTCCCACCAGCGTTCCGAGCGGGCCGAGCAGCAGCAGGCCGATGAACGCGATCGACGCGGCGATCCCCACGCTCAGGCCGGTGATGAGCACGACGAACGCGAGGACGCCGAGCGGTAGCGCAGCGCTGAGGTAGAGCGGGTCCCGCCAGGCCTGGATCAGCGAGGGGCGGCGCAGGGCGGTCGGCATGACGGCAACCGAAGGCCAGCGTGGCGGCGCCGGCCAATCGGCAGGCGGCCGGACTCGGGGTGGGGCAACCTATAGGTCCGGGCGGGGCTGGGCGCATGGTGAGGCCAACCCCCGGGCGAACACGCCGGTCCACCGGATCGACGGGGCGCCGGCGGACGGCAGGCCGGTGACACCCCCGCGCCGTACACCCCGAAGGAGGTGCTCGTCCAGGGCGTGCGCGGGGTCACCGCGAGCGAGCGTCGGCGTCGTCACAAAGGCAGCGCCTCAGAACGCGTCCTCGCCTGGGGTCTTTACGACGGCCCACGCCATCGTGGCCGACAAGAAAGAGGCCCTGAGGCGACGCTTCTGCCGCCATGACTGGCGACCGCTCGAGCCCATGACTCCCTACAGGTTTCGGGCGCACACACACGAGTGCACCAAGTGCGGCGACGTCTCCGATCGCTCCCCGAAGCTGTAGCTCCGGCTCCCGGTCCGAGCGAAGGAATGCTCGATAGCGGATGTCCGGGGCCGCGCGGTTGAACGGGAGGTCCTTCCAATGCGGACCCCCCAAAAGCTCGAAGCCGAACAGGTGCGCGAGCGCGTGGACGGGGTAGCTCTGGCCACGCGACCGTGGTGCGTGCGGTGCTGCTGCCGGCGACGACGGGGCTGCTCGGCGAGCGCAACTGGTACCTCCCGCACGGGCTGAGCTGGCTGCCGTCGATCGGGGCGCGAGCGCGGCGTCGAGGCCGCGGGCTCGAACACGTGAACGGTGTGGACGGCGACAACGTGGGGTCGCGCCATCATCCGTGCGAAATCCAACGCTTAGTGTTTGTCGCCATTGACCGCGGCGAGTCACAGCCAGAGCCGGAAGATGTTGTCCTCTTCGAGCTGCGTGCGTAGCTCGATGGCGAAGTCGTCTGTGGCGAGGGTGGGTCGAAGGGTGATGAGCCGGGTCATTTCGCCGAGCGGGTCGCTGCGCGCTGCGTCGATCAGGATCTGCATGCATCGGTAGGCGACGTCGTCGTTCGGTGTCGCCATGTAGGCGCGCTCGACGGCGTTGTTGACGTTGGGGTCGGCGTCGAGCAATGCGTGAACGTCTTGACCGAGACCTCCACGCCACCAGTCGTCAGTCGCTCCGATGAGTTGCTCGACCTCGGCGGCCGACCAGCGAAGCTCGGGGCGAACGGCATCGCAAATCGACTCCGAGAGCCAGTTGTCGTGCGTCCAGAAGATGTCGCCGTGCCCGACGGTGAGCGTCAAGATGCGGATCGCGGGCTCGAGGACCACTCGATCGTGCATGTATCGCAGGGACGCACGCAAGAGGAGCAGCGGGCGCGGATCGTGGCGCCCGAGCCCGAACGCGTCGAAGACAGCAGCTCGCTGGCGCGTGGGATCGGGGGATGCGAGGTCCACGAGTGCTGGCGGTCCGTCGGCGCGTAGGTAGGCGCGGGCTTGACGCAAGAAGCTCGGAAGGCCCCGTTGGTCGAGGCGGAACGTCGCGTCGACCGGTGCGGCGGGCGGCTGCGCGTCGCTGGCCAGCGATCGCGTCCATGCCGTGAGGTTCGTCCAGCACAGGTTGCCCGTGTGATGCACGACGCCGAAGATCGGGATCGAGCTCGAACGCCAGAGCTCTCGGTCTGCGGGCGTGCAGGGGATCGCGTAGTCGTTCAGAGGGGGAACGCCCGTCACGCTGGGTTCGCCGAATCGAGCTTCTCGTTCCTGGATCGAGTCGCCCAGCCCTATTGGGCGCGCGTGCGGGACGAACTCGATCGCTGGTTCGACGACTTCCCGAAGGGCGAGCCCGCCAGAGACCTGCGAAGCCGGTTTCGCAAGGACGACCATCGTCAGCACTACGCCGCGTGGTGGGAGCTATACCTCTACACCTTCCTACGGCGCTCGGGCTTCGAGGTCGAGGTGCATCCCCGTTTGACCGATAGCGACGACCGAGCAGACTTCCTGGCTCGCTCGGCACGCGGGGCTTTCTACGTGGAAGCCGCGACGACATTCTCGGGCATTGAGGATGACCAAGAGCACAGCGCGCTTGAGGCACAAATCCTAGATGCGGTCGAGAAGGTGCAAAGCGCGACGTTCACGATCTCGATCGACTTCGAGCGCATCGGGACCGACATGCCCCGCATCCGCGAGATCGTCCGACCGATACAGGAATGGCTCGACAAGCTCGACCCTGACGAGGCTTTGGCCTCGGGCGTGTATCCCAGCCACTCGATCGAAATTCGCGATTGGGAGCTTGAGCTAATGGCGTTCCCGCTGCAGCCCGAGCACCGAGGACCCCTCAAGCACCTCATCGGGGTCGGCCCCGCGATGGTCGGCAACGTCAACGACACCGAGAAGCTCCGCGCGACGCTGAATCGCAAGCGGGGGAAGTACGGCACTCTCCGCGAGCCTCTGCTGCTCGCCGTCCTGATGCCGTCGACCTTTGCGGATCTCCCGGCCGCGGAGAAGGCATTATTCGGCGACACCGCGCTCCAGTACTACATGGGCGAGCGCGGACGCGAGCAGTGGGTCAGGCTGCGCAACGGCTTCTGGATCGACAAGCGCGGCCCGCGGGCGCAATCCGTATCCGGGCTCATGACTGGCTTCGGAATCCTGCCCGGGCCTGAGTTCGCGAATCGGCGTCCACGGCTCTGGCCCAATCCGTGGGCAACCAACCCGCTCACGGAGTCGCTGCAGATCCCCGTCAGCGTGGGCAGCACCGAGGCACAGTTCGAACACCAAGCCGACGAGGAAACGTCCTCACCGCGAGAACTGTTCGGACTTCGCGCTGACTGGCCCGGTCCCGAGCCACCGTTCCTCGACGATCCCGACTGACACGAAGGCGACGGGATCCGCTGACGCCAAGCCTGCGTTTGCGCTGACACCAAGACCGTATTCGACGCTGCCACGTCGCCTGCGCGAGCACTGCCAGATCGCCTGCGCCCGACAAATCGGGCGAGCCTATTTGTCGCCGCGGCGGAAGCCCCTTCGTGCTACCTCACGGACCTGGTTTGTCGCCACGATCGCCGGTTCGGCGGCGACAAAGAGCAGCTAGCCGCCACCACCCAGCGACCGGCGCACGACGCGACCAGTACGAGAATCGTGGCGGGTGGTGACGAATGGATTGACAGCCAGAGCCCGATCGACTATTGCTCAACAATCCGAGGAGGCACGGGATCCAGACGGTCGCGATTGGGATCCATCCCGCCGGGTTTCTTGCGGGCGTGCACAGCCCTGATGGGCGCCGTCGCGTGCGTCCTGGCGTTCGGCGCGTCCAGTGCCTCTGCGGCTCAGGAGCTCCTGTTCGACAAGGGCACTTACGGTGCCAACGAGGCCATCCGCGTCGAGTTCGGAAACGGTGAGCCCGTGTACACGTGCGGTCCCGACGGGGTCAACGACAGCTTCTTCTTCACCACGACCAACTTTCACATCGTTCCCGCCGGCACAACGCAACCCGGCGACGCGCTGGCCGGCAAGAAGCTCGCACTCGTCTACAGCCACACCGTGGGCTTCTGGGACGAGATCCTGGCGCTCACGCCGCCGGCCCCCGGCGGACTTCCCGCCGGGGACTACGACGTCGTCTTCGACGAGTGCCAGGACGGGCGCTTCGACACATCCGTGGACTTCATCGTCGCGGATGCGTTTCGCGTCGTGCTGCCGTCGACGCTTCCACCGCTGAGCCCCTTGATCGCCGCGATCAAGTCCGACGCTGAAGCCAAGGCCCGCCACTATCGAACGATGGTCGTCGGCCTCGTCGCGCTGGCCGTCCTCGATCGCGTCGTCAACGCGTTCACCTCGATCGTCGACTTTAAGCGCAAAGGCAAGCTGGTCGATCTGCTGCGCGAGTCGGCGGTCGATGCGGCGTACTTCGCCGCGACCGGCGGCCCGTCGAGCGCGGCGCTCAGGCTCGCGGGCGTCGAGACGCTCCGCTGGCGAGCGCTCGCCAACGACCCGCCGGATCCCGACTTCGTGCAACCGCCCGCGCTAGGCGCGCGCGAGCGCGTCGCCGACAACGGCTTGAGCGCACGCCAGGCCGCGTTCGCGGCACTCGCGCGGGAGGCGAGCGGCGAGGTCGCGGTCGTCGACTCCTGCTGCGCGCGCTGGAGCGCTACCAAGGCGCAGCGGAGGCCGGCGATCCGGAGTACGCGCTCGTCCAAGCGAGGGCGGCGCGAGCGTTCGTGGGGCACCTGCAGCGCGAGCAAACGGCGAGCACGGAGGCGCTCGCGCTCCTCGACGCTGCGGCGGGCACGCACGACTTCGACGGCGAGCGCGACGCGCTCGTCGAGATCCAGCGCGACATCGCCGCGGGCTTGGATCCCGCGACGGTGCGCTCCCTGCGCAACGCGGGGCTCAGCGCAGCGGACGTCGAGCGCACGCGCCTCGCCGTCATCGGCAACGCCGTGTCCGGGTTCTCGCGCGCGGGCCTCGCGCGGGCGGTCTCCGACATCCAGAGCACGAACGCTGCTCTCGCGGGCAAGCTCGGTGGCCTCGCGTCCGACCTCGACGCCGTCATCGCGGAGATCGCGTCGCTCGCCGTCCCGGAACGACTGCCGGTCGCCAACGCCGGCGGCCCGTATGCGACGAGTGAGCGCTCCGCCGTCGACCTCGACGGGTCGGGCTCAAACGATCCCGACGGCACGGTCGCGTCCTACGCCTGGGACCTGGACGGCGACGCCGAGTTCGACGATGCCACCGGACCGACTCCCAGCTACACCGCGACGACGGCCGGTGAGGCGCTCTTGGGCCTCAAGGTCACCGACGACGACGGCCGCACGAATGTCGCCTACGCGCGCGTCACTGTGGCGGAGATGAACCGCCCACCGACGATCACGGCGTTCGAGCCGGCGGCGGGCGTCCACGAGCTCGTCGTTGGCGACGAGCTTGCGTTCAGCACGTCGACGAGCGATCCCGACGGCGACGCCGTCACGACGTCGTGGCTGATCGACGGCGCCAAGGCCGCCACGGGGGACGCATTCACCCTGCGGTCGTCGCCGGCGGCGCCGGGCATCCACACGGTCGTCGCGCGAGCGTCGGACTCAAGGCCCGACGGCGGGGAGGCGAGCCACGTGTGGCTGGTCAGCGTCGTGCGACCCGACGCCGATGTGGATGGCTGGCGCGCGAACGTCGACTGCGACGACAACGACGCGGCCGTCAACCCGGATGCCGACGAGGTCGCGAACAATGGCAAGGACGATGACTGCGATCCGGCGACGGACGATGGCGCGCCCGTGGTGTCGGTTCGTGATGTGTCGGTGTTGGAGGGGGATGGCGGGCAGCACTCGGCGACGTTTGAGTTGGAGCTGTCGACGCCGGCCAGTGGCGCGGTGTCTCTGGACGTTCGGACGTCTGATGTGACCGCGACTCACGGCGAGGATTACGTCGGCGTGACGGGCACGATCACGTTCGCTCCTGGCCAGGTTCGGGAGACGGTGGAGGTGGCCGTGCTGGGCGACACGGTTGACGAAGCAGTCGAGACGTTCCAGTTGCGTATTACGAATGTCACGGCTGCGACGCTTGCCAATGATCGCGCGGTCGCCACGATCCGCGACGATGATGCCCCGCCTGTGCCTCCTGTGCCGGAGCAACCGGCGTTGTCGATCGCTGATGTGTCGGGGCCCGAAGGAGATGGCGAGGGCCAAGCGCGGGTGCAGGTCAGCCTGTCCGCGCCGAGCGACAGCGAGGTCTCGGTCGATTACCGCACGGTCGACGCGACTGCGATGGCGGGGATGGACTACCGGACTGCGGTCGGCACGCTGAGCTTCGCGGCCGGCCAGACATCGAAGTCGATCACTGCCGTCTTGGTGGGTGATCGCACCGACGAGCTCGACGAGACCTTCCAGCTCAGGCTGTCCAACGCTAGTGGCGCCTCCTTGACGAAGGACCGCGCGGTCGTGACGATCCTCGATGACGACGACCCGTCGCTACCGCCTGATCCAGATCTGCCGACGCTTTCGGTCGCGGACATAGCGGTTTCTGAAGGTGACAGTCAGGGCGTGGCGAGACTGGTGCTCACGCTGTCCGCCGCGAGCGACCGTGAGGTCTCCGTTGATCATCGGACGATCGACGTGAGCGCAACGGCTGGCCTTGACTATCGGATCGCGGCTGGGACGCTGCGGTTCGCACCCGGCGAGACGACGAAGTCCCTGACGGTCGTGCTGCTGGGTGATCGTGTCGACGAGCCCGACGAGACGTTCCAGGTGCGGCTCGGAAACCCGTCCGGAGCGACCCTCACAGCCGACAGCGCGGTCGTCACGATCAACGACGACGACGCGCCAACGCCGCCCGCACCGCCGCCAGCGGCACTGCTGGATCGAGCAGCGTTCCTGCGCCTTCCGGGCGCGAAGAGCGCGACTGGACCCCTACCACGAATCGGTCCGATCCCCAGCCCGCACACGGTCGGCGACGTGACCTTCAGCCGGGGGCCACGCGCCACGGGCCTTCAGCTAGGCACCCTGAGCGCGAACGGTGGCGACTGGTCCTCGGTGCTTCCCGGCCACGAGCTCGCGATCGACGCGTTCGAGGACCTGAACATTGCGCTGGCGAAGCCCGTCAAGGCTCTCGGATTTGATTTCGTCGAACCCATCAGCGGCTTCTGCGGCGAAGTTTGCGTGGACTCGCTGTTTCAGGTCACGCTCAAGCTCGGCGCGGCGGTGGTGCGCACGTTCTCCTACGACGCGCCCAACGACACCCCCTGGTTTATCGGCATCACCAGCGACGCCCCGTTTGACCGCGTCGAGCTGCGCGAGCTTGAAGGCGGCGAAATCGAGGATGAGTACTTCGGGCAGTTCTACACTGCCGAGGAGCCACGCCCAGGTCCCGGAACTCCGGGCCGACCGCAGCTCACGGAAGGATCCGCGACCCCGAATCGCGGCGAGTTCAGCCTTGGGTGGCAGCCGTCGACCGGCGGAGCGGACCCAATCCGTTACGCGCTGCAGCAGGACGATGTCCGCAACAACGGGTATCGCACGGTGGATGGCGCGGGGGACCTGGAGGGTGCCGACTTCGCGTTCGGTGCGGCCACGCGTGCACCGGAGGGCACCCACACCTATCGCGTCCGGGCGCTCGTCACCGCGGCCGCGCAGGCACCGTGCAAGTACCGCTTGGACTTCGACCAACCGGGAGTCCTGCCCAGCAGCCAAGGATGGGGGTTTGTCAGCATCGACCATTCGGGTGCCCGGGAGGACGACGTGTTCAGCGTCTCCGACGGGGCATTGCACCAGAACACGACCACGATCCCGACCAGCGGTGCCGGGCACATCATCTACCAGCGGTCAGACTTCGACCCGACGCTGCCGTTCCGGATTAGCCTTCGTGCCCGGGTGCTCGCTCAGACGGGGCAGACCCACAACCCTTATGGTTTCTTTGCGGGTCTCGAGACGGGCTTGGAGGAATTCAGCGTTGGCGTCGGTGTGGCCGAGGTTAAGGACTCGCACGCGCGGATCGTCGCGCGGCTCGACGCGACCTCCTACCGCATCTACAGTCTGGAGAGTTTCCCTAGCAGCGGGTACCGCCTGTTCATCGACGGGTCCTTGGTGGCGACCGGTGCGCCGCTGTCAATTATGCGGCGTCCACGCTTGTCGTTTGGCGATGGCACGGCTGGGGCTGGCGCCAAGGTCGACATCGACTGGTTCTGCTTTTCGCAGGATCCGCCGGAGCTTGGAAGCGCGTTCTCTCCTGAGTCTGAGCCCGTCAAGGTCGACCGGACTGCTCCCGGTGCGCCGACCGCGTCCATCGCAGCAGCGGATTACGATCCGCCCGGAGACGCCAACGACTGGCACAAGGACACCGCCGTGGTCAGCTTCGTGGCTGGGCCGGACCCTGACCTGCCCGATGGCAGTCGCGGCAGCGGAATCGATCCGGCGACGCTGAGCGCCGACATGACATTCACGACCAGCGGGACACACACGGCAGCGGCAACAGTCGCTGACCGGGCCGGCAACGTCTCACGACCAGTGGAGCGGACGGTCCGCGTTGACGCAGACCCGCCGTTCGTTGAGATCCGCGGCTGTCCGGCGGTCGTGCACGCTGGCGACACGGTCAACGTCGAAGTCCTCGCAAGTGATGTTCAGTCGGGGCTGCGCGACGACCCGAGCGGACCACGAGTGCTGGACACCGCCGACGCCGGGGGACACGACCTTGAGGTGCTCGCGCGCGACAACGTCGGTCACCAGGCCCGGGCCACCTGCCGCTATCGCGTCAACACCACTCCCGTCACGCCGGGCCCACCAGTTGCCGACGAGACGGCCAACCGCGACGGGACGTTCAACCTGGCCTGGGATCCCGCCGGCGACGTCGACGGCGACCCCGTCACGTACACGCTCCTGCGTCGCGCCGCCGACGACGGCTACACAGCGGCCAAACGCGGCATCGCGGGCAGCACGCATGCGTTCCAGGCCGGATCGCCTGAGCGCGAGGGCACGTTCACCTACCGCGTGATCGCCAGCGACGGCGAGCGGTCAAGCGCACCCTCCGGCGACTCAACCCCGGTCAAGGTCGACAAGACCGCCCCGAACGCGCCCACCGCCTCGCTACCGGCACCGTTCTGGGTTGACCCGCTCGATCCGGCGAACGCCTGGTACCGCGACCGCGTCACATTGGCGTTCGCCGCTGCCGGAGACCCAAGCCTCGCCGATGACAGCCCCGGCAGCGGCGTCGACCCGTCGACCCTCGGTCCCGACCAGACGTTCTCGACCAGCGGCGAGCACCAAGCCAGCGACACTGTGCTCGACTTCGTCGGCAACGAGTCCCTCGCAACCACCAGAACGGTGAAGGTCGACTCCGATCCACCGACGATCACGATCTCGTGCCCGCAGATCGTCCAACGCGGCCAAGCCGCCAGCGCGATCATCAGTGCCGCCGACCGCCAGTCCGGGCTCGCCGCGGACACGTCGGGCACCGTTGCGTTGGATACCGCCACCGCGGGCGACAAGACCTTCACGACCTCGGCGCGCGATCGCGTTGATCACACGACAACTGCGTCTTGCGGGTACCGCGTTGAGGGCGGGGCCTCGTGCGAGTTCACTGGCTTCTTCCCGCCCGTGGAGAACCCCGATTCAGGCCGGCCAAACAAGGTCCAGGCCGGCCGCACGATCCCGGTCAAGTTCAAGCTCTGCGCCGACCTGGGCCGCGACATTCTGGCCCCAGGCGCCCCCTACTCACAGCAGATCAACTGCCGCACCAACCAGCCACTCGGCCCCACGACATCGACCGCTCCTCCCGGAACCCAGGGTCTTCACCATCACCCAGGCAGCCGGAAGTACACGTACCTGTGGAAGACCGACAAGCGCTGGAAAAACCAATGCCGGATCCTCAACGTCACGCTCCGTGACGGCAGCGACCACATTGCCTACTTCGACTTCACCAAGCACGGCGATCACGACGACCACGACGACGACGGCTGCGACCACGACGACAAGTTCTCGGAGCGTATCGCGCTCGGGTACTTCGGCAACGGCGACCACCGATCACCCGCCAGCTCCGGATGTGATCACGACGGCGATCGTCGCCACGACAACGACGACGATCACCGCCCCGACGACACCCGCTTTCGGGCGTCGTCGCACACTCCCAGACGCTGACCCAGCCCCCGCAGCAACAGCGCTCGGCACCCGACCCGGAGACCGAACGCGAAGCGAGGGCCAGCCACCCTGGCGATCGGCGAATGGCGACAAACGCTAATCGTTGGATTCCGCGCGGATGATGGCGCTACCACAACGTGCACGTGTGCCGCGCCTTGCCCGTGCTCAGCGCCTGACCACCGTGATCGCACACCTTGGTCCGGGTGCCTGCGCGAGCCGCGCGTCGGCGGTGACGAGATCGCATGCGAGGCCTTCGGCCAGTGCGACGTACGTCGCGTCATATGCCGTGACGTTCTCGCGCAGCTCCCAGATCCTGGGTAAGAGGACGCTGACCGCAAATCGGCGCACGCCGAGCTGCGCCCAGCGGGCCAGGGCAGCGCCGCCGTCGTCGGCGCCGATCTGGCCCCGCAGCACCTGTGCCCGCAGCGCGTGAGCGACCTCGGAGTCGGCGAGGTGCGGCACCGCGACGCTCTCGCCGGCCAGCAGTCGGCGGGCGTTGCCGTCGTTGCACAGCGCGAGGACGACGGCGGACGCGTCGAGGACGATCACCGGATGGAGCGGCCGGCCTCGATATCGGTGACGACATCATGCGCCGACACGCCAAGGTCCGGCAACTCACCCAGCAGCGCAGGATTGTCCGCACGCCGCGCGGCATGGCTCAATTCTCTCAGTGCGAACGCCGACACGGACATTCCGTCGCGCGCGGCGAGCGCGGCGAGCCGTTCGCTCACGTCATCTGGCACGTTTCGCAGGTAGAGCGTCTTCATGTCGCAGAATGCTAGCCGTATGCAGCGGCGGCGCGAAAGTTTCACTCTGACCTTGCGACGAGAGCGTCAGCGCAGCGGGAACGGGCGGGCGCTGAACCCGGTCAGCGCCTGCGCCGTGACCCACACCGGCGTCTGCGTGCTCGAGCGCGAGTAGCGCACGGCGCCGTTGGCGCTCTGCAGCGAGCGCAGGTACTCCAGCGGGGAGCGGGCGCCGCGGCGGTGCAGGCGCGCCGGCGAGCGGCCGGCCGCGACGAGGCCCTGGATCGCCCAGGCCGTCGACTGCGCGTTGGAGCCCTGGCCGGGCGTCAGCGCCATCCCGCCGTCGGCGTTCTGCTGCGCGGCGAGGAAGTTCGCGGCGCGCGCGACCGTCTTCGAGCCGCGCTTGCCGGCGGAGACGAGCGCCTGCAGGGCGGCCGCGGTGTCGTCGATCCCGCTGCGCCCCCCCTTGCCGGCGAAGTTGTAACCGCCGTCGGCATTGTGCTGGTTGATGAGCCAGGTCGCCGCGGTGCGCACGGTGCGGTCGCTGCGCGGACGGCCGGCGGCGCGCAGGGCGAGGATCGCGAACGCCGTCTGGTTGGCCAGGCCGGCGAACGAGCCGTTGCGGCGCCGCTGGCGGCTGAGCTCGCGGACGAGATCACGGCCGCCGACCGAGCGCACCGAGCGGTTCGCGGCGCGCAGGGCGAGGATCGTGCGCTCGATGTCGCCGATGCCGCGTATGCGGCCGATCCCGCGCACGATGTAGTCCACCGGCGAGCGGCCGTTGCGGCGCACCCGGTTGGGGTCGCGGCCGGCGGCGCGCAGCCCGAGCACGGCCCAGCTCGTGTGCAGCTGGCTCGAGGCGCGCCCGCCGGCGGGCCCGAACCCGCCGTCGGTGTTCTGGGCCTTGGCGAGGTAGGTGATCGCGCGGGCGGAGTGGCGATCGGCCGCCCGCGCCGCCGGTGGGGCCGCGAGCGCGCCGAGCAGCACGAGCAGCGCAGCGACCGCCACGGCGGCGCTGCCGGCTTTGGCTGCGGGGATGGGCAGTGGCTTCCAGGTCACGTCGAGCCGGTCACGGTAGCGCTGCAGCGCGCGCGTGAGCAGCGGTCCGAAGGCGAGGCAGAAGACGACGTTGCCGGCGGCGTGGCCGAGGTTGAACGGCAGGCCGCGGCCGGCCATCACGAGGTACTCGTTCAGCGAGTGCTCGCCGGCGTACATGACCCAGAGGTGCAGATCGAGGAAGGCGCCGTAGGCCAGGCCCGCCAGCGCACAGGCCGCGGCCAGCGACCAGCGCCCGAGGTCACGGCCGAACACGCGCGCCAGCAGCGCGCCGAACACCCCGACCCCGCCCCAGGCGGCCATCTGCCAGGGCGTGAACGGTCCCTGGCCGAAGAACACGTTGGACGCCAGCGCGGCGACCGAGCCGACGGCGAAGCCGGGCGCCCCACCGAGCACGTAGCCCGACAGCAGCACGATGTCGGTGGTCGGCTTCACGCTCGGCAGCGGGGCGAACGCGATCCGGCCGAGCGCGGCGAGCGCGGCGAGCGTCGCCACGAGCGCGAGCACCTTCGCCGACGGCTGCGCGCGCTCGTACCAGGCGAAGCCGGCGCCGAGCGCGAGCGCCAGCAGCGCGAACGAGGCAAGCTGCCAGGTCACGGCCGCACCTCGAGCGTCATGCGCGCGCGCAGCAGCTCGGCGCCGTCCTCGGGCAGCAGCGCCCCGTCGACGATCCGCGCCGTCTCGGTCGCGAAGTACCAGCCGCCGCTCAGCACCTCGGCGACGGGACCGTCGGCGATGACGCGACCGCCGGCGAGCAGCACGACGCGCTCGGCCAGCGTGGCGGCGAACTCGGGGTCGTGGGTGGCGACGAGCACCGCGCTGCCCGCCGCGGCGGCGGCGCGCAGGGTCGAGGCGAGGTCGCCCTTGGCCGCGCGGTCCATGCCGCGCGTCGGCTCGTCGAGGCACAGCGCAGCGGGCGGGGTCGGCGCGGACTTGCCGTCCGCGGTGCCCGACACGATCGCCAGCGCGAGCCGCTGGCGCTCGCCGCCGGACAGGTCGCGCGGATGGCGGCCCGCCAGCGCGGTGAGGCCGGCGGCCTCGAGCGCGGCCGGGGTGAGCTCGCCGCTGACGCGGTCGGCGAGGAAGTAGTCGTTGGGGTTCTGCAGCAGCAGCGCGACGCGGCCGGCGGCCTCGATGCGGCCGCGCGTCGGGGTGAGCAGCCCGTTGGCGTGGCGCAGCAGCGTCGACTTGCCGGCGCCGTTGCGGCCCATCAGCGCGACGCGCTCGCCCGGCGCGAGCGCGAGGTCGATACCGCGCAGGACCGCGCGCCCGCCGGCGCGCTCGAACCAGACGCCGCGGAAGGCCAGCGCGGGCGGCTGCTGGGGGGCGCTGCGGCGGGCGAGGGCGGTGAGGCCGCGGCGGGTGCGCGTCGGCGCCGGCGCGGCCGGGCCCGGGGCCGGGACCGGCGGACCGGACTCGTCCGCCAGCAGCCCGTGCGCACGCAGCGTCGCGCGCGCCTCCTTCACCCCGCTCGGCGCAGGCCGCAGGCCGGCGCGGGCGAACAGCCGCGCGCCCGGCGTCGCCAGCGCGGGCGCCCGCTCGGCGGCCCATTCCAGAAACCCGCGCGGCGGCGCGTCGCAGGCCAGCGCGCCGCCGTCGAAGGCGAGCACGCGATCGGCGGCGCCGAGGCAGCGCTCGAGGCGGTGCTCGACGAGCACGATCGCCGTCCCCCACTCCTCGTTGAGGCGGCGCAGCAGCCAGACGAGCTCGTCGCCGGCGACGGGATCGAGCTGCGAGGTCGGCTCGTCGAGCAGCAGGATCCGCGGGCGGCCGGCCAGCGCCGCACCGAGCGCGACGCGCTGCAGCTCGCCGCCGGAGAGCTCGTGCGTCGCGCGGTCCAGCAGATCGCCGATGCCGAGCGCCAGCGCCGCCTCCTCCACCCCGCGCGCGACGGCGGCGGCACGGTGGCCGCGGTTCTCCAGCGGCAGCGCGAGCTCGGCGCGCACGGTCGAGAGGACGACCTGCGTCTCGGGGTCCTGAAAGAGCGTCCCGGCGACCGTCGACAGCGCCGCGGGGCCGTGGTCGCGCGTATCGAGGCCGCCGGTCGACACGCGGCCGCCGAACTGGCCGCCGTGGAAGTGCGGGACGAGCCCCGACGCGGCGCGCAGGAACGTCGACTTGCCCGACGCCGACAGGCCCGCCGCGACGACGAACTCGCCTGGCGCGATGTCGACCGACACGTCGCGCAGGGCCGGCTGCTCGGCGTGCGGGTAGCGGTACGTGACGGCCTCGAAGCGCAGGACGGCGGCGGTCATCGCAGCACCCCGCGGCGATCGGCGAACGGCGCGAGCGCGACGAGCACGAGCGCCAGGCACAGCACCCACTCCCCTGCGCCGACCGGCGCCAGCGTCTGCGGATAGGCCTCGAAGGGGGCGACGCCGAGCAGCCGCGCGCCGCCGGCGAGGACGAGCAGACCGGCCGCGGAGGCCGCGACGGAGACGTCGTGGCGCGACCACGGCTCGTGCGGCCGGCCGGGCCGGACCTTGGCGGCGGGGCCGGCGTAGCCACGGACCTCGAGCGTCGCGGCGACGTCGAGCGCGCGATCCAGGGCGCCGGTCGCGACGGCGCGGACGATCTGCAGGCGCTCCGTGGCGCCCGGCCGGGCGCAGGCGCCGGGCCGGCAGCGGCGCGCGTCGGCGAGGCGTCGCGCGTCGCGGCCGAGGACCGGCAGGAGCCGCACGGCGAGCGCGGCGGTCAGCGCCGATCGCGCGGAGATGCCGCGAAAGCGCCGCAGCAGCTCGTCGGCGTCGACGATCGCCGCCAGCAACGCGGCCCCGGCCAGCACGACGAGCAGCGCGCGCAGGCCGAGGATCGCGCCGAAGACGAGGCTCTGCTGGGTGACGTCGAGGGTCCCGAGCGGCCCGAGATCGCCGAGGCGCAGGACGACGTCGAGCCCCTCGCGCGCGACGAGCGGGTTGACGAGCGCGATCACGATCGCGAACGGGACGCCGAAGATGCACGCCCGCAGGAGCCGGCGGCCCGCGCCGGCGAGCATGCCCGCGGCGAGGATCGCCACGCCGATCGCGGCGAGCACGAGCGGGTGCTCGAACGCCAGCGCGGCCGTAACGAGTGCGCAGGCGTAGGCGGCGGCGACCGGCGCCCGCGCGGCGTGCAGCGGACTCGCCCCGGGCTGCGCCATCAGCCGCCTGCGGAGGGCTGCGGCACGCGCAGCGGGTGGTCGTCGGACGTGGCGACGGCGAAATGGTTGCGCAGGCCCGGCTCGTCGAAGACCTCGGCTGCGTCGGCGAGCCCGGCGGCGTCGGTGCCGGTGACAAACCAGACGGGCGGCCGTCCGGGCTGCCGCGTGGCCGCGACGAGACCGGCGCCGGCGCTCAGCCGCCGGGCGACCCGGCCGCGCGGGTCGAGCAGCGACAGCGCCGTGCCCTCGTCGCCGAAGCGCGCGAAGACGCCGCTGGACTTCGGTCCCTGCTCGAGGCTGCGGGCCTCGGGAGTGCCGTCGCGCAGGCCGTTCCACGTGCCGACGAGGATGCGCAGCGAGGCGTCGCGCTCGGTGCGGCGCAGCGGGCCGCGGGCGGCGTCGACGCCGAGGCCTTCGAGCCGCGAGATGACGGTGTCGCACGCCGCCTCCTGCGGCCGCTCGCACTGGACCTTGACCGGTGTCCGCCCGCCCGCACCGTGCAGAAACGGCTCGGGGAACGAGCCGACGACCGCCGGGATGTCCGGCGTCAGGCCCCACTCGTGGTGATCCCACCAGATCCGCTCGCCGCCCACGACGCGCAGCCCGCCCGCGCCCTGGTCGGTGAGGATCCCGTCGAGGTAGATGAACCAGTCGACCGGCCGGCCGTCGCGCCGGCCCCCGGCAATGCCGGAGATGCCGTGCACGAAGTCGCCGCCGAAGCGGGTCGTGACCTTCGCGTTGCGCTGCGTGACGCGCATGGCGGTGTCCGAGCCGGAGACCTTCGCGTCGGCGATCGCCAGCACGGTGCGGGCGCCGAAGTCACGCGTCGCCGTCAGGCCGACCGGGCGGTCGGGCTCCTCGCCCGGCCCGACGCCGCAGCCGGCGAGCGCGGCTGCGGCGGTCGCCACGGCCAGCAGGCCGGCCGCGCGGCGGGTCCTACCGCACATGGAAGACGACGCGGTTGCCGCCTCGCCGGCGTGGGTCGTCGCGGTTGTGGGCCTTGTCGACGGCGTTGACGTCGAGCACGTAGCGCCCGCGCGTGAGCCTCTCGGGCAGCAGGTAGTCGACCTGCTCGCGGTCGCCGACGGCGAACCACGACGCGCGGTTGACGCCGCAGGGGGCGGGCCGGAAGCGCTCGCTCCTGCCGCTGTAGTACGTGCAGCGCGGACCGACGGTGCGGCTCAGGCGCAGCTTGACGACCTGCAGCCCGGACGGATCGGCGGCGATCGTCGCGCGAAGCCGCCGCGGCGCGCTGGCGCGCGTGAAGCGCCGGCCCTCGCGGATGGCGGTGATCGCGGCGGCGGGCGCCTGGCGGTCGGTCGTCCCGCAGCGCCCGTCGCTGCCGTTCGTCTCGCACGTCGGGGCCGGCGGGGCGGCGCTGCCGCACTGGCCGTCGGCGCCGTTGGTCGCACAGGCGTCCTCGGTCGCCGACGGAGCGCGGTTGGCCTGCGTCGCGCGCAGGCGAAACGGCCCGCTCGCGGTGACCGTCACGGTGGCACTGCCGGCCGCGTCGGTGGTCACGGGCGCGTCGGCGCCGGTCACGGTCGCGCCGTCGACGGGTGACGGCGCCCCGTCGGCGGCGTACTCGACGACGCTGACGTTGAACGGGACACCCGGCGCCACGCTGCGCGGCGTGGTCAGCCCGAGCGGCAGGACCGGCGGGTTCGTGCACAGGAAGGTCACCGGGTCGCTGATGCAGCGGTCGACGAAGAACAGGACCTCGTCGCCCTGCTGCAACTCGGTCGTCGTGCCGCAGATCCCCTCGCTCGCCGCGCGGTGGTTGATCCACAGCGAGAAGTACTCCGGCGCCGGGAAGATGTGCGACTCGCCCTTGATCGTCTGCACGCTGTAGCCGAGGCCGTCGAACCAGGGCCCGCTCCAGTCGCCGCCGGTGGCCTTCTCCAGCGCGCCGGCCGCGCCGGTGGCGCTGCAGCCGTGGGCGGGGTTGCCGTCCTTGTTGACGGCCGTCGCGTCGGTGCGCACGGCGGTGCGCTGGACGAGCGTCGTCGTGGCGCCCTCGATGCGCACCGTGACGTCGGCCGGGCCGGCGGCTGCCGCGGGACCGGCGAGGGCGCCGAGCAGCGCCCCCCCGACGAGTACTGCGAGCAGACGAGACACCACGAGAAGCCACCCCTTTCCGCGAGGGCGTAAGTGCTTGGGTGGCCGGAGGCAGGTCTCCTGGCTTCCGGGTGTCCTGCCGCGCCTTCCCGGCGAACCAGTGGCTGCGCCCAGCGCGGGCGCGTGCGGTGGCATCCCCCGGTCACAGTGGCGGGTCCGCCCCGGATTCGCACCGGACTTCCCTTCACCACCGACCAATGAACGCCGCCAGTGTACCTCCGTCGGCTCATCGTCCGTGTGCGATCGCAGGGGCGCGAGCGGCCGGCCGAGCCCGTCGAGACCGGCCCGACCTGGGCGCCCGACCAGCTCTCGATCCGGCCCGTCGAAGGCGGGCGGTTCGGCATCGACGCCGTGTACCACGCGCGACGGGCGCGCACCGTGCGGCCCGTCAGGTGCAGCGGCTGGCCGGCGCCGGGCTCGTCGCGACCGTCCGCCCGGCGGTCCACGACGGTGCGATCCTGCGGCTGGGACCGCTCGCCCACGAGGCGGCGTGGCTGGCGCTGGAGGCGTTCCTCGGGCGCCCGCTCGACGTCGGCGGCTGAGCGTCGATCAGGCGGCCGGAACGAGGTCGGGGGCCGGCGCCAGCAGGCTCTGCACGATCATCGCGGCGGCGGTCGAGCCGGCGGCGACGGCGGTGACGACGGAGGGCATCTCGGTGATCGCGTCGCCCGCCGCGAAGAGACCGGGCACGCTGGTGCAGTGCTTCGCGTCGACCTGCAGCGCGTCGGCGACGATCGGTCCGGGCGCGGCGAGGGCCGCCCCGAGCCGTTGCGCGAGCGTCGAGCGCTGATGCAGCGTGACCGGCACGAGCAGGCCACCGCAGGCGCGCTCGCTGCCGTCGGCGAAGACGACGGCCGTCAGCGTGTCGCCGGGACCGCTCAGCCCAACGACGGGGCGCTCGTCGATCGCCACGCCGGCCGCGGTCAGCCGGCGGCGTTCGTCCGCGTCGAGCTCGGGCTCGCCGTCCGCGAAGAGCGTCACGTCGTCGCTCCACATGCGCAGCAGCAGCGCGCGGTGCAGCCCCGCGGCGCCGCGGTCGAGCACGCCGAGCGGCTCGTCACGGACCTCCCAGCCGTGGCAGAACGGGCAATGAAACACCGAGCGACCCCAGCGCGGCTCGATCCCGGGCAGCGCGGGGAAGCGATAGTCCATGCCGGTCGCCAGCAGCACGCGGCGCGCCGTCTCGCGGGAGCCGTCGGCCAGCTCGAGTACGAAGCGGTCGGTCTGGCGCTCACCGCCCAGCACCTCGCCGGTGCGCAGCTCGACCGCCGGGTAGGCGGCGAGCTCGCGGCGCCCGGCGGCGTAGAACTCGGCCGGCGGGCGGGTGTCGTGGCCGAGCAGCCCGCCGATGCCGTGGGCGAGCCGGTTGCTCGGCGTGCCTGCGTCGATCACGAGCGTGCGCCGGCGAGCGCGGCCGAGCACGAGCGCACCGCTCAGGCCCGCGGCGCCGGCGCCGATGACGACGACGTCCCAGGTGCTGGAGGTGGCGATGGTGGTGGTGTCCATGCGGTCAGGTTGACGTGTGGCGGGTCGGACTGCCAAGCTCTTTTGCCATGCCGGCAAACCCGAGCCCACCTCCCGAAGAGCCGGTCGATGCCCGCGTGCGCCGCCGGTTGCGCGAAATGCGCACCAGGCGCGGGCTGACGCTGCAGCAGGTCGCCGAGCGGGCGAGCATCGACATCTCGACGCTCAGCCGCCTCGAGGCCGGCAAGCGCCGCCTCGCGCTGGACCACATCCCCGCGCTGGCCGGCGCGCTCGGCGTGAGTGCCGACGACCTGCTCGCCACCTCGCGGCAGCAGGATCCGCGCGTCCGCGGGCCGGCGCGCCGCTACGACGGCCTGACCATGTGGCCCCTCACCCGGCGCGGACCCGTCGCCGGCCTGCAGGCCCACAAGATCCAGATCAGCGCGAAGCGGCGCACCCCGCCCGCTGAGCTTCCCGTGCACGAGGGCAACGAGTGGCTCTACGTGCTCGACGGGCGGCTGCGGCTGGTGCTCGGCGACGAGACGTTCACGATCGAGGCCGGCGAGGCGGTCGAGTTCTCGACGTGGACGCCGCACTGGTTCGGCGCCATCGACGGGCCGGTGGAGCTCATCGCGATCTTCGGGCCGCACGGCGAGCGGCTGCATCTGCACGCCTGAGGCTCAGGCCAACTCGCGCATCAGCTCGTCGAGCCGGTCGAGCTGCTCGTGGATGCCGCTCTCCCGGACGATCACCGCGACAGGCTACGCCGCGCGCAGCAGCTCCTCGGCATGGCGGCGAGCCGCCTCGTCGGCGTCGCCGTCGGCACCCATCATCCGCACGAGCTCGGAGACGACCTCGTCGTCGCGCAGCTCGCTGACCGTCGTCTGGGCGGGCGTGCGCGACGTGTCCTTGGAGATCGAGAAGTGGCGCGCCGCCAGCGAGGCGACCTGCGGCAGGTGGGTGATGCAGATGACCTGGCGCTCGGCGGCGAGGTCGCGCAGCTGGTCGCCGACCGCGCGCGCCGTCTGGCCGCCGATGCCCGCGTCGACCTCGTCGAAGACGAGCGTCGCGGCGCCGCCGGAGCCGGCGGCCGCGACGCCCATCAGCGCGAGCATGACCCGCGACAGCTCGCCGCCGGACGCCGTCTCGCGCAGCGACCCGGCCGGCACGCCGGGGTTGGGCGCGATGAGGAACTCCACGACATCGCTGCCGGTCGGCCCGGGCTCGCGCTCGGTCAGCTCGACGGAGAACGCGGCGCCCTTCATGGCCAGCTCATCCAGGCGCCGGCGCACGGCGGCCGCGAGCTTCGGCCCGGCGGCGGCCCGCGCCTTGTGCAGCGCCGTGCTCCCCGCCCCGAGCTGCGCGCGGGCCGCGGTCAACCGCGCCGCCGCGGCCTCGATCGCCACCTCGGCGCCCGCCAGCTGCGCCCGCCGCGCCCGGCAGGCCTCGGCGTGCGCGAGCACGGCCGTGATCGTGCCGCCGTGCTTGCGCTCCAAGCGATCGAGCACGGCCAGGCGCTCCTCGACGGCATCCAGGCGCCCGGGCTCGGCCTCGAGCGTCTCGGCGTAGGCGCGCAGCTCTCCCGCGACGTCGTCGACCTCGTAGATCAGCGCCTGCCAGCGCTCGCCCAACGCGTCCAGCGCGGGGTCGATCCCCTGCGCGCCGGCCAGGCCGCGGCCGGCGCTGGCCAGCAGGCTCGCGATCCCGCCCTCGTCGGCGCCCGCCGCCTCGGCGGCACCGAGCGACGCGGCGCGCAGCGCCTCGACGTGGCGCAGCCGGTCGCGCTCGGCGCGCAGCCCGGCAGCCTCCTCCTCGCTCGGCTCGGCGGCGTCGATCTCGGCGAGCTCGAAGTCGAGCAGGTCCAGCTCGCGCTCGCGGGCACCGGCGCGCTCCTGCAGCTCGGCCAGCGCCGCCTGCTCCTCGCGGGCCACGGCGGCGGCGGCGGCGACCTTGGCGCGCCGCGTGAGCTGCGCCTCGCCGCAGAAGCCGTCGAGGATGTCGAGCTGGGCGCCGGCCAGGGTCAGCTTGCGATGCTCGTGCTGGCCGTAGAAGGTGATGAGCGGCTCGGCGAGCTCGCGCAGGTCGGTGACCGTCGCCGAGCGGCCGTTGACGAGCGCGCGCGTGCGGCCGTCGGCGCCGATCCGCCGCGCCAGCACGACCTCCTCGGCGTCGGCGGGCAGGCGTTCGCCGAGCTCGCTGCGCAGGGCGTCGGGCAGCTCGAAGACGCCCTCGACGTAGGCCTCCGCCGCACCGGGCCGCACGATGCCCGGCTTCGCCCGCCCGCCGAGCAGCAGATCGAGCGCGTGGGCCAGCACGGTCTTGCCCGCGCCGGTCTCCCCCGTGAGCACGTTCAGCCCGCGCGCGAGCCGCAGCTCGGCCCGCTCGATGAGCAGGAGGTTCTCGACGCGCAACTCGCAGAGCATTGCCACGGTCTAGCAGCGCCACCCGACGGATCGGGCCTGTGCGGGTGTTTCGTTACGAGCTCAGGCGCCCGAACTTCGCGCGCAGGCGCTTGTAGAACGTCGAGCCGGGCAGCTGCGCCAGCGCCGTCGCACCGTGCTCGAAGCGGCTGTGGAGCTTCTCGCCGGGGGCGATCTCGCAGACCGGGCGGCCGTCGACGTTGACGTCGACCGCCTCGCGGCCGTGGTTGGAGACCGTCAGCGTGTCGGCCGGCGCGACGACGAGCGGGCGCGCCGTCAGCGAGTGGGGCGCGATGAACGACACGCAGAAGCCCTCCACGCCCCACGCCAGGACGGGCCCGCCGTTGGCGAGGTTGTAGCCCGTCGATCCGGCCGGCGTGCACACCGCCAAGCCGTCGCAGCGCACGGAGCCGACCTCCTCCCCACCGACGCCGTAGGCGAGCTCGGCGACGCGGCCGCCGACCTTGCGATGAATGGAGATGTCGTTGATCGCCTTGTGCAGCGTGCCGTGACCGGCCTCGAACACGATCGCCGGCAGGGCGAGGACCTCGAAACCGCCGACGAACGCCTCCTCGAACCCGAACCCGTTGAGCTCCTCGGGCTCGGCGGTGGCCAGGAAGCCGACCTCGCCGTAGTTGATCCCGAGCACGGCGACGCCGGTGCCGGCGTAGCGGCGCAGGCCGCGCAGGATCGTCCCGTCGCCGCCGAAGGCGACGCACAGGTCGACGTCGTCGACGACGTCGGCGTTCACGACGATCACGCCCTCCTCCGCCGCCAGACCGTGCTTCTCGGTCTCCGCCGGGTCGAAGCGCAGCGTCACGCCACACGTACGCGCGGCCGCGATGAGCCGCTCCAGCGACGGCCTCACCTGCTGCGGGCGCAGGTGGCTGATCACGGTGACGACGCGCGCTGTCCTCACGGCTCGACCTCGCGCGCGGCGGCCGCGAGATCGTCGCCGCGATCGCCGGCGCGGCCGGTCTCGGCCAGCCAGACGAAGCTCTCCCGGTTGCCCTTCGGCCCGGGCAGCCCGGAGGACGCGAAGCCGAGCACCGCGGTGCCGAGCCCGCGCGCGCACTCGGCGACGGCGACGAGCAGCGCACGTCGCTGGTCGGGATCGCGCACGACGCCGCCCTTGCCGACGTTCCCGCGGCCGGCCTCGAACTGCGGCTTGACCATCGCCAGGACGTCGTAGAGGCCCGGCGCGGTGCACGCGAGCACGGCCGGGAGCACCTTCGTCAGCGAGATGAACGAGACGTCTACGACGACGAGGTCCGGCGCGTAGGGCAGCGCGGCGGGCGCGAGCGCGCGGGCGTTCGTGCGCTCCAGCACCGTGACCCGCGCGTCGTTGCGCAGCCCCCATTCGAGCTCCCCGTAGGCGACGTCGAGCGCGACGACATGCTGCGCGCCGCTCTGCAGCAGGCAGTCGGTGAAGCCGCCGGTCGACGCGCCGACGTCCAGGCAGCGTCGCCCGCGGACGTCGATCGCGAAGCGCTCGAGCGCGTTGGCGAGCTTGATCCCGCCGCGCGAGACGAAGCGCGGCGCCTCGTCGACGGCGACGACGACGTCGGGTGCGACGAGCTGGCCGGGCTTCTGCGCCCGCTCGCCGTCCCCGCCGAGGCGCACCTCCCCGGCCATCACCGAGGCCGCGGCGCGGGTGCGCGACTCGAACAGGCCGCGCTCGGCCAGCAGGCTGTCAAGGCGAACGCGGGAGGCCACGGAGGTCAACGGTACCCGCCGTCGTGCGGTGCGGCGCACGCGCGCATCGCGTGCGTGGATCAGCGCCGCGATTCGAGGACGGCGATGGCGGCGTTGCGGCCGGGGATGCCGCTCACGCCGCCGCCCCTGCGCGCGCCCGCGCCGCACACGAAGATCGCCGGATCGTCGGTCTCCACGCCCCAGTTGCCGACCTCGTCGGGGTCTTCGGCGAACGGCCACGCGAGGTCGCGATGGAAGATGTGCCCGCGCGGCATGCGCAGCTCGGCCTCGAGGTCGGCGGGCGTGACGACGTCGATGCAGGGCTCGCCATCCGGCGAGCGCATGGCGCAGTCCGCGATCGGCTCGGCGAGCACGGCGTCCAGCGATCGCAGCGTCGCGTCGAGCGCGGCGCGGCGGGCCGCGGACGGGTCGTCGTCGAAGAGCCGCGCCGGCATGTGCAACGCGAACACCGTCATCGTGTGCGCGCCGCGGGCGGCGAGGGCGGGTGCGAGGATGCTCGGGTCGCTGAGCGTGTGGCAGTACGCCTCGCAGGGCACGGGTGACGGGATCCGGCCGCCGGCGGCCTGCGCGTAGGCGGTCGCGAGCTGCGCGGCGGTCTCGTTGACGTGGAAGGTGCCCGTGAACGCGCGGGCGGCCGTCATCCGCGGGTCGCGCAGGCGCGGCAGGCGCTCGAGCAGGAGGTTGACCTTCAGCTGTGCGCCCTCCGGCGCCGGACGCGCAGGCGGGCGGCCGCGCAGGCGGTCCAGCTGCGCCGGCGCCACGTTGGCGAGCGTCCAGCGCGCGCCGATCGCGGTCTCCGCGCCGCCCGCGCCGTCCGCGCCGTCCGCCGCGCGCACGCGTACCTCGCCCTCGCCGACGGCGGTCACCTCGGCGCCCGTGCACACCTCGGCGCCGGCCGCGCGGGCCGCGCCGAGCAACGCCGCCGTCAGCGCGCCGATGCCGCCGACCGGCACGTCCCATTCCCCGGTCCCGCCGCCGATCGCGTGGTAGAGGAAGCAGCGGTTCTGTCGCAGCCCGGGGTCGTCGGCGGCGGCGAACGTGCCGATGAGCGCGTCGGTCAGCACGACGCCGCGCACGAGATCGTCGGCGAGGGCCTCACGTACGGTCGCCGCCAGCGGCGTCGCCACGAGCGCGTCCCACGCGGCGTCGTCGCCGACCAGTCGCCGCAGCTCGGCCCGCGAGCGCAGCGGCTCGAGCAGCGTCGGGAACACGCGCTGCGCGAACCTGCCCAGCATCGCGTGCAAGCGCCGCCAGGCCTCGAGCTGGGCGCGGTCACCGGTGACCGCGTCGAACGACGCGCGGGTCGCCGCCGGATCGCCGGCATCGACGAGCAGGCCGCGCGCGCCGTCGGCACGCGGGTCGGGGGTGTAGGAGGCGACGGCGCGGCGCACGAAGCGGACCGGCAGCCCGAGCTCGTCGACGATCCGCTGCGGCAGCAGGCTGACGAGGTACGCGTAGCGGGAGATGCGCGCCTCGAAGGCGGAGAACACGCGCTCGGACACCGCCGCCCCGCCGACCGTCGGCCGGCGCTCCAAGACGACACACGACAGGCCCGCGCCCGCGAGGTAGGCGGCGGCGACCAGGCCGTTGTGCCCGCCGCCGACGATCACCACGTCGTAACGGGCGCGCCGGGGCGACATGGCGCGAGTCTTGCACGTTGTGTGAGCCTTATCACTCATGACTGGCCAGTCAACCAGGACACTGCTCGTGGGCGGTGTGCACGCAGGCTCCTCCCGATGGCCTGCTGATCACGACACGCCACCGCCCGGCCGGACCCCAAAAAACCACATAGCAGTGACTCTCCTCCCCGAAGCGGCCCGCCTCCCCCGGCGGGCCGTTTCGCGTGTTGCCGGCGCCGCGCCGCCGTCGCCGATCAGCGCCGCCAGTTGGCGATCCGCACGTGCACGTGGTCGTCGTGGTGGGCGATCGCCTGCACGACGGACGGCGGGCCGCCGAGGCCGACCTTCGTCCCGACAAACGCGAACTGGGCGCCGGCGCCGACGAACCGGCTGACGAGGTCCTGCGCGAGGAGGCGATCGACGTCGGCGGCCTTCGCGGGCGGCAGCAGCGCGCGGTCCGCGCGCGGGTAGAGGACGTCGACGTCGAGGCCGTTCTGGTGGGAGGCGTGGCCGAGGCCGCCGAAGTCGCTGCCGAACGGCCCGCCGTGCGGCAGGCTGAGATCGCCGATCAGGACGGGCGGCGCGCCGGGATTGGCGAGGCGGTAGTCGCGCAGTACATAGAGCAGGAAGGCCAGCAGGCGGTCGGTGGCCCAGCGCCGGTCGGGCCGGTTGGGCGCCCGGTGCAGGACCGGGTCGTAGGTGACCCAATCCGGGCCGGTGCCGGGCAGCTGCAGCCCGTTGACGAGGCGGCCGCGGTTGGGCTCCCCGAGCGCCAGCGAGCCGACCTGCGGCACGGACATCGCGGGCGGCAGCCGCGGCCCGGGCACCGAGGCCGTCGTCAGCGCCGCGCGCACGACCGTGTCGCCGCGTGCCTGCTTGGTCACGAGCGCGCCCGGGTTCAGGCGCAGGACGCGGACCTGCTCGATCCCCGTGGCCTGGTCTGACCACCAGCACCCCGAGAGCATCAATGCCGATCCGAACAAGACGGCCGCTGTGGCATGGCATGCAGAACGCACCGTCGCATCATGGCGAACGGCGGCGAAGCCGGATCCGCTTACTCGGCGCGCAACTTTTCACTCAAATGCCCGCCGGTCGGATATGCTCGCGCCGCGCCGGACGCGAAGCGGCCAGCAATGACTCTGCAGACCGCCTTATCCGCTTATCTCGCAGCTGAGTTTCGCCACGCCATCGGCGCGTACATGCGCCCCGTCGACGTTCTGCTGGATACCGCGGCAGACCCTCCCGGGGGTTTGGCGGAAACCCTGCGCAGCCTGCGTACGGAGCTCGGGGGCTACAACGCGACGCTGGCCTCGAAGCGATTTGCCGTGGATCCGGGCATCGAGCTTCGTCATCCGGCTCCACCGACGGCTTCCACGCTCGGCCCTTCGGGGCCACGTGTCTTGCGCTGGCCGGCCACCGAGCGAGATTGCATCGATTACTACGCGACCGTCATTGCCGCGCTGCGTTCGCCGAAGGTGGCCGAACCGACCGGCGAACTCGGTCTGATACGCCGAGCCCTGCTGCTCGGGGTCGAAGACGACTCGCGGCGCATCCGAGCGCTGGAAGCGCGCTTCGTCGCACGCGACACGCGGCTGCGCGAGCGGCTGGGCGGGAGCATCCTACCCGCCGGCCACGCACGGGCGTCGAAGTTTTGGAACGCCGATCTTGATCGCGGCGGCCACCTCGCGGCGAGCATCATGGAGGCGGCCACCGAGGCGCATTGGCTGCTGCTTCAGGTCCAGCACGAGCGTTCCGGACCGGTAGGGCACGTGATGCAGAGGGTTGCGGACGGCGCGAGCGCGCTCGACGACACGCTGCTCGGGCGTGCCGTCGAGCTCAACACGTTGGTTTTCTCCATCGCTGAGGCGATGCCGTGGATCTTCGCTGCCGACGAGCGCCAGCGACTCGAGGCGCAGGTGCCCAACCGCGGGGTACGTGACCGCGTGAACCCCGAGGAACCACTCTGGATCGCGCGCCGCGTCATCCTGTTGGCGTTGTATCGGCGGGCGATGGTCTGGCGCCTGCTCGGCGACCACCGCCGCGCCTACAACGACTATTGGAAGACCCAGCACATCATCCGCCTCACCACCGGTGCGCCGATCGGCAAGCAACGTAGGCTCGAGCTGAGCTTGCTCGACGCGCTCGCCGAATACAGGATTGCCGAGCTATACCGCGCCGATCGCGACTACCGCCAAGCGCTCGTCCACTGTTGTCGCAGCCACGACCGAGTCGAGACGCTGCTGAAGTGTCCCGACCCCGAGATCAAGGGCCCGGCGCAGTCGTGGATCGAGAATTCCCATTGGCGCGTAAGCGTGCTGATGAGCAAGGGCAAGGCCTTCTACGAGCAGGGTCAGATGAAGCGGGCGTGCAAGTGGTTTTTGCGTGCGTGGCTGGCGCTCGGTGACGTGGCGGCGACATCTCGCTACGCCCCAATGATGAGCGAAACCACCCGCGAGGAGGTCGAGAGCGTGACGCTTTGGCTGGAGTCGGTCCGCCACGAGCCGTTCATCTCGAAGGACGCGATGGTCCATAAGCTGGCGGGGGCGATCTGGAGCCTCGACAAGGAGGCGGTGCCTTCCGAGCTGCGGACGCTGGCCGCCGACATCCTCGACCGACTCGGCCACACCTTGATGGTGATGCGCCTGCCCCAGAACACGCTGGCCCAAATGTGCCTCGAGCTCGCTCTCGCGCTCGACCGCTGGAACCTGCTCGTTCGCTCAGATCTGCTGCAGCTCCGCGCCCAGCCTGGCCCCAAGAAGATCGAGCTCGATGCCGGCCTACCGGATCCGCTCAGGTGTTGGCCATCAGGCGGCAGCGTTGTAGATCAGGTGATCCGGACCGCCGAACACCTCACGAGAGAACGACTCGACGCCACGAGAAAGCCACTCAGCGACGATGACGTCAGCAGCACCGACCAACTCGTGGCCCATCGGCTGCTCGACGATTTTCTGACCCACACCGACAGCATGCACGTCCGGGCCGGCCTCGTGCATCAGCACGTCACGCCGAGCCTGAGTGCGGTCAACACACGATGGCCGAAGGCGGCCATGGAGTTCGTTTGTCTGCGCCGGTACGGCTCGACATCGCCGTTCATGGCCCGCCCGGCGGCCATATCAGCGGTCGGGGGAGGCTACATGGTGCGCCTGCTTTCCGCCGACAGCGCCGTGAACATCCTTGTCGACCCCGGTGAGGGAGTCGTGGCGAATCTCTACCGAGTGGGGTTCGCGATCACCGACATCGACATGATCATCGTCACGCACGACCACCCGGACCACATGGCGGGACTCGACCCTATTCTCGCGTTGCGCAAGGAGCATGGCGCCGATCCGACCAAGATCACGATCCTCGGCAACGAAAGCGTCTGTATGCGCTACAGCTGTGTCGAGTTCGCTACCGCTACGGTCGGGCCGTTGCCGGCGCCGGGCGACCCGCCGCTCCATATCGGTGCAGGCGACGCAGTTACCGCGAGCCTGTGCACGATGGACACCATGCATCTCGACCTCGGAGGTAACAGCGCACTGGGCTTCACCCTCACCATGGATGATTTCGACAGCGAACGAGTGGGCAAGCTCACGTTCATGTCTGATGCGGCCGCACAGGCGATCGACGGCAGGACATGGGCTGACGCTTTCGACGCGGATGTCGTCGTCGCGCATGTCAGCAACGCATCCGTACAAGAACTGCGATCGCTCGCCTTCGCCAACAACGCACCCGAGGAGATCTCGCCAGCGTTCGACCGCGCGCGGAGGGCTCTGAGCGACAGCAGCGCCGAGCACGCCACTCGTACGAGGGAGCGGCTGAGCCACGCACTGGACCAGCCGTCTACTGTCGAGCACAAGCACCTGCTGTTGCGGGGTCTGCTCGGTGTGGCGCGGCGTTATCGTGACGAGGGGGCTGCGGGAAGCGCGCGCGTGCTTGTCGTCGGTGAGTTCAAGGAGCAACTCGGCCCGTTCCGCGGAAAGATCGCGCGTCATATCGCACAGCATGTTTTTGAGGGCGAGAACCAGGCAGCGCTGACCGCCGACATCGGGCTACGGCTGCGAATCGCCCAGTCCGGCGTCACCGTCCTGTGTACGACCTGTGATCTAAACAACGACCGGCTGCAGTCAGAGCAGTATCACCCTGCAACAGAGATCCACGAGGTGTGCATCAAGGGGAACTTCGAAGGCATGGCCTGGAACTGCGAGCGCCACGACCCCGGCACCAGCCAACCAGCGCGGTTCCTCGAGCGGACAGCCGGCTACGACGTCTACGGACCCGCCGGGCTATTTCACGGCTGACAGGCCATCCCCGCCTGCTGAGTTTCTAAAATCGGCTGGTGGCGCACGACCGGCTTCGACCATCGCTGTGCGCTGTGTAGCTCGAACCAGACCCATTCGGAGGCGCGGCTCGCGGAGCTGTCGACGAGGATGAGCCCAGTCGCATGGGCGACCGCTGAGGCCAGTTGCGGTCGCAATGCCGAATCGAGGTCGAGGCGCTCGCTGTCAAGCCAATACGCCGTTCCCGCACTGCGCAGGCGTGCACACAGGAGGTCGACATGGTCTCGATCCTCCCATGAGTAGCTCACAAACATCATGCGGCTGGCACCAGTTGGAATCCGCCGTCCGGCTCGCTCTCGATCAGGTCCGCGCCGGGCACGAGCTCAAGCGACTCGGCGGTGGTCCACTCCCCGTCGACGCTCTGACGCTCGGATGTCACGAGGACCAGGCAGCCGCCGGGAACACGCATCGCCTTCGTGCTCTTCTTCCAGCGCTCCCCCTGTGCCTTGAAAAGCAGTTTGAACCGATCCGGATCACCGAAGACCTGCAGTTCCTCACCTCTGGCCTTGGCGAGGCGCTGCGCGTCGTCGGTCGACTGGACCAGCGGTTCCGATCCGGAAAGCTCGATGCCCCACCCCTTGACCGTCGCGCCCTTTTGGACACGTCTGCTGATCGCAGTGAGTAGGCCCGACGTCTGCGTCCGGAACAGGATCATCGCAACGATGATCGTGATGTACAGCATGTAGCCGTCGAAGGCTTCGAGCGCATCGATCATGCTGCTATCTCACCTGGCTCATGTAGGTGCGTACATATATCCGAGATCCTCGCTGATCACCAGAGGATTGACCGTTGTATCGGGCGCCTTCGCTACGAGCCCGCGACCGCGCGCTGGCTCACGGCCGCCTCGATGCGCTCGGCGATGCGCTTGCCGGTGAAGCCGACCTCGGCGTGCAGGATCGCCGGGGTGCCGTGCGTGACGTAGCGGTCGGGCATGCCGATGCGCAGGATCCGCGCGGCGTCCACGCCGTCGTCGTTGAGCGACTCCCACACGGCGCTGCCGAAGCCGCCGGCGAGCACGCCCTCCTCGATCGTCACGAGCAGCTCGTGCTCGGTGGCGAGCTGGGCCATCAGCGCGGCGTCGATCGGCTTGGCGAAGCGCGCATCGACGACCGTGGTGTCCAGGCCGCGGGCGCAGAGCCGGTCGGCGGCCTCCAGGCCCTTCGCGACGCCGGTGCCGTAGCCGACGATCGCCACCTTGCCGTCGCCCTCGCGCAGGATCTCGCCGCGGCCGATCTCGATCGGGTCCGCGCGCGTCGGGATCGGCACGCCGAGCGCCTCGCCGCGCGGGTAGCGCAGCGCGATCGGCCCGTCGTCGTAGAGCAGCGCGGTGCGCAGCATGTGCACGAGCATCGCTTCGTCGCGCGGCGCCATGAGGACGATGTTCGGCAGCGGGCGCATGTAGGCGATGTCGAAGACGCCGTGGTGGGTCGGGCCGTCGTCGCCGACGAGGCCGGCGCGGTCCAGCGCGAAGACGACGTTGAGCCTCTGCAGGCAGACGTCGTGGACGATCTGGTCGTAGGCGCGCTGCAGGAACGTCGAGTAGATCGCCGCGACGGGCTTGACGCCCTCCAGCGCGAGGCCGGCGGCGAAGAGGATCGCCTGCTGCTCGGCGATGCCGACGTCGAAGTAGCGCTCCGGCATCTGCTTCTGGAGGATGTTCAGCCCCGTGCCGGTGTTCATCGCGGCGGTGATCCCGACGACGCGGCGGTCGCGGCGGCACTCCTCGACGAGCGCCTCGCCGAAGACGGTCGTGAACTGCGGCGGCGGCGTGGGCACCTTCGGCATCGCGGGCGCCGCGACGACGCCGTTGGCGATCGACTTGGGCTTGGCCGCGTGCCAGCGCTCCATGCCCTCCTGGCCGCCCTCCTCGGCGGGCGCAAAGCCCTTGCCCTTGACGGTCGCGACGTGGACGAGCACCGGCCGCTGGGCGGCGAGCGCGGTGCGCAGCGCGAGGCGCAGGGCGTGGATGTCGTGGCCGTCGATGACGCCCGAGTAGGCCCAGCCGAGCTCCTCCCACAAGAGCCCCGGGGCCCAGAACGCCTTGATCGACTCCTTCATCTGCGGGCCGTAGCGCTCGATCCGCCGGCCGACGCCGGGCAGCTCGCTGAGGCGCGTCTCGACGTTCTCGCGCGTGTGCCAGAGCCGCGGATGCAGGCGCAGGCGGGTGAAGTAGCGCGTCAGCGCGCCGACGTTGGGGGCGATCGACATGCCGTTGTCGTTGAGCACGACGACCATCGGGGTGCCCGCGCCGCCGGCCTGGTGCAGCGCCTCGAACGCGACGCCGCCGGTCATCGCGCCGTCGCCGATGACGGCCACGACCCGGGGCGGGTGGGGATCGGCGTGCTCCTTGAGGGCCTTCATCGCCTCCTTGATGCCGACCGCGACGCCGATCGACGTCGAGGCGTGCCCGGCGCCCATGATGTCGTGCTCGGACTCCCCGATCGAGCAGAAGGGCGCCAGGCCCTCGTACTGGCGGATCGTGGCCAGCTCGTCGCGGCGGCCGGTGAGGATCTTGTGCGGATAGGCCTGGTGGCCGACGTCCCAGAGGATCTTGTCGCGCGGGGAGTCCAGCAGCGAGTGCAGCGCGACGGCCAGCTCGCAGGTGCCGAGGTTCGCGCCGAAGTGGCCGCCGATCTCGCCGACGGTGGCGATGATGTGCTCGCGCACCTCCTGGGCGACGCGCGTGAGGTCGTCCTCGCTGAGGGTGTGGAGGTCCTGGGGACGGTTGATGTGCGCAAGCAGGGTGTCGTTCATGGGGTCACGAGCTGCGGGTCGCGATGAAGTCGGTGATCTGCTCGAGCTCGATGGCGCCGTGCGGCGCGGCGGCGTGCAGCGACGCGCGTGCCTGGCGGTGCGATCGCTCGGCCAGCTCGCGTGCGCCGTCGAGTCCGAACTCGCTGACGTACGTGCGCTTGCCGTGACGCTCGTCGCTGCCCTGCGGCTTGCCCAATGCAGCGTCGGTCCCCGTCACGTCGAGGATGTCGTCGACGATCTGAAACAGGACACCGAGCTCGCTGGCGAACTCGCAGTAGTGCGTCGTATCGGGTCGTGCCATTGCGTTTATGAGCAATACGCACTCTACTGACGCGCCGATCAACCTCCCGGTTTTCAGCGCGTGCAGCCGGCGCAGCTCGTCGGCGTCCTGCGCGCCCACGACGTCCATGTACTGGCCGCCGACCATCCCGTCGACCCCCGTCGCCGCCGCAAGCTCGCGCATCGCGCCGAGGATTGCGCGCGGCTCGCCGCGCTGGTGGGTGAGGATGTGCCGGAAGGCCTCGGCGTAGAGGCCGTCGCCGGCGAGGATGGCGATGTCCTCGCCGAACGCCCGGTGGGCGGTCGGGCGGCCGCGGCGCATGTCGTCGTCGTCCATCGCCGGCAGGTCGTCGTGGATGAGCGAGTACGTGTGGATGAGCTCGATGCCGGCGGCGAGCGGGAGCATGTCGTGCTCGTCGCGGCCGATCGCGCGGGCCGTGGCCAGGACGAGGACCGGCCGGATCCGCTTGCCGCCGGCCATCAGGCTGTAGCGCATCGCCTCGACGAGGCGGGCGGTGACGGGCTCGGGCGAGAACTCAAGGCGGTCGAGCTCGCGCTCGACGAGCCGCTGGAGCGCTTCGGGGTAGGGCACGGCGGCGCTCGGCACTTGGCCCGTGCGGGTCAGAGGAGCGTGTCCTGGCCCGGCCGCGGGTCGCGCGCGGCCTCGCGGGCGCGGCGGTCGAGCTCGGCGGAGGCCTGCGAGGCGAGCGCCGCGCAGTCCTCGACGACCGTGGCGGCGGCGTCGGCGCTCAGGTCGCCGGAGCGCAGCTGCTCGGCGGCGCGCTCCAGCTGGCCGACGAGATCGTCGAGGGTTGTCGCGTCGGGTTCGCTCATGAGGCCGCCGCGGGATTGTCGCCCATCTCGCGGTGGACGGCGGCGAGGATGCCGTTGACGAACTTCGGCGCGTCGGCGCCCGAGTAGGTCTTGGCGAGCTCGACGGCCTCGTCGATGGCGCCCTCGGGCGGGATCGGCGTGTCGGCCGGCGCGGCGTCGGGGTGCAGCATCTCCAGCAGGGCGACGCGCATGATCGCCTTCTCCAGCGGCGCGATGCGGTCGATCGTCCAGCCCTTGGCGTGGCGCGCGAGGTGCGCGTCGAGCTCCTCGGCGCGGTCCTCGGTGGCGTAGGCGAGCGCGCGGGTGAAGAGGCTGGCGTTGCTCTCGAGGACGTCGTCGAGCTCGCGCTTGGTGACGTCGGCCTGGTAGAGCGCGAAGACGGCGGCCTTGCGCTGATCGGTCCGGCGGGACATGCGGCGTGGGTGGCGGGCGCCCGGCGCGGGGGCGGCTAGACGCGCGACATGTAGTCGCCGCTGGCCGTCTGGACCTTGACGCGGTCGCCGATGTTGACGAACAGCGGGACGCGGATGGTGGCGCCGGTCTCGAGCGTCGCCGGCTTGTCGCCGCCGCCCGACGCGGTGTCGCCGCGCAGGCCGGGCTCGGTCTCGGCGACCTCGAGCTCGACGGACGAGGGCAGCTGCAGGTCGCCGGGCACGTCGTCGACGAAGAGCACGTCGACGGTGTCGTTGGCCTTCGTCCAGCGCAGCGCCTCGGCGACCGAGGACTGGGGCACCGCGATCTGCTCGTAGGACTCGGCGTCCATGAAGTGCGCCTCGGTGCCGTCGGCGTAGAGGAACTGCATCTTGCGCGCCTCGGTGTGGACGGAACGGAACTTCTCGCCGGCCCGGAAGGTCTTGTCGATGACGTTGCCGTCGCTCGCGCGGCGCAGCTTGGTGCGCACGAACGCACCGCCCTTGCCCGGCTTGACGTGCTGGAAGTCGAGGACCTTGAAGATCGTTCCGTCAACCTCGATGTGGTTGCCGTTCTTGAGCTGGTTGGTGCTGATCATGGCTGGGCGTCAGTGTAGGACGCTGTCATTGCTTCACATCGGACCGCCTCAGGCGCATCCGTGCCGAGCTGCGGTCACGGGCGCGGCGCGCCGGCCGCGGCGAGGCGCGCGACGAGCTGGTGCGGGGCGCGGATCGCCTGCTCGCGCGTGGTGCGCAGCACGCGCTCGCCGGCGGCTTCGAGCTCGGCTTGGCGCTCGGCGTCGAGGGTCTGCGCGATGTGGCCGTCGTGCCAGCCGCTGTCGATCTCGAGGATGAGCCGCTGGGCGGGCCAGCGCAGATCAGGCGTGTAGGGGTTCGCGGTCACGTGCAGCGCGACGTTGACGGCAGGGTGCGCGAAGCCGGCGTCGAGAATGAGGTCGAGGACGACGTCCTCGTGGCCGCTGGCCGTCGGGGCCGGCCCGCTGGCGATGATGTCCGCGATCCGCCGCGTGGCAGGGTGCCCGCGCGCGCGGCGCAGCACAGCCGCGATCTGCCGCACGTTGGCGCGCTTCTCGGCCTGCGCCTTGCGGATCAGGCGCTTCAGCTGCCGGTCGGAGAGCTGCGGCGCGATCTCGAGGATCGCGCGCGCCGGGGTCGTGCAGGGAATGCCGTACAGGCGTGTCGTGTCGCGCGGGTCCAGGGAGCGCGCGCGGTGAAAGCGGATCCCGGGTCGGCTGCGATGGCTCGTTCCGCGGATCGTCACCTCGATGGTGCGCCCATCCCAGCGAACAAGCCCGGCGAGGCAACAGCACGCCCAGTGGCTGAGCAACGCGTCGTCGCCGCCGGCGAGGACGGCGGCCATGAACTGCGCGCTGAGCGTCGCGCTGACGTGACCCACGGCATAGACCCCGTAGTGCACGACGTGCAGGTGCCCCTTCCGCGCCCGCCGCGCGACTGCGTCCTTGTCGAGCCCGCACGACACGAGTTGGTCGAAGCGCATCACGCCGTGTTGCCGAGCGGCGGCGATGGCCACCCGTCGGTCGGGTGGTGTGGCGAATGGTTCGCGCGGGCCGCGAGTCATCCGCCAGACCGGCGGGGAGGTCGACGTGCGTGCATCCTCGAAGCGTGCGGCGCGCGACGTTGCGAAACCAGACCCAAGCGTCACAACTCGGCGACAAGACAGCGTCAGCATTTCGTGATCGATGACGGTGTGGCGATTGGTTCGTGCGGGCCGCGAACCATTCGCCACACCCACGCCGGCCCGGGCGCGACCGCCCGGCGCCAGGGCGGCTCGCCCACCGTCCACGCCGCTGTTCGCCACCGGCAGCACCATCGCCACGCGACAGCGCACCGCTACTCCCCCGCGCGCTCCTCGTCCCACGCCTTCACGACGCGCTTGGCGGCGAATACGCGCCAGGCGTCCTCGAGCAGCTCGCCGAGCTCGACGACGTCGACGGCCTCCAGCCGCACGAGCACATACGGCCAGCCGTCGTAGTGCGGCGTCGTGAAGAACACGTCCGGGTCGCCCTGCAACAGCGCCTCGCGCTCGCCCATGTCGACCACCCGCAGCACCAGCGCGTCGGGGTTGGTGCGCATCCGGCACATGCCCTTCTTGCGCACGCGCAGCGCGGGCGTTCCCCACGACGTGGCGACCTCGACGCCCGGCAGCCGGCCCCCGATCGCGACGACGTCATCCCAGGTCGGCATGGCCGGGCGGGCCGTTACTCCGGCGTGATCGCCGGCTTGGTCTCGCTCGCGCGGCGGTGCTTGGACGCCGTGTAGGCCTCCGAGCGGAAGTGCAGCACCGGGTCGTCGGACAGCTCGATGCCCGGCGGCACGACGGTCGGGTCGAAGACGAGCGCGTCCAGCGCGGCCTGGTCCTCGTGAAGCCGATCGAGCTCCAGACGCCCGGCGGTGACGAGCCGGCGCTCCTCCGGCCAGCGCTGCGTGAGGTCGTCGGTGGGGTCGCCGGGCTCGGCGAGCTGGAAGACGAGATCCCACGCCACCGGCCCGTCGGCCAAGCGCCCGCGCAGCTCGCTGAGCAGGTACTGCGGCGGCAGCGTCCGGTGCTCCGCCGCGCTCATCGAGGCCTCCCCCGCCAGCGGCGCCCAGCGGTAGCGAAACGCCCGGCGGTTGCCGTCGGCATCGACGGCGAAGTACGCGTGCAGGCCGAAGAAGGGCGCCGTCGCGAAGCTCACGGCCGTCCGCGCACCGAGGATCGCCCTCACGCCACCGAGCACCGGCGGGTGGCCGAGCAGGTAGCTGACGAACCGCACCGGGTTGGGCAGGCCGAACGGCAGGCCCTTCGCCCGCGCCGCGGTGAGCCCGATGAAGTGATCGGGCACCCGTGCCGGGAACGTCTCGATGTTCAGCGCCGCCCACGCCGCGTGTCCGCCGGACGGCAGCTCGAAGCGCACCCCGAATCCGAGCACTCCGCCCTTCTTCTCCGACGTGCGGTCCACTGCGTACGGGGTGCCGGCGCCGTTGGACAGGCGCCCGACGACCGCGATCTCGTCGCCCTGCATGTGCTCGGCGGTCGTCAGCGCGGCGGCCTCCGCCGTGGCGACGAATCGTCCTCGCACGCCGACGCCGCGGGCGTGCGCGCGGCGAAACCCCGGCACGAACCCCAGGTTCTCCTCCATGAGCCCCATCAGCCGCTCGGCGCGCGCCTCGCCGCCCAGCGCAGCCGGGTCGCTCACCCTGCCCCTCCGCTCCATGTGCACAAACCTAGACCGCCCGTCCCCGCGTCGGCAACCCGGTACCTTGCGCAGCATGGACCGCGACGCGTTGCGAGCCCGCCGCCAACCGCAGGATCCCGCCGCGCTGGGCGGCCCGGCGCGCGTCAAGAACGTCATCGGCGCGATGGAGCAGTGCATGAACGGCGTCCCGGGCTTCCGTCGCGGCCACGCCCGCGGGATCGCGTTTCGCGGCAGCTTCAGCGCGACGCCCGAGGTCGCGGCGCTGACCAGCGCCGAGCACATGCAGGGCGACGAGATCGCCGTCGTCGTGCGCCTCTCCAACGGCGGCGCGAGCCCGTACCTCGCGGACCGCCAGAACGCCAAGACCGGCAACCCGCTCGGGATCGGCGTGCGCTTCGAGCTGCCGTCCGGCGGGGCCAGCACCTGGACCGCGCTGAGCCTGAGCGCCTTCCCGCCGCGCATCCCCGACGACTTCCTCGCGATGGTCGAGGCGCAGCGCGCGGCCCTGCCCGGCGGGACGCCGAACCCGCTGCGCATCGCGGCGTTCGTCGCCCGCCGGCCGCACGCGTTCGCCGGCATCAAGGACGCCGCCACGCTGAAGCCCACGAAGAGCTGGGCGACGACGCGCTTCAACGGCCTGCACGCCTACTGGCTCGTCGACGCAAACGGCGCGCGGCAGGCGTTTCGCTTCCGCTGGATGCCGCTCGCCGGCAACGTTGCCTTCGACCCCGCCGACGACGCGGCGCTGCCGCCGCAGTACCTCGTCAGCGAGATCCGCCGGCGGATCGAGCGCGGCCCGATCGCCTGGGACCTCGTCTTCCAGCTCGCCGACCACGGCGACCCGACCGCCGACATGACGCAGGCCTGGCCCGAGCAGCGCCGCCTCCTTCCGGCCGGCCGGCTGACGATCGACCGCCTGCACGAGGATCAGGACGTCGTCGACGGCTACGTCTTCGACCCGCTCGGCGTCCCGCCGGGGATCGAGCCCTCCGACGACCCGATCATGCACTTCCGCTCGGAGGCCTACGCCGAGTCGCACCGCCGGCGGACGAGCGAGACGAAGCCGGCGATCACCCCCGCCTGATCCGCGCCCGGGCCGGCGGGTGAGCCCGGCAGCCCGTCAGCCCGTCATCGCGCCGGCGATCGCCTCCAGCCCGCGCATGCCCGGCACGAACAGGTACTCGCCGCCGCGCGTCGTCACGAACGCCTCCTGCGGCGTGAGGAAGAACGGCAGCGGTCCCTGGATCGTCATCTTGCCGCGCGCCGCGCCGCTGGCGTCGCCGAGCAGGAAGTCCGTGTCGTGGCCGGCGCCGAAGATGTTGCCGTCGTTCAGCCACGGCACCTGGACGCCCTCGAACTGGCGCGCGATCGACGCCTGGAAGCTCACGAAGCACAGCCCTCGCGCGGTGCCGTCGTCCGCCATGACGCCGTCGGGCAGCGGCTCGCCGTAGGGCATCCCGCGCCGGATCATGCGGTGGCGGAAGCTCTGGCTGCCCGCGAAGCCGAGCGCGTCGCGCGGGTTGGAGCGGCGTATGTGGGCGCCGAGCGGGCACTTCATGCCGAAGCGGTCGTCGTCGAAGCCGAAGTCGTTGGCGCCGGGCGCGGCCGGGTGAAACGCCGGATCGGGCGCCTCGGGATGGGTGCTCAGCGGCGTCCCGTCGGGCCAGCGGCCGACGACCTTGGCGGCGAGCTTGATCTCGTCACCCTCGGGATAGCGCTCCCCCGCCTCGCGCATGACCCGCCGCCAGCGCGCGACGTCCTGGTGCAGCTTGCGCCAGACCATGTACGTCGCGTTGCGACCGAGCGGCTGCTCCGGGGCGGGCGGCAGGCGGCGCTGCTTGTCGACGAGCGTGTCCTCGTCGGGGTAGCCGAGGACGAACTCGCCGGGCGCGAGCGCGCGCCAGCTCCCGTCGGCCTCCGGCACGCCGCCGCCGCGCGCCTTCTCCTCGCTGGAGCCCATGATCGCCGGCTGCGCGAAGCCGTCGGCGTAGCCGAAGTGCTCGCGGGCGCCGTGCAGCAGGTGGGCGTCCTGCTCGGCGGCGACCCGCAGCCCGGCCGTCCGCCGGATCCCTGCGCGCAGCGGCTTGAGCGCCGCGTCGAGCTCCTCCGGCGTCTGCGCGTTGACCGTCAGCAGGACGTGCGCGTCGCCCGTTCCCAGTCCCTCGTCCCAGTGCCGCGGGTCGCTGAGGCCGGTGTCGCCGAGCAGCCGCGCGCGGGCGACCATCCCCTCGACGAACTCCGGGGCGAACGTCCGAACGACCTCCTCGCGCACGCCGAGCGCGGACAAGCCACCCGCCGTCAGCGCGACGTTGAGCGTCGTCGCGGGCTTGCCGTGCTGCCATGGCGCGGCGGTGGTGACGTCGCCGAGCAGCCCGCCCAGCCAGGCGCGCGCCGCGGCCGGCTCTCCGCCGAGCTTCACGAACAGGTAGGTCGTGCGGTCGTAGGCGTTGCCGTACGCGCGCAGGATGTCGCCCTGGATGTCGTCGAGCTCGAGCTCGATCGCGGGCGGCCCCTGAAGGATCACGGCGCGAACTCCCGCACGAACGCCTGCTGTAGCTCGGCGGCCGCCATCCCCTGCGTGCGCAGCAAGAAGGCGGTCAGCCGCGCGCGCTTGTCGAGCGCACGGGTCACGTCGGCGACCGTGGCCTCGCCGTACGCGGCGAAGAAGAAGCCGGCGTCGAGCTGGTTGTGCACGAGGTAGCGCTTCAGCGGCGCGCCGGCGGCCGGCTCGGGGCAGCCGACGCAGCGCCCCCAGATCTCCGGCGCCTCCGGCGCGAGCGCGAACACGAGCTCGTCGAGGTAGCTGTCGCGATCGCCGTCGAAGGCGCTCGTGAACAGCAGATAGGCCAGGTCGAGGTGGTCGTGCGGGGCCGCCGGATCGTGCGGTAGGTCGTCGAGGATCAGCCAGCGAGCGACGTGCGTGCGCGCGAGGCGGGCCAGCGGGCTGGGCTCGCCGCCGGCCCCGCGCAGGCCCTCGAGGTACGCGCGCAGCGCCGGCTGCTCACCGGGCTTGACCGGGGTCAGCACCATGAGCAGGTACGCCTTGCCAAAGACGTTCGACGACCGGCTCACACGTACGCCTGGGCCTCGTGCAGGAACGCCTTCCACTCGCGCTCGAAGGTCGCGACGTCCATGTCACCGGCTCCGGCGGCGAGCGCGTCGAGCGCCGGCTCGAGTGCCAGCGCCTGGCGCACGGTCCGCACCGTCGCGTCGGGATAGGCGCAGTAGTAGTGGCTGCAGGGCAGCTCGTGACGGCGAAAGAACGCCTTGAACGCATGCCCCGGCAGCGGCCCCGGGAAGCCGGCCGACGTGCCCCAGTAGGCCTTCATGCCGCCGGTCAGGATCCGGACGGAGGCGTCGACGTACTGGTCCCAGCCGCCGTTGAAGCTCACGTCGAAGAACAGGTGCGCAAAGCGCAGCCGGCGCAGGCGCTGCGGCGGCCCGTTGTAGGGGATCCGCCGGATCAGCGACCACGACGCAAACGAGATGAACGACAGCGCGTCCATGTCCTTGAGCAGCTGCTTGGGCGCGAAGCGCGACGCCGCGAACAGCAAGGGCATGGACACCCGTCCCGCCGCCTTCTGGGTCGTGAACAGCGTGATCGAGATCGACTCGCCGTCGACGTTGCTCGGCGGCGCGTCGCGGCGGTCGACGACGAGGGTCATGCGTCTCTGTCGAGCTCCCCGACGATGTACGGGAAGTAGTCCTTGTCGGCGTTGCGTCCGACGAACACGTCGAGGTGCCCGTAGCCGGGGACGACGTGCAGCGTGTGGCGACCGGGCTCGCGCTGCTCGAACCACTCCCACGTGCGGCGCTGGCTGACCGGCAAGAAGCAGTTGTTCGCCCCGCCGGTGATGAACGAGAAGCGCGCGTCGGACTCGGGCGCCTGCGCCGTGAAGTTCGCCGGCAGCTCGGGCCGGCCCTCGACGCTGATGAGCTCGCCGAGCTGCACGCACCTGGCGATCTGCTTGAAGAAGGTCAGGGGCGCGGGACCGAACTCGCCCTTCGTCCACTCGTGCGTCGCAGGGCTGAGCTGCTCGTGGGTCCACAGCGTCGGGTCGCCGGAGCCGAACATGAAGCTCGAGACCTTGCAGACGCCGTTGTCGCACTTGCGGCGCGAGAGCTTGCAGTACGCCGTCAGCGCCTTGGGCAGGATCCACGGCGCGCCCGTGCGCCCCCACTGCGGATCGAGGTAGCCGAGCAGCCGCGAGACCGGCGGCACGACGTACCTGAGCTTCAGGGAGGAGATCCGCGGCACGACGGGATGCAGCGTCACGGCGCTCGCGACGACCGTGCGCACCTCCGGGACCAGCCCGGCGCAGACGGACATCATGAAGCTCGTCGAGCCCTGGCAGTGCGTCACGGCCTGCAGCGATCTCGCACCGGTCTGCTCGAGCACCATCCTCACCGCGAGCGGGTGGTCGAGGACCGCGCCCTGGTCCAGCGTCCACGTGTTGTTCGGCACGTCCATGCTCGCGCGCCAGGTCTCCATCCAGACGTCGAAGCCGGCGTCGAGCAGCGCGTCGATGAGCGTGGAGGGATTCGGCGGACGCCAGATCTCGGTCCGCACGCCGACGCCGTGGACGAGCAGCACCGGTCCCTTCGTGGGCTTGTTCGGACCGCGGACGTTGATGACGTTGCACGGCACGCCATCGGCGGTGGCCAGCGGGTACTCGACGTCGGTGTGGGTCGCGGCGGCGGTCAAGTCAGTCCCGCTTGCCGGCGACGTGCGTCTCGTAGAGGCTGCCGGCGAACAGCCCGCCGAAGCGCGCGAGCGCGTCGACGCGATGCGGCGGGTCGACGCGGAACGTCGTCAGCTGCACGGCGAAGTCGGCCGGCAGCACCTTGAGGATGCCGGTCGCGACGATCTCGCCGTCCGGCTCGCCGGGCGCGACGTGGCCGGCCAGGATGTGGGTGAAGAGCGTCGTCGTGTCGTCCCAGACGTCGAAGCCGCGGTCGTCCTTGACCTCCTTGAAGCCGTTGAGCGTGATCGGGTGGCCCTCGCCGTCCTCGATCTGCAACCGGTACTTCATGAGCTTGCGCTCCTTGCCGTCCTCGTCGGCGTCGACGAAGAGGTTGAACCAGCCCTGGGAGACCGGCAGCTTGCCGCCGAGCGCGTCGCACTGGACATGCCCGGTGATCGAGCCCGGGTGCTGCGGGTCGGCGATGAAGCGCTCGATGTCCTCCATGTGGACGGTCACGTGGAACATGCACTTCGTGTCGGACTTCTTGCCCTGGCGAAAGCCCCTGTCGTAGTCGTCCTCGCCGAACGTGACGAAGCCGCGCATCTTCTCGGTGAACTCGAGGTTGGCGGGGTGCTTGCTGGCGGGCGGGCCGGTCTGCTCGGCGGGCGGTGGCGGTGGCGGTGCGGTCACGGTGTTTCCCTTCATCTCCTCGAGGATGGCGCCGGCGAAGCGGTCGGCCAGGCCGGCGATCGTCAGGCTGGGGTTCGGCCCGACCGGGCCCGGCATGATCGAGCCGTCGGCGATGTGCAGGCCCGGGTAGTTGAAGACGCGGCCCCACGCGTCGACGACGCCCTCGTTCTCGTCGCGGCCCATCGGGGCGCCGCCGAGCGCGTGCACGGTGACGACCCGGCTGAGCAGCCAGATCGGGTTGTCGAGGAACGTCCCGCCGAGCTCGTCGCAGATCTCCTTGGAGACACCGCGCACGCGCTCGAAGTACCGCTTGGAGGCGCCGTTCTTCTTCCAGTCGATGGCGAGGCTGCCCTTCCTCAACGCCATGATCCCCTCGGGCACGTCGCGGCCCATGCCGAGCAGCGGCAGGAAGGACGCCGACTCCGCGCAGTCGCCGAGCACCTCGGTGATCTCGGCGCCGATGTCGGTGTCCCGGTGCGTGAGGAAGTTGCCGCCGAGCTTGAGGAGCTTGGGTAGGTCGTGGAAGACCGAGCGCGGCGCGTCGAGCAGCTGCAGCATCCAGGAGACGAACTCGGGCTGGCCGGCATCCTCGAGGTAGAAGCCGCGCTCGGCGGGGTCGGCGCCGCCGCTGTCGATCGCGTCGGCCACCCGGATCGCGCTCGTGATGACCGGCGCGTGCGCGGAGTCCAGGACGTAGGGGACGCGGCGGCCGTCGGGCCCGTCGGTCTGGCAGTGGCGCGCGAACGTCAGCAGGTCGCCGTTGCCGCCGAAGCGCGTGCCGAGCATCGGGCTGATGTGTGGGAACGCGGCACGGTTCTTCAGCAGCAGGTACGTCGTGCCGAGCGTGCCGGCCGACAGGATCAGGCGGTCACACGTGACCCGATGACGGTCGAGCTTGGACGTGTCGGTCTTGACGCCCTCGGCCGACTCGTCGTGGATGACGTACTCCAGCTCGTAGCCGCCACGCTCGCGCGGCGCGAAGGAGCGCACCTCGTGGCGCGTGCGGATCTCGGCGCCGGCGTGCCAGGCCGCCGTGATGTACGTGTAGTCCAGCGAGTTCTTCGCGCCGTGGTTGCAGCCGAGGTCGCACTCGGCGACGTGCTTGCACGTCAGCCGTGTGGCGCCGTGGAAGTTCGGTCGCTCCTCGCGGATCGGCTCGCCGACCTTCACCGGATCGCCGTCGTTGGCGAACGTCACGGCGAGGTTGACGAGGCGCCAGTCGTAGCCGAGCTTGAGCGCCGCGTCACGGAATGCCCGCGTCTTGCGCGTCAGGTCGGCCGGCAGCTCGTCGACCGGGTACTTCTGGACGTTCATCATCCGCTCGACGCGGTCGTAGTGCGGGTCGAGGTCGGCGCGCGTGACCGGCCAGTGCTCGTAGCCGTCCTTCCAGGAGCCGCGACCGGGCTCCTCCCTGACGAACCACTCCTCGTCCTTGCGCAGCAGCACGTTGGCGTAGATGAGCGAGCCGCCGCCCAGACCGCTGGCGCAGATCGCGTCGATGTTGTCGAAGCTCCACAGGTTGAACATCCCGTGCAGGCCCTCGCTGGGATCCCAGAACTGCGTCTTCATGCCCAGCGGCGAGCGCGGGAAGGAGTTGGGCGCAAACGGCTTGCCGCGCTCGAGCAGGCAGACGCTGTGCCCGGCCTCGGCGAGGCGATAGGCCGTCACCGACCCGCCGAATCCGGATCCGACGACGACGGCATCGAAATGCTCTGCGGCTGCGGTCACGCCCTACCTCCGTGTGTCTGACGGCGACGGGAGCTAGCTATAGCCGATGCTCGGCCGCGCCGCAACGGCCGATGGCCGAGCCCTTCGGGCGCTTCTCACCCGGCGCCTGCGGGGCTAGCTGACGGTGCGCAGCGTCTTGGGCAGCCCGTTGAGGACGACGCATCCGTCGTCGGTGACGGCGACGAGATCCTCGATGCGCACGCCGATCGCGCCGGGGACGTAGATGCCCGGCTCGACGGTGACGATGTTGCCGGCGGCCAGCGGATCGGTGCCCGTCTTGCCCAGCCGCGGGCCCTCGTGGACCTCCATGCCCACGCCGTGGCCGAGACCGTGGCCGAAGTGCTCCGCGTGGCCGGAGTCGTCGATGATCGTGCGCGCGACGGCGTCGATCTCCTTGCCGGTCGGCCCGGCGCGCACGGCGCGCAGCGCGGCCTCCTGGGCGACGAGCACCGTCTCGTAGATCTCGTTGTCGCGCGGGTCGAGCTCGCCCGTCGCGACGGTACGGGTGCAGTCCGAGGCGTAGCCGTCCACGTGCGCGCCCCAGTCGATGACGACCAGCGTGTTCGGCGCGATCGGCACGTCGCGCGGCACGGCGTGCGGGCGCGCACCGTGCTCGGCCGCGGCGACGATCGGCGCGAACGCCACGCCCTGGGCGCCGCGCCGGCGCATCGCGATCTCGAGGTCGAGCGCGACGTCGCGCTCGGTGCGGCCGATGATCCCGGCGCCGACGACCTCCTCGAAGGCCTCGTCGGCGACCTTCGCCGCGGCCCGGATGAGCGCGATCTCGGCGTCGTCCTTGACCGCGCGCAGCGCCTCGACGATGAGGCCGGCCGCGACGAGCTCGACGTCGTCGCGGTCGGCGACGAGCTGCTCGAGCTGGGCGTGCTGGCGCACGGTGAGGTGGCCGTCGTCGAAGCCGAGCTTGAGCGGCTGGGCGGGCAGGCCCTCGACCGCGCGCTTGAGCAGGTCGGTGGCGATCTCACGCTCCCAGGCGGGCTCGAGCTGCTCGGCGGACTGCGTCAGGTAGCGGAAGTCGGTGATGAACCGCGTCTGGGTGGCGCCGAGGACGACGGCGCCGTTGGAGCCGTCGAAGCCGGTCAGCCAGCGCACGTTGACGAGGTTCGTGACGAGCAGGGCGTCGAGCCCGCGCTCGGCGATGCGGTCCAGCAGGGCGGCGCGGCGGGCGGTGGTCACAGCCCGAGCTCCCGCTTGAGGATCGCGAGCGCCGCGCGGTAGCCGTCGACGCCCTGGCCGGCGATGGTCGCCACGCAGGCGTCGCTGAGGACCGAGACCCGGCGCCACTCCTCGCGCGCCATGACGTCGGAGAGGTGGACCTCGACGGCGGGCACGCCGGCGAACTGCAGCGCGTCGCCGATCGCACGCGAGTAATGCGACCAGGCGCCGGCGTTGACGATCGCGGCGTCGGCGAGATTGACGACGCGGTGCAGCTCCTCGACGAACTCGCCCTCGTGGTTGGTCTGAAAGAAGCGCGCGTCGACGCCGAGCTCGACGGCGAACGCGTCGATCGCCTGCTCGAGCTGCAGGAAGGTCATGCCGCCGTAGTGGGCGGGGTCACGGCGCCCGAGCTGGTCGAAATTGACGCCGTGCATGACGTGGATGCGGTTGTTGTGACCGGTGGGCACGTGCCGCGCACTCTGCCACGCAGCCGCGAGCGGCGGTGTCAGCCCGCCGCGCCCGCGGGCCTGGCGGGCGGCTGCCGGGCAGCAGCCGCCACCCGGCCGGCGTCAGGCGGCGCGGGCCGCGGCCAGCTCCGCGCGCAGGGCCTTCCTCGCCGCCTTGACCGTCGCGTGGTAGCGCGTGTGAGCCGCCTTGTACTCGCGGCGGGCGGCCCGGGTGGCCGCGCGCAGCTCTGCGCGAGCCGCCTTCCTCGCCGCCTTGCGCGCGCGGACCGACGTGGCGGCGGCGACCATCTGATCGGCGCGGAATGCAGCCTTGGCCGCCTTCAGCGCGGCGCGTTGCGTCGCCCGTGCGGTCTTCAGGTCGACGCGGGCGTCGCGCACCGCGGCGGCGTACTTCGTGCAGGCGGCCGTCGCGGCGGCCGTGCCGGCTGCGGAGAGGACGGCGGCGGCCTGGGCGCGCTGAACGCAGTTCTCCGCGGCCGGCTTGGGGTGGCGGTGCTTGGCGGTCGCCGGAACGGCGGTGGCGGCGACGGCGGCGGCAAGCGCCAGGACGAAGAGGAACTTGCGCATCAGGGCGATGCCTCCTGTGGACGTGATCACGTGCACAGGATGCGGCCCGGCGGGGCTGGCGCGCGCCGGTCCTCATGAACGTCTCATTGCGCGGCGCTGTGGAACGTCGAGGGCCGGCCTGCGAGAGGGCGGCCACGTGGCCGAACTGCATCGCTGACGAAGTCGGTTGGCGTGGGCGGAGGCGGTCGTTCCGGGGCCGGCGGGGGCGGGTCGAGTCATGCATGCGGGGCGTTCCAGACGTGGTCGCTGGAGCGAACCTCCCCGCCGAACGGACTCACGCCTCAGAGCCGCCGTTCGCCGGCGCTCAGATCGAGCGCCGCGCGGCAGCGCACGAGGCCACACCAACCCTCAGCCCGCCGCCAGCTCCACCACGGCCGCCAGCACGTCCTCCGCCGCCACCCGCTGGCCGAACACCACATCCCCCGGCGACCGAACGAGCACGAACGGCACCCGGTTGCCGACGCGCTTCTTGTCTCGCCGCGTCGCCGCGACGACGGCGTCGGGATCGACGTCGGTTGCCAGCGTGGTCGGCAGGCCGGCCGCAGCGAACAGCTCCGCCACCTGCGCGCGCAGATCCTCCGTCGCGCCCAGCCGCAGCGCCGCCAGCAACCCCAGGGCGACGGCCTCGCCGTGGCGGTAGCGCCGGTACCCCGTGACCGTCTCGATCGCGTGGCCGACCGTGTGGCCGAGGTTGAGCAGCTGGCGCGCGCCGCCGTCGCGCTCGTCTGAGGCGACCACCGCGATCTTCGTGCGCGCGCAGTCGAGCACGACGGCCGCGTCGACCGCGCCGCCCGACGCGATCTGCTCCCACAGCGGCCCGCCGGCGATCAGCGCGGTCTTGACGACCTCGGCGTAGCCGGCGGCGAGCTCCTCCGCGGGCAACGTCGCCAGCGTGTCGACGTCCGTGATGACCGCGGCGGGCTGGTGGTAGGCGCCGACGTAGTTCTTCGCCTCGGGCAGGTCGACGCCGGTCTTGCCGCCGTAGGCGGAGTCGACCTGCGCGACGACCGTCGTCGGCACCTGCACCACGGCAACGCCACGCTGGTAGGCCGAGGCGCAGAAGCCCGCCAGATCGCCGACCACGCCGCCGCCCAACGCCACGAGGTGATCGTCGCGTCCCATCCCCTCCGCCGCGAGCTCGCGCCAGACCCGCTCGGCGACGGCCAGCGTCTTGTGCTCCTCGCCCGCGGGGATCGTGATCGTGCGGTGCGAGTCGCGCAGCTGATCGCCGTAGATCGAGCCCACGTTGGAGTCGGTCACGACGAACGCGCGCCGCCCCGGCCGCGGCAGCCCGCCGATCAGGCCGCGCCCGACGAACACCGGGTACTCCGACCCGCCCGCCACCGCCCAGACCAGCTTCGTCCCGGCCGGCGCGTCGGCGAGCGCGCGCAGCGCCGGCTCGGCGCGGCGCACGAGGCGGTCGCCCTCGGGCAGGAACGCGTCGGCGATCGACGCGTAGAGCGGGCGGCGCTCGGCGTGCAGGGCGCAGAACGCCGCGCGATCGGCGGCCAGCGGCCGGTCGTCGCCCGCCGCGCGCGCCCAGGCCGTCTCGTCGGAGACGTCCAGCCAGACGACCGTGTGCTCGCGCAGCGCCTCGCGCACCGTCGGCGAGAGCACGCTGCCGCCGCCCAACGCGATCGCCGGCGCGCCCGAGCGCAGCGCGCGCAGCACGATCGGCTCCTCGCGCCGGCGGAACTTGCGCTCGCCGAAGGCGGCGAAGAACGACGCGATCGGCATCTCGAGCTGGTCCTCGACGAGCTTGTCGGTGTCGAGCACCTCGTCGAGCGCCGAGGACTTCCCGGCGCCCATGAACCCTACGAAGACAAGCGCCATGCCGGCACCGCCCGCGTCAGGACGCCGCGCGCCAGTCGATGCGCTCGCGGTAGGCCGCGACCGCCGCGACGACGTCGTCGATGTGGTCTCCGCCGAACTTCGCCCGGTAGGCCTCGGCGAGCACGAAGGCGACCATCGACTCGCCGACGACCCCGGCCGCCGGCACCGTGCAGGAGTCCGTCCGCTCGCGCAGCGCCTGGGCGGGCTCCTTCGTCGCGATGTCGACCGAGCGCAGCGGCTTGGTCAGCGTCGGCAGCGGCTTCATCGCGGCGCGCGCGTACAACGGATCGCCGTTGGTCATGCCGCCCTCCAGGCCGCCCGCGTGGTTCGTCTCGCGGTAGTAGCCGCGCTGCGCAGACCAGAAGATCTCGTCGTGCGCCTCCGAGCCGGGCTTGCCGGCGAGGTCGAAGCCCTCCCCCAGCCCGACGCCCTTGATCGCCTGGATCGAGCACAGCGCGGCCGCGATCCGGCCGTCGAGGCGCTCCTCCCAGGAGACGTGCGAGCCGAGCCCGGGGACGAGCCCGAACGCGATGACCTCGAACACGCCGCCGATCGACTCGTTGGCCTTGCGCTGGACGTTGATGTGCCCGACCATCGCGCGGCTGCACTCGCGGTCCAGGCAGCGGACGGGATCGTCGTCGACGCCCTCGAAGTCGGCCACGGTCAGCGACGCCGTCCGCTCCGGCGCCAGCACGCTGCCGATCTGGATGACGTGCGAGCGGACCTCGACGCCGACCGCGCGCAAGAACGCCCGCGCGAGCGCGCCGCCGGCCACGCGCGCCGCCGTCTCGCGGGCGCTGGCGCGCTCGAGCACGTTGCGCACGTCCGAGAAGCCGTACTTCTGCGTGCCGACGAGGTCGGCGTGCCCGGGCCGCGGCAGATGGACCTCGGGAACGGTCGCCTCGACCGGCCACGGGTTCATCCGCTCCTCCCAGTTGGCGTAGTCGCGGTTGGCGATCTGCAGGGCGATCGGGCCGCCGAGCGTCAGGCCGTGGCGGACGCCGGCGGTGACGTCGGCGCGGTCGCGCTCGATCTTCATCCGCCCGCCGCGGCCGTGCCCGAGCTGGCGGCGGGCCATGTCGCGGTTGAGCAGATCCTCGTCGAGGGCCAGCCCCGCGGGCAGTCCCTCGACGATGCAGGTGAGGCCGGGACCGTGTGACTCCCCGGCGGTGACGAAGCGCAGCGACATGGCGCTGCGCAGTCTATGTCGCGCTACCGGGCGGCCCTGTCGCGGGCGGGCGTGGCGGCAAGTCGCGTGCAGCGGTCCTCGGTCCGGCGGTAGACGCGGGCGGCGGCCGGCACGATCGGGTCGCCGCCGCCTCGCTCAGAACGTCCCGAGGTAGGCGCTGACGAGCTCGTTGCCGGCCAGCACGCCGACGATGGCGCCGAGCGCGAGGAACGGGCCGAACGGGATGGGCGTCTTGCGGCCGACCGACATTCCCTTGCGCACGATGACGCCGATCCCGACGAGCGTGCCCACGACGAAGGCGACGAAGAACGCCGGCACGACGGCGGCGCCGAGGAACAGGCCGAGCACGCCGACGAGCTTCGCGTCGCCCATCCCCATGCCGGTCGGGCGCACGAGCGCCGGAAGCCCGAGCACCGCGGCCGCGGCCGCGCCGGCGATGAGCCGCTCGACCTGCCCGCCCGGATCGAGCGCCGTTCCGAGCACGACGGCCAGCACGGCGGCCGGCAGCGTGAGGCGATTGGGGATGATGCGATGGTCGATGTCGATCAGCGCGATCGGCACGAGGAAGGCGACGAGCACGAGGCCCAGCACGAGCGCGGCGGAGTCGGCGTGGTGGACGGCGACGACGGCGGCGAAGAGGGCCGCGGTGAGGGCTTCCACGATCGGATAGCGCGCCGAGATCGGCTCGGCGCAGCTGCGACAGCGCCCGCGCAGGATCAGCCAGGAGAGCAGCGGGACGTTGTCGTAGGCCTTGATCGGCGTCTCGCACGACGGGCAATGCGAGGCCGGCAGCGAGAGCGACATCTTGGCGGGCAGGCGGAAGGCGACCACGTTCAGGAAGGAGCCGATGACCAGCCCGAAGGCGGCTGCAGGCAGAAGTGCGGCGGGCATTGACACGTTCCTCGAGTCTGGTGGACGAAAGCTTGGCGTGCGAGCGTCGGCGCCGGCCGCGCTGCGCCCCGGTCCCGGGGCTCGGCCTGCGCTGAAGGCTCACGGTGCCTATCGGCCGGTGGTCGCGCCGACTTGACAGCTGGATCGTGCCCGTGAGCAGCGCCGGCGGGCTACCAGCTGCGGTCCGACGGGCAGCCGCCGACGTCGGGCCGGTTGCACCGGCGCCGCACCCCGGTCGTCCGGCGCCTGATCACGAAGGTGGTGCCGCTGGCGGAGACCTTGGACACGTTGTAGCCGGTGCCGCCGCCGGTGATCGAGGCGACGACGTCGGCTTGCAGCGGCTCGTCGGCGTGCGGGCAGCCGGCGAACGTGTCGGCGTCGGTGAAGCACGCCTCCATGTGGGTGACGGCGTTGCGCACGTCGGTCTTCGCCGCCGCGTCCTTCGCCGTGCCCGACTGTCCGAGGAACGTCGGAAGCGCGATCGCCGCGAGGATCCCGATGATCAGGATCACGACGAGGATCTCGATCAGGGTGAAGCCGCGTTCATCCATGGCGGCCGTATCGACCGCCGGAACGCCAGTATCGCCCCTGCCGTCGGCGGGTTGGACGTCTGTCCGAGCGCGCGCGGCGCCGGAGCCTGGCCGGATGGCCGACCGCGCGGCGGCGCTGGAGCCTGGCCGGATGGCCGACCGCGCGGCGGCCCAGCAACGACAGAGGGGCGGGCCGCCCGGCCCGCCCCTCCGTCACTCGACCGGACGGTCGAGCGCACTCTCGGTCAGCGACGAACGACTACCAGGCGGTGCCGTTGCAGCCGCCCTTGGTGGAGCCGCCGGTCGTCGAGCAGCTGCGGACGTAGCCGGAGGTCGACTTCGTGATCGTGAACGTGTTGCCCGTCGCCGACTTCGAGGACAGCGCGAAGGCGTTGGCGCTGGTCACGGAGGCGGTGCCGCCCGAAGCGGCGGAGTTCAGCGAGGCGAGCATCTCGGTGTCGGTCGCGCAGGCCGTCGGCGTCGGATCGTTGGTCAGGCAGGACTCGACCTGCGAGACGGCGTTGCGGACGGCCGACTTGGCCGACGCGTCCTTGGCCTTGTCCTTCTGGCCGAGGAAGGTCGGCAGCGCGATCGCGGCGAGGATGCCGATGATCAGGATGACGACCAGAAGCTCGATGAGCGTGAAGCCGGACTCGTCTGATGCGCGGTCGCGCAGGTTCTGCGGCATGGAGATCCCTCCAGGATCCGTGATGACAGGGGTGGTGGCAGGAACGCGCCGCGGCTTGGCCTGCGTCATGTCGACGCCTGTTCGGTCGCCCGCCCTCGTTCGAGCGGTTTGCCCTTCGCCGGGGCGTGCTACTGCACAGCACGCCTATCGGTCGCATGGACGAACAATTGGAGAGGGTCCTACGCGCTTCTGGACGGACGGACGACGTGCGCGTGGCGATCGCATCGCGCGATCGACGTGGGACGGTCGCACCTGCAGCGCACGAGGGGCGGGCCCGTGGGCCCGCCCCTCTGTCACTCGACCGCAGAGTCGAGCGCGCGTGTGTTCGGTGGTGGCTACCAGGCGGTGCCGTTGCAGCCGCCCTTGGCGGAGCCACCGGTCGTCGAGCACGTGCGCGCGTAGCCCGACGGGGACTTCGTGATCGTGAACGTGTTGCCCGTCGCCGACTTCGACGCCAGCACGAAGTTGTTGGAGTCGGTGACGGACGCGGTGCCGCCCGAAGCGGCGGAGTTCAGCGAGGCGAGCATCTCGGTGTCGGTCGCGCAGGCCGTCGGCGTCGGATCGTTGGTCAGGCAGGACTCGACCTGTGAGACGGCGTTACGGACGGCCGACTTGGCCGACGCGTCCTTGGCCTTGTCCTTCTGGCCGAGGAAGGTCGGCAGCGCGATCGCGGCGAGGATGCCGATGATCAGGATGACGACCAGAAGCTCGATGAGCGTGAAGCCGGACTCGTCAGACGCGCGGGTACGCAGGTTCTGCAGCATTGATCCCTCCAGGATCTGAATGAACGTGACGTGCAAGGCCTCGCTCCGGCGCTTCGCGCGCGGGTGACGCTCGATCCCTCTTGCGCCCTCCGCGAACGGTGTGTCCGTCACGCCGGAATGGGGCTCTGCACAGCACGCCTATCGGTCGCAGCGGCGAGCAAGTTGGAGAGCGTCCTACGCATCTGGACGGACGGACGACGTGCGCGTGGCGATCGCATCGCGCGATCGCCGCGGGGCCGTCGAACCTGCAGCGCACGAGGGGCGGGCCGGTGGGCGCGCCCCGCTTGTCAATCGACCGCGGAGTCGAGCGCGCGTGTGTTCGGTGGTGGCTACCAGGCGGTGGCGTCGCAGCCGCCCCTGTCGTCCGGACGGCGCGCCGCGGCGAGAAAGTCCCGCCCGAGCTGGACGGATATCCGCGGGCTCGACCGCTCAGGCGGCGGCGACGCGTGCGGCCTGGGCGTCGTGGCCCGGGATCTGCTTCCCCTTGCCCTCACACCACGGACACGTCACCCGCGACGGGCTCGCGCCGAGGTTGGAGATGACCTGTCCGGTGCCGCGACACGGCGCGCAGGGCGCTGCTGCCCCGGCGGGCGGGGCTTGGTCTGCGTCGGCCATCGGCGCCTGACGCTAGCAACCGCCGCCCCGGCGGCCGGCACCGTCTCGCCCGGCCGGGCCTACGATCGACGCGATGCCCGCGCCCCCGACGAACGCCACCGGGCGCTACGCGCCCTCCCCCACGGGCGCGCTGCACCTCGGCAACCTGCGCACCGCGCTGCTGGCTTGGCTGTTCGCGCGCTCGCAGGGCGCGGCGTTTCGCATGCGCGTCGACGACCTCGATCGCGGGCGGGTGCGCGCCGGCCTCGCCGAGCAGCAGCTCGCCGACCTGGCGGCGCTGGGCCTGGACTGGGACGGGCCCGTCGTGCGCCAGTCCGAGCGCGCGGAGCACTACGCGGCGGCGATCGCGCGGCTCGACTCAGATGGCGCATTGTATCCATGCTTCTGCACGCGGGCCGAGATCCGCCAGGCGGCGTCAGCGCCCCACGGCGCGCTGGCGGAGGGCGCCTATCCCGGCACCTGCCGCGAGCTGACGCGCGCCGCGCGCGCCGCCCGCGAGGCGGCCGGGCGCCCACCGGCGCTGCGCCTGCGCGCCGGCACGGCGACCGTCGCGTTCACCGACCGCCTGCTCGGGCCCTCCGAGGGGGTCGTCGACGATCTGGTCGTTCGCCGCAACGACGGCATACCGGCATACAATCTCGCCGTGGTCGTCGACGACACAGCTGCGGGGATCGGGGAGGTCGTGCGCGGAGCCGATCTCGCCGAGACGACCCCGCGCCAGCTGCACGTCGCCGCCCGGCTCGGGCTGCCCGCGCCGGGCTACGCCCACGTGCCGCTCGTGCTGGGCGCCGACGGGGCCCGCCTGGCCAAGCGCCACGGCGCCGTCACGCTCGCCGACCGCGTCGCGGCGGGCGAGTCGCCCGCCGAGGTGCGCGCGACGCTGGCCCGCTCGGTCGGGCTGGCCGGCCCCGGCGAGACGCCGGCGCTCGACGCGCTGCTGCGCCGGTTTGACCCATCCGCATTGCCAACCGAAGCGACGGTGCTCACCGAATGGACCTGAATCAGCTCTTCGTGCCGATCGCCGTCGCGGCGCTCGTCGTCGTCGCAGTCATCGCGATCGTCTTCAACCCGAGCATCGTCGGCGTCGGGTTCGCGCTCATCGTCATCGTGGGCGCCTGCACGGTCTGGCTGCTGCGCCAGCTCTATCTCGCCGAGAGCGACGAAGACGACCGTTGAGCGATCTCGGAAGCAGCGCTGACGTCGCAGCGCTGGCCGACCTCGCCCGCGCCGCGGGGCGCCTGGGCATCGACACGGAGTTCATGGGCGAGGGCCGCTACCAGACGCTGCTGTGCCTCGTCCAGGTCGCGGTCGAGACCGACGGGCCGGGCAGCGACGTGCGCATCGAGGTGCTCGACCCGATCGACGGCGCGCTCGAGCTCGCGCCGCTGGCCGACGTACTGGCCGACCCGGACGTCGAGATCGTCATGCACGCCGGCCGTCAGGACGTCGCGCTGCTGCGCCGGGTCTGTCGCACGCAGATCACGAACCTCTTCGACACGCAGCTCGCCGCCGGCTTCGCAGGCCTGCGCGCCCAGCTCGGCTACGAGCCGCTGCTGCACGAGCTGCTCGGCGTGCGCCTCCAGAAGAGCGCCAGCTTCACCCGCTGGGACGCGCGCCCGCTCAGCGCCGAGCAGGTCGACTACGCCCGCGACGACGTGCGCCACATCCTGCAGGCGACGAGCGAGCTGCAGGACCGGCTGCGCGCGCGGGGGCGCCTGGACTGGGCGCGCGAGGAATGCGTGGCGCTGGCCGGCGCCACGGACGAGCGCGATCCGGACAACATCTTCTCGCGACTGCCGCGCGTGAACTCGCTGGATCCCAAGCAGCGCGCGGTCGCGCGCGAGCTCGTCGTCTGGCGCGAGGAGACCGCCCGCACGCAGGACCGCCCGATTCCCTCCGTGCTGTCGGACGCCGCGCTGATCGAGGTCGCCAAGCGCCGCCCGAGCCAGATGACCCAGCTCGAGCAGATCCGCGGCATCAACGAGTCCACGCTGCGCCGCCGCGGCCGCGCGATCCTCGAGGCGGTGCAGCGCGGGCGCAGCCGCCCGCCGATCCCCGTCGAGGGCGAGCGCCCGTCGCAGCCCGACGCGCTCGACGCACCGGTCATCGCGCTCGCCGAGGCGCTGGTGCGCACGCGGGCGCTGGAGGAGGAGCTCGCCTACGAGCTGATCGCCGCCCGCGCCGACCTGCAACGGATCGTGCTTGCGATGCGCGACGGCAAGGCGCCCCCCGACGTGCGCACGCTGCAGGGCTGGCGGCGCGAGGTCGTCGGCGACGAGCTACTCGAGCTGCTCGACGGCCGCCGATCGCTGACCGTCGGGCCCGACCGCCACGTGGCGGTCGCCGAGCGCTGAGCGCGCCGCGGCGGGTCCGCCCGCTTCCTCGCCGCCGCCGCTGCCGCCGCCTCCGCCGCTGCCGCGCAGGAGCGTCAGGCCCGCCAGCGGGAAGAGCAGCAGCGACAGCAGCCCGGCCGCCACGAGCGCGGCCGCCTCGCCGCCGCCGATGAGCCCGAGCTCGAGGCCGATCGCCGTCGCGGCGACGACGAACGGCAGCGAGGTCGCCTGCAGCAGCGCGGCGACCGCGGTGCGCCGGGCGCCGATGTCGGCGCGGTAGGCGAGCGCCGGCAGGCCGCGGATCGCCAGCAGCGCGAGCAGGAAGGCCGGCACCTTGACGAACGCGTCCATGCTCGACAGCAGCGCGTCGAGGTCGAAGCGCACGCCGCTCGACACGAAGAAGACCGGAATGAAGAAGCCGTAGCCGATCGCGTCGAGCTTCGTGCGAAACTGCGGGTGCGTCATGTAGCGGTCGCGGTCGACGAGCGTCAGCACGGCGCCGGCGGCGAACGCGCCGAGGATCACCTCGAGGCCGAGGCTCTCGGCCAGCGCCGCGAAGGCGATCAGCACGACGATCGCGCCGCGCACGCGGATCTGCGCCGTCGTGTCCTGCAGGCGCGCCAGGTCGTCGGTCACGCGCCGCGAGCGCTCGGCGCCGGTGACGACGAGGTACAGCGCGAACGCCATCGCCAGCAGCGCGCCGATCAGCAGCAGCGTCGACGTCGTGCCGCCGCCCTCGCCCGTGAAGAGGATCGACAGCAGGATGATCGCGCCGAAGTCCGCGATCGTGCCGCCCGCGACGACGTAGCGCCCCAGCGGCGTGGCCAGCTCGCCGGCGTCCTTGAGCACCGGGATGATCACGCCCAGCGAGGTCGCCGAGAGCACGACGGCGACGAGCAGCGGCGTCTGCACGAGCCCGCCGGCCTGCAGCGCGTAGGCGACGGCGACGGCGAGCGCGAACGACGCCAGCCACGCGAGGCCGGTGACCCTCAGCACGCGCCCGCGCAGATGCTCGAACTCGATCTCCAGGCCGGCGAGGAACAGCAGGAAGACGAGCCCGACGAGCGCGATCACCTCGATGGTCGCGTCGATCTCGACCCAGCCCAGCACGGCCGGGCCGATGACGATGCCGAGGACGATCTCCAGGACGACCGCCGGCAGCTTGACGCGCGGCAGCAGCCCGAGCGTGAACGGCACGGCGAACGCCACCGCCACGACGATCAGCAGGCCGGAGAAGCTCGGCGCGTCCATCGTGCGCCTCGGTCTGCGCTGGGGCGGGTTCGTTACGCGCGTAGACTGGCGAACCGATGCAGCTCGACGAGCTCGAGGCCGCGACGTTCGAACCGCACGTGGGCGAGCCGTTCGCGATCGACGCCGCGGGCGTGACCCTCGCGCTCGAGGAGGTCACGACGCTCGCCGTTCGGCCGGGCGGCCGCGATCCGTTCAGCCTGCTCTTCCGGGGGCCGGCCGAGCCGGTGCTGGCGCAGGCGATCTACCCGCTCGAGCACGCGCAGGTGGGCACGCTGGAGATCTTCGTCGTCCCGCTGGGCGTGGACGCCGGCGGTGCGCGCTACGAGGCGATCTTCAGCTAGCCGACGGCGGTCTACTCGGGCGCGGTGCTGATCGCCGCGCGCACGGCCTCGCGCAGCTGCGCGGGCTTGGCCGCCTTGGGCACCCAGCCGTCGGTTCGCAGGCGCCCGGCCTCCTGCTCGAGGCTGAACGGCGGCAGGTTGGAGATCAGCACGATCGCCGTGTCGGGGGTGCACGCGCGGATCCGGTCGACGAGCATCGCGGGCTCGGGAACGTCGGGCAGGACGAGGTCGAGCAGCAGCACGTCGGGCCGGCAGTCGGCGAGCTGGACGAGCACCTCATCCCCCGTGCTCGTGGCGGACACCACCTCGATGTCGCCCTCCTCCTCGAGCACCTGACGCAGGAAGAACTTCACCGCCCGAGCGTCGTCGCACACAGCTACGCGGATCGTGGCGGCCATCGCCCGGCAGGCTAGCGGACGCCTCGGCCGCGCAGCACGTCCGCGCGGCTACAGCAGGTCGTTGTCGCGCAGGAAGTCTCGGGCGACCACGGCGGGCGAGCGCTTGCGGACCACGACGGCGGCGTTCATCGCGCGCATCGCGCGCGTCGTGAGCGCTCGCGTGACCGCGTTGACGGCACTGCGCAGTCCGCTGCCGCGTGTCTGCAGCAGCTCGTCGGAGACGATCGGGGCGACGTGACCGGAGGCGAACAGCCGGAGCGTGTCGGTGAGCACGACGTACTCGGCGCCGGCGAGCTGGCTCTCCGTCGTGAAGACCGAGGCGACCTGCGTGCTGCCGCTGTCCAGCGCCGAGTAGCGCTCGGCGCCCTTGACCTCGAGGACGTCGAGGTTGCGCAGCTCGTAGACCTCCTCGAGGCCCTCCAGCCCCTCGTAGCGCGTCTCGAACTCGGCCAGCGCGGCGATCCTCACCTTGCCCTCCAGCTTGCCCAGGTCGGCGATCGTGCGCAGCCGGTGGCGCCGCGCGAAGCTCGGCTTGACGGCGAGCGCGTTGGCGTCGGAGAACGGGGTCTGCTCGAGCAGCGTGAAGCCGTTCTTGCGCTCGAAGCGCTGCGCGAGGTCGTAGGCGGCAGCCGCGCTGGGCGGCCGCTCGCGCTCCTGCGCCACCTCCGAGAGCAGCACGCCGATGTACTCGGGGTACATGTCCAGCGCACCACGCCGCAGGGCGCGGTGGATGATCTCCGTGCTGCCGATGTCGGGGATGAGCTCGACGTCGAACTCCTTGGCCCTGAGCGCCTGGCTGTAGAGCTCACCGAGGATCGCCTGCTCGGGGAAGTTCTTGGCGCCGATCCGGATCGGCGCATCGGTCTGGGTCGTCGTGGCGTCGGGCGGGGGCGCGTCGTCGTCCGAGCCGCCGCAGCCGGCCAGCAGGAGGACGAGGGCGACCGCGAGGGCGCCGACCAGGCCGGCCCGCTGGGCCACTACGCGCTCGCTCCGACGCGCGGCGCCTGCGCGCGAGCCGCCGCCGCAGCCGGCAGCGTGAAGGCGAAGACGGCGCCCTCGCCGGGGCGGCTGGACACCCAGATGCGCCCGCCGTGCTGGTCGATGATGCGCTCGCACACCGCCAGCCCGATCCCCGTTCCGGGGTAGTCCTCCTCGCCGTGCAGGCGCTGGAAGGGCTCGAAGATGCGCTGGGCGTGGTCTGGGCTCATGCCGATTCCGTTGTCGCTCACCGAGAAGCGCCAGTGCTCACCGTCGCGCTCGGCCTCGATCCTCACCACGGGAGTCTGACCACCTGTGAACTTCACTGCGTTTCCGACGAGATTCTGAAACACGCGACAGAGGTTTCCGCGGTCGGCGAGGACGACCGGAAGGTCGCCCACGGTGACCTGCGCGCCGCTCTCCTCGATCGCGCCCGCGAGCAGCTCGAGCGCCTGGTCGACGACCCGGTCGGCGGGCACCTCCTCGAGCACGAGGTGGCCGCGGCCGGCGCGCGAGTACTCCAGCAGGTCGCGGATGAGCCCGCGCGCCTGCTGCGTGGCGTCGCGGATCCCGTCGACGAGGTCGAGCTCGCCCGCACCGCCGTTGGCGCCCTTGTCGCCGCTACCGCGACGGCGCTCGAGCAGCTCGGTGTACATCGAGATCGTCGTCAGCGGCGCCTGCAGGTCGTGTGACGTCACCGACGCGAACTGCTCGAGCTCGGCGTTGGAGCGCGTCAGCTCCGCGTTGGAGCGCTCGAGCTCGGCGCGGCCGCGCTCGAGCGAGTCGGCCATCGAGTTGAACCCGCGCGCCAGCTCGCCGAGCTCGTCCTCGCGGTCGGCCGGGACGCGGGTCGCCAGGTCGCCCGCCGCCAGCCGGCCGGTCGCCTCGGCGACCGTGCGCACCGGGCGCAGGACCGAGCGGCGCAGGTACAGCGTGAACCCGCCGGCGACCGCGAAGACGAGGAGCAGGCCGCCGACGCCGAAGCCGATCGCCCGCGAGGACCGCTGCTCGGCGCTGCGCTCGCGGGCGCGGATGACCGCGCGCTCGCGGTTGAACAGCGTCTCGAACTGCGTCCGGATTTGCTCGAGCTTGGAGCGGCCGCCGTCCGTCTTGACCTGGCTCTGCGCGGTGGGGAAGCCATCCTCCTGCGCGATGCCGATGAGTCCCTCAGCCCAGATCTCGTCGTACTGGCGGATCTTGGCGGCGATGTCGCGTGCGCGTTGCTGCTGGCCCGGGTCGTCGGAGACGAGATCGGCGAGGCGCTTCGTGCGGGACGGGTGAGCGGCCAGCTCGCGGCGCGCCGACCGCAGGTGGCGAGCCTCCGCCCCCTCCGTGGTGACGTAGCTGTTGAGCGCGCTCTCGATCGACAGCAGCGACTTCTCGAGCTGGTTGGCCAGGCTCAGCGCCTCCTGCGAGCGGAATGCCGTGCGCGCCGCGTCGCGCTGGCCGGTGACGGCGACGATGAGCACGACGAGCGCGGCGCCGAGCAGGACCGCCGCAGCGGCGCTGAGCGCCACCACCTTCGTTGTGATCTGGGTCCTGAGGCTGCGTCCTACCACGAGAGAAGCCCACGGGCGCGCGGGCCAGGCCAACTCTAGCTGCGCCATCCGTGCGAAGGGGCGGATTTGTGTGGGGTTCGGTTAGCCCCCACCCCGGGCAGGTGCGAGCCGTATGGCGAAGCGGCCCTCGTGTGACGACACTCACAGTGTGAGCCCCACCGTTCTGATCATCGACGACCATGCTGCGTTTCGCGGCGGCGTCCGCGCGCTGCTGGCGGCGGACGGCTACGACGTCATCGGCGAGGCGCCCGACGGGCGGCGGGGGATCGAGGCCGCCGACGCGCTGCAGCCCGAGGTCGTGCTGCTCGACGTGCGGCTGCCCGACATGGACGGCTTCGAGGTCGCCGGCGAGCTGGCGGCGCGCGGGTGCTGCGCCGCTGTGGTGATGACATCGAGCTCCGACGATCCGCTGTATCCCGACCGTGCCGTCGGCAGCGGGGCGCGCGGGTTCGTCGCCAAGCACGACGTCAGCGGCCCCACGCTCGATCGCCTGCTGGCCGCTTCGCCCGACTGACGACCCGTCCGATCAACCCGCCCGACCGCCCGGGCTGGCAGGCTACGCGTATGCGCGTCGTGATCGCCGACGATTCCGTCCTCCTGCGGGCGGGCCTCGCCCGCCTCCTCGAGGACGCCGGCTTCGAGGTCGTCGGCCAGGCCGGCGATGGCGAGGACCTGCTGCGCAAGGTCCGCGCGCACAAGCCCGACGTCGCGGTCACGGACATCCGCATGCCGCCGACGCAGACCGACGAGGGCCTGCGCGCCGCGCAGCAGATCCGCACCGAGATGCCCGAGGTCGGCGTCATGGTGCTCTCGCAGTTCATCGACCAGGGCTACGCGCTCGAGCTGCTGCAGGGCAGCGCCGAGGGTGTCGGCTACCTGCTCAAGGACCGCGTCGCCGACATCGACGCGTTCGTCGACGCGCTGCGCCGGGTCGGCGGGCGCGGCTCGGTGCTCGATCCGGAGGTCGTCGCCCAGCTGCTCGGCCGCCGCAGCGCCGACGATCCGCTGGACCGCCTGACGCCGCGCGAGCGCGAGGTGCTCGGGCAGATGGCGCAGGGCCGGTCCAACGGGGCGATCGCGCGCGACCTCGTCGTCACCGAGCGGGCGATCGAGAAGCACGTCACGTCGATCTTCAGCAAGCTCGGCCTGTCGGCGGCCGACGACGGGCACCGCCGCGTGCTGGCCGTGCTGACGTACCTCAAGGGCTGACACACCGGTTTTCATGGTGCGGTTAGCCCCACCATGAGACGCGGGCTGGCCTCATCGTCCGGCCCTGCCGACCCTGGCAGGCTGCACCCATGCAACCGAACGAGCGTCCCAGTTACGCCGAGGGGCTGACGACCACTCCTCAGGTCCGTCCCGGCGAACTCCTCCGGACTGCCCGGTTGCCGATCACGACATCCCGCGCTGTCCACGGGTCCCCTCCCCGTGTCCGCGTACGCAACTGACGAGCCGGCGGCGGTCTCCCTCCTCCCGGACCGCCGCCGGCTCGCGTTGCGCCTGTTGGTCGTCGCCGCCGTCATCGCCGCGCTCAGCTTCGCCGTCACGTCCCTGCCCGGCCTGGGCGACGTGCGCGACCGCCTCGCGGACGCGTCGCCCGGCTGGCTCGCCGCCGCCGCGGCGCTGCAGCTGTTGTCGGCGGCGCCGACGGCGGCCTGATCGCCGCGCTCGTCCTCTACGGCAGGCCGCTCGGCGCGGCCGCCGCCTGAGCGGTCGGCTCGCTCAGCGCCCGCCGCCGAGGCCGGGTCGAGTTGTGCATGTCCCACATGAATAACTCGACCCGCTCCCCGCGCAAGCCCCGGACCCCACGCCAACACCCCCACCAACCAACGCCCTCAAAGCCGCAGCTCCTGCCCGGACCACGCCGGCCCAACCACCCGATCAGAAGCCGCAGAACCGCAGCGCCCGCGCCATCAACCCGCCGCCGGCCGAGCCTCCCGCCGCCCCGCCAGCACCGACGCCGCCACCACCCCACCGACAGCCCCGAACAGATGCGCCTGCCAGGAGATCCGCTCCTGCGGCAGCAGGCCCTGCAGCAGCCCGATCCCCCAGACCGCGACGACGACCACCCCGATGGCCAGCTCCGACAGCCGCCGCGAGAAGATCCCCCGCGACACGAGGTACGACGCGTAGCCGAAGACCACGCCGCTGGCCCCGAGGTGAATCGAGTTCGACGCCGCGACTAGCCACGTCCCCAAGCCACTCACCAGGGCCACGATCAAGGTGACGAGCGCGATGCGCATCAGCCCGCCGAGCGCGATCGCCGCCCCCATCGCCAGAAACGGCACCGTGTTGGAGATGAGATGACCGAAGCCGGCGTGCAGGAACGGCGCCGAGAAGATCTCGGCCAAGCCGTCGGCGTCGCGGGGATGGATGCCGTAGTCGTCGAGCCGGTGGTCGGCCGCGATGTCGACGATCTCCAGGCCCCACATGAGCCCGACCATCGCCGCGACGAGCAGCAGGCCATTGGTCCGATCGGTCCCGAGGCGCTCTTTCATGCGTGCAACGCTACAGGCGCATAGCGTCCGGGCCCACCGATCGCGCCGCGCACAGGGCGAGCGCCGCGAGCAGCAGCAGGCTCGTCCCCGCGCGATGCAGTCCAGACGGACAGGCTGCCGCGCCGCAGGCTCACGCTGACCGGCGCCGCGTCGGTCGCCCGCGGCGTGTTCGCGCTCAGCCTCGCCGCCATCACCGTCGGCGACGTGCTCACGGGCTCGTCGGCGTTCGCGGGCGGCGCTCGGACGGTCGCGTCGATCGTCGCCGGCATGCTCGCGACGTTCGGCGTCGACCACCTGCGCCTGCGCCGGCAGGCCGCCGCCGCCGCCGGCCGATCGGAGTACAACTCCGCCCCATGGCCAAGTCCGAGGCGACCGTCGTGCAGGCCGGCGACCGGGAGGTGCGCGTGTCGAGTCCCGACCGCGTCATCTTCCCGAGCACCGAGCGCACGCCCGCGATCACCAAGCTCGACGTCGTCGAGTACTACCTCTCGGTCGAGGACGGGATCATGCGCGCGCTCGCGCGGCGGCCGACGACGCTGGAGCGCTGGCCGAAGGGCGTGCACCCGGGCATCGTCCTGTCGACGCGCGAGAAGGGCGGCGGCGACGCCTTCTTTCAGAAGCGAATCCCGCGCGGTGCGCCGGACTACGTGCAGACCGCGCGGATCGCGTTTCCCTCGGGCCGCAGCGCGGACGAGATCTGCCCGAGCGAGATCGCCGTCGTCGCCTGGGCCGCGCAGATGGGCACGATCACCTTCCACCCCTGGCCGGTGCGCAGCGACGACGTCGACCATCCCGACGAGCTGCGCCTCGACCTCGACCCGCAGCCCGGCACGGACTTCCGCGACGCCGTGCGCGTCGCCGCCGAGGCGCGCGCGCTGCTCGGCGACCTGGGCTACGTCGGCTTTCCCAAGACCTCCGGCGGCCGCGGGGTCCACATCTACGTCCGGATCGAGCCGCGCTGGTCGTTCACCGACGTCCGCCACGCCGCCATCGCCTTCGGCCGCGAGCTCGAGCGGCGCCTGCCGGGCCAGGTGACGACGAAGTGGTGGAAGGAGGAGCGCGGCGAGAGGATCTTCGTCGACTACAACCAGAACGCCCGCGATCGCACGATCGCCTCCGCCTACAGCGTGCGGCCCAGGCCCGGCGCGCCCGTCTCCGCGCCCGTCGGCTGGGACGAGCTCGCGGACATCGCGCCCGAGGACTTCACCGTCGCGACGATGCCCGCGCGGTTCGCGGAGATCGGCGATCGCCACGGCGCGATCGACGACGTCGCGCACTCGTTGGCGCCGCTGCTGGACCTCTACGAGCGCGACGAGGCGGAGGGCCGGGGCGGCGACATGCCATATCCGCCGGACTATCCGAAGATGCCGGGCGAGCCCAAGCGCGTGCAGCCGTCGCGCGATCGCGATCGCAAGCAGTAGCCGCGCCCGGGCCCACGGGAGCGGGCCGCGATCAGGGCGCCTGCGGCAGCTTCTTTGCGCCGCGCCGGGCCCGCGGCGCGGAGGGCGGCGGCACGACCGGCCCGATGTCCCCGTCGGGGGCCTCGTCGAGATCGACGATCACCGGCGCGTGATCGCTCGGCCCGGTGCCCTTGCGGGCGTGCCGGTCGACCCATGCCGCCCGCACGCGCTCGGCGATCGGCCCGCCCGCCAGGACGAGGTCGATCCGCATCCCGAGATCCTGGTGGAACATGCCGGCGCGGTAGTCCCAGTAGGTGAACAGCCGCTGGTGGTCGGGCCAGCGGTCGCGCACCACGTCGCGCAGGCCGACCGCCTGCAGCTCGGCGAGCGCGGCGCGCTCGGGTGCCGTCACGTGGGTCTGGCCGACGTAGGCGTCGGGGTCGAACACGTCGTCGTCGGTCGGCGCGATGTTCACGTCGCCGCAGACCACGGACCCCTCCGGTCCGGAGGCCGCCACCATCTCGCGCAGCGCGGCGAGCCACGCGAGCTTGTAGCGGTAGTGCTCGGAGTCGGGCTCACGGCCGTTGGGCACGTAGACCGAGGTCACCCGGATCCCGTCGCAGGTGGCCGACACGGCGCGCGCCTCCGGATGCGGGAACCCCGGCGCGCCGGGAATCCCCGCGACGACGTCCGCCAGCCCGGCGCGCGACAGGATCGCCACGCCGTTCCACGCCGCCTCCCCGTGCGCCGCCACCGCGTAGTCGCGAGCGGCCAGCTCCGCGCCGAGCAGCTCGGCGAAGGCGTCGTCGGCGAGCTTGGTCTCCTGCAGGCACGCGACGTCCGGCTGGCGCTGGTCCAGCCAGGCCAGCAGCCGCGGCAGGCGCTGCTTGGCCGAGTTGACGTTCCACGTCGCGATGCGCACGCAGGGCACGCTACAACGCGATGAGCCCGGGAGGACCCGGGCTCATCTGAGGCTGGCTGCGTGGGCGAGCGCCCGCGCTACTTGATCTGGTCGTAGATGCTGAACAGCGGCAGGTACATCGAGATGACGATGAATCCGACGATGCCGCCGACGAAGACGATCATCACGGGCTCGAGGATCGAGGTCAGCGCCTTGACCGAGGCCGCGACCTGGTCCTCGTAGAAGTCGCCGATCTTCGTGAGCATCGTCGTCAGCGCGCCGGTCTCCTCGCCGACCTTGATCATGTGGCCGACCATGGCCGGGAACACCGGCGAGTCCATCAGCGGCGCGGCGATCGTCCCGCCGGCCTTGACGCTCACGGTGACGGCGTCCATGGCCTCCTCGACGACGATGTTGCCGGCCGTCTGCTTGGTGATCTCGATCGCCTGCAGCAGCGGCACGCCGGCGCCCATGAGCGCGGAGAACGTGCGCGACCAGCGGGCCAGCGCGACCTTCTGGAAGATCTCGCCGATCTTGAAGGGCACGCGCAGCAGGAAGCGCTGCCACAGGCCACGGCCGGTCGGGGTCTTCTTCCACTTCATGAACGCGAAGGCGGCGCCGATCGTGCCGAGGATCAGCAGGTACCAGTAGCCGGTGACGGCGTTGGAGATGCCCATCACGAACTTGGTCATCGCCGGCAGCTCGGCGCCGCTGCCGAGCTCGTCGAAGACGCCCGCGAAGATCGGCACGATGAAGGCGACCATGCCGAGCATGACCGCCATCGCGAAGACGAGGATGACGATCGGGTAGGCCATCGCCGACTTGACCTGGCGGCGCAGCGACTCCTCCTTCTCGAGCTGGTCGGCGACGCGCAGCAGCGACTCCTCGAGCAGGCCGCCGGTCTCACCCGCGCGGGTCATCGCGACGTACAGCGGGTTGAAGGTCTTCGGATGGCGCTCCAGCGCGTCCGACAGCGGCAGGCCGGCCTCGATGTCCTTGCGCACGAGCACGAGCTCGGCCGCGAGCTTCTTGTTCTCCGTCTGCGCCTCGAGGACGTAGAGGGCGCGCAGGATCGTCATGCCGCTGGAGACCATCGTGGCCATCTGGCGGGTCATGACCGACAGGTCGCCGAGCTTGATCCGGTTGGCCCACGGCAGCTCGATGTCCTTCTTCGCGCGGCTCTGGTCGGCGATGTCGAGGACGATCAGGCCCTTGGCCTTCAGCTGATCGGCGACCGACTGCTTGGACTCGGCCTCGACCTCGCCCTTGGCCTGGCGGCCGGCGAGATCGATCGCCTTGAAGACGTACGTGCTCATCAGGTCGTGGCGAAGGAGCTGGCGCCGAGCAGGCGGCGGAGCTCCTCCGGGGTCGAGGAACGGGACTCGGCGAGCTTGGCGGTGATCTTGCCCGCGCGGACGAGCGTCGCCAGCGCCGCATCCATCGTCTGCATGCCGAGCGCGCCGCCGGTCTGCAGCGAGGAGTAGATCTGGTGCGTCTTGCCCTCGCGGATGAGGTTGCGGATCGCCGGCGTGGCAAGCAGCACCTCGCAGGCGGCCACGCGGCCGGCTCCGTCTGCGGTGGGCAGCAGCTGCTGGGTGATGACGCCTTGCAGCGCGACCGCCAACTGGACGCGAACCTGCTGCTGCTGGGAGGCCGGGAAGACGTCGATGATGCGATCGATCGTCTGCGGGGCGTCCTGCGTGTGCAGCGTGGCGAAGACGAGGTGGCCGGTCTCCGCCGCGGTCAGCGCCGTGTGGATCGTCTCCAGGTCGCGCATCTCGCCGACGAGGATCACGTCGGGGTCCTGACGCAGCGCGGCCTTCAGGCCGGATGCGAAGCTCTGCGCGTCGGCGCCGATCTCACGCTGGTTGACGATGCAGCGCTTGTGGCTGTGGAGGAACTCGATCGGGTCCTCGATGGTCATGATGTGCTCGTCGCGCGTCTCGTTGATCTCGTTGATCACCGCCGCCAGCGACGTCGACTTGCCCGAGCCGGTCGGGCCCGTGACGAGCACGAAGCCGCGCGGGCGCTTGGCCAGCTCGTGCAGGACGAGCGGGAGCCCGAGCTCCTCGACCGTCTTGATCGAAACCGGGATCAGGCGGAAGGCCGCCCCGATCGCACCGCGCTGGTAGTAGGCGTTGACACGGAAGCGAGCTCGTCCCGGAATCGCGTAGGCGAAGTCGATCTGCCAGTCCGTCTCCAGGCGCTGGCGCTGATCGTTGGTCAGGATCGAGTAGATCGTCTCGCGCGTCTGCTCGGTGGTCATGACGGGGTAGTCCTCCAGCGGCTGGAGGCGTCCCCGGACCCGTACGGTTGGATGGGCCCCGGCCGTGAGATGCAGGTCGGAGGCGTTGCGCTCGATGACCTCGAGCAGCAAGTCGGCGAAGTCAAGGCTCATTACGCCCGGCTATCGACTTTGCCACCCGCCCACCACGGCATACCCCGGCGAACATGGACGACCGTATGATCAGCGAGACGAATGGCTGACCGAAAGACGCGCACGCGCCCCCGCTCGGGGTCCCCCGGTGACTCCGGCTCGCCCGGCGAGCGCCGTCCCTGGCGCGTGGAGGGCGAGCGCTCCGGCGAGTCCGAGCGCAGCGGCCGCGGCGGCCTGCCGAGGCCGCCCGGGTCGCGTCGCTTCTGGCGCTTCTTGCTCGTGCTGCTCGTCCTGAACATCGTGCTCGCGCAGCTCATCCCGTCCAGCGAGGACAAGCGCCTCGACGTGCCCTACACGTTCTTTCGCGAGCAGGTGACCGCCGGCAACGTCAAGGAGGTCAACGCCCGCAACGACGTCATCCAGGGCACGTTCCGCCGGGAGGTGAAGTTCGAGGAGAAGGGGCCCGAGACGCGCTTTGAGACCGTCCGGCCGACCTTCGCCCAGGACGACGAGCTGCTCACGCTGCTGCTCGACAAGCGCGTCGAGGTCAACGCCCGCCCGATCGACGAGGGCCGCGGCTTCCTCGCGACGCTACTGCTCTCCTTCGGCCCGACGCTGCTGATCGTCGGCCTGTTCATCTACTTCATCCGCCGCAGCGCCGCGGCCGCCGGCGGCGGCGCGCTCGCGCTCGGGCGCTCGAAGGCCAAGCGCTACGACGCCACGGACACCCGTGTCACGTTCGACGACGTGGCCGGCATCGACGAGGTCGAGGACGAGCTCAAGGAGATCGTCGACTTCCTCAAGAACCCCGACCGCTACCGCCGGCTCGGCGCCTCGTTTCCCAAGGGCGTGCTGCTGTCCGGCCAGCCGGGGACCGGCAAGACGCTGCTCGCGCGCGCCGTCGCCGGCGAGGCCGACGTGCCGTTCTTCTCGCTGAGCGCCTCCGAGTTCGTCGAGATGGTCGTCGGGGTCGGCGCCTCGCGGGTGCGCGACCTGTTCGACCAGGCCAAGAAGGCGGCGCCGTCGATCATCTTCATCGACGAGCTCGACGCGATCGGCCGCGCGCGTGGTGGCGGCGGTGGCTTCGGCGGACACGACGAGCGCGAGCAGACGCTCAACCAGATCCTCACCGAGATGGACGGCTTCACGGGCTCGGAAGGCGTCATCGTGCTCGCGGCGACGAACCGTCCCGAGGTGCTCGACGCCGCGCTGCTGCGGCCCGGGCGCTTCGACCGCCGCCTCACGGTCAACCCGCCCGACCGGGACGGCCGCATCGAGATCCTGAAGATCCACACGCGCTCGGTGCCGCTCGCCGGCGACGTCGACCTCGAGCGCGTCGCCGCCTCGACGCCGGGCATGGTCGGCGCCGACCTGCGCAACCTCATCAACGAGGGCGCGCTGATCGCCGCGCGCCGCGACCACGACGAGGTCGCCGGGGCGGACCTCGCCGACGCCCTGGAGCGCATCGTGCTCGGCGCCGAGCGCAAGATCACGCTGTCCGACGAGGAGCGCGAGCGCACGGCCTACCACGAGTCCGGCCACGCCGTGCTCGGCATGCTCGAGCCCGGCGCCGATCCCGTCCGCAAGGTCTCGATCGTCCCCCGCGGGCGCGCGCTCGGCGTGACGTTCCAGTCGCCGTCGGCCGATCGCTACGGCTACGACGCGAAGTACCTCGAGGGGCGCATCGTCGGCGCCCTCGGCGGCCGCGCCGCCGAGGAGCTCATCTACGGCAACGTGACGACGGGCGCCGAGTCCGACCTCGAGCAGGTGACCTCGATCGCCCGCCAGATGGTGGGCCGCTGGGGCATGTCGGAGGTCATCGGCCTCGTCTCCGTGATCCCGGCGCCGGGCGAGGAGCAGGCGTTCGGTCCCGGCGGGCCGGTGCAGGTCTCCGACGACACGCGCGAGCTCGTCGACCGCGAGGTGCGGCGCATCGTCGAGGGCTGCTACCAGCGCGCCCGCCGGATGCTCGCCGACAACCGCGATCGGCTCGAGTCGCTGACGCAGGCGCTGCTGGAGAAGGAGACGCTCGACGAGGACGACGCCTACCGCGCGGCGGGCTTCGAGCGCAGCGCGATGCACGGCGACGGCGGCGCCGCGGGCCCCCGCGACGGCGATGGCGACGGCGGCAAGCCGGCCGCGCTCGAGCCCCCCGAGAGCCCGCCGGCGCTCCCGCCGGCGACCTGAGCGCGGGCGGGCGGCGGTATGGGCGAGGTCGAGCTCGAGGCGGCGGCGGCGCTGTACTCCGGCGCCACGCTGGAGCAGCTCGATCCGTTCGCGCTCGTCGACCGCCTCGTCGAGCTGTGGATGCGCGGCGGCGTGGCGACCGGCGCGACGAGCACGAGCTCACAGCGCCTGGACCAGTACTGGCTGCACCGTGCCGAGCGGCTCGGCGCCGAGCAGCGCCGCGCCGTCTACGCGCACGTCTTCAGCGAGGAGTTCGACGAGCCGTGGGTGGCGCTCGTCACCGCGCTGGCGCGGTCCGACGGCGACGCCGACGCCCGCGCCGCCGGCGTGCGCGCCGTCCTCAACGCGAACGTCGACGAGTCGATCCTGCTCGCCGCGCCGCCGCTCATCGCCCACCTGCGCGAGGCGCTGGAGATCCTCGACGACCCCGAGATCCGCAACTCCTACGGGGCGCGCGACATCTGGCAGCTCGTCGAGACGCTCGCCCGCATGGAGCTCGGCCGCGAGTTCGACGTCGTGCGCGCACGGACGATGGCGGCCGCCGGCACGCTCGTCATCGGCTGGCTGGCCGAGGAGATCGACGCCGTACCGGTGGAGGTCGCCGACGCGGCGGCGGTGTGGCTGTCGGCGGCAGCCGCGCCGCCCGAGGGCTGAGCCCCGCTCGCGGTGCCGTCGTCGTAGCGCGGCGATGCCGCAGGGCGGCGGCGCTTGCGAGGGGGCTCAGGCGTCGGCGGGCGCGGCCGCACCCGTGAGGTGATCGAGGACGCGCTGGACTCGTGCGACGGCGAGAAGTCGACATACTCGCTGTCCTCCAGCGCACTCCGGCGCGTGGCCGGGCCCCCAGCAGAAGGCCTCGCCGGCAGCGAAATCCTGACCGCCGGTGGTGGGCATGCAGACGCAGCCGCGCCGACCGCGATCGCAGTCTGCGATGGTCAGGGGGTGAGCCGAGGACGTCTCCTGGTGGCCGTGGCGGTGCCCGTGGTGGTCGTTGCCGTGGCCGTCGGAATCGCTCGGGCGCCGACGACCGAGAGGCCCGGCAGCGGCCCCTCGGCGAAGCAGACCGCGGCCGCGCGCGACGGAGCGCCGGCGGCGCTGCGCGCGCTGTACGCCGACGGGGACCGGCTGCGCCACCTGCAGGGCGACGAGTTCGTGGCCACCGTCGGTCGGCTGCGCGGCTACCCGATCGTCATCAACAAGTGGGCATCGTGGTGCGGACCGTGCCGTAAGGAGTTTCCCATGCTCCGCCGCCTGTCGGCGAAGTACGGCGACCGCGTCGCGTTTCTCGGTCTCAACGCCGGCGACGCACGCCGGCCGGCCCGCGCCTTCCTGCAGACGAACCCGACGCTGTATCCGCACGTCATCGACCCCGACGAGCAGATCTCCCGCGCGCTGCGCGCCGACGCCGTGTTTCCGTCGACGATCTTCATGGACCGAGACGGTGACATCGTCACCGTGCGTCCGGGGCCCGTTCGCCACTCAGGCCGAGCTCGACCAGGCGATCCGCCGCTTCGCGCTCGCGCGTCATCCGGTTCGTCCGGCGGCGCCCCGCTGACCGCCGCGTGCCCGCGAACGTGCCGGGTCGAGCAGGTTTGTCCACAACTGTACCGTGGTATAGGTGACCTCAATGGGCGAGCCGGTCCGCATCCCTCATCCCCTCCCGGAGGCGCTCGTCGAGCTCGTCGCCCAGCGGTTCCGGGTCATCGGCGAGCCGATGCGCATCCGCCTGCTCGACGCGCTGCGCGGCGGGCCCATGACCATCAACGAGCTCACCGACGCGCTCGGTGCCAGCCAGCAGAACATCTCCAAGCACGTCGGCGTGCTCGCGCAGGCGGGCATCGTCGCCCGCGAGAAGGACGGCAACCGCGTCCGCTGCTCGATCGCCGACGAGACCATCTTCGAGCTGTGCGCACTCGTCTGCGGCGGCCTGCGCCAGCAGGTCGCCGAGCTCGGCCAGCTACTCGACGACGGTGGGGCACGAGCAGTGATGCCCCCAACCTCTGCGGCGCCATGACCGTTCGGAGCGGCAATGCGTGGCCACGTCAACCACCCGGGAGGAAGCGATGATTTTCCGCCAGCTCACCCACGACGACCTCGGCTGCGCCAGCTATCTCATCGGCGACGAGGACGCGGGCGTCGCCGCCGTCGTCGACCCCAAGCTCGACATCGACGAGTACCTGCGCCTGGCGCGCTACCTCGGCGTTCGCATCGAGCACATCCTGGAGAGCCACAACCACGCCGATCACGTCTCCGGCCACGGCCGCCTCGTCGCGGCCACCGGGGCGACCATCCACATCCACCGCGACGCCGAACCCGGCTACGACCACGAGCCGTTCGACGACGGCTGGGTGCTCGAGCTGGGATCGCTGCGAGTGCGGGCCGTGCACACGCCCGGCCACCGTCCGGAGCACACGGCGTTCGCGCTCATCGACACGGCTCGATCAGACGAGCCGTGGGCGGTGCTGACCGGTGACAGCCTGTTCGTCGGCGACATCGCCCGGCCCGACCTCGCGGTCGACAAGGAGCAGGGCGCGCGCAGCATCTTCCGCTCGCTCAACGACAAGCTCATGGCGCTGGCGGACACCGTCGAGGTGTGGCCGGGGCATCTCGGCGGGTCGCTCTGCGGCGGGCCCGGCATGGATCTGAAGGTCGCCTCGACGATCGGCTTCGAGCGTGCCAACCAGGATCTCCTGCAGGTCACCGACGAGGACGAGTTCGTCGACAGGACCACCTCGACGCTCGGTCCGCAGCCGCCGAACTTCAAGAACATCGTCGACGTCAACCGCGGCCCGCTCGTCAAGGAGACCGTCGAGGCGCATCCGCTGAGCCCGCATCAGGTCCAGCAGGCTCAGCAGGACGGCGTCCTGGTGGTCGACGTGCGCACCGAGTTGCAGTTCGACGAGGCGCACATCCCGGGAGCGGTCTGCATCACCGCGCGGCGCGCCGGCTTCGGCTCCAAGCTCGCCTGGCTCGCCAAGCCCGAGCAGCCCATCGTGCTCGTCGGCCGCGACGACGAGGACGCCGTCGAGGCCGCGCATCTGGCGGCCGCGGTGGGCCTGCGCAACATCGCGGGCTACCTCGCCGGCGGCATGACCTCCTGGCGCGAGGAGAAGCTCGACGTCGACCGCGTCGCACGGATGACGGTCCCGGAGCTGCACGATCGCTGGGAGCGCGACGGCAATGGCCTGCAGATCCTCGACGTGCGCGAGCGCGGCGAGTGGAACGCCGGCCACATTCCCGGCTCCGTGCATGAGCCCTATCACGACATCGGCGATGTCCCGGACGGCATCGACCCGGCCAAGCCGGTCGCCGTCATCTGCGGCTCCGGCCAGCGCTCGGCGGTTGCCGCGAGTCTGTTGCAGCGCTTCGGCGGCGAGCAGGTCATCCACGTCGTCGACGGCGGCGTGCCACTGTGGAAGCGCGAGGGCTGGCCGACCGAGCAGCCGAACATCGCGGTGCGCTGACGTGACGCTGGCGGCCATCCCGTTCGGCCTGGCCATCGGCATCTCCGTCGGCCTGCTCGGGGGTGGCGGATCCGTACTTGCCGTGCCCGTGCTCGTGTACGTGCTCGGCCAGGACGTCGAGACGGCGATCACCATCTCCCTGGTGGTCGTCACGGCCGCAGCCGTTGCCGGTGGTTACCGCCACGCCATCGATCGTCGCGTCTGCTGGCGTCACGCCGGCGCGTTCACGGTCGCGGCCGTACCCGGCATCCTCGCCGGGACCGCGCTCGGCGAGGTCGTCTCGGGCACCGCGCTCGTCGGCGGCTTCGCCGTCGTCATGCTCGCCGCCGCGGCGGCCACCTGGCGCAAGGCGTCGGCGCCCGAGCCGGCGGACGACGGCCAGCCCGGTCACACCTGCCCCGCGCTGCGGCTCGGGCGCGACGTGGCCGCCGGGCTGCTCGTCGGCCTGCTGACCGGGTTCTTCGGCGTCGGGGGCGGCTTCATCATCGTCCCAACGCTCGCCGTTGCGCTGTCGTTCTCGATACGCAGCGCGATCGGGACGTCGCTGGCCATCATCACGACCACCTCCATCCTCGGCGTCGTCGTTCACCTCGGCGCCGGCCGGACGCTCGACGTCGAACTCGCGCTGGTGATGGGCACAGCCTGCGTCGCCGGCGCTCTGCTCGGCGCGCGCTGGTCGGCGCGCGTCGCTCAGCAGGCCCTGGGTCGCGGCTTCGCGGCCCTCGTCGTCGCCGTCGCGACGTACCTGCTCATCAGCGCCGCCTTCCTCGGTGGGCCCCCCGCGTCGTCCTAGTGGTCCCGACGGCGCCTGCGCTCAGGCCTCGACGGCCGCGGCTCCCGATCCCGCGACCCGCTGCACTTCCTGGATCGACGTCATGCCGTGGCGGACCTTCTCCAGCCCGTCGTCGCGCATGAGCCGCATGCCCTGGCGGACGGCGACCTCGGCGATCTCCGGGGCGGGGGCGCGCGCGAGCGTGAGCTTGCGGATCTCCTCGGAGACGACCATCACCTCGTAGAGGCCGATCCGCCCCTTGTAGCCGGTGTGGTTGCAGCGCGGGCAGCCGGTCGGCTGGTAGGCCTCCATGTCGAACTGGCTGCGGATGCCGTTGGCGCGCAGGACCTCGGCGGTGATGATGCCGCGCTCCTTGCAGTGCTGGCAGAGCTTGCGGGCCAGCCGCTGGGCGACGACGCAGTCGATCGCCGACGCGACGAGGAAGGGCTCGACGCCCATGTCCGTCAGGCGGGTCACGGCGCTGGCGGCGTCGTTGGTGTGCAGCGTGGAGAGCACGAGGTGGCCGGTGAGCGCCGACTCGATCGCGATCTGCGCCGTCTCGCGGTCGCGGATCTCGCCGACCATGATGATGTCCGGGTCGGCGCGCATCATCGAGCGCAGGCCGGTGTGGAAGTGCAGGCCGGCGCGCGGGTTGATCTGGACCTGGGTGATGCCGTCGAGCTGATACTCGACCGGGTCCTCGATCGTGATGATGTTCTTCTCGATCGTGTTCAGCGCCGACAGCGCCGCGTAGAGCGTCGTCGACTTGCCCGATCCGGTCGGGCCGGTCACGAGCACCGCGCCGAACGCCTGCCCGAAGGCGCGCTCGAACTTCTCGCGCTCCTGCGCGGCCATGCCGAGCTTCTCGAGCTCCATGACGATCGCGCTCTTGTCGAGGATGCGGATGACGACCGACTCGCCGTGCACGCTGGGCAGCGTCACCACGCGCAGGTCGATGCGATGCCCGTCGATCGTCAGCCCGACGCGGCCGTCCTGCGGGATGCGCCGCTCGGAGATGTCGAGGTCGCTCATGATCTTCACGCGGCTGATGACGCCCAGCACCATGCGCCGCTGGACCGTGGCCGTCTCCACGAGCACGCCGTCGATGCGGAAGCGCACGCGCAGCTCGTTGCCGTTGGGCTCGAGGTGGATGTCCGACGCACCCTGCTCGACGGCCTGGGCGATGATCTGGTTGACGAGGCGGATGACCGGCGCGTCGTCGGCGGACTCGCGCAGGTCGACGACGTCGGCCGGCCCGGCCAGGTCGTCCTCCTCGTGGATGTCGGCCGGGAGGACGTCGTCGAACTGGGTGAGCCGGGAGATGAGGGTGAGGATGTCGTCGCGGCTGGTGACCGCCGGGCGGATCTCCTTGCCGGTCAGCAGCGCGATGTCGTCGACGGCGAGCACGTTGGCGGGATCGGCCATCGCGACGAGCAGCGTGCGGTCGTCGAGGAAGCCGACGGGCACGGCCTCGTAGCGCTTGGCGGCCGGGATCGAGATGAGGTTCGCCGCGGCCATGTCGGGCCGGTAGATGCCGAGGTCGAGATGGTCGAGGCCGTGGCGCTCGGCGACGGCGCGCGACAGGCCCTCGGCCGTCAGCGCTCCCTGCTCGATGAGGACCTCCTCGGGCATCTTGCCGGTGCGCCGGCCCTCTTCGACCGCGTTGCCCACACGCTCGCGCGGGACGAGGCCGAGGTCGACGATGACGTCCGTGAGAAACCGCGCGGGCCCGCCGGGATGACGCGGGCGTGTGACGCCCGCCGGATCCGGTGCGTGCACCTGGTGAGGTTTCAAGGAGATGGGTTCAGGGAGCATCAAGCAGGTAGTCCGCGTCACGCGCGGCCGCACGCATCAAGTCCGGCGAAGGCGCCAGACCGGTCCATAGGGTGAAGCTCAACGCGCCCTGGCGAACCAGGATCTCAAGGCCGTCGACCGTGTCGACTCCCCGTTTGACAGCCTCTCGAATCAGCACCGTTCCGCCCGCCCTGTAGACCAGGTCCACCACGGTCGTGTACTCACGGAGCGCATCGGCGTCCAGCGGCAGATCCTTGAATGGGCTGGACGAACGGTCCAGTCCGACGCTCGTGCAATTCACCAATACGTCCGCCGGGCTCGCCTCGCGCACGACGCGCGCGCCGAGTCCCGCCGCGCGCTCGGGGGTCCGGTTCCAGATCGACACGTCGGCCCCCGCCCGCGCCAGAGCCCAGACGACGGCCCGCGCGCTGCCGCCGGCGCCGAGCACGAGCGCCGAGCCGACCGGGCGGCCTTCGAGAGCCCCGATCAGCCCGGGCGCGTCGGTGTTCTCGGCGGCGATCTCGCCGCCGGGGCCGAAGGTCAGCGTGTTCGCGGCGCCGATCTCGCGGGCGGCGTCGCTGGCGCTCGTCGCCAGGGCCAGCGCGGCCCGCTTGTGCGGGATCGTCACGTTGGCGCCGCGAAAGCCCGCGCCGTGCAGGGCGCGGACGGTGTCGTCGAAGCACTCGGGCGCGACCGGCAGGCGCTGGTAGCGCTCCAGGCCGGCGGCGCGCATCATCGCCGGGGAGCGGCTGTGCGCGACCGGCCAGCCGAGGACGCCGTAGCGCGACGCGCCCGGCGCGCCGTCGCTCAGCACGTGTCGGGGGACCGCTCGCCGGCCTGCGCGCGGGCGCCGGCGTAGCGCGCGACGTTGCGGTCGTGCTCGGCGATCGTCTCCGCGAACTCGTGCTCGCCGCAGGTGCCGGGCTTGACGACGAAGTAGCGGTACTTCACGCTGGCCGGCGCCGCCGCCGCGCGGATCGACGAGAGCCCGGGATTGCCGATCGGGGTGGGCGGCAGCCCGGCGCGCTTGCGCGTGTTGTATGGGGAGTCGATCTCCAGCTCGGACTGGCGCAGCGCGCCGCTGGGCTTGTTGAGCGCATAGCGCGTCGTGGCGTCGATCCCGAGCGGCGTGCCGTCGCTGAGGCGGTTGTAGATGACCGCCGCGATGAGCGGGCGCTCCTTGGCGAGCTGCGCCTCGCGCTCGACCATCGAGGCGATGATCAGCACGTCGTAGGCGGTCAGGTTCTTGCGCCGCGAGCGCTCGAGGTTGACGCCCGCGAAGTTGTCGCGAAACGCCGCGAGCTGACGCTCGACGAGATCGCGCGCGGGCGCGTTGACGTTGAGCTCGTAGGTCGAGGGATAGAGGAAGCCCTCCAATGACCGCGTCCCGCTCGGGGCCCCGTAGCGAAACGGGTTCAGCGCGCCGCGGAAGCGCTTGGAGGCCTCGAGGTAGCTGCCGCGCAGCCCGGCCTTCTGGGCGATCGGCGCGATCTCCCGGCGCGCGCGCCCTTCGGGGATCGTCACGTCCACGGTCGGCCGCGAGCGCGCGGCGTCCGGTTGGCTGAGCTTCTCGATGGCGGCGCCGTAGGTCATGTCCGTGCGTAGGGTGTGCCTTCCGGAGCGCAGCCTGTCGCGCTTGCCTGACAGCGTGGCGCGCACGCGAAAGAGGAACGCCGAGTCGACCACCCCGAGCTCCGCGAGCTGCCTGCCGATGTCCCCCGCGCCCGATCCGGCCGGGATGCTGACGTCCAACGCTGCGCCCTGCGCGCTGCCGAACGGCTGAAAGAGCAGGAGGGTCCCGATGACGAGCAGCGCGAGCACCGCGATCGCGAGCAGGGCGCCGATCCGCCGCCCCGGCGAGATGCGCCGCCGCCGGCGGGCCGGGCCGGGCGGCGTGTCTCCGGGCGGGGTCACGATCGGGCGCACCGGCCGGCGAACGCGGCGGATGCCGATCGGGCGCTCGGTCTCGTCGCCGAGCGCGCCGGCGGGTGCCGCGGGCGGCGCCGGCGGCCGGGGCTGGATGCGCCGGATGGCGTCGTCGCGGCGCGTGGCGCCGGGTCGCGCCGTGCGCGGCTGTCGCCCGGCGGCGGGCTTGGCGGACCGCGCCGGGCGGCGGAAGGGGATCGGCTCGGCATGTGGGGTCTCGGGCGGTGTATGGGCGGGCGGTGTCGGGGCGGATCGTGGTGCTGCGGAGGAACGCGACGCGGAGGGCGGCGGCTGGCCGGTCCGGCGCGCCTCGCGCTCCAGGCGGGCCTGCTCGCGCTCGGCGGCGCTGCGCTCCCGGCCAGCGGTGGAGTCGTCTCGGCGTGACCTGCTCATGTAGCCGTGGGATTCGTCATGAACGCTACCCGGCCTCCCGCCGCGAGGGCGGCAGGTCGTCGCCGCCGTGGGCCAGCAACCAGCCGGCCAGCAGGTGCGCGGCCGCCCGCGAGTCCTCCGACGAGGCCCGATCGGCCGGATCGCGGCTGGCCAGCAGCGTCGTGAAGCGCTCGTCGTAGAGCTCGACGGGAACCGTCACGCGCTCGGCGAGACGCGCCGCCCACGCGCGCGTCTCCCGCGTCTGGGCGGAGTCGCCGCCCGACAGCGACAGCGGCAGGCCGACGACGACGCGGCCGACCGCGCGCTCGCGGACGAGATCGCAGACGCGGGCGAAGCCCTTGCGCGTGGCGGGACGCAGGACCGGATCGATCGGCGTGGCGAGCGTCCCCGTCGGATCGCTCAGGGCGCAGCCGCAGCGAGCGGCCCCGTAGTCCAGCGCGAGAACCCGCACCCTACGGGGCCACTATGCGAGCGCGGCCGCGATCGCCGCGCGCGCGGCGGCGATCGCCTCGGGGAGCTTGTCGGGGTCGCGACCGCCGGCCTGGGCCATCGTGTCGCGTCCGCCTCCCCCGCCGCCGGCCACCGTCGCGGCCGCCTTGACGATCGCGCCCGCCTTCACGCCGCGCGCGACGAGCGCCGGCGTGACCGCGGCCACGAGGTGCACGCGGCCGTCGACGGCGGCGCCGAGCACGGTGGCGGACTCCTCTCCGAGGCGCCCCTTGATCCGGTCGGCGACGTCCATGAGATCCTTCGCCCCGCCGGCGCCCGACACGATCGCGGCCACCACGTCGGCGCCGGCGATCTGGGTCGCGGCGGCCGCGAGCGCCTCGCTGTCGACGCCGGTCGCGGCGCCGTTGCCCGCCGCCACCGCCTTCGCGGCCTGCTTGGCACGGTCGCGCAGCTCGCCGATCGCCTCGGGCAGGCGCTCGACGGCGGTCTTCAGCAGCGCCGCCGCCTCGCGCGCGCTCGCGTCGGAGGCGCGCAGCGTCGCGACCGCAGCCGGCCCGGTGATCGCCTCGATGCGCCGCACGTTGGCCGCGCTGGAGCTCTCGCCGAGCAGCTTGAAGACGCCGATCTCCGCCGTCGAGCGCACGTGGGTGCCCCCGCACAGCTCGCGCGAGTAGGTCCCGTCGCCGATCTGCACCATCCGCACGACGTCGCCGTACTTCTCGCCGAACAGCGCCATCGCGCCGAGCGCACGCGCCTGCTCGAGCGTCGTCGTGATCGGCCGGACGGGCTCGTTGCGCAGGATCCACTCGTTGACGCGGTCCTCGATCCACGCCAGGTTCTCGGGCGCGATCCGCTCGCCGTGGGCGAAGTCGAAGCGCAGCTTGTCGGGGCCGACGTAGGAGCCGGCCTGGCGCACGTGCGGACCCAGGCGCTCGCGCAGGGCGGCGTGCAGCAGGTGCGTCGCGGTGTGGTTGGCCTGCGTGGCGGTGCGCGCCGGTCGGTCGACGCGCGCGACGACGCGCTCGCCCGCGCGCAGCTCGCCGTCGACGGGCTGCACGACGAGGGCCTGGTCGTCGCCGACGCGGACGACGTCGACGACGCGCGCGGCGCAGTCGCCGCGCTCGCACTCGACGGTCCCGATGTCGGCGACCTGGCCGCCGCCGGTCGCGTAGAACGGCGACTCGGCGAGCATGACGAGCGCGCCGTCGCGGCCGCCGGCGCCCGTGACCGCGCCGACGGTCGTGTGCTGCTCGAGCGTCTCGTAGCCGGTGAAGTCGGTATGCACGCCGGCGCGCCTGGCCAGCTCGCGGGCGCGGTCGCGCAGGCCGCCGGGCTCGGCGTCGCCGCGCGCACCGCGGCGCCCGAGCGCGCGCTGGGCCTCCATGAGCTCCTCGAAGCCGGCGATGTCGACGCTCAGGCCCTGCTCGGCCGCGATGTCGATCGTGACCTCGATCGGGAAGCCGAACGTGTCGTGCAGCTGGAAGGCGTCCTGCGCCGCGATCGCCGGGCGGGCGGGGTCGGTCTCCCCCATTCGCGCCATGACCTCCTCGAGCAGCCGCGTGCCCTGCTCGAGCGTGCGGCCGAAGCCCTCCTCCTCCGAGCGCGCCCACAGCAGGATCGAGTCGCGCTCGCGCTCGAGCTCGGGATAGGCGGCGCCCATGATCGCGATGACCCGCTCGACGAACGCCGGCAAGAAGCCCGGCGCGATCCCGATCCGGCGGCCCTGCTGGATCGCGCGACGCATGATGCGGCGCAGGATGTAGCCGCGATCCTCGTTGGAGGGCACGACGCCGTCGGCGATGAGGAACGTCAGCGCGCGGGAGTGGTCGGCGAGGATCCGCAGCGCGCGCTCGTCGGGCTCGGCCTGCGCGAGCTCGCGGCCGAGCGCCATGAGCGGCGCGAACGTGTCGGTCTCGAAGACCGAGTCGACGCCCTGCTGGATGACCGCCATGCGCTCCAGGCCAAGGCCCGTGTCGATGTTGCTGGCGGGCAGCGGCGCGAGCGTCGGCATGCCGCCGGCGTCGCGGCCGAGGTCGTACTGCGTGAAGACGAGGTTCCAGTACTCCAGGAAGCGCTCGTTCTCGCCGCCGGGCAGGTCCTCGGGCGTGCCCCACTCCAGGCCCCGGTCGATGTACAGCTCGCTGCAGGGACCGCACGGGCCGCTGTCGCCGGCCTGCCAGAAGTTCTCCGAGCGCGGGCACAGGACGATCCGCTCGCGCGGCACGCCGACCGACAGCCACGCCTCGATGGCCTCCTCGTCGGGACCGAGGCCGAGCTCCTCGTCGCCCTCGAACACCGTGATCCAGATGTCGTCGGGGTCAAAGCCGAAGCCCTCCTGCGAGAGCTCCCACGCCCACTCGACGGCCGCCTGCTTGAAGTAGTCGCCGATCGAGAAGTTGCCGAGCATCTCGAAGAACGTGAGGTGCCGCGCGGTGTTGCCGACGTTCTCGATGTCGGTGGTGCGAAAGCACTTCTGGACGGAGGCGAGGCGCGGATGCGGCGGCGTCTCCTCGCCGCGGAAGTACGGCACGAGCGGATGCATGCCCGCCGTCGTCAGCAGCACGGAGGCGTCCGACGCCGCCGGCACGAGCGACGCCGAGGGCAGCCGCAGGTGGTCGCGCCGCTCGAAGTAGGAGAGGAACGTCTCGCGGATCTCGTCGGTCGTCATGCCCATCGCGTCAGGCGATTGTGGCGCATCCGACGATCGCGTCGCCGCGCAGGAAGACGGCGGTCTGGCCGGGCGCGGCGCCGTCGAACGGCTCTTCGAGATGGACTTGATTCCCATCCAGCCGGCAGCGCAGCGCCGGCGCGTGGTAGCGCAGTTGCACCGCATCGGGCTCGGCGTCGTGCAGCCGCAGGCCGCGGACGCGGACGGTGCTCGTCTGCAGATCCTCGCGCGTGCCCACCGTGACGGTGTTGGCGCGCGCGTCGGTCGCGACGACGTAGAGCGGCTCGGCGGCGGCGATCCCCAGCCCCTTGCGCTGGCCGACCGTGTACCCGTGGTGGCCGCGGTGGCGGCCGAGCACGCGCCCGCCGCGGTCGACGATGTCGCCCGCGCGCTCGTGCAGGTCGCCGTGACGGGCGAGGAACGCCGACCGCCCGGTGCCGGCCAAGAAGCAGAGATCCTGCGACTCGGGCTTGGCCGCGACGGCCAGCCCGGCCGCGCGCGCGATCGCCCGCACCCCGTCCTTGGTGTGCTCGCCGAGCGGGAAGAGCAATCGGCTCAGGGATCGCCGGCCGAGCGCGGCGAGCATGTACGTCTGGTCCTTGGCCGGGTCGGCGGCGAGGCGCAGCAGACCGCCGGCGGTACGTCGCGCGTAGTGTCCGGTCGTCAGCGTCGCGGCGCCGAGCCGGTCGGCGAACGCGAGCATCGCGTCGAGGCGGACGTGGCCGTTGCAGCGCACGCAGGGGTTCGGCGTCAGCCCCGCGGCGTGCTCGGCCAGCCACGGCGCGACGACGCCCGCGCGAAACTCCGCGCGGAGGTCGAGCGTGAAATGCGGGAGGCCGAGCTCGTGCGCGAGGCGCCGGGCGCCGCGCACGGCGGCCGCCGAGCAGCACGAGCGCTCGCCGTCGTTGTCGACGTCGGCCCACAGCTCGAGCGTGACGGTCGCGACATCGGCGCCGGGCTCGCGTGCCGCGAGCAGCGAGGCGACGGCGCTGTCGACGCCGCCGGACATCGCGACGAGCGTGCGGGCGGGGTCGGCCGCGAGCGCGCCGGTGCTGCGCACGGCCGCGCCGAGCGCGCGGTGCAGCGCGTCGGAGACGAGGTCGGCGGCGTGCAGCTTGCCGGCGCTCAGCCCGCCCAGCGCGGCGGCGATCTGCGGCGAGCCGATCCGCGCGGCGTCGAGCAGCCCGGCGCCCTCGACGAGCTCGACCGCGGCGCTGCCCGCGGCGAGCATCGAGCCGCAGCCGGAGGCTTCGAAGCCGGCCGCGCTCACGCGGTCGCCGTCGACGGCGAGCGAGCAGCGCACGAGGTCGCCGCAGGCGTTGCCGCCGGCCGCCCCGTGCGACGCGCCCGCGACCTCACGGCCGCGGCCGCGTGGATGGGTCAGGTGATCCTCGAAGCGCTCGTCGGGCACGCCGACGATTCTAGGACCGAGGGCGCTCTCGCCGGCTCGAGTCAGGGCTCGTCAGGATGGGCGATCGCCAGGTCCGCAAGGTCCGCGAGGTTCTGCGTCACGCGGGACACGCCGTTCGCGATCGCGGCGAAGCCACCGATGACGATGTGGTCGATCCGCGCGTCGGCCAGCGCGCGCAGAGCGGCCAACGTGTGCGGCCCGGCTTGCGCCGCCGGCAGGAGCGACCCGCCGCCGCGACCGCGCCGGCCGGGCTTGCCGGCGCGGTCGCGGCGGCGGGATGCCACAGGCAGGCTCTCGGCAGGTCGGCGCGCTCGCCTGAGCGCGAACGCGCCGAAGTCGTACGCGCGTCTGGCGCGCTGAGGCTCAGCGGCCGGGCGCGGGCGGCGTGACGGCGCTGCGCAGGCCCAGCTCGCGCAGCTGGCGGGTGTCGACCGGCGACGGCGCACCGGTCAGCGGGTCCGACCCGCTCGCGGTCTTCGGGAACGCGATGACGTCGCGGATCGACGGTAGGCCGGCGAGCAGGGCGACGATGCGGTCGATGCCGAACGCGATGCCGCCGTGCGGCGGCGCGCCGAAGCGCAGTGCCTCGAGCAGGAAGCCGAAGCGGCTCTCCGCCTCGGCCTCGTCGAGGCCGATGGCGTCGAACACGAGCTGCTGCACGGCCGGGTCGTGGATACGGATCGAGCCGCCGCCGAGCTCCCAGCCGTCGACCACGAGGTCGTACGCGCGCGATCGCCAGACGCCGGGGTTCTCAGCGGCGGCGAGGGCCTCGGCCGTGTTGCCGGCCGGCGCGGTCGGCGCCGTGAACGGGTGATGCGAGGCGTCCCAGCGATCCTCGTCCTCGTTGTAGGCGAACATCGGGAAGTCGACGACCCAGAGCACGTCGTGGCGGCCGGCGGGGACGAGGTCCCAGCGCTCGGCGAGGTGCAGGCGCAGCGTGCCGAGCGCGCTGGCCGCGACGGCCTCCTCGTCGGCGACGGCGAGCAGCAGGTCGCCGGGCTGCGCGTCCAGTGCGGTGGTCATCGCGCCGATCTCCTGGTCAGACAGGAACTTCGCGATCGGCGAGCGCCACGAGCCGTCCTGCTGGACGAACGCCCACACGAGGCCGCCGGCGCCCGCGCGCTTGGCGACCTCGGTCAGCTCGTCGAGCTCCTTGCGCGGCACCTCGCGCGTGCCGGCGTTGATCGCCCGCACGACGCCGGGTGGGTGGGCCGAATTCAGCACCGAGGCGAAGACCTTGAACTCCGACGCGCGCAGATGCTCGGACACGTCGTGGATCTCGAGGCCGAAGCGCGTGTCGGGGCGATCGGAGCCGAAGCGCAGCATCGCCTCGGCGTAGGACATGCGCAGGTACGGCGGCGGCTGGACGTCCAGGCCGCCGACCGCGAAGACCTTGGCCATGAGGCGCTCGTTGACGTCGATGACGTCGTCCTCCTCGACGAAGGACATCTCGAGGTCGAGCTGCGTGAACTCCGGCTGGCGGTCGGCGCGCAGATCCTCGTCGCGGAAGCAGCGCGCGATCTGGAAGTAGCGTTCGTAGCCGGCCACCATGAGCAGCTGCTTGAAGAGCTGCGGCGACTGCGGCAGCGCGTAGAAGCTGCCCGGCTGCAGGCGCGACGGCACGAGGAAGTCGCGCGCCCCCTCGGGCGTCGACTTCGTGAGGATCGGCGTCTCGATCTCGAGGAAGTCCGCGTCGGAGAGCGTCTCGCGGATCGTGCGCACGACCTCGTGGCGCAGCACGAGCGCGTCGCTCATCGGGCGCCGGCGCAGGTCCAGCGTGCGGTGGCGCAGGCGCAGCATCTCGTCGAGCTCGATGTCGGAGTCCAGCGGAAACGGCGGCGTCTGCGACTCGGCGAGCAGCTGCATCTCGCCGACCTGGATCTCGATCTCGCCGGTGGCGAGGTTCGGGTTGACCTGGCCTTCGCTCGCGGCGCACGACGTCGCCCGCGACGCTGATGACGTACTCGGCGCGCAGCCGCTCGGCGGCGGCGAACAGCGCGGCGCCGTTCTCCGGGTGAAAGACGAGCTGCACGATGCCCGAGCGGTCGCGCAGGTCGACGAAGATCAGGCCGCCGTGGTCGCGGCGGTTGTGGACCCAGCCCGCAACCTTTGCGCCGGTGCCTGCGCGCTCGGCGGTCAGGTCGCCCGCCCAGGTGTCGCGATACGGGTTGGCCCGCGGCGCGGACCTCACCGCATGCCCCGGTCGCGCAGCACGCGCACCACGACCTCGCCCGCGGCAACCTCGTGTTGCTCGCCCGCCTGCATGTCCTTCAGCACCGTCATGTCGTCGCCCACGAGCGCAACGTAGCGAGCGCCGATCCGATCGGCGTGCTTGAGCTGGCCCTTGCGCGACCGCCCGGCGAGCTCGACCTGGGCGTTCAGGCGCGCTCGGCGGGCCTCGTCGACGACCGCGAACGCGGTCGCCCGGCGGGCCGGATCGTCGAACGCGACGTAGAGGTCGACAGGCGGCGAGCCGACCGGCACGCCGCCCGAAGCGAGCAGCATCCGCTCGATCCCCGCGGCGAACCCACAGCCGGGCGACGGCGGTCCGCCGAGCAGCTCGACGAGGCCGTCGTAGCGCCCGCCGCCCGCCACGCCGCTCTGCGCGCCGAGCGCGTCGGAGGTGAACTCGAAGACCGTGCGCGTGTAGTAGTCCAGCCCGCGCACGAGCGTCGGGTCGACCTCGTAGCGAATCTCTGCGCGGTCGAGCAGCGCGCGGACGGTCGCGAAGTGCTCGGCGTCGGCGGCGTCGAGGTTGTCGATCAGCAGCGGGGCGTCCTGCATGACCGCGCGCGTGGCCGGGTGGTCGGAGTCGAAGGCGCGCAGCGGGTTGAGGTCGATCCGGCGGCGGACGTCCTGCGACAGCTCGCCGGAGCGGGCGCGCAGGTGGGCCTGCAGCTGCTCGCGGTAGGCGTGGCGGGCCTCGAGCGTGCCGAGGCTGGCGATCCGCAGGCGCAGCCCGCCGACCTCGAGCTCCTCGAGCAAGGTCGCCAGCAGGCCGATGATCTCCGCGTCGACGGCGGGATCGTCGGAGCCGATCGTCTCGGCGCCGATCTGCCAGAACTGGCGAAAGCGCCCGGCCTGCGGCTTCTCCTGACGAAAGAAGCTCGAGAGGTACCAGAGCTTCACCGGCTGGGGCAGCTTGTGCATGCCGTGCTCGGCGTAGGCGCGGCAGATCGGCGCGGTGCCCTCCGGTCGCAGCGTCACCGAGCGTCCGCCGCCGTCGTCGAAGGTGTACATCTCCTTCTGGACGATGTCCGTCGAGGCACCGACGCCGCGGGCGAAGACGTCGGTGTACTCGAACGCCGGGGTCTCGATGCGCCGGAAGCCCGCGCCGCCGAGGATCCGCCGGGCGGTGGCCTCGAGCGCCGCGCGCGCGTCAGCGTCGTCCGGCAGCACGTCGTACGTGCCGCGCGGAACCTGGAGGCGCTCGCTCACCGCAGCAGGTCGGCGAGCTGCAGGACGAAGGGGTTCGAGGCGCGCTCGCGGCCGAGCGTCGTGATGCCCATGTGGCCGGGATGGACGGTCGTGTCGTTCTCGAAGCGTTCGAGCAGGCCGGCGATCGAGCGCATGAGCGTCGGCCCGTCACCGCCGGGCAGGTCGATCCGTCCGACGGAGTTCTGAAAGAGCACGTCGCCGGAGAACAGCGCCGCCTCGTCGCGCACCGCGTACGTGACGTGGCCGGGGCTGTGGCCGGGCGTGAAGATCACGTCGAAGGTCAGCCCGGCGAGCTCGAGCGTCTCGCCGCCGGCGACGGTGTGCTCGGGGTCCCATGACTCGTAGGGGCCGAAGCCCGGCCATGGCACGAAGGCCATGATGTCCTGCAGGACGGGGACCTCGAGCTGCGGGCAGTAGACCGGCGCGCCGGTGGCGCGGGCGACGGGCGCGACGGCGCCGACGTGGTCGAAGTGCGTGTGCGTCAGGAGGATCGCGTCGAGCGTGACGCCCGCGTCCTCGATCGCTGCGAGCAGACGAGGCGCCTCCTCCCCGGGGTCGACGATGACCGCATGGTCGCCGCCCGCGGGCCGCACGAGAAAGCAGTTCTCCTGCACCTCGCCGACGGTGAACATCTGCACGTCGAGGGGCACCTACTTCACCTTCGCCTTGGCCTTCGGATCGGCTTTGGCCTTGACCTTGCCGGACTTCGCCGCCTCCGACTTGACCCTGCGCTTGTAGATGAACTGGTCGGTGTAGTAGCCGAGCGGGATGTAGAAGAGGAAGACCATCGCGGTCAGCGAGACCGCCTGGGCCGCCGGCGTGGCGAAGGCGAAGACGAGCAGAACGCCGAACACGACCGCGGCGAGCGCGGCGCGGATGGTCGCCGACTTCCAGGTCGGCTCGCGCATCATGCGATCGCGCCGGCGCTGGGCGGCGAGCTCCTTGTCGGTCTGCTTGCGCTCGGCGGCGCTCGGCGGGCGCCCGGTGCGTCCACGCGATTCGATGACTCCGGCGGCGTTGCCGCGGTGCTTGCTGCGGCGCTTCTTCTTCGTCTGGGCCATGGTGTGGTTACGAGCTTAGAGCGTCCTCGAGGGTTCGGCGGTTGGCCATGGGCACGTCTTCCGGAAAGCTGTCGAACGCGGCTTGCGGGGCGAGGCCGACGAGCTCGCAGCCCTGCACCGTTGCGTGCCGGGCGACCGTCGCGACGAGCTGCGCCAGCGTCGTCGCGCGGTGGTCCTCGACGTTCGTCGAGACTTGGGCGACGGGGCGTTCGCGAGCCCGCAGCTCGACGCCGATCGCCCGTACCCCGGGCAAGCCGTTCGGCCCGCCCTCGCGGATGAGCGCGGCGATGGCGCGAGCGTCGTCGAGCGTGGCCGGCGGGGCGAGCTCGACGTTGAAGGCCACGAGCGGGGGGCGCGCGGCGACGAGCGTCACACCGCTGCGGGGGTCGGCGCGCGGTGGGCCGAAGTCGGGTCGCAGCTCGTCGGCGGCGATGCGCCGCGCGAGCGTTTCGAGGCCGCCGCGGCGCAACTGCGCGCGGGTGCGCCCGCCGGCCAGCTCGCCGTAGAGGAGGACGGGTAGGCCGGCGCGGCCGAGCTCCTCCCCGGCGACGAGCGCGGCGGCGCAGGCGGCGCCGCGCCGGGCGGCGTCGAGGTACACGACCGGGGCAACGTCGAGCGCGCCGACGTGCGGGTGGCTGCCGCGCTGCGCGGTCAGGTCGATGAGCTCGGTGCACGCGCGGGCGCCCGCGACGAGCGCCGATACGAGCGTCTCGGTGTCGCCGGCGAGCGTGTAGACGGTGCGGTGGTGGTCGGCGTCGGAGTGCACGTCGAGCAGGCGCGCGCCGCTGTCGGCGAAGGCGTCGCCGATCCGGGCGATGACCGTGGCGTCGCGGCCCTCGGAGACGTTGGGGATCGTCAGGAGGATGTCGCCGGGGTCGGGCACGGTGGCGTCACGTTAGGCGTTCGCGCGTATCAGCCCAGCCCGTGCCCGCTCTTTCGGTGTGCACCTCGCCGAACTCCCTGTGGACAGCCACAGGGTGCAGCTCGCGGCGACCGCCGTCAAAAGGAGAGAGCACATGACGATCACCATGCCCGGCCCGGAAGCGGCCGGCCAAAGGCAGCGACCCGAGCACCGCTCGGCAGTGCTGTTCATCAGCGGGTTGGGCGGCCCAGGCGCCAGCCCCACGGCAGAGAGCGTGGCCAGCCGGATCGGTCACGCGCTCAACTGGGCGGCACTCGACCGCAAGGCCACGTTCGCGGTCCTGCCCGACGCTCGCCAGGAGAAACTGCCCGGCGGCGCGGCGCTCGAGCGCGCGACCGTGCGCCGCGACGCAGCCGATGGGCCCGGCCGCGCGGTCGACGTGTGGCTACTGGCCACCGCCGACGAGCTGGTCGGCGATTACGAGCAAGCCAGCCTCCACGTCAAGCTGCTGCGCGGGGCACGGGTGTTCGTGCGCTACTCGCGCAAGGCGCAGATCCTCCTTCGCAAGGGCACCCCGGCCAAGACCGCCCGCGAGCGCGCGCAGCTCATGGTCGTGCGCGCCATGATCGTGCTGCTCGGCGCGTATCTCCTCGGCCTGTGCGTGGCGCTGCTCGGGGAGATCGCGGGCTTCGACTGGGTTCCCGGCTGGGCGAGCGGCGCAGTGCTCGCGGTCACCGGCCTCGGCATCTGGCAGTCCAAGCGGATCAAGAACCTCACGAAGGTAGTGGTGCAAATGCACTGCCTGCTGGACTACGTCGGCGAGGGCGAGAAGTTGGGCACGCTGCGGGCGAACGTGTCCAACACGCTGGAGCACTTGGCCGAGCAGACCGACGTTGAGTACGACCAGACCGATGTCATCGCCTACTCCTTCGGCAGCGTGGTCGCCCTCGACGCCTTCTTCCCGCGTTCCAATCAGCCGGGTCCGGGCTTCGCGGATGTCGCCCACCTCATCACCATCGGCTGCCCGTACGACCTCCTGCGGACCTACTGGCCGGCCTACTACACGGAGCGCCACCGGCGCAGGAACGCACCGAAGCGGTGGGTCAACGTGTACTCGCCACGCGACGTGTTCGGGTCGAACTTCGTCGCCAACGATGATTCGCCGCTCGGGATCTCCCTGCAGGGCCAGCAGTCTGACGCGCGCCCGCACAAGAGCCTTCCGTGGGTCACCGTGGCCGAGGATGCCGAGGACGTCGGGGTCCTGCAGATCCTGGGCTTCCCGGGGCTCAAGGCCCACGGCGCCTACTGGGACACCGAGAGCGAGCATGACGAGTCCGTCTTCTCGGAGATAGTGACGACGCTCTACAAGGGCAAGCCCCTGCTCGCGTAACCGTTTCGGCGGCGGTCGCCCAGGCAGCTCAGCCGAGCAGCCAGCGCCCGCCGTCGAGCACCTGGGTCTCGCCGATCCACAGCGTCGCCTCGGTGACGACGACATCGAGGTGGACGGGCACCGTCACCGTCCCGCCGATCCCGGCACTGGCGCCGAACGCGATGTGCGCCGTGCCGAGGATCTTCTCGTCCTCGAGGATGTTGCCGGTCAGCGTCGCGCGGTCGTTGGTGCCGACGCCGAGCTCGGCGAGGTTGCGGCCCAGCGGGCCATGGGCGTCGAGCATGGCGAGGTACTGCGCGGCGTCGTCGCCGCTGCCGGTCGCGTCGGCAAGCTGCCCGTCGCGCACGGTCAGCCGGACCGGCTGCGCGGTCAGGCCGGCGAGCCCGAGCGAGGTCGTGGCGATCGTGCCCTCGCCGCCGACCGGCGAGACGAAGCCCTCGCCGCAGGGCAGGTTGCCGAAGGCGCCGGGCGCGCCGAGGTCGCCCTCGTCGGAGATCGCGGGCCGGCCCGTGAGATCGAGCCGCACGTCGGTGCCGTGCGGGCAGGTCATGTGGGCGTCGTCGGCCTCGCTCAGCAGGCTGGCGACCGCGCGGCAGCGATGCGCCAGCGCGTCGAAGTCCGTGCTCATGAGGCGGGCGAGCATGTCGGCGGTCACGCCGGGCAGCGTCGCGCCGCGGTGGCCGAGCTCGCACGCGCGCTTGCGCGCGCTCGTATGCGACAGCGACGGCAGGCAGGGCGCGATGAAGACGTCGGCGGCGGCCAGCGCCGCGGCGACCGGCGCCGGTGGCTCGGTGCCGCGGGCCGGGTTGGGCGGCAGGATGGCGAGCACGGCGTCGCTGCCGGCGGCGCGGGCCGCGACGAGCAGTGCCTCGCCGATTGCGGTGCTGCCGGGGTCGGCGATGACGAGCACCGTCTCCCCCGCCTGCACGCGCAGGCAGCGCTCGACGACCGTGTTGACGGCCTGCTCGAGCTCGCTCACCACGACCTGCGATTTCGCATTTGCCGGATCGGATCAGCCGCCGGCGTACACCGCGACCTTGATGCGGCCGGAGCGATCGGACCTCGTCAGCTGGGCGCTGGCCGTCACGATGCAGCTCTTCGCTCCCTGGATCGGCAGCCGGATCGAGCGGACGTCGGGCGTGCGCGTGCGGTACTCGCCGCCGCCGATGCGCGACCGGCGGTCCTTGAAGCAGCCGAGCTGCCAGTTGACCCGCACGGTCTGCTTCGGCGCCGCGCTGACGCGGATGCTCACCCGTGACGGGGAGATGACCGTGCCGCGTGCCTGCGCGACGGCGAGCCGGCCCTCGCGGCGGGCCTCGTCGAGCTTGCCGGTGCGCACGGTCGGCGCCTCCTTGACGGGCTTCGTGTCGGCTCCCGGCAGCCGCGAACGGTCGCCCTCGGCGAACCCGCGCGCGGAATCGGAGCCGTCCCCGCTGCCGTCGTCGCCGCCGCCCCCGCCGAGCAGAACGATCCCGAGGACGATCAGCACGACGATCGCCACCACGGCGATGATGAGGTACAGCGGCTTGATCGCCGGCACCGTTATCGACGTCCTGATCTTCCTGACGAACTTCTTCACGCAGTTCCTTCCGTCATCCTGGAGGCGGGCACCGACGGGCACCTTACGGCGAAGCGGCCGCGCATGGCGCAGAGCAGGATCGCCCGCTGCCGCCACGGCCAGATGCCCGGCTACACTTCGCGCCCCCGCCGGAGTAGCTCAGTCGGTTAGAGCAGCGGAATCATAATCCGCGTGTCGGGGGTTCGAGTCCCTCCTCCGGCATCGAGAACGCCCTGCTATCGCAAGAAACCTGGTTCTGGATCTTTGAATTGGCGGCCAAAATGGTCCCAGAATGGTCCCGCACTATTGGGGCGTTGAAGCACCCGATCCACCTGCGGGACCCGCCATCCGACCCTTCACAGCGGTCCCGATCTAGCTCTCCGAGGAGCGCGTAAGTACCCACTCGGCGCTCGGCGCTCGACAGCCCCGGGCTGCGATCCGGCGGCCGAGAAATCCGGAGGGCGAGCACGAGCGGCGACATGTGCCTGCGCTGGACCGCCGCCGGGATGCTCGAAGCCGAACAGCAGTTCCGCAAGATCATCGGCTACAAGCGACCTCGCCAAGCTCGCCCTCGCCGTCGAGCGCGACGTCACCGCCAGCCGATCGTCGACGACCTCGCCCGCGACCGCCGAACAGGCCGCTACGCTCGTCACCGCCTGACCATCAACCACGGATCGTCACCGCGAAGTTCCACAGCTGGCGGGGCGTCGTCGGCGTGGCCGCCACCGCGATCAGTCGCTCGAGGACAGCGCTGGCGGCTGGCCGCGAGTTCGCAGCAGGACGAGTTCACCGAGCAGCGCCGCCCGGCGTGATCCGGCGCGCCGATGCCGGGTCAGCTTCGCACCGTTCGTCGTGGCAGGCCGTCAGCGCCTCTCGAGGTCGCCCATACCGGGGCGGACGGACGGGGTCCGACGCCATGGCCGCGCAAACAGTGCGGGTGACGGCTCCCCGGGCTGGAGCGATTACCGCGTTGCCGATCTGGCATACCCATGGCTTGGGAGCCGGACGAACTGTCGCTCTGGATGGATGTACCGCGAGCCACACGGTGCCAGTGACGGGTCAGACACCGATGACCAACATCTCGACATCCGCACCGTGTAGTCGCTGGTCGGCCCAGGCGTCATCGAGCGCGTGCAATGCCCGGTGCGCTAGGGACGCCGCGGCCGCGATAGGAAGGTCCTTCCGTACGGCGGCCCGCTCGATGGCGGTTCCTATCGCCGCATGCCTGTCCTGCGCGCCGTGCGTCGGCACCACGAGCGCCTCGAAGAACGCCTCTACAACGCCCACGCCGCCTGGTTCCAGGAAGGCTCGCCGGACGACCTCCCGGTCGTGCTCCCATATGTCTCGCACGTGCGCGAGCATCGGCCAGCTGATCTCAGGCAGCGGATCGGGTTGCGGCGGGACGACCTCGGCGAGAAATCGACGGGCGATCTCCGCGCGAGCCGTCTCCGGCCGATCCATCGCCTCGACCTCGGCCGCCATCGCCTGTTGCAGCCGTTCGAGCTGGCGCTTCGCCACGCGCGGCGAAGCGGCAAGTCCCGCCTGGGCCACGTAGCTCTTCAGGAACTCGAGCTCGACCGCATTGGCCATGCCCCACAGAAGCGCAAGATGCAGGTCCTTGGGTGCAAAGCCGAACCACGCACGAAACTGCGCTGCCTGCTCTCGCTGCTCGTCGTCCTCGTCAGCGCCTTCCTGTGGAAGCAGACGCGCGCGTCGTCGATGCAGACGCAGTTCCCCCGTGGCCTCCGCCAGGGCCCACTGGAACAGCTCGGTCAGGGTGGGTCCATCCTGGGCGTAGGCCCACGTCGTGTCGACTACTGCGAATGCGCCTACTGAGTCCGCGTACCGAGCGTTGGCCGCGGTCATCTCCTCGGTGCAGATCATTGGCCGACATACCCGCGCGAGATCGGGGTGGCGCCTGATGGTCTCCACGATCCGAAAGCCGACCTGCTCGATGTCCCCCGTCTCCGACCTCAGATCGATCAAGGCGACCGAATCCTGACCCGCCTCGGAATCTGCGGCCAGAGCCCGGAGCAGAGCGTTCCGACTCTGGGTCGCTCGTAGCGCCCAGCCCTCGATCCCGAAATCGCTCCACTCGTCGGTGATCCGCGCAACTCGCGCTGCCAGCGAGCCCGGGTCCGCGTCTTGGAGGTAGAGAAGATTCATCGAATGGGTTTAAGGCGACATTGGGTCGGACACCTCGATGGCCACAAGGGGGGGGCGTTCCCCGTTCTGGCGTGGCGCGTGGACGATTATCGTCGCTGCTCCCATGCGCGTGTCGGAAAGGAACGGCGCCTCAGCCGAGTCCGCCCATGAGTTCATCGAACTCGATGTTGTTGGCCATGGCGCGTATCCGGCCGATGCGCTGTCCAACCATGCCGCCAACGGGTTCAGCGTCCGTGGTGTCGAGATGGCTTCGATGGAAGGCTTCCTCCAGGGGCTGAAGTGCCCGGTCCCCACTCGTCAGGCGACGATCTTCCGCCTGTCCGGCGCATCCGCCGAACGTGCGGGTGCCGGATACCACTGGAGAGCCCGCCAGCTGCTGTACTGGGACGGCGAACCACTCGATCGCCATGGCGACGCTTACCAGCACCTCCTCGACGATGCGTACGAGGCCCTCTTCGAGCAGTGCCAGGACGCCAAGAGGGCGCTTATCGCAACGGGGGAAGCAGCCCTTCGGTACACCTCCGGCTCTGACGATCCGCGGCGGGCAGTGATCACGCCCGACGAGTTCTGTGCGCGGCTGGAGCGCATACGAGATCGGCTCCGGGGCACGACCGAGGGCGAGTGCCTGATCGGCTCGCTGCTCGTAACCGGGGGCACTAGCACGGTCCACGCCCGCAACGCCAGCCATCAGTGCGTCGGTGATAATCGGCTGGTGCACACAGCAGCCCGCCCAATCGCCACGGTTCCGTACGGCGCACGCACCGCCAGCGCGCTGGTCCTCGACTTCCTCCACCCTGATCGCGAACCGGTCGCGGAAGAGATCACCCGCGACGGCGTCGCCCTCATCACCGCCTTGGAAGGGCAGCGGGATGCACGCTTCGTTCTGCAGACGACCTGCGTACCGGACACGGAGCGGCCAGAGCGCGGCAGGCTCGAGGTACATCTCATCATCATCGACGAAGCTTCCGATGAGCGGCGCGCCGAGCTGCTCGACGATCTGCAGGATCTGCTCGCCGCTCCACCATTGCGGTGGTCGTTCTCGGCGGTCGAGAGCCAGAGCGAGCTCGAGCGGGTCCTGACGCCGATTCCGGCGTTGCACGTCGCCGAGGTCGCCCGCCGCGAGGAGCCATGCACGCCGACAGGATGGGATGCCAACGTCGGGTTCACAGAAGCCGCGGGCCCGCGACAGGCATTTCGCGGACTCTGGAGCACGTGGACGCTCGGACCGGCAAGCGATGACCTGCGCCGACTTGTCGCGGTCCTGCTCGCTCAGGAGGCTCCGGTATGCATGCGCGTGGCGTTGACTCCGACTGACCTGACGCTCGATGAGAGGGCAGATCTCGAGCGACTCGGCGCCGAGGTAGGCCCACAGATCGCGGAGGAAGGGCTGCAACGCGCATCGCTCCGCACCCTCGAGGCTCTGCTGTACGCGCGACCGGTCTTTCACGTCAGCTGTCTGGTCGCCAGCTCGGAGTCTCTGAGTCGCTCACTGCTGTCTGCGATCGGCCATTCGATCAGCGAGCCGGCGAAGCATGGACTTCCGCAGCCGGTGCTTCAAGGCGGCTTCGCCGTCATTCGCGGTGACTCCGGCGGTCCTCAAGCAGATGCGCATCTCACGGAAGCATTCACCGCGATGCAGCCCTCTGGCCTGCCATCCGTGATCGCGCCCGAAGGACTCAGCCGGCTGCGGCGGCTGATGGGGCCCTGGGAAGCCGCCAACGTCTTCCGTATCCCTGTTGGCGACGCGGATGGGCTCCCCGGCCTCGACACCCTGGACATTCCGGCGCTCCCGCCGCCCGTAACACGGCTGCCCAAGCACGGCACGCGGTTGGGGACGCTCGTCAGCCATGGACGCCTACCTGTGCTCATGGACGACGAGGCTCGTTTCCGACACGCGTACGTTTCAGGCCAGACCGGCACAGGCAAGTCCACGCTGTTGCTCAACATGGCCGTCCATGACATGCACGCCGGCCATGGCGTGGCCGTGCTCGACCCACACGGCGATCTCGTCGAAGCGCTCTTGGAGCGTGTCCCCGAGAACAGGCTCGACGACGTGGTGCTCATCGATCCGGCTGACGACGTCGCGGTCGTCGGCGTCAACCTCCTCGAGGCCGAGTCCGCTGTCCAGCAGGAGTACCTCGTGGAGGAGCTGGCACGGATGTTCACGGCGCTCTTCGACCCTCACCGGCAGGGCATCGTCGGCCCTCGGTTCGAGACGATGCTGCGCCAAGCCGCCAATCTGCTCATGGCGAGCGACAGGCCGTCATCGATGCTCGACATCGCGACGGTGTTCACCGACGACGCCGTCCGGGCCGAGCTTACGCGGGACCTGACCGACCCCGTGCTCGCCGAGTACTGGCTCGGCGAGATGCAGATGCGCCGCTCCCAGGAGTGGCAGGAGGTCATCTCCTGGTTTCGCTCGAAGTTCGAGGTCTTCCGTACCTCGCGGCTTGTCCGCAATGTCGTCGGCCAAGCGGAGTCCAGCGTGTCGTTCACCGATGTCCTCGATGACCAGCGCATCCTGCTCGTCAATCTCTCAAAGGGGCTCCTCGGCGAGTACAACTCCGCGCTGGTGGGCTACATCGTCTTTGCCCGCTTGTGGTCGGCCGCGCTCGAGCGGGCTTCGGTGCCCGCCGACCGCAGACGCCCGTTCCACATCTACATCGACGAGTTTCAGAACATGACCAACGAGTCGCTACCGACGGTCCTGTCCGAGGCCCGGAAGTTCCGCGTGAGCCTGACTCTCGCCAACCAGTTCTTCACACAGATCCCTGAGATCACCCGCGACGCGATCATGGGCAACGTCGGTTCGCGCGTCACCTTCCGACTCGGACCCAAGGACGCCCAGCTCTTCTCTCCTTGGCTGGGGCGCGGCATCCATCCTGACGATCTCACGACTCTGCCGAATCACACGGCGGTCGGGACCTTGAGTGACTTCGGCATCCCGCTGCCGCCCTTCGCGCTGCGCACAGATGCTCCGCCGCAAGCGGCCGACGATGTCCGCGCGGAGTCGGCACGCGACCTCTCACGCACGCAGTGGGCCCGGCCTGTCGATGGTCTCGACGAGTTGTTCTTCGGCCGTTGGCGGCATATCCCAGGCTCGATCAGCGCGAAGGCCGATGCCGCTCGACAGGCAGCGAGAGAACTTCCGCCGGCCGGTGCGCCCGGCACGACCTTCCTCGACTCCTGGCGAGCCAAGCGCGACCCCGCTGCGGCCCCGAGGACGCCGCCACCCGACAAGCCCAAGGAGGACTGATGGACGAGATCGATGACGATCCCGCGTACGACGACGCCGAACAGGACGACAAGACCGAGTTGCTCCACCGCATGCTCGGTCGCCTAGCGCTGTCAGGGGCCGGTCTTGACGTGTCGGAGTAGTCCGTGCTGAAGATCGATAGCGATCTGCTGAAGGACCTCGGCCTGGCCGAACTGCCGCCGGCGGTCGCAAGTGAGCTCATGCGCCACATCTACGAAACGCTCGAGATGCGGGTCGGCTCGGAGCTGGCCAGCACGATGTCCGACGAACAGCTCGACGAGTTCGAGCGGTTTATGCACGCCAACGATGACGCCGGTGCGTTCACGTGGCTCGAGACGAACTTTCCCAACTACAAAGAGATCGTCGTCAAGCAGTTCGAGGCGCTGAAGGACGAGATCAAAGCCAACGCCGAGGCCATTCTCGCGTCGGCGCACTCCTGACGCACCACCGGCGTTGATGGCTCATGACCGCCTTCGTCGAGGTTCGGCGTCTGACGCCCCTTCGCCCCAGCCTTCCCGCAAGCGGGACGCCGTGCCGCAAGCGGGACGCCGTGTTGAGTGGCCCAGGTTGGTTCGGCGTCAAGCCTACGAGCTTCGCAAGGCGATCGACCATCGTCGGAACCTCGCACCGCTTCCGGCAACGCGGCGTCGGCCCTCGGGGATGCCACATGGGGGCGGCTCCCCGTACCAGGCGCCGCGTTCTCGTTGAATTATCAGCCGAGTGGCAGGCCCTCTACTGAATATGGACGGGTCGTTTGTCAAGTGGCCAGCACCGGATGCCCGCGACGTGGGCGGGCATCGTGTCGGTCAAGGGGGGCGGCGGGTCCGGCGTGTGCGCGACGCGCGGTCAGACTGATCCGCGCGGATCTTCTCGGCCGCAGGACCGGTTTTCGTCGTGAGAGCCCGCTGTCTAGGATCGAGCGTGACCGCCGAAACGGCTGCTCATAGTAGAACCGCGGATGCTCTCGCGCGTGAGTGCCAGATGGTTCCCGCCGCCTCCTTGACCGACGTGGTGCAGGGCCGATCAGTCGGCGTTGGCGGTGGCCCAGCAGAACCCGGCGAGCTCGCGCGCGACGGCGACGGCGACGATCGTGCGGCGCTTGCCGCGCTCGCTGTCCAGTCTTCGCCAGGTGCGGTGCAGGCGTTGCTGCGCCTGCCAGGAGATCGCGATGACGTGCGCGGGCTGGCCGGCGTGGCGGCGCTTGAGCGCCTGTCCCTTGGCCGGCGCTTTGCGGTACTGCCAGGCCGCTTCGACGAGCAGCCGGCGGCCGTGCCCGGAGCCGGTCTTCGTGATCGCGCCCTGCCGCCGTGTCTGGCCGGTGCTGTCCTCCGACGGAACGAGGCCGAGATAGCTCATCACGTGCCCGGCCCGCGGGAAGCGAGCCCAGTCACCGATCTCGGCGCACAAGCCGACGCCCGACAACGTGTCGATGCCACGCAGACAGCGCAACCGGGCGATCGTCTCAGCCCACGGCGAGTCGGGGATGAGCTCGTCGATCGCGGCCTCCAGCGCGTCGCGACGCACGATCAGCGCGTCGATCGCGCCCAAGTAGTCCAGCAGCGTGACCTGTGCGCCACGGTCGCCGAGGTCGATCGCGCCCAGCCACCGTCGGTGCTGCGTCGTCCACGCCGCCGCGGTCCCGTCGAAGCGCACGTCGTGTCGCAGCAGCAGCTTGCTCATCCGGTGGCGCGCGCGCATCAGATCACCGCGGATGTCCTCCCGCGCACGCACGAGGTCGCGCAACGCCTCCTCGCCGGTGCTCGGGACGCGGACCGCGTGCCGCCCGTCGATCATCAGCAGCCGCAGCAGCCGCTCGGCGTCACGCCGGTCGGTCTTGACCCGGTCTGGACGGACGCTCGATCTTGCCCGGCGCCGCGATCACGCACTCCACGCCGGCGGCGGTCAGAGCCCGCGACAGCGCGAACCCGGTCGGCCCCGCCTCGTACGCGACGCGTGCCGGACCCGGCAACCCGGCGCAGAACGCGACCACCTCGCTCGTCTCGCCCGCCAACCGTCGCACCCGCAGCTCACCGGTCTGGCGGTCCATCGACGCCGCGACCACGCTCGCGCGGTGAACATCAAGCCCCGCCCAACTGCGAACCTGTGCCATGTCGGCACCCCCATGATTGCGGTCGGCGCCCGGGCCACCCCCGGGCGCTCAACCCGCGCACGTTCATGCGCGGGTGCCGACCCTCACATCACCCCCGGACGGCCGACAGCCGTCCATAGGGTCTCGAACCCCGCACGGGTCTTCATTCTCCGGGCGCCAACAGCACGGCTCCCGGCGCACCCAACGCAGGTCGCAGCGCTACCGCACCGGCGCCGAAGGACGCATCCGCCACCTCAAACGCGGCTACGGCATGCGCCGCAGCCGCCTCAAAGGCGATGACGGCCAGAAGACCTGGACCGGATGGGGCATCCTCGACTACAACCTCGACACCCTGACCATCCGGACCGCCTGAAGCACTCACCGCGCTCTCTCGCCAGAGCACTCAGCATCACCCCCGACGGCCGCGCCACCAACGCGGCCTTCGCGCTTCCCGAGATCAACCGTTTATCCGCGGGAAGTAGCTAGAGCTAGTTCTTGTACGGGTTGTTGAAGTACCCCCACTTCCCGGACTGTCTGACCACGCCGTAGTAGGTCCAGGCTACGCCATTACACTTGGCCCGCTCGGCAGACCACCACCATGCTCGGTAGTAGCTGTTGCACCAGCCGCGGGCCTCGTCAAGAAAGAGCGAGTCGCAACGAGCCCGGCCGCTCTCGCCTCCGCCAAACCACATCTCGTCGTAGCAGTAGTCATGGCGGTTGCAGACGTTCTTGAAGTCGTAGTAGGTCGGATACCAGCCGCGGTCAGGTGACCAGGTGCAACCGTTCGGCTTGTAGTTTGCCGGCAGCGCGGCCGCTGGCGCAGCACCAAACGCAAGCGCCATCGCAGCGAGCGCGCCCGTAACGGCGAGCTTCGCAACGTTGCGTCGCCGCGCGCGCACACCGCGCTTGGAAATGGACATCTTGGACCTCCAGAGTGTTGTGGAATGCTCCGTCGTGCAGGAGCTAGACCACCTTCGGTGAGAAGCCGGGACGCGGGCAGAGGGGACGTTCCCCTATTGCCCGGTATCAGTCAGGGATAGAAGACGTGTCGAGGTCGCGCTCCGGCGCGCCGAACGGTCGCCCGGAGGGCGGCCGGGAGGTGCGCTGGAGCGCGCGTCGCAAGAGGAGGTGGTGCTCAGGTTGCTGCGCGGCGTGGTGAACGAGGCGGTCGATCATCGCGGTGGCGGTGACTTCGTCGCCGAAGATCTCGCCCGACGCGCTGAACGGCTTGTTAGACGTGACGATCAGGCTGGCGCGTTCATAGCGGCGCGCGACGAGCATGAACATGAGGTTCGCGGCTTGCTGTCAAAAGGGATGAGCCACTTCGTCGCACCATGCGGATACCCGCATAGGTCGACCTATGCCGACACCGCGACTATGCCGAAAGTGCCTGCTAATCGGTGGGTTCCTAGCAATCCCGCGGGGGCCCGCATATCGGCATCGTTCCGACGCCCGATAAGACCACCTCGAGGTGGCGGCCGGCCGTGATGCGTGCCTGGCCTAGGAGGCCAGGACGTGTCGGGAGGAAGCCGGGGCGGCTGGGGCCGTTCGTGGACGACTACCGTGCGTGGTTGTCGGAGCGCGAGTACACGCCCGACACGACGCGCAACATGCTCAAGGATGGGGTGCTCGGCCGCTGGATGACCGAGCAAGGCGTTGAGAGCGGTCGGCTTGACGCCGCGGCGATCGAGTCGTTTCTGGTGGCGCGGCGCGCCGCCGGACAGCGTCGCGTGCCGAGTCTGCGCGCGATGGGCCCGCCGGTGTCGTTCTTGCGCGAGGCCGGCGTGATGGCGCCCGATGACGGGCCGGAGCAGCTGACGGCGCTGGAGCGGTCTGTCGGGGGAGTACCGGGATTGGCTGGTCGGCGAGCGCGGGCTGGCCGAGACGACGGTCATCCGCTATGAGCTGCTGGCACGCCGGTTCATGGTGGCCGCGTGAGCGATGACGACGAGCTTTGCGTCGCCGGCCTGACGGGCGCCGACGTGTCGGCGTTCTTGGCTTGAGGAGTGCGCGCGCGTGTCAGTGGGCTCGGCAAGGGCAGCGTCGCGGAGCTGCGGTCGCTGCAGCGCTGTTCTCTTTTGCGCGGGTTCACGAACACCGCGCTGGCCGACTCGATGCCGTCGGTGGCCGGATGGCGTAATACGAAGATTCCGGCGACGATGGCGCCCGGCGACGTTCAGCGGCTGCTGGGGTTGCTGTGTTGCTTCACGCTCGGTTCTCTGTTGCTCCTATGTCGAGCACGACATCGGTGAAGGGGCCGGCATGGCGATGGCAGCGGATCGTTGGCGGTCGGCTGGCGATAGCGCGAGCAGGCGGTGAAAGACCCGGGCGAGGTAGCGCTTGAGGCAACGCAGCGCTTCGGCGGTCGCTTGCCCTCGCCTCGTTTGCGCTCCAGGTAGGCGCGCGTTTCGGGGTCGATGCGGGCGCGTGTGACGGCGATGATGTGCAGCGCCTTGTCGAGCTGGCGATCACCGCCGCGGTGCAAGCGATGGCGGTGACGTCGGCCCGATGAGACGGGGATCGGGGCGACGCCGGCCAGGTGCGCGAAGTGGCCGTCGGTGGGAAATCGCTGCGCGCCAGCGGTGTGCCCGATCAGGATCGCGGCCGTCACGGGCCCCCAACCGGTCTCTGCCAACAGGATCGGGCGATGTCTGCGCACGTGAGCGGCGATCTCGCGTTCGAGCTGGTCGATGCGGCGAGTGAGCTCGCGGACGCGACGCACGAGCTCGGCGCCGACACCCACGCGCGCGGACTGCTCCAGCGTTCGCAGCCGCCGCGCGATGCGCTCAAGGGTGCAGGCGCGGTCGACCTGGCGGCTGGGGATGCTGGCCTCAAGCTCGGGGCACAGATCGACGAGGTGCCAGCGCAGTCGGTTGATGATGCGGGTGCGCTCGGCGACGAGGGTTCTGTCCGATGAAGTGTGTGTGGTCGTGGTGAGCGACCGCGGTAGCTGTGTCGCCGCGCCTGCCTGAGACGCCGAGCCCGTAGGGCGAGGTGGCTCGGGCGGGCGCGGCGCGCGCGGCCCGCAGAAGGGATCCATCGATCACCATGAGCACCATGAAGTCCAAGCGGCGCCCTGAGCCGGGCGCCGATCCTGAGGGCCATGAGCCGCCGCAGGAGGTCATCGACCGCCTTGCCGGCTTGCTGCCCGAGGGAGCACTCGAGGACGCCGTCAAGGGCTTGCGGCAGGAGGAGCTGTCGGGCCCGGGTGGCCTGTTGTCGCAGCTCGCCGGCCGGGTCGTCGAGGCGGCGTTGGAGGCTGAGATGACTGAGCATCTCGGCCATCCGCCCGGTGGCGTGCCAAGCGCTTCGAACACGCGCAACGGGTCGACTGCGAAGACGCTGCAGACCGATCTGGGGCCGGTCCAGATCAGGACGCCACGCGACCGCGACGCAAGCTTTGCGCCGCAGCTGGTCGCCAAGCGCCAGACGCGCCTTGCGGGTCTGGACGACAAGATCCTGGGCCTGTACGCCGGCGGCATGACCGTTCGCGACATCTCAGCGCACCTCTCAGAGCTGTATGGCACCGAGATCGGTCGCGACACGATCAGCCGCATCACCGACGCCGTTCTCGCCGACGTCGAGGCGTGGCGCACCAGGCCGCTGGATGAGGTCTATCCGATCGTCTACTTCGACGCGATGCGCGTGAAGGTCCGCGAGGACCGCTCGGTACGCAACCTCGCCTGCTACATCGCGTTGGGCGTCACCTGCGACGGTGAGCGCGAGGTCCTCGGGATCTGGTGGCAAGAGACCGAGGGCGCGAAGTTCTGGCTCGCCGTCCTCAACGACCTGCGCCGCCGCGGCGTCCAGGACGTCTTGATCGCCTGCGTCGACGGCCTCAAGGGGTTCCCCGAAGCGATCGAGGCGACGTTCCCGCAGGCGTGGGTGCAGACGTGCATCGTGCATCTCATCCGCGCGTCACTCAGGTACGTCAACTACCGCGACCTCAAGAAGGTCGCGTCGGCGCTGCGCCCGATCTACACCGCCCCCAACGCCGACCAGGCACTCGTCGAGCTCGAGCGCTTCGACGAGCAGTGGGGCGCCCGCTACCCCGCGACCGTGCGGGCGTGGCGCGACGCCTGGCAGCACGTCACACCGTTTCTCTCGCTGCCCGAAGAGCTGCGTCGCGCGGTCTACACGACCAACACGATCGAGGGGCTGCACCGCCAGATCCGCAAGGCGATCAAGACCCGCGGACACTTCCCCGACCAACAGGCCGCGACGAAGCTGATCTACTTGGCGATCATGAAGGCCGACGTCAAGTGGCAACGAAGCCGCACCTGGAGCGCACCACGCGCCGCCCAGAAGATCCACTTCGGAGACCGCTACCCCGGCTAACCACAACAACCATCAATCAAGTCGCCACGGCCTCACACACAGTTCGTCGGACAGTCTCGCGACGAGGTCTTCGCGGTGGTCACACAGCAGCCGGATCTCGAGGGCTTGCTCGTCGAGGAACGCCGTCGGGAACCGGTCGATCCCCTCGCGCAGGACGGCGCGGGCGATCGCTCGAGCATCGATCTGGTCAGACTTGCCGGCTTCGCGCTCCCCGCGCCGCGAGATACCCGTCATCTTCGGCGGGACGCGCAAGACGTGCTCGCCGGCGGTGAGCAGTGCCCGCTCCAAGCGGCCTGAGACGCCGCGGCAGTCCTCGAGCGCCCAGACGCACTGGGCCTCCAACGCGCGCGCCCAGCGCACCGCTCGCCGGTGCCCATCCTCGTCGGCTCTGACGTCGAGCTCGCCGACCACGACGCCGGTGCCGGCATCGATCGCGGCAAGCGCGTAGCCCCGATCACGATCATGTCCACGTCCTCTTCATCGGTCTGACTGCTGAAGCTGACCGTGAGCGGACACAGCTCAGTCGGGGCGATGCCACGCTCCTATCAAGTCACGCTGGCGATCCTGACCGGCGGCGGGCGACAGAACCAAAAGAGGTCAGTCACGACGGACGACAACCGGCCTTGGAGTCAGCCCGCCGCCGGACCAGGACTACCGGAACCGCCGGACAACGCCGACCCCAACACGGTGACACTGAGAACCGGCCTTGACAGGGCCCGCCTCCCACACGGCTAACATCACGGCGACCGGGACGCTGAGACCTCCCGGGGTCACCTCCCGTAGCGGGGTGTGGGACGGCGTGGGCCGGAACGCAGTGCCGGCCACCGCGGCGCTCATCATCGCCGGAGTTCTCAAGGCTTCGACAAAGGGGCCAGCGATGGTCAGAATGACGATCGCTGAGGTCGTCAGGGAGGTGTTGCTGATGAGCACGCAGACGTGGTTCGCGAGTCGGGCAGGGCGGTGGCGCAGGATCTGGTGTATGCGCGACGCGCCCGATCACCGATCGCCGCGTCGACGTCAGGCCCGCCGCCCGACTGCAGCGGCGGGCGTTCAAGTGTCAGAGCTCTCCCCGGGCTCACCGTGCGGACCACGGGCCGCGGAACTCGCCCTGGCTTGCCAAGGTCAGCAATAGCTCGTTCAGTAAGCGGCATGGACCCGCGGAGCAGCGACGATGAACTTCATTCCTGACGAGAAGTCGACCCACTCGGCATTGCGATCGGCACCTCTGGACACCCAGTTGCGGTCGTAGATCTTCATCTGCAGCTTCCCCGAAGCCACTCTAGTGTCCGCGACGTATGCGACGTGACCGGCGCCTGCGGCACCAGCCTGGTTGGGCTGCCAGACCGCGATCGAATCCGGACGAGGCCAACTGCGGACGGTCCATCCGGCGCTCTGGGCGGCGGTGTCCCAATAGTGGGCGTCACCACTGAAGTTCCGGTGGCGGTCTGTCATGACCTTGAAGAAATCCGACGCTCGGTACGTGCACTGCGTTGAATCGGCTGTCGGATTCGAGGACGGAGAGGCCGGGCTGTTGTCATCGTTGCGGAACACCGCGCAGGAGCCCACGGCACCGCATTCGACGTTGTAGTGAAGAACGGAGGCGGCTGAGATTTTTGCGCTGGGCGTTCGGCTAGATGAGCCCCAACTCGCCTGCGTGCCGCCGCATCCGACGTTGAGGTAGATCGTTGAGGGGAGGTTCGTCGAGAACGTACGGCTGAACCTGGCGATCGTGGTTGCACCCGGGTACGCGCTCCAGACTGGCGAAACCGCTACCCCCGCCGCTGCTCGCAACCCACACACCGACCACCGGCATCCCCGAGGGACATGCAACGGTGCCTCGAATCCCTACCGACGAGGCGGCCAGCGACGATGCCGGCATCGCGAGGGCACAGGCGGCGACGACCGCTACGGCGACAAGTGAGCCGAGTGTCTTACCGGAACGCAACATTGATCCTCCTCTGGTTTCAGGTGCTTCGAGAGAGCACCTTGCGAAACATCCCCGGGAAGGCGGCACAGCGATAGTGGGGATGTCCCCCCCAAGCCGGCCTAAGCTGGATATCAAGGCGGGTTCTCAGCCGCCCGCCAAGCGCGTCTGGCGCTTGCCGACGAGCTTGGGATCAAACGAGCCGTCGCGGTCGCGCGGCGTCTTGACCTTCACCGCCCCAAGGTCGATCTGCACCGTCTTTGAGCCCGCGCCGTTACGGACGTTCGCACCGCCGGGACGCCCGCCCGGCGGATGGCCCAGATGCTCGGTCAGCTCGGCCCCAGCGCCGTCTCAATCACGCGCGTCCGGCCAGCTGCGTCAACAGCCCGCCCGGCCCCGTGATCTCGTCGGCGTCCAGGCCCTTCAGCGCGTCCTGCAGCGCCTCCTCGGGCAACAAGCCCGCGAGACGAACCGCTGCGTCCTCCTCGGGACTCTGAGCCCGCGAGGACCGTTCACGATCTCTCTCCTGATCGGTCTTGATGGACTTCATGGTCATCGGTGTCCTTCCCGGCCACAAGCGCCGAATCGGTCACCACGACCACACACACTTCATCGGACAGACCCGGCGGCGGGCTGACTCCAAGGCCGGTTGTCGTCCGTCGTGACTGACCTCTTTCGGTTCGGTCGCCCGCCGCCGGTCAGGATCGCCAGCGTGCGGCGGCTGCGAACGCTGGAGCAGTCCGCGCGCGTGGGTGTCGGCGCCGAGCTCGTGCGTCGCGTCCGCGAGCTCACTCGCCGCATCGACCAGCTCGAACGCGAGATCGCCGCTCACGTGCGCAGACATCGCCCGATCCTGTTGGCAGAGACCGGTTGGGGGCCCGTGACGGCCGCGATCCTGATCGGGCACACCGCTGGCGCGCAGCGATTTCCCACCGACGGCCACTTCGCGCACCTGGCCGGCGTCGCCCCGATCCCCGTCTCATCGGGCCGACGTCACCGCCATCGCTTGCACCGCGGCGGTGATCGCCAGCTCGACAAGGCGCTGCACATCATCGCCGTCACACGCGCCCGCATCGACCCCGAAACGCGCGCCTACCTGGAGCGCAAACGAGGCGAGGGCAAGCGACCGCCGAAGCGCTGCGTTGCCTCAAGCGCTACCTCGCCCGGGTCTTTCACCGCCTGCTCGCGCTATCGCCAGCCGACCGCCAACGATCCGCTGCCATCGCCATGCCGGCCCCTTCACCGATGTCGTGCTCGACATAGGAGCAACAGAATGCCCCCCTTTCCAGACGAGAGCCGCGAACGGACTGCCGCGTACGGGACGTCAGTCGTCAACTGGGGGCGCTTCGCGACAAGACTGCAGCTGCTCGGCTGGCACCGGGTCAGTGAGATCGACGCGCTGCACGAGCACGCGCAGCGGCTCGTGAAACCGCGCTCCCGTCGAGAGGACTCCCACATCGGCGGTAGCGGGCGAGAGGTTAGGCGGCTGCGGCGCGACGCCGGTGATGAAATGTCCGTCGCGCCGGTCATGCCAATGTTGTGGGAGCAGCGACATCCCTTCCGCTTCCGTGTATGGCTCAGCAAGGAACGCGGTCGGAGTCATGCGAGCGAGGTTCGCGCTACGCGAGCGGGACTCAACCGGCTCGGTCTCGGGGGCCTCGTCGGCGTCCGGCTCTCCTGCGATCAAACGCCGCAGCAGATGTATTCCGTGGACGCGCGCTTCGTTCGGCGGCTGAACAACACCGCGGCGGGGCGGCGGCGGCCATGCCTGGATCCCCATCAGGCGCCCATCGAGATCAACGAGCGGCGTCCCCGCGGGACCCGGTGAGTGGCGGAACGTGACTCGTGCCGGCTCCCCTGGAGGTGTCGCGGTGACCAGGCCCCAGCTCGTGCTTTCTGTGCCGATACCGAGCACCGGGTCTCCGACGACAAGCTCCGCCGTGGCGAGCACGAAGCCCTTCGGAAGCGGCTCTGGCTGCGCCGACGCGGCCGCATCACCGTCCTCATTCGGCGACCCGTCCTTGTCGGCGGGGTGCGCCCCCTCCGGCGGCATGGGGTCATCGGCGAGCAGGGCGAGGGGCCCTGCCCGGCCCTTCCCGACATCGCACGCTGCGCTGCGTCGCCCGCTGAGACGAGCAGCGGAGTCGCCTCGTCGCCGTTCACGGCCGTCACAACGGTCCCACCGACGATCGCGCCGGCGAACTCCACATCGCCCGCGCGTATTCGCACGGCGAACGGTCGCAGCGGCGCGGCGATCTCGTCCAGATCCTCCGGCGCATCGAACCACGACACCGCGGCCGGCATGGCCTGGATCGGTCTTGCGTCGCCTGCGCGGGCGACCTGGACCTCCGGCGCCACGGCATCGAGCGGCATCCGATCGATCATCTCCAGCAGGTCTCGCGACAACGGGTTGTCGTCGAGGCGACGCCCGTCTCCGCGCCGGACTGCCGCAAGCAGTACGCGACGCGGCGACTCCTCGTCCTCCGAGACATCGCCCTCCGGATCGAGGCCCTCATCGAACGCGCCGTCGAGCGCGCTCTGGCGAGAGCTCTCGTCGTCGCTGCGGACGCGCCGCTGCACGGCACGAAAGAGCGAACTCAGCCAGCCCGGGCTGAACATCAGCGTCCCGGCCCTGGCTCACGAGCTGCGCGAAATGCTTGTCGCTTGGCATCGCGACGCCGATCTGCATAGCGGCAGGCATCGTGTCGGCATGCAGCGTGCCGAATCCTTCGACGCGCGAGAGCGGCACCTCGGTCCACGGCCGGTGCACGATCCACGCGAGGATCTCAGCCCAGTCGAGGTACTCGACGTAGCGGCGGCTGCAATCGTTCCGCGTCGCCTGCGCGCTGCGCTCGCAGCATGGCGGCGTTGATGAGGTCGAGTTGTCGCTGGGCCGCATCGCGCTCCCTGGCATGGTCGAGCGCCAGGAGACCCCGCGCCACATAGGCGAGGACAGCACCCAGATGGACAGGATCACCGCGACAACGGGTACCGCGACCAGCAGGTCGAGTTCTGCCGCTGCGAGAGTACACCGCGACACACGCGCCCAGCGTGCCGCCGACGAGCCGCCACACGTATCCCCGGCGCCTCGCACGACGCTCGGCATCTCTGGCGAGCTGCGCTTCGGTCGGCTTCGTGTCGGGCTCATCTCGGGAGCCTTCGCGGCGAGCCTCGAGCAGCGCCTCGGCGATCCCCGACCCGACCAGCCACAGGAAGCTGTCGGCGCCGGCCGGGGGCGTGGGCGCGGCGTCCTCATCAGACGGCGCTTCGCTGTCGCCAGCCCCAGATCGCCCTCGACCGGAGGCTTGGGCTTCACCGCCTCGTCAGCAGCACGCGACGTCGGCGGCGAAGCTCCTGCCCCTCGGACGCCTCCGTGGGGTCGTCCTCGACGGCGCCTCCTGCTCGATCGCGGCCTGCTCCTCCAGCCAGCGCAGCGGATCGCAGACGCGCGGATCGGGATCTTCCTCGGTGGCGGGCGGCGGGTTGCCGGATGCGGGCCGATCCGGCCCGGGTCGGTCACGAGGGCGCGCAGGTTTCCGCGCGCGAGGATGTCGTCGCCGGTCTCCGGTGGCAGGCCGGCGCCGTCGACGATGCCGAGCGTGAGCTGCGCAGAGGTCCGCCCAAGCGGCCGCCACGGGCCCGTCGGGGACCCGCAGCTGATCGTGAAGGAACTCACGAAGCTCGAGCAGGCTGCGGTCGCCGGCGGCGCGATCAAAGTATCGGACGACCAGCACGTTGTCGCCGGAGTAATGCTCGATGCGCTCGGCCAGCATGTCGTGCACCCTCGCGATCTGGGACTCCAGGATCTCGAACGGCTTGTTGCGCAGGCGCCTGATGATCAGCTTGATGAGCTCGCGCAACGCCGCCAGCAGTCCGAGCCGCACGGGGGGATCGAGCGTCATCGGATCGCATCGGCTGAGCCCCAGGACATCGGCGTGCTTGTCGAGGAATGCGCGGGCGAGGTCGGGCAGGACGCTGCCTGGGTCGGCGATCCGATCGAACCTGCGCGGGTCGGGATTCGGCCACGCACCGCCCGCGGAGAACACCCCTGCCGCCAGATGGTCGATGACGAAGCCGTAGTCGACGACGCGCGAGAAGCAGCGCACGACCTGCACGGGGGGCGGGGCGAGGTCGAGATGGCGCATCGAAAGCGTCGCGAGCACGCCGGTGCTGTGCGGTTCTGCCCGGACCCACAGGTCTGCGATCGAGGCCACCGCATGAGCGGCGTGCCGGGGGAACGCCGCAGCATTGGCGACGAGGTGGTTGAAGTCGGCCGGATCGAAGCGATCCTCGGGAGCGACGTAAACGTTTGCCGCCCAGCGAGCGACGAACAACTCGGGCGGTACCGGCGGCCGACCTCGGCCGGAGCGACGACCATCAAGCACTCATCCGATGAGCCGACGCCGAACGCGAGGACGTTACGCGCCATCTCCACGCATGCATCGGCGGCGTCTACGAACGCCGCCGGCACCGACTCGCCTGCGCCTACCGGCGCGAAAGCCACGAGAGCGATGTCCGCCTGATCGGCCCCCTCGAGCCGACGGCGAGCAGGTCCTCATGACTCTCGCCACGTTCGACGCGAGTGACCTGGGCCGTGGCCTCGCTGGCCGCGGACGGTGCCACCCACCAGCAGAACGGCTCCAGCAGTGCCGACCCTGACCACGTCGTCAAGCTGTCAAGCACCGCCTCGGAGGTTGGGCCGCGAGGAACGATCAGGACACGCATCACGTACGGGGTCCGAACCAGCTCGATTCCGTCGTTGGCACGGGCACAATGCCGCCGATGACCGTGAGCAACGAATGGGTGGCCCGCTCGACAAGGTCGCTGATCTCCCACTCGGGTCCCAGCGCAAGCGTGGTGTCGGCGGTGACCGGCCGATCCGCGATGTGCGTTCGGTAGGCGGTGGCGTACGTCGTGATGGACGTCATGAGTGCGGCCTTGCGGGCCTCCACGGCCTCGGCGTCGGTGCCCTCCGGGCCGGCAAGCGCGACGGGTGGGATCGGCGGCCCCTCGTGTCGCGGCTCGGGCCGCGAGAGCTGCCCCCTGCGAATCCAGTCGGACAGTTCCTGTGGCGGAGTGGCAGCGCCGTCCTGCCTGGCCCCCAGAGCGCCGAGTTCGAGCAGCCGCAGGTACGCCTGCAACTCGTCGCGCTCACCGCTGGCGAAGCTCAGCAGCGCGAGCGGCAGCGACTCCAGCAGCGCGGCGGGCAGGAGGTCATGCACGGTGACGTCACCGCTCAGCAGGTGCTTAGGAAATGGCCGGAGACCGCGCGGGGTCCAGATCGTCAGCGGCGCGTGGCTCCAGGGCCCGGACAGCAGCGGCACCTGGCCGAGTAGGTTCGCCACGATCCAGCCGCGCACCGCCGACTCCTGACGCGACGGAGACAGCGGGATGAACGACGTCAGCGAGCGAGCGCGGCGGAAGTTCCAGAACTGGCTCCGGCTCGCGGGGGTCGTGCGCAGCTGCCAGTCGCGATGCACCGGCAGAAACAGCGAGTCGAACACGATCGGGTGCACCGATCGCGACAGGAACGAGCTGATCTCCACCTCGTTGACGTTGGCGTTGGGCTTGAAGTAGCGCTCGAGATCGTCGGCCGGCACGCCGGCGGCGACGAGTGCCTCCTCGACCCGTGCCCGTGCCCGATGGTCGGCCTCGAGCGGGATCGGCGTGATGATCGGCCGTGGGACGTCCGGATCGTCGCCGTGCACCATCCGGTACGTGTCCGGGTTCGTGCTGACGAGCGGCTGTGCGCTGCTCAGCGCCTGGGCGAACGTGGCCGCGAACTTCTCCGCCCGGTCGGCCGCCTCCTCGTGATCGTGGGCGAGGTAGCGGGCCAGGGTCTCGTCGACGAACTGCGAGACGGGTCCGCGCCGCTCGCGCACCCAGCGCTCGGCGCGCTGTAGGAGCGAGACGGCGTCGAGATCGATCCGGAAGGCCGCCGTCCCCGCGCTCGAATCGGGTTTGCGGACCGCACTGTTGCGAGGCGCCCAGTCGCTGAGCCTCTTGATCAGCGTCTGATCCATGTCGGCGTGGGCGTCGTCCGTCTTCGCGCGCCACAACCCGCTGATGATCTCCTCGAGCGCGCCGGTCATGCCGGCGTCCTCGGTCCTGGATTCGGTCGCGTCCATGAGCAGCGTGTCGAGGCGCGCGGGGAATTCAGACTCCGCCACGAGCAGTCGCTCGTTCGGCGCCGCACGCAAGTGCGACGGGACGGCCGTGGCCGACCATTGCTCCACTCGGCGACGGTGCTCGCCCGTCTCGCCCTTGGCAAGGCTTCCCTCTGCGGCCCGCAGCGACTTGCGCAGACCTGGCAAGAAGCCGGCGACGAAGTCGCGCAGGAACTCCGCGGTGAACGCGTACAGGTCGGCCTCGGAGCGGATCTGCAGTGCGTCTCGTCGGTTCTTGGTCGCCTCGGTGAACGACTTGTGCTGCGGAGTGACCACCTTGTCGCGGATGTTCGTGAATAGCTGCTGGGTTTTGTTGAGGAGCCCGGCCTCCTCGCGCTCATTGCTGGCGGCGACGCGCTGCAGCTCGTCCGCCGCGTCCTTGAGCTGCTGCTCGAGGCTGGCCAGCAGCGCGACTGTTACGGGGATGCCAAAGCGACCGGCGTGCTGGGCGGTAGTCGTGCGCACGCGCTCTTGGACGTGGTCGACCCACTCCGCCGCGCGGGCGTTGCGGCGATCGCGCTGCAGCGCGAGGAAGCGGCGCGTCTCGTCCTCGAAGCTCGTCGACAGGCTCGCAAACCACTCCCGCGGTGACTGCTTGATCTTGGCGCCCCGGCGCAGCACGGTCCTGACCGCCGTCAGGACGTCCTCGAGATCTTGCTTGACCACCTCGATGTCGCGCAGGGCATCGAGAACCTGGTTGTGGTCGCGTCCGATCTCCCACAGCTCGCAGTCGGAGTAGAACGTTTCCTTGCTCTGCTCGGCGATCTGCGCGATGAGCAGCTCGTCGCGGACGTAGTCCTCGTCGCTGCGTTCGCGGTGACCGCGCAGTAGGCGCTCCATCCCGCGCTTGGCCAGCCGTTCTGCGGCGTACTGGGCGAACAGCGACCGCCCGAGCGAGACGTTTGCGTAGCCGAACGACGAGCACGGACGATTTCCGGCGTCCTGATCGGTGATCGCGAAGTCGTCGAGCACCGTCGGAGCGGACGGGTTCGTGTCGATGTAGGTCACGAACTGGCGCTGTACGCCAGGGTTGCTCATGAACGAGGCGAACAGCTTGCCGACCGAGCGGAAGACGTCGCTGCTAGTCGCGAACGCCACCGACGCGTTGCGCGAGCCGATGATGAAGTTCGTCCTGCCGATGCGGCGTCCCTTGATCGGCGCGGTCCCGCCGCCGAGGTCCATCAGGCGGTCCTCGAGCTCGGCCACGGCGCCCTCATGCTCGTACGCCGCCAGCAGCTCGGAGATCGCCGCCAGGCTGTTGGGCTCGATGCCCGGCCGGGCCTCCGGGGGGAGGTGGCTGAAGACGTCGGCCGCGTAGAGCACCGTGACGAGGCTGTCGGCGAGCCACTGCGACTGCTCGGTGCGCCGGGCCATGAGCAACTCGAGCACGTCGA
>CAWGTK010000021.1:0-81466 GCA_963825485.1 uncultured Actinomycetes bacterium
CTTCGGACGAGAATCGGAAGCGCCCGCGGGTTCGCGAGAGCGCTGGAATGCGCGAGAAGGAGCACTCGTCGTGCGAGAGCTAGGTCAAAACGTTTCGTGGGTGCCCGAGGCGAGCCTAAAGCCGTGTTCGGCGTTCTGGCACGTGATCCCCGTCTGCTGCATCGTGCAGCGCAGTGCCGCGTCGTCGCCCTGCAGCTTCGGAGTGCCGCCGTAGAAGTAGTACGTCTCGCCGTAGGGCATCTCCTCCGCCTCGCCCTGGAAGACCGTTTGTCGGAACCGCACGACAGATCCGGTCTCGGCGAGTCGCCACCACGTTGTCTCGCCGGACGCGGTTGGGTTCTCGTTCGTGGTGCATTCGACGCGATTGGTGTTCTGCGAGTTGCGCAGGATTGCGCAGTCGATCCGTCCGCTCGGTGACTGGATGGCCTCCTGCTGCGTGTAGGCACCGTCATCCGCCGACGTTATGTCGGTCTGATCTGCGCCGGCGTCAGGGGATGTCTCGTTATCGGACGGGGCGGCATCAGGAGACTCGGCGCGGGTGTATAGCCGGACGAACCCGACGCGTTTCTTGGGCTCGTCAGGCGCTGCGGTGTCAGATGGTTGGAACACGACGAGGTTGGCGTCAGTGGTGATCGCGCTGGCCGCCTTGGACGAAACGTCGAAGATGACGCTCCCGGTAGTCGAGAGGCCCGGGCCGATCGTTTCTCCCGCAAGTTGATTGTCAAGCAGCGCGTCTGTGTCCGGCTCGTTCTCGGTACCCGCTGCAGTGAGAACAAAATAGCTAGAAAAGACGTCGAGAGGCGCATTCGTGGTGTTGCTGACCTCGAGCTTCACCTTCACGAACCGGCCTGCGGGGCGCACTGGATCGTCTGCGATGTCACGCAAACTGTCGACGACCGCCACGTCGACGACGCGAACCGTGATGTCGTCCAGGTGAAGTCGTGAACTGTCGTTGACTACTCTGACTTGCCAGCCGCTCTGGTCGACGCAGTCGCCCTCCTTGCGCTGCTCGCTGTTGATCCCGCGGCTGTTGCAGGTTTCGGTAGGTTTGGACGCGGCCGCTGCTGGTTCGGGGGCGCTGGTTCGATCGCTCTCATCATCAAGCGTCTCGAACCGGTCGCTGGCGGCGAGCGCCGCCGTGGTGCCAACGAGAGCTACGACGATGCCGCCGAACGCCCATGCGGCGCGACGGCTGCTCAGCCCCGCCCGTGCGTACTCTGTGACCGCCCACGCGAGCAGCCCGGCAGCGCCGAGTGCAAGGACGATCAAGCCCCAGCCGATCTCGATATTCCCAAGGATTGTCTCCTCGCGGGAGCTGAGCACCTGATAACCGTCGACGACCGCGATCACCAAGATGACCCCAGCGACCAAACCGACAACGACCCGGGCGCGTTCGATGACGACCAGGACGGCCGCCACGATCCCGAGGAGCAGCGTCAGCGTGCCGTCGCGGCCATCCCCGGTGCCCGACACGGAGAGCGCTGCGAATGTGATCCAAGGGCCAAGGCTCCCGGCGACGATCGCGGCGATCGAGGCGAAGGCCCAAAGAAGACGTGGAGTGAGCACGATGCCGCGCTCGGGTGGTCCGCTGGTAGTCATTGCACTCCCTCCTTCACCTATAGCGGGCTCGTCACGCTACTAGGTCGTCTTGGGCCCGCTCGCCTGACACGCGAGTGCACGCACGCCGTTCCGTGGACGACTGGGCGCAGGTCGGACGGATATGGGACGCACAGCGAGATAGTGGACGGATGAGTGGCCGGGCGATCTGCCGCCCTTTTCGGACTCACGTGGTGGCGTCTGATGAACGGTGTCAGGCCGGGCAGCGCGCGGCGGAGGCGGCGTGCGCGGCACGTGACGTCACAGTTCGGACAGCGTGCCCTGTCAGGCGATAGTTCGCGCGTCGCGAGAGTTTCGCCCTTCGACGGATCCGGGTGCGCCCTGATGAACTCCTCTCGAGTTCTCCCTGAGTCGTGTGGCATCAGGAGGCCGTCGGTGCTGGCGTGTCGTGGGACGGTTCGGGGCGTCATCGACGCTGGGAGGGATACATCATGGAGCCGGTCGTGGTGCTGGATGCTGCTGGTCGTCGCCGGTCGGCGGCTACCATGCCGGGCCACCGTCGCGGTCAGGCCCCGCGCAACAAGGGTAGGCGCTACCCGGCCGATCCTCCGACCGTCGAGGAGATCGTGCTGGTCATGCGCCGCGCAGGCGACCACGCCCACGGCCGGCGCTTACGCGGGCTGATCGTCGTCATGTGGCGCGCCGGGCTTCGCATCAGCGAGACCCTCGCGTTGACCGGGAGCGACCTTGATGCTGATCGCGGCGCGATCTTGGTGCGTCACGGCAAGGGCGACAAGCGTCGCGAGGTCGGGATGGACCAGTGGGGATGGGAGTTGCTGTGCTCGTGGCTCGCCTATCGCGTGCAGATGCCGCGATCGGGCCGCTGTTCTGCGTCATCGACGGGCGCACTCGCGGCGGCCGCTGACGACGACGAGCGTCCGCCAACAGCTGCGGCGCACCGCTGCGAAGGCGGGAGTGCGCCGCCGATTCGCTCCGCACCAGCTGCGTCACGCGCACGCGGTCGAGATGCCGCGTGAGGGCGTGCCGCTGAACGTCATCCAACGCCAGCTGGGGCACGCGAACCTCGGCATCACGTCGGTCTACCTGGAAGGGATCGACAACGCCGAGATCATCGACACTGTCCACGGGCGGCGTGCACCGATGATCTCCGCCGGCGCCGGTTTACGCCTGCTGCGATAGGGGTCGCAGCTGTCCGGCACAGCCTGCGCGTGGCCGCGATCACCTCGGTCGCGCGCTTGGTAGCAGCAAGCGGCGGCGCCGTCGCTCGCACGCGATCGGGGAACTCTGTCGTCCAGCGGCGCGGCTGCTCAGTCGCAATGCAGAAGCGCCTATGTCTCGTTCGCGGACGGCTGAGGTTGCCTGTCCGGACTGTGCGGCGGGCCTCCAAGGCCGACGCCCGAAACGATCCTGGTCACGACCGCGGGCGCCGACGATGGATCGCGCTCGGGGTGAGGATGTAGCGTGGCGCTACAGGCGACGCGTGCTCGAGGACGCGTCACGACGAAGGGAGCGCCGCGGATGTCACAGGCCGAGGTCAATCCGTCTCACATCATGCAGGTCGGTATGGGCTTCTGGCCATCGAAAGTGGTGCTGTCGGCGGTCGAACTGCAGCTGTTCACCCACCTGGCTGCCGGCTCTCTCAATGGCGAGGAGATCGGCAAACGCATCGGCCTTCACGAGCGAGCGATCTATGACTTTCTGGACACCCTCGTGGCGTTGAAGTTGCTCGAGCGCGACGGTGACGGCCGCGAGGGCCGCTACAGCAACACGGCTGACACCGCGGTGTTCCTCGACAAGGACAGCCCTGCGTATATCGGCGGCATCCTGGAGATGAGCAACGCGCGGCTCTATCGATTCTGGGGCGACCTCACCGACGCACTGCAGACCGGCAAGCCACAGAACGAGATCAAGCACACCGGCAAGCCGCTGTTTGACGAGCTCTACAGCGACCCAGCGCGCCTCGAGCAGTTCATGCAGGCGATGGCGGGCATCTCGACGGGCAACTTCCACGCGCTGGCCGAAAAGTTCGATTTCTCGAAGTACGAGACGGTCTGCGATGTCGGAGGCGCCACGGGCCGGCTCTCTGCGGCGCTCGCCGCCCGCCATCCGCACTTGCGCTGCACCAGCTTTGACCTGCCGGTTGTCGCCCCGATCGCCGAGAAGGCCATCGCAGCGGCCGGGCTTAACGAGCGCGTGGCCGTGGCCTCGGGCGACTTTCTCACCGATCCGCTCCCCCAAGCCGATGTGATCACGATGGGCCTCATCCTGCACGACTGGAACCTCGAGGGGAAGATGCATCTGATCAGATCGGCGTACGACGCCCTGCCCAAAGGAGGCGCGTTCATCATCGTCGAGAACCTCATCGACGACGCTCGGCGCGAAAACGCGTTCGGCCTGATGATGTCGCTCAACATGCTGATCGAGTTCGGCGACGCCTTCGATTTCACAGGCGGCGACTTCGCCGGATGGTGTCGCGAGGCGGGCTTCCGCGACGTCCAGATCCTGCCACTGACCGGCCCGGCGAGCGCCGGCATCGCCTACAAATAGTCAGCGGTGGCCGTCAGGAGGCCACCGGCGCCGAGGGACGACTCGATGCCCACAACCCGCTGGGGCGCGGCCCTCACGTCGCGCTTGCCAGGGGCGAGGCCCAGGCTCTCCCTTGGACGAGACGGGGAAGCGATCGGCCCGCAAGCGTTCCGGAATGCGCGAGAAGCGGAAGCGCTAATGACCGGCGTTGGCCTCGGGTCGCCGGAGCTGCGTGGCAAGCACCGCGCACAGGCGTCGACCGTGACGCGCCGAGTGCGCTATCCGCACCTACGGCGTCACGAGCGCGTGGCCCTCGCGGTTCGTGACGCGCCGAGTGCGATATACGCACCTGCCGCGTCACCGGACGCGCCCACGCGACAGGCAACGCGGCCGTGGAGTGCTGGATCTCGACGAAAGAGCACCGGTGGCAAGCCGTGTCTGGCCCCGCGCTACCCCGCCAGATGCCGGTACAGCACGAGCAGCCCGTCGATGTCCTGCACCTCGCCGTCCAGCCGCGGCACGACGATCGGGTCGGGCTCGTCGAGCTCGATCTGCAACCGCTCGATCGCCGCCGCGTGGCGCGCCGCCAGCACCTGCAGGTCCTCCGCTCCCGTCGCTACCTTCGCCGCCAGCGCGTCGCCCAACTCGTCGCACAGCTCGGCGCGGATCGCCACCGGGTCGGTCATCTCGGCGGCCGTGAGGACCGCCGCGCGGTTGACGATCAGCCCGCCGAACGGCATCCGCGCCTCGCGCAGCTTCTGACGGAAGAAGATCGCCTCGGCGACCGGTTCGCGCTCGGGCGAGGTGACGATGAGAAACGTCGTCGCAGGATCGTGCAGCAGCGCCTTGACGGCGGACGCGCGCTCGCGGAAGCCGTCGATCAGCGCGCCCATCGAGCGCAGCAGGACCGACATGTCCTCCAGCAGGTTCACCCCGGTCAGCTTCTTCAAGATCCCGAACACGACGCTCGAGCCGGCGCCGAGCAGCCGCCCCGCGATCCCCGTCGGCACGAGGAAGAGCTTCAGCGCGCGGCCCTCGAAGAAGTCCGTCAGGCGGTCGGGCGCGTCGAGGAAGTCCAGCGCGTTGCGCGACGGCGGCGTGTCGAGCACGATCGCGTCGTAGCCGCCGTCGCGGTCGAGCTCGTAGAGCTTCGCCACGGCGCTGAACTCCTGCGAGCCGGCGATCGCGCTCGACAGCTGCGCGTAGATGCGGTTGCCCAGGACGTCGTTGCGCGTCGCGGCATCCGGCGCGAGCTTGGCGATCAGCCCGTCGAACGTCGCCTTGGGGTCGAGCATCATCGCCCACAGCTCCCCGCGCATCCCGGTATCTGCTGCGGCAGCCTCGAGCACGCTCGCGTCGACCAGGCGCGGCTCGTTGCCGAGCTCTTCGAGGCCGAGCGAGTCGGCCAGCCGCCGCGCGGGGTCGATCGTCACGACCGCGACGCGCTGGCCGGCCGCGGCGAGCCCGAGCGCCAGCGCCGCCGACGCCGTCGTCTTGCCCACGCCGCCGGAGCCCGCGACGATGCAGATCCGCTTGCCCTCCAGCCGCTCGCCGATACCGGTCACAGCAACAGCTGCGCTTCGAGCTCGTCGGCGAGCCGCTCGATGTCCGGCCCGCCGGGGTGCAGCGGCAGGTGCGCCGGCGCCTGCCCGGTGAGCTTGCGCAGACGCGCGAGCTGGGCGCGCTGGCGCAGGGCGCGGCGGTGACCGCGCAGCGCGCGTGCCACCGCCGGGTGGTCGGCGTGCGCAGCGAGCCTCGTCGCCTCGCGCGGGCTGAAGCGATCTGGGTCCAGCGCGTTGGCGACGACCCGCTCCAGCGGCAGGCCCATGCGCTCGCGCAACGACTCGCGCAGCGCCCCCGTCTCGGTCACCGCCAGCTCCTCCGCCCGCGCCACCGCGATGACCGCGATCTGCTGCGGGGTCCGACAGCATCGCGTCGATGATCTTGCCCTGGCGGGCGACCGGGCCCGTGCCGGCGGCGGCCGCGAACGTACGCGGCGCGCTGAGCACCGCGACGCCGTGCCCGGTGGCCGGCGCGTCGACCACGACGAGGTCGTAGGCGTCAGCGCCCGGCGTGCGCCGATCGAGCTGGGCGAGCTCCCAGAGCTTTCCCACGGTCAAGAGCTCGCGCATGCCCGGCGTCGCGGCCGCGACCATCGCGAACACGCGGCTGCGGATGAGCAGCTCGGCGACCGCGGCGGACGGCAGCTGGTCGCGCAGGTACTCCTCCAGCGCGTCCTGCGGGTCGATCGAGATGTGAAAGAGCCCCGGCGCGATCTCGACCTCCTCGAAGCGCTCCGAGCCGGGCCGGTCGAACGCGCTGGCGACGTCGCCGCGCTGGGCGACCTCGGCGACGATCGTGCGCTTGCCGGCGCGCGCGGCCACCAGACCGAGCGCTGCCGCCACCGTCGTCTTGCCGACGCCGCCCTTGCCCGTCACGACGAGCAGGCGGCGGTCGAGCAGCGTCACTCCTCGCCGTCCCAGTAGTCCAGCGTCTCGACGCGGAAGATGACGCCCAGCCCGCGCAGGCTGATCTTGCGCGAGTCCGGATACCAGCATGCGTCGGCGGGCACACGGGTGCCGTAGGCGAGCAGGACGAGCCCGTCCTCGCCGGCCTCGAAGCAATGCGCCACGCCGGTGCCCGGCGGACGCGCGATGATCGACCCGGGACGCACGTCGTGGCGCTCGTCGCCGAGCAGCAGCGTGGCACCGCCCTCGAGCACGACGAACAGCTCCTCGTCGTGGGAGTGGCAGTGGCGCACCGACGAACGCCGGCCCGGCGGAACCGTCACGTGCTGCAGGCCGGCGAGTTCAGATCCCGCGGCGCGGCCGAGGTCGCGGCGCGTGCGGTGCACCGGGCCGTGATCCTGCAGCGCCGGCTCGATGTCCTCCAGGGCGACGATCGTCGCGGGCCGCGGCGCCAGCTCCGGCAGCTCGCCCGCCGCCAGCGCAGGCTCGGCGGTGAACGGGTGCGGCGCGTCCTGGGGCAGCCAGCGCGATCCGACCCAGGTCACGCCCGCGCGCGGCAGCTGCGTGAGCCCCGTCGGCGAACCGCTCGCGTACGCGAGCACCTCCAGCGGCTGGCCTGCATCGTCGGCTGCGAGCAGCGTGTGCGCCTCGCCGTCGGCGAGGTGGACGACGCAGTCGCCCGGGCGGACCTCGTGCACCGCGTCGCCCTGCCACACCAGACCGCGGCCCGCGAGGACGAAGCAGAGCTCCTCCTCGTCGACGTGCACGTGGACGGGCATCGAGCGGTCGCCCGGAGCGATCCGGTAGCGGCTCAGGGTCACGCCGCGACCGCCGCGCGGGGCGCTCAGCCGCTGGCGCGCGCAGCGCAGCTCGCCGTGCTCATGGGTCGTCCACGGCACGTCATCCCAATGGCTCACCATCCGATGCGCATGCTAGTTGTGCGCCGTGAAGGAATAGCCCCCGTCCGTGCGAATAAGGCCCCGTGTCCGGTTTCAACAGCTCCGAGCAGCCCAAGCAGGCGCGGGTCATCGCCTTCGCCAACCAGAAGGGCGGCGTGGCGAAGACGACGACGACGCTCAACCTCGCCGCCGCGTTCGCCGAGACGGGCCATCGCGTGCTGTGCGTCGACATGGACCCGCAGGGCAACCTGACGATGTCGCAGGGCATCGATCCCGACACGCTCGAGCTGTCGATGTACGACGTCCTCGTGCATCACATCCCCATCAAGCAGGTCATCCGCCGCCGTGAGATCGACGTCGCGTGCGCCTCGATCGACCTCGCCGGCGCGGAGATCGCGATGTCCACGCAGATCGGCCGCGAGCGCTCGCTGGCCAAGGCACTGGCCGCCGTCAAGGACGACTACGACTTCATCTGCATCGACACGCCGCCGTCACTCGGGCTGCTCACCATCAACGCGCTGACCGCCGCTGACAAGGTGATCGTCCCCGTGCAGTGCGAGTATCTGTCGATGCGCGGGCTGCTCCAGCTGCAGAACACGCTTCAGATGATCCGAGAGAACCTCAATCCGGACGTTCAGATCGAAGGCATCCTGCCGACGATGATGGACATGCGCACGGTTCACGCTCAGGAAGCGATCGAGATCCTCGAGGAGACCTTCGGCGATCGGCTGTTCGCGTCGCGGATCCGCAAGACGGTGCGGTTTGCGGAGGCCCCGGTGAAGGGGATGTCGGTACTGAAGTACGACCCGGACGGCACCGCCGCCCAGTCCTATCGCGACCTCGCGAAGGAGGTTCTCTCTCATGGCATCCGGTAAGCGCGCGAGCATGAGGGAGGGGCCCCTGGCCGCGCTCTTCCGCAAGACCGAGGAGGACGCCAAGCTCGCCGAGCCCGAGCCCACGCCGGTCGAGGAGATCCCGCCGCGCGAGGCGCCGCACCCGTCGCTGTCGCATCCGTCGGAGCCGATCGAGGACGACGAGCCGGTCATCCCGACGCCGCAGGATCGCCTGCGCTCCGCCTTCTCCTCCGAGCTGCCCGACAACCTGCTCGAGCCCGCGACGCCGGCCGGTGAGCGCACCCGCCGCGTCCGCACGCCCGAGCCGGAGTCCGACGACGTCTTCGCCCGCACCGATCCGACCGACCGCCCGATCCCGTTCGGCCAGGCCAAGCCCGCCGGGCAGCCGGTCATCCGCGTCGTCGGCGTCGGCGGCGGCGGCTCCAACGCGATCAACCGCATGGTCGAGGCGCAGGTCGCGGGCGTCGAGTTCCTCGCGATCAACACCGACCTGCAGTCGCTGCAGGAATCGGCGGCCGACATCACGCTGCACATCGGGGCCAACCTCACCCGCGGGCTGGGCTCGGGCTCCAACCCGGACCTCGGGCGCGCCGCTGCGATGGAGGACTACGACCGCATCAAGGCGCTGCTGAAGGGCTCGGACATGATCTTCGTCGCCGCCGGTGCGGGCGGCGGCACGGGGACGGGCGCGGCCCCCGTCGTCGCCCGGATCGCCGTCGAGCTCGGCGCGCTGACCGTCGGCATCGTCACCAAGCCCTTCGGCTTCGAGGGCTCGCGCCGCCGCGACCAGGCCGACGTCGGCATCCAGGCGCTCAAGGACGAGGTCGACACGCTGATCGTCGTCCCCAACAACCGGCTGCTGTCGGTGCTCGACAAGCACACCTCGATGGTCGAGGCGTTCCGCGTCGCCGACGACGTGCTGCGCCAGGGCGTGCAGGGCATCTCGGACCTCGTCACGCTGCCGGGCGTCATCAACCTCGACTTCGCCGACGTGCGCACGATCATGGCCAACGCCGGCAACGCGTTGCTGGGCATCGGCATGGGCACCGGAGAGAACCGCGCCGTCGACGCCGCCAACACGGCCGTCGCCTCGCCGCTGCTGGAGACGAGCATGGAGGGCGCCCACTCGATCCTGCTGTCGATCACCGGCGGCCGCGACCTCTCGCTGTGGGAGATCAACGAGGCCGCCAAGGCCGTTTCCGCGGCCGCGCACCCCGAGGCGAACATCATCTTCGGCGCGATGGTCGACGAGACCCTGGAGGATCAGGTCTGGGTCACGGTCGTGGCGACGCGCTACAGCGGCGAAACCGCGCCGCGCCGCCTCGAGGAGCCGGCGGGCGAGCCGCGCGTCTCGCGGGCCGGCCGGCCGCCGGCACGCCACGAGGACACCCGCCGCCCGCTGGAGGACTACCGCCACCCGCGCGACCGCAACTACCGCGCACCGGGCGAGCGCGACGACTACCGCCCGCCGGCGCGCGAGCCCGAGCCCGAACCTGCACCGGCGCGACGGGGCGGAGGGCTCGGTGTCACCGAGCTCGACGTGCCCGAGTTCATGCCGCGCCGCTTCTGACGCCGACCCCGGTACCGCCCGGCGGCGGCACGCCGCAGGTCGCCGCTAGCCTCGTGCCGTGAAGCAACGCTCCCCCGGGGTGGTCGCCGCCGGCCACCCGCTGACCGCGCAGGCCGGCGCCGACGTGCTCGACGCGGGCGGAAACGCCGTCGATGCGGCCGTCGCGGCGATGCTGACCTCGTGGGTCGCCGAGCCGCTGATGAACGGTCCCGGCGCGGGCGGATTCATGCTCGTCGCCGCCCCCGGCGAGGAGGCGGCGCTGCTGGACTTCTTCGTGGCGGCGCCCGGCTACGGCCGCGACCCGCAGGCGCGTGCGCCGCTCGTGCCCGTCGAGGTCGACTTCGGCGGCGACGCGACGCAGATCTTCCACGTCGGCGCGGCGTCCTGCGGGACGTACGGCAGCCCCGCCGGCATCGATGCGGCGATGCAGCGCTGGGGGTCGATAACGCTGGGCGACCTGGCGGCACGGGCCGCGGCGCTGGCCCGCGACGGCGTGACCGTCAACGCCCAGCAGGCCGAGGTCATCCACCTGCTCGAGGGGATCCTGCGCACGACGCCGGAGTGCGAGGCCGTCTACGCGCCACAGGGCCCCCTGCTCGACATCGGCGACGTCTGGCGTGACGCGGCGCTGGGCGACACGATCGAGCGACTGGGCAGCGACGGCGCGGCGCCGTTCTACAGCGGTGACATCGCCGCCGCCGTCGTCGACTGGATCGCCGACCACCACGGCATCCTCTCCGCGGCGGACCTGCGCGACTACGCGGCGATCGAGCGCCCGCCGCTGTGCGTGCCCTACCGCGGTCGCCGCGTGTTCACGAACCCTCCGCCCTCGGCGGGAGGCATCCTGCTCGCGCTCGCGCTGGGCCGGCTGGACGCCGAGCCGGGAGCGCCGTCGCTGCCGCAGGTCGTCCGCGCGATGGAGGAGGCGCAGGACGAGCGCACGCCGGAGTTCCTCGACGGTCTCGCCGAGCCCGGCTTCGCCGCGGCCTTCCTCGGCTCGCGCCTGGGCGCCACGACGCACATCTCGGTCATCGACGGCGCGGGCCGCGCGTGCTCGGTGACGTGCACGAACGGCGAGGGCTCCGGGATCGTCGTGCCGGGGACCGGGATCCACGTCAACAACATCATGGGCGAGGAGGATCTCAGCCCGATGGGCTTTCACCACGCGCCGGCGGGGCGACGGATGCCGTCGATGATGTCGCCCACCGTGGTCACCGCCGGGGGGGAGGTGCACGTCGCGCTCGGCTCGTCGGGCTCCAACCGCATCCGCTCGGCGCTGCTGCAGACGATCGTCGCGGTCGTCGACCACGGCCTGCCCGCCGCGGCCGCCCTGGCGGAGCCGCGGGTGCACTACGAGAGCGGCGTCATCTACGCCGAGCCCGGCATTCCGCTTGACGAACTTGCCTGCGACCCCCACGAGATCAAGGCCTTTCGCGCGAAGAGCATGTTCTTCGGAGGCGTGCAGGCGGTGACCCGCGATCCGCAGACGGGCGAGCTGAACGGCGCCGGAGATCCCCGTCGCGGAGGGGTGGCGCGCCCAGAATGAGGCTCAGGTCGAGGTCGAGGTACGATGGTGAAAAGCACGGTGGTTGTCGTGTTTTCGAACTCTGGAGCACAGCTTGAGGTTACGGTGGAGGCCGATTCGGCGCCGGAGCGGGCTCGCCGCCGCCGGGGCGGGCCTGGCGGCGCTCGTGACCGCGGCCTGCGGCACTCCGTCGCCCGATCTGTTCGTCGTCGAGCGCGATGGGACGGTCGCAGGCGCCAGGCTCAGCCTGCTCGTCTCCGACCAGACCGCACGCTGCAACGACGGCCCCTCCGAGCGGCTCACGAGCGCGCAGATCATCGAGGCGCGCGACATCCGGCGCGACCTGCTGCTCGTGCAGACCGGCGACATGGCCGTTCCGAAGGCGCCGCCGGCGCAGATCTTCCGGTTCGCCGTCCAGACCGAGGAGGGAACGCTGCGCTATCCGGACACGCAGCAGCGTCCGGCGATCCTTCCGCGCCTGTCGCGCTTCGTGCGGCGCGTGGCGATCGACACGTGCGGGCTGAGACGCTGACGCAGCGAGGCCAGGCAGGGTGCGGTAGACCGCACCCCCACACGCCTGCTGGCACCAGCGTGCAGGCCCGTCGGTCCCGGCACACTGACTGACAGCACACGAACACCACGCGACACTCGTGCGGGTCACTCCTCAGCCCGCGACGACGAAGCCCCTCTGGCGATTCACCCAAAGGCAGCCAAGCTGCCACCGGATCGCTCTCGCGGCGTCGCCGCACCAAAGCTCATGTAACGCCCTGAACCCGCTCCCCGGTGGGCTCACGGCTGTTCGCCGCCGATCCGCGCGCGGTGCCCCACCGCTGCGGCAGGCGGCACGCCACCGCGGCCGTCTGCGGTACAACTGCGCGGTGCCCAGCCGCCGCCGCGCAGGCGCAGTCCGCGGGATCGTCGTGGGCGCCGGCCTGGCGCTCGGACTGCTTGCGCCCGTCACCGTCGCGCTGGCCGGGCCTTCGCCGCAGCGCACCGTGCGCGTGCGGCTGGCCGTCGCCGGCAACCCCAACGGGCCCAGCTCCGAGCCGGCGCTGTCGGCCGACGCGCGCCGCCTGGCGTTCACGTCGGCGGCCTCGAACCTCACCGGGCTCCCGGACGGCAACGGCCCGCTGCGCGACGTCTTCGTCTATGACCAGGGCAGCGGCGCGATCGAGCTCGTGACGCATGGTCCGAACGGCGAGCCGGCCGACGCGCCGTCCGGCGAGCCGGTGCTCGACGCCGCCGGCACGCAGCTTGCGTTCACCTCGCGCGCGACGAACCTCGTGCCCGGCGACACGAACCGCTTCGCCGACGTGTTCGTGCGCCTGGCGGACGGGAGCCTGGTGCGCGCGAGCGTCACGAGCGAGGGCGAGGAGGCCCGCGGCGCATCGGTCGAGCCCGACCTGTCGGCCGATGGGCGTCTGCTCGTCTTCACCTCGCGCGCCGACAACCTCGTGGCCGGCGACACCAACAACGGCGACGACGTGTTCGTGCGCAACATGGTCACCGGCGCGATCGCGCTCGTCAGCGCAGATCAGGATGGCGCGGCGGCGCAGGGTGACTCCCGGGCGCCGGCGATCAGCGCGGATGGGCGCTACGTGAGCTTCTCGTCGAACGCCCCGGACCTCGCCGACGGTGACGGCAACGGCCGCGAGGACGTCTTCCTGCGCGACCTGGCCACGGGCCGTACGACGCTCGTCAGCGTTGCGCGCGGCGGCGGGCGGGGGCAGAACCGGGCGCTCTCCGACGCGCGCGGACAGGTGTCCGACGTCAGCGCCGGCGGGCGCCTGGTCGTCTTCGAGTCCGACGCGACGAACATCGCCGGCCGCGACCGCAACCGGCGGACCGACATCTTCGTGCGCGACACGCGGCGCGCGACGACCCGGCGCATCAGCCTCAGCACGACCAACGAGGAGGGCGGCGGCGCGTCGTACCTGCCGGCGATCACGCCGGACGGGCGCTTCGTCGTCTTCGGCTCACGCGCCAACGATCTCGTGGCCGAGGACGCCATCGGGCCCGATGTCTTCGTTCGCGACCTCGCGCGCGACACGACGGCGATCGTCGACGTGACGTCGCGCGGGCGCCTGCGCGGGCGCGAGCACGCGGTGCCGCTGCCGGGGCGGCCTGCGCTGAGCGCCGACGGAGCCACCGCGGCGTTCGCCTCGTCGGCGTCGAACCTCGCGGGTGAGGACACCAACCGCGTGGCCGACGTCTTCCTGCGGCGGCTGACGCCGGCGGCGAGCGCCATCGCCGACCGCCGCGTCGCGCTCGACGACGGGCGCCTGCTGATCGTGTTTCGCTCCAACGACCGCGCTGCATCGCCGCTGCGGTGCCGCCTGGACAGCGGCCCGCCGACCCTCTGCCCGCTGGGCGGGCTGCTGTTGCCCAAGCTCGGCCGGGGCGCGCATGTGCTGCGCGCGCTGGCGGGCGCGCCGGGGTCGCACTACGCCCGCCGGACGATCTTCATCCGCATCCGCGTCGGCCAGGGACGCCCGCGGGTGCGGGTGCAGAATCCGGCCGATCGCCCATGAGCGCGTCCTGATCGCTAGGCAGATGAGGATAAACCGGGTATAAGGGCACCAACCGTTCGAGCATTACAGGGGGACCCATGGCTCATCGCAGCCGTTTCATCGGAGCCGGAGCGATCGCGCTTGCCACCGGCATGCTCATTGCCCTGCCCACGTTCTCCAGCGGCGCGACCGTCAAGAACGACCTGCGGTCCTTCGCGCCGGCGCAGACTCGCGCGACGTCGGCCAACCCGCAGATCGAGCCCCCGCTGCACGGGACCAACCCGCATGCGCAGGGCACGGCGGCGGTCGTCGACCTCGGACCGAGCGCCGAGCGCCCGCTCGCGGTGGACGGCAGCGGCACCGCCGACGAAGAGGACATCGTCGTCGGCCGCTCGCGCGGCGAGCAGCGCGCCGACGGGACCTACCACGGCCACATCACGGTCGCATCGGCCTTCGGCAACGAGATCATCGGGCGCGACACGACCCCCGGCCAGACGATCAACGAGGCGATCGCCGAGGACCTGCTCGACCAGCTGCTGTGCACCCCGCTGAACATCTGCCTCGATGTCGTGCGGGTGCGCTCGTCGACGTCTGCGACCCAGTCGCTGAACTCCTTCAGCGTCCTGCGCGCGACGCTGGGCGGGGCGGCCGGCGTGCCCGGCCTGAGCATCGGCGCGGCGGAGTCGGTGGGCAACATCAGCGTCGCGGGCGCCTGCCAGACCTCGGCCGGCGGCAGCCAGGTCACCGACATCACGGCCGCCACGGTGGTCGCGAACGTCGCGCGCTCCAGCAGCACCTCGACGGCCTGCCGCGACACAGCGCCCACCCAGTCCAACAGCTCCAACGTCATCCAGCTGGGCACCACCCCCGTCAACATCCCGCTCCTGAACTCCGCCGGTTGTGGCGAGGGCACGGCGGACGTCCAGACCGGCCTGCCGCCGCTGCTGCCGGTGGTCTGCAACGCCAACGACTCGTCGTCTGCCAACGGCACGCAGGCCGCCGCCCCGTACGGCGTGCGCAACGCGCTCGACGTCTATGTGCTCGCCGTCGCCGGCGGCGCGGTCGCGCAGGTGTCGGCCGCCCAGTCGGAGTCGCTCGCCGTCGCCCCGGCCGTCGTGACGACGCCGCCCACCACCACGACGCCGACCACGACCACGCCGACCGCGACCACGCCGACGACCACCACCCCGACCGCCACGACGCCGACGGCGACGACGCCCGCCACCGCCACCCCCGAGGGAGGAACCGATGCCGGCGACGACGCAACCGACGACGGAGCCGGCAACGAGGGTGCGGGCGACGAGGGTGCCGGCGACGACGGTGCCGGCGACGGCGCTACCGAGTGCTCGGACGGCGTCGACAACGACGGCGACGGCAAGATCGACTTCGGCAGCGATCCGGGCTGCTCGTCGCCCAGCGACGACTCCGAGGCCGACAACGTGAGCCTGGGCGGCGACGAGCTGCCGTTCACGGGCACCGACGTCGTCGTCCTCGGCCTCGCCGGCTCGATCCTGCTCGCCGCGGGCCTGACGCTGCGCGGTCCCGCGCGGCGCCGTCGCGAGAGCTAGCCGCAGCCGCCGGCTGTCGGCTGCGTCCGGCTGGAGCGCCCACCCCGGGCGCTCTGGCCGACTGCGGGCTTGGCCGTGCCTCAGCTCGGCTCGCGGAACCGCAACGACGCGAGCAGCACGCGCAGCTCCGACACCCGCAGGGCGGTCGGCTGCAGCACCGTGAAGGCCTGGATGCTGTAGGTGCGCCAGCGGCTGGAGGCGCCCATCGAGAGGATGCGGATCGGCCTGCGGTTGCGCGCGCGGCCGACGAGCTCGGTCACGATCGTCGTCGCCGTGCCGACCTTCGCGCGCTGGCGGCTGAGCTCGCGTGCCTTGAAGAGCCGCGCGAGCTCGGCGCGATCGGCGCGCCGCACGCGCTGACCGGCGCCGGCGCCACCGGCCGACGAGATCGCCACCGAAACGGACTCGTCGCTGCTGACCGCGGTCAGCACGGACTGGCGAAACGACGTCTTCCAGCCCGCCGGCAGGCCGAGGCTGATGCCGAGCTTGGGATAGAGGCGGGCCTCGCGCGCGACGTCGGGAGCGTTCGCCGCGGGGGCGGGGGCCGAGTCGTCGTCGCCGAACACGACCCAGCCGATCAGCATGCCGGCGCAGAGCACGCCGATGAACGCGATGACCTGTGCCGCGCCGCGCCGCGAGCGCGGGCGCCCTGGCACCTCGTCGGTGGCCTCGTCGTCGCGCTCCGTCGCCATGGCGGCCGATGGTAGAGGCGTACCGGCCCCGCCGCAGCGCGGCTGGCGTAACCTGCGGGCGATGCTCGCGCCGCGTGGATCCCGCGCCCGTCGCCGGGGCCGCGCGTGCATCGCGCTGGTTGCCGTCGCGCTGCTCGCGCCGGCGGCCCCGGCGGTGGCCGCGCGCTGGTCCTCGGTGGGCCGTCTGGTGACGACCCGCGAGTTTCACCCCGCGACGGCGCTCCCGGACGGGCGGGTGCTCGTCACCGGCGGCTTCAGCCGCTCGGGCATCCAGGCGTCCGCCGAGATGTTCGACCCCACAGCGCGCCGCTTCCAGAACACCTTCCCGATGACCTCCGCGCGCTTCGCACACAGCTCGACGCTGCTCGCCGACGGTCGCGTCCTCGTGGCCGGCGGAGCGAACGTCGACGACGGCTACGTCGCGCCGGCCGAGCTGTTCGATCCCGCGACGCAGACATGGGCGGCGGCCGGGCGGCTCAAGCGCGCGCGGGCAAACCACACGGCGTCGCTGCTGGCCGACGGACGCGTGCTCGTCGCGGGCGGGCTGGCCCACAACCACAGCGAGCTGCGCAGCGCCGAGATCTACGACCCGGCCACCAACGCCTGGTCGTCGGCCGCGAGCATGCGCTTCGCGCGCTACCACCACACCGCGACGACGCTGCGCGACGGGCGAATCCTCGTGGCTGGCGGCGACCGCGGCGAGGACGACTTCCAGCGCACGGTGGAGATCTACGATCCGCGGCGAAACCGCTGGCGCCGCGCCGCGAACATGCCGCGCCCGCGGGGCAACCACAGCGCCACGCTGCTGGCCGACGGGCGCGTGCTCGTGGCCGGCGGCGGTGCGCGCGCCCCGGGCTTCACGAAGGGCGCCGAGACCTACGACCCCGTGCGCAACCGGTGGCGGCGCGCGGGCAGCATGAAAACCGCCCGTGGCTTCCACCTCGCCGCGCTGCTGCCCGGCGGCGAGGTGCTCGTGGCCGGTGGCTTCGCCGACACGGGCACGGTGCGCGGCGCGGAGCGGTTCAACCCGGCGACGAATCGCTGGCGGCGGACCGTGGCGCTGCGCGCCGCGCGCGCCCACGCTGCCGTCGCCATGGTCGGCGGGAACGTGCTCGTCGCGGGCGGCGGCGTGATCTCGGGCCGGATCGTCGCCAGCGCCGAGATCTACGACCCGCGCTGACGCTGCCTGCCGTTCGGGGGCGGATCTCACGACGGCGGGGCGCACGCCGTTGGATCCGCATCGCGACCACTAGCCTCGATCTTCGATGAACCGGCGCGCCTGGCTGCTGATGTTGCTTCTCGCCGCGTTGTGGGGCGCCTCCTACCTGTTCATCAAGGTGTCGCTCGAGGACGGCCTGGACCCGATCTTCATCGTCTTCGCACGGATCGCGCTGGGTGCCCTCGTGCTCGTCCCGCTGGCGGCCGCGGCCGGGGTTCTGGCGCAGATGCCCGCGCTGGCCGGGCCGATCGTCCTCCTGGCCGTCGTCCAGGTCGCGCTGCCCTTCCTGCTCATCACCTTCGGCGAGCAGCACATCACCTCGGCGCTGACCGGCATCCTCGTCTCGGCCGCGCCGATCTTCACGGCGCTGATCGCCGCGCGCTTCGACGACGACGAGCGCCCGCACGGGATCGCCACGGCCGGCGTCTTCATGGGGATCGTCGGCGTCGTGCTGCTGTTCGGCGTCGACCTCAGCGGCGACGCGCAGGCGCTCGCCGGCGGGCTCATGGTCCTGCTGGCCTCGGCCGGCTACGCCGTCGGCTCGCTGTATCTCAAGCACCGGCTGCGCGGCGCGGCGCCGGTTGGCATCGCGGCCTCGACGATGGTCGCCGGCACGCTCGTGCTCCTGCCGTTCGCGCTCTTCACGCTACCGTCGCACACCCCCGAGCCGCAGACGATCGGCTCGCTGGTGGCGCTCGGCGCGGGCGGCACCGGCCTCGCGTTCGCGATCTACTTCACGCTGATCAGCGAGATCGGCCCGGGGCGGGCCTCCCTCGTGGCGTACATTGCGCCCGGCTTCGCGGTGTTCTACGGCGTGACCCTGCTCGGCGAGCCGCTCACCGTGGGCGCGATCCTCGGCCTCGTCCTCATCCTCGCCGGGTCGTGGATCGCGGCGGAGGGGCGCTGGCCGGGGCAGTCGCGGGCGCTGCCGGCGGCGCCGCTCGAGCCGCCACCGCCGGTGCGCGAGCCGGCGTAGCGCTCGAGGCGCCGGTCGCCGCGGTCAGCGCAGCTCGGCGATCACGCAGCGCGAGAAACGCCGCCGCCGCGCGGTTCGCGGCATCGGCGCCGCCTCCCTGCGCGACCGCGGCTGGTCGTCGCTGCCGGGCCGTTCCGCCGAGCCCGGGCAAGGAACGCGCACGGTCGCGGGACCGGGCGGCGGGTCGTCGTCGAAGAGCGCCGCGCCGGTCGCGGCGAGCCCACCCGCGACGACCGCCGGCGCGGTGGCGATGGCGACGAGCTTCAGTCCGCGCTGGATCGCTTCACGCGCTACGAGCGCGTCGATTGGAGGCCGGTCGATGGGGGCGTGCGAGACTCGGCGGCGTGCTGCGCCCCTTCGCCCAGGTCGACGTCTTCACGACCACGCCGTACGGCGGCAACCCGGTCGCGGTCGTGCTGGACGCCGCGGGGCTGAGCACCGAGGAGATGGAGCGCTTCGCGCGCTGGACGAACCTGTCGGAGACGACGTTCGTGCTGGCCCCGTCGGACGACCGCGCGGACTACCGCGTGCGGATCTTCACGCCGACCACCGAGCTGCCGTTCGCCGGGCACCCGACGCTGGGAACCTGCCACGCCTGGGCGGTTGCGCACGGCGGGGAGGAACGCGCCGCGGTGGTGCAGGAATGCGCGGCCGGGCTCGTGCGCATCCGGCGCGGCGCGGCAGGGCTGTCGTTCGCGGCGCCGCCGCTCGTGCGCGACGGGCCGGTCGACGAGGGGCTCGTAACGCGGATCGCGACGCTGCTGGGGATCGACCGCGGCGAGATCCTCGATGCAGCATGGGCCGACAACGGGCCGGGCTGGGTGGCGGTGCTGCTCGAGGACGCAAGCGCCGTGCTCGACGTGCGCGTCGGCAGCGCCAACATCGACCTCGGCATCGTCGGCGCGTACCCGCCCGGCTCGCCCGAGGCGTTCGAGGTGCGGGCCTTCTTCCCGAAGGACGGCGCCCTCGTCGAGGACCCGGTCACCGGCAGCCTGAACGCCGCGATCGCGCCGTGGCTGCTGCGGACGGGCCGCGCGACGGCGCCGTACGTCGTGTCGCAGGGCACGCTGCTGGGCCGCGCCGGCCGCGTGCGCGTGGAGCGCGACGACGACGGCACGATCTGGGTCGGCGGCGCGACGGTGACGTGCGTGTCGGGCGAGGTCGAGCTGTAGCCAACCCCGGTCGCTCGGCGGGCTGTCGCTCGCAGACCGCACCGGGGGGCTGACAGCGGCGGCGTGCAGCCCGAACGGCCACGGGTCGCGCCGCCACCGGCGCCCGCGCGACGGGTCGTTGACGCGCGAGGTGCGATTTGCGCACTCGGCGCGTCATCGCAGCCCGGGTGAGGTGATGGGTGACGCACAAGGTGCGTCATGCGCACTCGGCGCGTCATGACGGGCGGGCCCGGCTTCTGCGCTTCACCGGCGGAATCTAATCTGGATTGATTCCAGAACCTGTGGCATACTCCGGGGTATGCCGGCGACTTCGGAACTCGAACGCATGCTGCGCGGGGCCTCCCTGCGCGTCACGCGTCCTCGGGTCTCGGTGCTGGCCGCGGTGCACGACCAGCCGCACGCCGACACGAGCTCGATCGTCGGTCTCGTTCGCGAGAACCTCGGTGGGGTGTCGCTCCAGGCCGTCTACGACGTGCTCGAAGCGCTGACCGCCGCCGGTCTGGTGCGCCGCATCCACCCGCCGGGCTCCGTGGCGCGCTACGAGGCGCGCGTCGCAGACAACCATCACCACCTCGTGTGCCGGTCGTGCGGGTCCATCGCCGACGTCGACTGCGCCGTCGGCAGCGCACCCTGCCTGACCGCGGCCGACCACCACGGCTACGCGATCGACGAGGCCGAGGTCATCTACTGGGGCCTGTGCCCCGGATGCTCGGCCGCACCCAGTTCCCCAGCCACCCTCTGATCCCGAAGGGGTTCCCAGTGTCCGACAAGCCTGACGCCGAAGTTGGAGAGATGAACGTCGAAGAGGCGGGCGGCTGCCCGTTCGCCCCCGAGCGCGCCCCGCACCCGACCGAGGGCGGCGGCAACCGAGGCTGGTGGCCGGACCGGCTGAACCTGAAGATCCTCGCCAAGAACCCGGCCGTGGCCAACCCGCTCGGCGAGGAGTTCGACTACGCCGAGGCGTTCAACAGCCTCGACCTCGCCGCGGTCAAGCAGGACATCGAGGACGTCCTGACCACCTCGCAGGACTTCTGGCCGGCCGACTACGGCCACTACGGCCCCTTGATGATCCGGATGGCGTGGCACAGCGCCGGCACCTACCGCATCAGCGACGGCCGCGGCGGCGCAGGCGCCGGCCAGCAGCGCTTCGCCCCGCTCAACAGCTGGCCGGACAACGGCAACCTCGACAAGGCGCGCCGCCTGCTGTGGCCGGTCAAGAAGAAGTACGGCCAGGCACTCTCGTGGGCGGACCTCATGGTCCTCACCGGCAACGTCGCCCTGGAGTCGATGGGCTTTGCGACCTTCGGCTTCGCCGGCGGGCGCGCGGACGTGTGGGAGCCCGACGAGGACGTCTACTGGGGCCCGGAGCAGGAGTGGCTCGGCGACGAGCGCTACACCGGCGACCGCGAGCTCGAGGACCCCCTCGGCGCCGTCCAGATGGGCCTCATCTACGTCAACCCCGAGGGCCCGAACGGCAACCCGGACCCGCTCGCCGCGGCGCGCGACATCCGCGAGACGTTCGCCCGCATGGCGATGAACGACGAGGAGACGGTCGCGCTGATCGCCGGCGGGCACACGTTCGGCAAGACGCACGGCGCGGCCGACCCCGACGCGTACGTCGGCCCCGAGCCCGAGGGCGCTGCGCTGGAGGAGCAGGGCCTCGGCTGGCGCAACTCCTACGGGACCGGCAAGGGCGCCGATGCGATCACGAGCGGCATCGAGGTGACCTGGACGACCACGCCGACGCAGTGGTCCAACGGCTTCTTCGACAACCTGTTCGGGTTCGAGTGGGAGCTGACGCAGAGCCCGGCCGGCGCCAATCAGTGGCAGCCCAAGGATGAGGACGGCAGCCCGGCCCCCCGCACCGTCCCGCCGCCCGACGAGGGCGCCCCGATGCGCACCCCGACGATGCTGACGACCGACCTCGCGCTGCGCTTCGACCCCGACTACGGGCCGATCTCCAAGCGCTTCCACGAGAACCCGGACGAGTTCGCCGACGCGTTCGCCCGCGCCTGGTTCAAGCTGACGCACCGCGACATGGGGCCGATCGAGCGGTACCTCGGTCCCGAGGTGCCGGGCGAGGAGCTGCTGTGGCAGGACCCGGTCCCGAAGGTGACCCACGCGCTCGTCGCGGCTGAGGAGATCGCCGCCCTGAAGGCCCAGATCCTCGACTCGGGCCTGTCGGTGTCCGAGCTCGTCAAGGCCGCGTGGGCCTCGGCGTCGACGTTCCGCGGCAGCGACAAGCGCGGCGGCGCCAACGGCGCGCGCGTCCGCCTCGAGCCCCAGAACGGCTGGGAGGTCAACGACCCGGCCGAGCTGGCGACGGTGCTGAGCACGCTCGCGGGGATCCAGCAGTCCTTCAACGGCTCACAGAACGGCAGCGGCAAGCGGGTCTCGCTCGCCGACCTCGTCGTGCTCGCCGGCTCCGCGGCCGTCGAGCAGGCGGCCAAGGACGGCGGGGTCGAGATCGAGGTCCCGTTCACGCCGGGACGCACGGACGCGTCGGCGGAGCAGACCGACGCGGACTCCTTCGCCCCGCTCGAGCCGGCGGCGGACGGCTTTCGCAACTACCTCGCGGCGGACCACCGGCTGACGGCCGAGTACCTGCTCGTCGACAAGGCGAACCTGCTCACGCTGAGCGCCCCCGAGATGACCGTTCTCGTGGGCGGCCTGCGGGTCCTGGGCGCGAACGCCGGCGGGTCGACGGCCGGCGTCCTCACCGACCGGCCGGGCACGCTCACGAACGACTTCTTCGTGAACCTGCTCGACCTCGGCACGACGTGGACGGCGACGGCCGGCGATGCGGGGTCGTTCGTCAGCCACGACGCCACGAACGAGGTCAGGTGGACCGGCAGCCGCGTCGATCTCGTGTTCGGCTCGAACTCCGAGCTGCGCGCGATCGCCGAGGTCTACGCCGGCGACGACGCGCGCGAGAAGTTCGTGCGCGACTTCGTGGCGGCGTGGGTCAAGGTCATGAACCTCGACCGGTTCGACCTCAGCTGATCGCGGTGGTCCAGGTCGGCTGCCTGCCGGCCGACCTGGATCTGTCGTCGATCGCCGCCCTGCGGTCGTCGCCTCCCGGTCGGATCGTTGTCGGAGCGGCGCAGGCTCAGGTGCGTAGCCGCCGTGCGCCGCCGGCCCTGATCATGCGCCTTCGGCAACCCCACGCGGAGGTCGCGATGGCTCGGCAATCAGACACGCAACGCGGATGGATCGGACGGTGGCGCGAGCACCGCCGCGCCAAGGGGCAGGCGAGGCTCGAACGCCGGCACCACCACCACGAGCGCGCGCGCGCGACCGGGATCGCCTCGCCGGAGGAGGACTTCACCATGGCCAAGGCGTACGGAAAAGCCTACCCGATCGACAGCGCGGGACCGTGGGGCGGCATGGTCCACGACGTGACGAAGCACGACCGCGGCGACAGCGGCACGTCGTAGGTGGCCCTAGCCGAAGCGCACCTTGCCGTTGGAGTGGGCTCGCGCCCGCGCGCGCTCGACGAAGTCCAGCCGCTTCAGCGCCGCCCTGAACAGGCGGGTGACGAGGCGCATGCGCGCGTTCTCGGAGCGCAGGTCGAGCAGGCCCTGCTTGGCGTCGAGGCCGAAGTCGACGGTGGCGGCCATCGCGTAGGCGCCCTTCGCGGCCAGGTCGTCGGGGTCGGGCTCGTTGTCGGTCGCCTCGACGACGAGCTCGGCGTACGCGGTCCGGGCCGTCTCGGCGACGCGCGCGTCGGGCGCCTCGTCCTTGTCGTGGAGGAACTCCACCGTCGCGGTCGGGTAGGGCATGTCGTCCTGGCGCTCGACGATCCGAAACGGCCGCGTGCCGCGCGTGAGGACGTTCAGGCGCCCGTCCTCCATGCGCTCGAGGACCTCGGCGATCTCGCACGCGCAGCCGATCCCCTTCGTGCCCGACTCGGTCAGCCAGACGATGCCGAACTCGCCGTCGTTTCGAAGCAGCTCCTCGAACATGATCCGGTAGCGCTCCTCGAAGATGTGCAGCGCCACCAGCTCGTGGGGTAGCGCGACGAGGGCGAGGGGAAACAACGGGAAGTCGCGCACAGTCCGATCTGCCATCTCGTACGTACTTCAGCACACGATGACCACCGCCCTGCTCTGGTTCCGGCGCGACCTGCGCCTCACCGACCATCCGGCGCTCACGCGTGCGGCACGCGACTTCGACCGTGTCGTGCCGGTCTTCGTGCTCGACGACGCGCTGCGTCACGGGCGCTTCGCCTCGGCCCCGCGGGAGGCGTTCATGCTCGGCTGCCTGCGCGAGCTGGACGCCGGCCTGCGCGAGCGCGGCAGCGGCCTGGTCATCCGCGGCGGCCGGCCCGAGCACGTGCTGGCCGAGCTTGCCGCCGAGGTTGGCGCCGAGGCGGCGCTCTGGACGAGCGACGTCGCGCCGTACGCCCGCGGCCGCGATCGCCGCGTCAGCGAGGCGCTGCGCGCGGCGTCCGTGCAGCCGCTGCCGCAGGGCGGCACCTACGTCGTCGACGTGTCAACGCCGCGCACGCAGGGCGACCGGCCGTTCACCGTCTTCACCCCGTTCTTCAAGCACTGGCGCACGCTGGAGCGCCGCACCGTGCACCGCGCTCCCGCGCAGCTCGCCGCGCTGCCCAGCGCGCTGCGCAAGGGCTCGATACCCGCGGCGCCGCCGGGCGCCGAGCTGGCGCAGCCGCACTGCGCGCCGGGCGAGGCGGCTGCCCGCGCCGCGCTCACCGCCTGGCTGGACGGGCCGATCGACCACTACGCCACGACCCACGACCTCGTCGCCGACGAGCACGGGACGAGCGGGCTGTCGCCGTACCTGCGCTGGGGCTGCGTGTCGGCGGCCGAGTGCGAGGCACGCGCGGCGCGCCACGGCGGTCCCGGCGCCGACGCCTGGATCCGCCAGCTGTGCTGGCGCGACTTCTACGCCCACGTCCTGCTCGCCCACCCCGACAACGCGTGCCTCGAACACCAGGAGAAGTACCGCGCCCTGCAATGGGAGCACGACGACGACGCGTTCGACGCCTGGCGCGAGGGCCGCACCGGCTATCCGCTCGTCGATGCCGGGATGCGCCAGCTCGCGTCCACCGGCTGGATGCACAACCGCACGCGGCTCGTGGTCGGCTCCTTTCTCACGAAGGACCTGCACCTCGACTGGCGCCTCGGCGAGCGTCACTTCGAGGCGCTGCTGCTCGACGGCGAGCCGGCTCAGAACAACGGCAACTGGCAGTGGGTGACGTCGGTCGGCGTCGATCCGGCGCCGTACTTCCGGCGGCTCTTCAACCCGGTCCGCCAGCAGCAGAAGTTCGATCCCGACGGCGTCTACGTGCGCCGCTGGGTGCCCGAGCTGTGCGACGTCCCCGACGCGCGCCTGGCCGCGCCGTGGGAGATGAGCGACGAGCAGCAGCGCGCGGCGGGCTGTGTCATCGGCCGCGACTATCCGGCGCCGATCGTCGTGCACGCCGACGAGCGCAAGCGCGCGATCGAGCGCTACCGCGCGGCGGCGGGCTGAGCGCGGCCGACCGTCAGCCGAGCAGGTCGTCGAGCGTCCGGCCGCTGACGACCGACGCCGGCCGCTCGGCGGCGATGTCCGAGCCCGGGCGGGCGTGGTCGTCGCGACGCTTGATCAGCAGCCACGGGGCTTTCGGGCCGCGTCGCGTGCGCTGCAGGGCGAAGCCGCCACGCAGCTTCTCGCCGTGCAGGACGAAGACCGCGTGCCCGCGCTCGAGCGCCTCCGGCCAGGCGACGCGGCCGCCCTGCTCGTAGCTGCCACGGTCCCAGATGATCACGCCGCCGCCGCCCAGCCTGTCCTCGAAGTCGTTGTGCGACAGGGCGTGATCGCCGACCTCGATCGCCATCCGCTTGACGGCGGGATCCAGGCTCGGCCCCTTCGGAACGGCCCACGAGCGCATGACCCCGCCGACCTCGAGGCGCAGGTCGAAGTGGTGCGCGGTCGCGGCGTGCTCCTGCACGACGAAGACGCCGGCGCTGACGCCGCGGATCGCGAACTGCTCGTGGCCCTCGGCCTTGACGCGCTCGCCGGCGACCGCGCCGCGCCCCTCCAGAAACGCCGCCAGCGCGTCGACCGCGGCCTCGGGCCCCTCGGCGTGCAGCTGGAGGGTGCCGTCCTCGCCGTCGCGCACCCAGCCGAGCACGCCGAGCTCGCGCGCCCGGTCCACGATCGCCTCGCGCGGGTCCGCGCCGTCGGGGCGCAGGACGGCGCGGATCGCCGCGCCGGCCGCCATCGCCGCTACGAGCCGAACTCGAAGCGCACGAACGCCGTCTGGTTCTTGCCCTCACAGCGCACGAGCGTCAGCTCCTTGCCGGCCTTCGCCAGCAGGCATGTGTAGTTGCGCCGGCGGCAGGAACCCTGGCGCTTGCAGCCCGCCGACTTGGCGACGGTGCGGGCGATCGCGCGGGCGTTCTTGCACGTGGTGCGCTGGGCCGTGACGGCGGCGACGGCCAAGCCGCCCCGATCCAGGGTGGAGACGTCGCCGCAGTCCTTGATCGGCGCGCGGGTGGTCGCGGCTGTGGCGGCGCCGGGGGTGACGGCGACGACGGCAGCGGCGAGCGTGGCGATGGTTAGCAACCTGCGTGGGGTGATCATGGCCGGACCCTACCCCGGCGGGCCGGATGTCGACTTCCGTCTGGTGTGGGGGCGGCCGGCCGCCGTGCCGGAAGTGCATCGACCACGCTGACGCGATTTGCCGCCTCCGCCCGCGGCTTGCATGCGCGTGTGGTGAGTCGACCCCTCATCTCGGGGTCAACTCACCATCGGGGCGGTCGCGCGCCTCGTCGCGCTGGCGCCGGCGACCATATCCTTGGCCGATGGACGAGCTCGCGGCGTACGAGCGGCGCCTGCGCCGCGCCGGGCTGCCGCTGCTGATCGAGGACTACTCGGCCTACGAGGACATCTTCACGCGGGCGGTGCCGCTGCTGTCGGTCGTCGTCACCGGCCAGATGCTGGGCGCCGTCGACAAGGACTGGCCGTGGTGGGGCAACGCGCTCGCGCTGCTCGGGGCGCTGGCGATCGTGATCGGTGGCGTGGCGCTCGTCAACCACCGGCGCGGCCGGCGGGCGCTGTCGATCCCCGATCGCGTCGGGCCGATCGAGCTTGCCGCCTTCGTGCTCGTGCCCGCGCTGCTGCCGCTCGTCTTCGGCGGCCAGGTGACGAGCGCGCTCGTGACCGCGGGTGGCAACCTGCTGCTGCTCGCGCTCATCTACGGGATCGTCGGCATCGGGCTGCTGTCGATCGTGCGCTGGGCGGGTGGCCGCCTGGTCAGCCAGCTCGCGGCCTCGCTCGTGCTGCTCACGCGGGCGGTCCCGGTGCTGCTGATCTTCATGATCGTCCTGTTCATCAACACCGAGATGTGGCAGGTCTTCTCCGACGTCTCCGATCCGGCGCTGGCCGGCGTCGTCGCGCTGTTTCTCGTCGTCGGCTCGGTGTTCATCGCCTCGCGGCTGCCGCGCGAGGTGCGCGAGCTGGAGGTCGACGTCGCCGCCGACCCGCCGCTCACCCCGCGCCAGCGCTTCAACGTCGGCCTCGTGATGTTCGTCAGCCAGGGCCTGCAGGTGCTCGTCGTGGCGGTGCTCGTCGGGGCGTTCTTCGTCGCGTTCGGGGCGCTGGCGATCACGCCGGGCGTCGTCGAGGCGTGGCTGGGCGAGCCGCCGCACGCGATCGCCGGCCACGCCGGGCTGAGCGAGGAGCTCGTCAAGGTCTCCAGCGCGCTGGCGGCGTTCAGCGGGCTGTACTACGCGATCGCCGTGCTGAGCGACGCCACGTATCGCGAGGAGTTCCTCGAGGAGCTGCAGACCTCGCTGCGCGAGACCTTCGTCGACCGCGCCCGTTACCTGGAGGCGCGCCGGGTGGCCGGCACCCCCGGCGCGCACGACCGACCCGGCTAACCTGCCGCGCCGTGCCCGACCTCGCCGGCGACGCGCCGCCCCCGCCACCGCAGCAGCCGCCGCTGCACCTGCAGCGCAACCAGCCGCCCGGCGTGCCGCCGCTGGCACTCACCGGTGAGCGCACGCTGCCCGACGTCCCGGAGGAGAACTACTGGTTCGCCCGCCACCTCGTCGTCTACGAGTGGATCGCCGCGCAGATCGGCGGCCGGCGGGTCGTCGACATGGCCTGCGGCGAGGGCTACGGCGCGGACGTCATGGCGCAGGCCGGGGCGGCCGCGGTCGTCGGCGTCGACGCCAACCCCGAGGCGCACGAGCACGCCCGCCTGCGCTACGTCCGCGACAACCTGCGCTTCGTACGCACGATGGTCGAGACCTTCGACGAGCCCTGCGACGCGCTCGTCTTCCTGCAGACGATCGAGCACGTCCGAGACCCGGCCGCCGTGCTGGCCCGCTTCCGCGAGCTCGTCGGGCCCGGCGGGATCGTGTTCGTCTCGACGCCGAACGTCCTGACCCTGGCACCGCCCGGGTCGGCGCGCTCGGGCAACCCCTGGCATGTCTACGAGTACCGCCCCGAGGAGTTCCACGCGCTGTGCCGCGCGCACTTCGGCGCGGTGCAGATGTACGGCCTCTTCCATGCGCGCAAGCTGGCGCTGCATGCCGGTGCGCTGCGCCTCGGCTGGGATGCGGTGCACGCTCGGCTGGGCCTGACCAAGCGCTTCTACGACCGCTTCGTGCCGGCGATCGACGCGCGCGACTTCGCGCTGCGGCCGGGCAGCGCCCGCGAGCTGCGCGGCGCGCTCGATCTCGTGGCCGTCCTGCGCGCATGAGCGGCGGCGAGCTGGCGATCGTCCTGCACTCGCACCAGCCGTACGTCGCGGGCTTCGGCACGTGGCCGTTCGGCGAGGAGTGGCTCTGGGAGTCGATTGCGACCGCCTACCTGCCGCTGCTCGAGCTGCTGGATCGGGGCCCGCCCACCCCGCCGCTGACGCTCTCGCTGACGCCCGTGCTCTGCGACCAGCTCGCCGAGCCGGGGGCGATGGAGCGCTGCGCGAGATTCCTCGCGACGACCCGGACGCAGACGCACCGGCGCGACATCGCGAGCGCGGCCAGCGCGGGCGACGCCGGTGTCGTCGCCGCGCTCGAGCATTCCGCCGCGCGCTACGAGTGGGCGCGCGAGCGCCTCGCGGAGAGAGCGTCCGGCTCCGGCCTGCTCGCCGCGCTCGGCCGCCACGCCGCGTGGTCGTCCTCGGCGACACACGCGATCCTGCCGCTGCTGGCGACCGACAGCGGGGTACGGCTGCAGCTGCGCACGGGCATCGATGCCCATCGTGCCCGCTTCGGCGCGGGCTGGCGCGGCGGCCTGTGGGCGCCCGAGTGCGCCTATGCCCCATGGCTGGACGGCCTGCTCGCGCAGACCGGGGTGCGCGCGACCTGCGTCGACCTGACCGACGTGCTCGGCGACGACGAGCACCTGCGCCCGCTGCGAGCGCCGGCCGGCCCCCTGCTCGTCCCGATCGACCGCGCGACGATCGAGCTCGTCTGGAGCCGCGGCGGCTACCCCCGCGACGCGCGCTATCGCGACTACCACGCGTTCACCGAGTTTCGCCACCGCGCGTGGAGCAACGACGGCGCGCCGTACGACCCGGCCCGCGGGGCGGCCGCCGCCCGCGAGCACGCGGCGGACTTCGTCGCCCGCGTCCGCGCACGGGTCGCCGGCGGTGGGCTGTGCGTGTTCGCCGTCGACGCTGAGCTCTTCGGCGACTGGTGGCACGAGGGCCCGCTCTGGTTGGAGAACGTCATCGGCGAGGCCGGCGAGCAGGGCCTGACGATCGCCCACCTCGACGACGCGCTGGCCCACCACGCCGCCGCCGCCGCGCCCGCCGATCTGCCCGTCACCTCGTGGGGGAGGTCGCGCGACCTGAGCACCTGGAGCGCACCGCCGGTCGCCGGCATGGCCTGGAGCGCCCGCGACGCCGAGCTGCGCACGGTCGCCGCCGCTGCGCGCCGGCGCGGCCGACGAACGCGCCCTCCGCGAGCTGCTTGCGCTGCAGTCCAGCGACTGGGCCTTCCTCGTCAGCACCGACATGGCCGCCGCCTACGGCCGTGAGCGCGCGGCGCACCACCGGGCCGCGCTGGACGCCGCGCTCGCCGCGCCCGGTGCGCACGAGCCGTGCGTGCGCAACCTCGCGCCCTGGGCGGCGGCGTCAGCTCTCCGCGAACCCTGAGCGCGAGACGATGCCGGTCTGCAGCGCGCGCTGGGCCAGCGCCGCGCGCTTCTGGTGCTGAGCCAGCGCGCCGAGCTCGAAGGCGTCGAACAGCGCGCGCATGTGGGTCTTGACGGTCTCCACGCCGATGACCAGCTCGTCGGCGATCTGCCTGTTGGAGGCGGGCACCGCGTAGTCGCTGCCGGCGTACGGGCGACACAGGGCCGTCAGGACGCGCATCTGCGCCTCGGAGACCTTCGGCGTCGTGCGCTGCTGCGAGGTCGCGGTGCGCAGCGACTCGCGGCCGGTCGGCCGGCGGAAGACGACGACCGTCTGCCCGAGGGCGATCGTGTCCCCGTCGCGCAGCCGCTGGCGGCCCTGGACGCGCGCGCCGTCGATGAACGAGCCGTTGTGCGAGCGGCCGTCGTCGACGAACGTCCACTCGTCGCCGAGCCGCTCCAGGCTCGCGTGCACGCGCGACACCTCCCGGTCCCAGGGCAGCGCGACGTCGTTCTGCGTGCTGCGCCCGATCGTCAGGCGCTCGCCGGCGTCGCCGAGATCCTGGATCTGCTGGACGTCTTCGCCATCGCGGAAGAGCAAAAACGGCCGCTCGCGTCGCTCGGCCTCGATGCGCTCCTTCAGCTCGGCGGGCGTGGCACGGTGCAGGGCGTGGGGGAGGTCCACCACTCCAACTCTAGGTGCGTCACATAGCCGCGCTCAAGCGGGGCGGTACCGCTGGTGCGTGAACCGCACGAGGTCGCTCATCGTGAAGTCCCCGGGGGCGGCGCTGTCGAGGCACGGGGTCCACGCCGTCGGGGCGTTCACGTAGGACGCCGGATCGCCCTCGAGCAGGCCGACGAGCACCTCGGCGACGATCCGCGCGCCCACCGGGCCGAGCCGCTTGCCCTCCTCCCGCGCCTCGGCCTCGCACAGCACGTAGTACCACAGCGGCGCGGCGACGAGCAGCTCGGAGCGGACCGTGGCCGGGAACCGCTCGAGCTGCAGGCCGGCCGCGTCGAGCGGCTCCTCGCCCATCGCACGCGCGACGTCGGGGCCGGCCGGCAGCCGCAGGCGCTGCGCCCGCAGCAGGTTCAGCCGCGGCAGCTTCGGCTCCCCGTCGGTGCCGATGTCACGCGGCAGCGCAAACAGCCGCGTGACGACGGCCGTGTCGATCCTCGTGCTCGGCTGTGGCGGCTGCGGCGGGTCGCCCGGGAGGTCGAAGAAGAAGCGCCAGTCGATCACGAGCTCGCTCGGCAGCCGGCGCAGGCCGCGCAGCCCCAGCTTCGTGGCGCTCAGCGGGAGGATCGAATGCTCGGTGTCCGCCGCGTTGACGCTGTAGCCCGGCCGCACCATGCTGTGGCCGAAGCGGTAGGCGGCGCCGGAGAACTCCACCGGCATGAACGGCTCGCCGTCCCAGCAGAAGCAGCGACGCTCGCCGCCGGCGCCCGTGACCGCCGCGTCGACGAGCGAGCCGGCGAGCTCGCCGCCCGCCACGCGGTGCAGGAAGTCGTGGGTGACGATCCACTGGTAGTGCCAGCTCACGATGCGCCGGGCCGCGCGGAAGAGCGCCGGCCCCGTGAGGTCCGGTCGGCGCAGGTGGTCGACGACCGCGTTGTGAAACTGCATGAACAGCAGGTGCAGCTGCGCGACGACGAGGTTCTCGTCGTTGCGGGGATCGCCGATGATCGCGCGCTCCTGCGCGTTGCGCGGCAGGTCGATGTACGGCCCCGGAGCGGCGGGGACGGACTCGACCAGCAGCTTGACCCCGCGGTCGCGCTCGTCGGCCCACTCGTAGAGAAACGGCTGATCGGAGGGGCCGGATCCGTACACCGAGTCCAGATCCAGGCGCGGCGTGCGGAAGTCCACGATCGCCTGCGGGTCGCCGGCCTTCTGGCCCAGCGCGCTCGGGTCGAACGTCAGGTCGTGGTCGACGAACTGGCCGAGGTACGTGTAGCCCGCGGGGATGTCCTGGTTGGTGAGCAGCTCCGCGGAACGCGCTCGCAGCCCCTCCACGAGCGCGTCGAGGGTCTCGGGGGAGAGGTCGCGAGCCGGCAGGCAGGGGAACATCCGGCCGAAGCGGCCGCGGCCGGGCAGGTCGGCGGTCGCGGCCTGCATGCCGCGCGGGGCGCTGGCGCCGTGGGTGGTGGCGGGCTCGGGGGAAGGGCGCTCGTGGGTCACGTAGCCGTTGCCGGGTGCGGGCTTGCGGGGCCGCGCCGAACGGGGCTACGCGGAGTCGATGTGGATGTCCTGCGACCAGGTGAACGTCACGGTCAGCGGCGAATGCGCGCCATCAAACGCGTACACCTCGACGCCGCTGGCGTGGGCGGGGCCCGTCGTGATGCCGTCGGCCGTCAGCGAAGCGGCCCACGACTTCGAGCTGCCCAGCGACGCCGGCCCTCCGATGACCTTGTCGCCCTGCTCGACGGCGATGCTGCGCCCGACGAGCTCGCCCGCGACGCCCTCGACGCCCTCGCCTGCGCTCAGGAAGATGGGATCGGTCAGTCCGCTCACGGTGAGCGTGCCGTCCGACGAGAGGGTGGCGGGGCTGGCGGCGAAAGCGATGTTCAGGCCCATCTAGACCTCCTCTTCGTGCTCGTGGTACAGCGCCCGCGCCTGTGCGATCGCCGCGACGTTGCCCTTCTGCTCGTACAGCGCGAGGGCCGCGCGATGCGCTTCATCGCGCTCGTGCGGGCGCGAGCACGTCGCCAGAACCTCAGCGAGATCGAGCATCCCATCGCCTCGCATCGAAAGCAAGTCCGTCCCGGCCGCGAGCTCGACGGCGCCGCGGGCGAGCTCGACGGCCTCCGCGCAGCGCCCCTCGCGGGCGAGCAGCTTCGCCCGCACCCCGCGCCAGATCATCTGCGTGACGATGTCGTCGTCCGCCGTCGCGGCGGCCGTCGCGCGGCACAGCTCGCCGGCCTCGGCGTGCCGCCCCTGCGCAAGCACCGCCTGCGCGAGCATCGCGATCGTCGTGACCAGCGTGCTCTCGCCCTGCATCGACTCCAGCGGCCCGAGGTCGGCGCGCAGGGCCGCCTCGGCGAGATCCGGCTGTCCGGCGAGCCCGTGGACGAGCGCCTCGAAGTGGGGCACGTGAGCCAGCAGGCCGCCGAGCTCGTCGAGGATCGCGTTGGCCTCGGCGAGCAGCCGGCGCGCGAGCTCGAGCTCGCCGTTCATCGCATGCAGCACCGCCAGCGGGTTGAGCGTCAGCGCGAGCGCGATCGGGCTGGCGGCGACGGTCTCGCGAAACTCCTCGCAGCGCGTGATCGCGTGCGCGACCGGCGTCGGCCCGAAGACCGCGGTCGCCGCGCGCCAGACGACGACGTAGAACACGTCGCGCTCGTCGCCGGCGCGCCGCGCGCACTCGCCCGCCCGGGCCCAGGCCTCGTCGGCCTCGGCCAAGCGGCCCGCGAAGAACGCGATCCGCGCCCGCAGCGACCAGACCCGGCACTGGCCGCGGACGTCGCCCTCGCGCTCGAGCAACGGGAGGACGCGGTCGCTGACGTGGCGTCCCGGCTGCGTGCCGGCGCTCGTGTCGGTCTCCAGGCGCACGAACTCGCGCTCGACCTGTGCGTGCGCGGCGACCCGCGCGTCCGGCGCCTGCGCGATCGCCTCGTCGAGGACGCGGGTGGCATCGGTCATCCGGCCCGCCTCGAAGAGCGCGGCGCCGAGCTGTGGCAGCAGCGCTCCGCGGACGGCGTCGTCGGGTGTCGCGAGCGCGAGCGCGCGCTGCAGCAGCGCGCTGGCCGCGGCCGCGTCCCCGCGGGTCAGCGCGGCGCGTGAGGCGGTTTGCAGGCGCCCGATCGCGCGCGTGGCGAGCACCCGTGTGCCGTCGTCGGTGCGGCCGAGCTCAGCCGCCAGCAGGCAGGCCTGCTCGAAGTGGTAGCCGACGATCTCGTCAGCCGCGCCGGGCCGGCCTTCCAGCCACTGCGCCACCCGCTCGTGCAGGTCGGCGCGCATGTGCTTGGGCAGGCCCGCGTAGGCCGCTTCGCGGATGAGCGCGTGCGTGAAGCGAAAGGCGTCCTCACCCGCGAGCTCGGGGCGGTCGGCGGCGATCAGCCCGCGGCGCGCCAGCGCGACGAGCTGCGTTGCGAGGGTGTGGCGCTCACGCTCGGGCAGCAGCGTCGCGAGCGCAGCGGAGTGAAACGTCCGCCCCTCGACCGCGCCGTGGCGCAGGATCGTCTGCTCGCCCGGCTCGAGGCGGTCGATGCGGGCCGCGAGCACGGCCTGGATGCTGGCCGGCAGCTCGCCGGTGTCCTGCCCGCTGTCGACGGCGACGAGCTGCTCGACGAACAGCGGGTTGCCCTCGGCGCGGCGCGCGATCCGCGCGGCCGGCTCACCCGCGCCGAGGCGTTCGGCGAGCTCGCGGGCCGCGGCCTCGGTGAGCGCCTCGAGGACGAGCAGCGAGCGGTTGGGCTGCGGTGCCGCCCACGCCGGCCGTGACTCCAGCAGCTCCGGGCGCGTCAGGCACAGCAGGAGGATCGGGACGCCGCTCGACAGCGCGACGAGGTGGTCGAGCAGGTCCAGCAGCGGCGGCTGCGCCCAGTGGATGTCCTCCACCGCGACGACGACCGGACGGTCGCGCGCCAGGCGCTCGAGCAGGCGGCGCAGCGCGAGCGCGATCTCCTCCGGCTGGGCGGGCTCGTCGGACAGCCCGACGGCGGCGAGCAGCCCGCGGATGGCCTGCTCGTCGCCGGCCAGCAGCGCCTCGACGCGGCGGCGCGGATCGCCGTCGAGGCCCCGCAGGATGTCGGCGAGCGCACGGTACGTCGTGCCCTCGCCGTAGGAGAGGCAGCGTCCGGCGAGCACGGTGGCGTCCTCGCCGACCGCAGCGAGGAACTCACCGGCCAAGCGCGACTTGCCGATCCCCGCCGCGGCGGCGATCGTCACGAGGCGGCAGGTGCGCTCCTCGCAGGCCTGGGCGTACGCGGCGTGCAGCGCGGCCAGCTCGCGTTCGCGGCCGAGGAACGGCGTGGCCGGCGATGGCAGCATCGCGGGCTCGTCGTCGCGCAGCGCGAGCAGCCGCCCGTCGGGGTCGGTGGTCGCGCCGGCGCCGACCGCGAGCCGGACGTCGCCGCCGAGCCGGATCTCCCCGGCAGCGGCGTCACCGGCGAGGCGCGCGGCGGTGGTGATCGCCGAGCCGGTCACGACGGTCGACCCGCGCGGCCCGCTGCCGAGGAAGACCTCGCCGGCCTCGATGCCCAGGCGCAGCGCCGGCGACCGCGCGCGCAGCTCGAGCGCGGCCCGCGTGGCGCGCAGCGCATCGTCGCCCTCCGACCCGGCCAGCCCGAAGATGCCGACGAGCGCGTCGCCGAGCAGCCGCTCGACGTCCCCGCCATGGGACTCGATCACGCCGGTGCACCGCTCGAAGACGCCGTGCAGCACCTCGGGGTCGTCGGCGTCCGCCCGCGCGGCGAGGACCGCCACGAGGCGGCGTTCGGAGTCCCGCGCGGTGGCGGCGGCGAGCCGCGGCGCCGGGGACGCGACCCCGGCCAGCGGCTCGAGTGCCGCCAGCGCGGCGGCGGCGGCGGCGGCGGTCGGCCGGCGCGCCGGATCCTTCTCCAGCAGCGCGCCGATCAGATCCTCGAGGGCCGGCGGGACGTGCGGCGCGAGCGCCGGCGGCGTGGCCGTCAGGTGCTGGGTGAGCACCTCCGTGGCGTTCGGCGCTCGAAACGGCGGGTGCCCGCTGACGAGCTCGTAGAGCGTGATGCCCAGCGCGTAGACGTCGCACGCAGGACCGACGATCTCGCCGCGGATCTGCTCGGGCGAGAGGTAGCGCAGCGTCCCGACGACGACGCCGTCGGCCGTCAGCCGCTCGGCCCCGGCCGACTGGGCGATGCCGAAGTCGCCGAGCGCGGCGCTGCCGTCGGCGGCCAGCCAGACGTTGTCGGGCTTGACGTCGCGGTGGACGACGTCGTGAGCGTGCGCGTGAGCGAGCGCGAGCGCGATCTCCCGCCCGGCGCGCACGGTCGCAGCCAGATCGGGCTGCCGGCGCGTGAGCGCATCGGCGAGCGAGCCGCCGGTCATCGCCCGCAGGACGAGGTACGGGACGCCCTCGTGCTCGCCCGTGTCGTACACGGTCACGACGTGCGGGTGGTCGCCGAGCCGGCCGGTGACCTGCGCCTCGCGCGCCACGCGCGCACGCGCGGCCGCGCTGACCGAGGCGCCGACGACGAGCGCCACCGCCACCTCGCGGTCCAGGCGCGCGTCGTAGGCGAGATAGACCTCCTTCCACGCGCCGCGCCCGAGTCGCGCACGCACGCTGTAGCGCCCCGCGATCGATCCTCCGGCACCCGGGAGCGCCGACGCGAGCGTGGGCGAGTCGTCGCCTGTGAGGTCGTGCATCCCGATCGTCCCCGCCGCAGCGTAGCGCCGCGTGCCGGCCGTATCGCGCGCTGCTGGCTGCCTGCGTGCGCGCGCCAGCGCGGTGTGAGGCCGTTCATCCCGGGGGTTCTGCTCGAGTGCCGTTCGGGACCAGGCTCGCCGCAGAGGGTGACGCCGCCTCCGCGCCACGGCCGGCTCCGCGACGTGGTGCCTGCGGCGGCATGCTCATCAGCCACCGCGCCGGTTTTTCTCGCTCGGAGCGGACGCTCCGCGCGCGCTCCGTCCGCTGGATGCGTACTATCCACCGCTGCTTTGCATAACGAGCCGAGTTCCGGGCGCCCTGTGCGGCCGGGAACGGGGGAACCAAAGGGTGCCGCGCGATGTCGGTGCGGCCCCGGGGGCGAATCGCCACCCACCGCCATGAGCGCGGTGCCGGCGGCGTAGCGCACGTCACAGCGCGAGCCCGACAGCTAACCCCGTAGGCGCCGAGACGACGAAAAGGAGCGCCCGATGAAGATCAGCGACGACCGATTGGCGACGCATGACGCCGTGCCGGAGCCCACCGACGCGACCCAGACGCTTGCGTACCGCCGGTCGCTGCGCGCGTCGCGCACCCGCCGGGCGTCGGCTGCGCTGCGCCGCCGGCGCCTGTTTCGCAGCCGCGGGTCGGCGCTCGTGGCGACGGCCGGGCTGCTGCTGGTCAGCGGCGGCGCGGTCGCCGCGCAGAAGGGCGGCCAGGGCTCCGGCCTGAGCGGCGACACGATCAGCGCTGTCCAGCGCGCGCTCGGCGTTGCCGCCGACGGCGTCGTGGGGCCGCAGACGCGCGCCGCCGTCAAGCGCTTCCAGCGCAGGAACGGCCTCATGGTCGACGGCGTCATCGGCCCGCAGACGCTCGCCGCCCTGGGCCTTGCCACGAAGTCCGCCGCGGCGGACGTGAAGGCGACCGCGGCGTCCGCCGGCGATCCCGTCCTGCGGCGGATCGCGGCCTGCGAGTCCGGCGGCGATCCGACCGCCGTGTCGGCCGACGGGCGCTATCACGGCAAGTACCAGTTCTCGCGGGCCACGTGGCGCGACATGGGCGGCACCGGCAGCCCGTCGCGGGCCAGCGAGGCCGAGCAGGACCGGCTCGCCGGCAAGCTGCTCGCGCAGCGGGGCACGAGCCCGTGGCCGAACTGCGCCTGAAGCTGAGCTGCTCAGGCTGAAATGGGCCGCGAATCGGTGGGTTCGGCCTGAGCGTGGACGCGGGGCCGGTGGCGCGGTTCGCCACCGGGCCCCGCACCACAATCGCGTACTGTCAGCCGCAGATGAGCGACGAACTGGCAGGCGTGAAAGCGATCCAGCGTGCGATCTGGACCGTGGGCGACTACGACTCGATCGCCGAGCTGATCTGGGACGTCGGCGCCGCCGTCGCCGAGTCCGCCGCGATCGAGCCCGGAATGCGGTTGCTCGACGTCGCCACCGGCACCGGCAACGCGGCGATCCGCGCGGCCGAGGCGGGCGCCGAGGTCACCGGCCTTGACCTCACGCCGGAGCTGTTCGACGACGCGCGCCGCCGCGAGGCGCTCGCCGGGGTGCGCGTCGAGTGGGTCGAGGGCGACGCCGAGGCGCTGCCGTTCGACGACGAAAGCTACGACCGCGTCGTGTCGACATTCGGCGTGATGTTCGCGCCGCGCCACGCGGTCGCCGCGGCCGAGCTCGTCCGCACGTGCCGTCCGGGCGGCATGATCGTGCTCGCCAACTGGACGCCAGGCGGCTTCTTCGGGCAGCTCATCGCCACGATGGCCACGCACCTGCCGCCACAGCCGGCGATCGCCGAGCGGCCGACGCTGTGGGGCGAGGAGGCGCACGTCCGCGCGCTTTTGGGCGGCCAGGTCCTGCTCGCCCTCGAGACGCGCACCGTCGAGGTGGCGTTCGCGTCGCTGGAGGAGATGCTCACGGGGCTCGAGGAGCGCTTCGGCCCGCTGGTGCTGGCCAGGCGGCTGCTCGCCGTGGGGGCCTACGACGCGCTCGTCGCGGATCTGCGCGCGCTCTTCGCCGCTCACCACGGCGGTGGCGGCGAGGTCCGGATCGCGTCCGAGTACCTGCTGGTGGTGGGGCTCAAGCCCTGACGCCGGCGGCCCGCGCATCCTTCCGGGCGGGGCTGCGCGCGGGCGTGCCGTACGCGCTGGCGGGCGGGGTGCTCGCGCTCTCGTTCGGCGTGCTGGCCTGCGCGATCGGGTTCTCGCCGCTGGGCGCCGTCGTCATGTCGGCGATCGTCTTCGCCGGGTCGGGGCAGTTCGCGGCGATCTCCATCATCGCCGGCGGCGGCGGGGTGGGGGCGGCGATCGGCGCCGCCGCGCTGATGAACTCCCGCTTCTTGCCGATGGGCATCGCGCTGGCGCCGTCGCTGCGCGGCCGGGCGCCGATGCGCGCGGTGCAGGGCCAGACCGTCGTCGACGCATCGTGGGTGCTGGCCAACCAGGGTGAGGGCCACTTCGACCGCCACGTCCTCTTCGGCGCGACTGCCGTGCAGTACGTGACGTGGGTGGGCGGGACCGCCATCGGTGCGCTGGGCGGCGGCGCGCTCGGCGACACGCAGGCGCTGGGCCTCGACGCGATCTTCCCGGCGTTCTTCCTCGCGCTGCTGCTGCCCGAGCTGCGCGGCGCGCGCTCGCGCGGCGTCGCGCTGGCCGGCGGGCTCATCGCGCTGGCGCTCGTGCCGCTGGCGCCCCCCGGCGTGCCGGTGCTGGCGGCGAGCGTGGCGGCGCTGGTCGGGCTCAAGCGACGACACGCGCGCCAGACCGCGTCATGAGCGGCGAGCTGTGGATCCTCGTCGCCGGTTGCGCGCTCGTGACGCTCGCGATCAAGGCCGCCGGCCCCGTCGCCTTCGGCGGCCGCGACCTGCCGCCGTGGTTCTCGGACGTCATCGCGCTGATGGCGCCCGCGCTGCTGGCCGCGCTGATCGTGACGCAGGCGCTGGCGGACGGCGAGCGCCTGCAGATCGGCGCCGACACGGCGGGCGTGGCCGCGGCGGGGGTGGTCGTCTGGCGCGGAGGGTCCGTGCTGCCCGCGGTGGTGGTGGCGGTGGTGGTGACGGCCGGGCTGCGGGCGCTGGGCTGACCGCGGCGCGCGCAGTCGCGCGGGTCGGTCGGCGCGTGTTCGACGCCTCGCTACGAGGCGCGCCCGGTCCTCCGCGTGAGCCACGCGAAGGTCGGGGCCGGCGGCGCGGGCACTCGTCGACGGGCTGCGGCGTCCGTTGCGCGGCGACGCTCCAGCTCGAGGCGCAGGCTCTCCTCGCCGCGCCGCATCGCCCACAGGTGGTTGGCTTCGAAGATCGGCCGCATGAGGCGGGTGAGCCGCCGCAGCAATGGCTTCTCGGCCGTGATGCGCCAGTCGTACTCGACCGCGACGAAGTCACCGTCCTGCGTGAACGTCCAGCTGCCGACCCCGCGAAAGTCGCCCCGCGCCTGCAGCGACAGACCCTCGGCGCCCTGCCTGGCGGCGGTCGTGAAGCGCCAGCGCAGCGTGTAGGGCAGCCAGCCCTTGGTCCACAGGTCGGCGACGCGGCCGACACCGTTGCGGTCGCCCTCGGTGAGCACGCGCACGTCGAGGTAGACCGCCGGCCACCAGTGCGGCAGCGCCGCGACGTCGACGAGGATCTCGGCGACCTCCTCGCGGCGCCCCTGGACGCGCCAGCGCGTCACGAAGTGGTAGGTGTTCGCCGGCCGACCAGCGTCGCGCTCGACCGTGGACGAGCGGATGTCGACGGGGCTTTCGGCGGATGCGGCGCCGCGCTGGACCGGCGGTTCGGTCAGGGGGTCGAGCGCTTCGATGGCGGACATGCCGGCTCCTTGGGCAGTGCTGGGCTGTGTCGAGCAGCCTGCCGCCCGCCGGTCGCGCTGACGATGGGGCTAGCCAGCCTCTTTGGTGCGGGGAACCGAACAAGCCGTCGCTCCGGTCCCCCGGCGCGGGAGCGTGCTGCGCGCACGCCGCGCTCGTAGATGCCCTGCTCGCGGATCGGCCCGGTCGAAGTCGACGGCGCCGTCGGCTCTAGGACACGTCGCGCGTGAACGTGCTGCCGTCCTGCATCGGGCGGTAGATCTGCTTGAAGTCGAAGCCGTAGTCGAAGTCGTCCTTCTCGGATTCGGTGGCGCCCTCGACATCGACGTTGTGCACGATCACGAGCTCCTCGTTGACGTGCGAGGCCTGGATCAGGCAGATGCCCGAGGGAGCCCAGATGCCCGATCCGCCCCAGAACGCGACGCCGCTGACCCCGTGGCGGCCGACGGCGTTGCAGGCGATCGTCCAGACCTGGTTGGTCGCCGAGTTGGCCGGCATCACGTAGTCCCACAGCGCGCCGTAATAGTGGTCGGTGCGCAGGTTCATCCCCGGGTAGTCGCGGTGGCCGGCCGAGCGCCATGACGCGACCTGGACGATCGCGTCGACCGTTTCGACCATCGCGTACTCGCGCAGCAGCTCGTTGAAGAGGTAGTCGTAGCACGTGGTGAACCCGAGCCGGCCGTGCCGCGTCGCGAGCACCAGGCGGTCGTCGCGCCCGCTCTCGGTGTACTCCTTCTCGATGCCCGGCAGGAAGACCTTGTCGTAGGTGCTCTCGTCGGACAGGTAGTCGTCGTCGTCGGGCCCGACGACGAAGGTGCGGTTCAGAAAGCAGTCCTCCTGCCCGTCTGCCGTCAGGTTGTTGAGCACGATCGCCTCGAGGTCGCCCCCGATCAGCGGCTGCAGCTCCTGCTCGATCCAGTCGGTGTGCCGCTCGGCGACGGCCTCGCGCATGTAGGGCAGGCAGTCGTCGCGCTCGTCCCAGAAGTAGCCCGACAGGCAGAACTCCGGGAACACGGCGATGTTCACGCCGTGCTCCTTGAAGATGCCCACGGCGCGCAGGATCTTGTCCTTGTTGGCCGCTATGTCGGGGACGGCGGCGTGGATGTTGGCCAGGCCGACCGAGAGCTTGGTCTCGTCGTCGCTGTAGCTGCGCTCGGCGATGAGGAATCCGTCGGTGCTGGGCATGGCCTCCCTCGAGGTGCTCCGGGGGCGGCGAGACTATCCATTGCGGGCACGCAGCGAGGGGCCATACACGCTCGCCAGAGCGCGGCTCGGCGCGTGAGGCGTTTCTCGCGGTGGCGCCCCGGCCCCGGGGCGATTTCCGACGACACCTTCCGCCGCGTCGATGACGCGGCCAGACGGCTGGGCGTTTCGCGCAGCGAGTTCTTCGCGCGCGCGGCCGAGCGCTGGCTCGAGAGCCTGGATGACGACGGCACCACAGACGCCATCAACCGCGCGATCGCCGGGCTCGACTCCGATCATCAGTTCACCGCGGCCGCCGCTGCGGCGTTGGCGGCCGGCGATCCGCGCGAGTGAAGCGCGGCGACGTCTGGCGGGCCGACACGCAACTCGCCGCGCTACCCGGCAACGTCGCGGTCCCAGCCGACAGCGCGGCACTCGACGCCGACTCGGTCGTCATCGTCACGCAGATCGCGACGGTCGATCGCCGCGCGCTCGAAGATCGCATCGGTGCGCTACCCGACTGGCTGATGGCTCACGTCGACGCCGGTCTCGGTCGCGCTCTCGCGATCACACCCGTCCGGCAGCCGTGATCCCGGCATCGCTTCGTTGCGCGAGACGCAGCGCTGTCGATCACGATCTCGACGCGCCGCGGCGCGGACGCTGGTCAGTCCGGCTGGATGGCTCGCCAGCGGACCACCGTCAGCGCCACCAACACGATCGCGACTGCACCGAACGTGAATGGATCGCTGGACTGACCGCCGATCGAGCGATCGGCGACATGCCCGGCGAAGTGCGCCAGGGCCCCGAGAGCGTTGCCGATCAGCACGACGAGCAGTGCGTCGGCGAGCGCAAGAGCGGCGATCAGGCAGCTGCCAAGGCCGATCTGAAACGCGCCGATGTCATGGATGAAGTGGCGGTTGTACGGCGGGAACGTCGCCGCCTGCTCATAGAACGAGTGCGGCCCCAGCATCGCCCACAGCCCGGCGGCGATGCTGATGCAGCCGAGCACGGCGACGCACACGCGCAGGATGCGGCTCGGCGCCGGACTCATCGCCCGCAGACTAGACGCTCGTGAGACCCCACATCGGCACGTGCGACCGCGCGCAACAGCAGGCGATGCAGCCGACTCGGCGCTCTCGCTTGCTGCGACGTCGCCATACGAACGGATCGTGCGTTGACGCGCAAGGTGCGATATGCGCACATGCTGCGTCATGGCCGCCGCGCCCGCCGTCGCCCCGCGCGGCCCCCGCTACTCCCAGCGCAACGCCCGCGGCGTCGTGCGCATCCGCAGCACCCGCACCGGCACCCCCGCGGCCACGGCGTTGTCCGGCACGTCCTTGGTCACGATCGTCGACGTGCCCAGCACGCAGTTGTTGCCGACCGACGCCCCCCGCAGGATCGCCACCCCGTAGCCGACCCAGACGTTGTGCCCGACGCGCACGTCGCGCTTGTAGATGCCCTGGTCGCGGATCGGCCGGTCGACCTCGACGACGCCGTGGTCGAAGTCGATGAGCATCACGCGGTCGGCGACGATGCACTCGCGGCCGATCGAGACGTGCTGGAAGGCGGAGATCGTGCACTCCTGGCCGAGGACGGTCTTCGCGCCGATGTACGCCTCGCCCTCGTGGACGCGGATCTTCGAGCCGTGGCCGATCCACGACCAGCGTCCGAGGTGCAGCGTCGCGTCCTTGCCGATCTCGATCGTCACGCCGGGGCAGACGAAGCACAGCCCGTCGGTCTTCAGGCGCCCGCGCCAGCGCAGCTTCAGCCACAGCCAGCGCGCGATCAGCTTCGCGTAGTTGCGGTTGAGCATCCCGTGCGAGCGCAGGAAGCGCCACAGCGCGAGCGGGCCGCCGTGCAGCGGCGCGGGCTCGCCATGGACGTTCGGGACGACCGGGGGCTCCGGCTCGCCGAGGGCCCCGGCACCATCGCCGCCGGCGGGCGCGTGAACACCGTTCGGAGAGGCCGGCGGCGTCGGCTGCACCGTGGACACGATCAGCCCTTCGAGACGTGCAGCACGGCCTTGCCGGGCTGGACGAAGACGACCTCGTTGGTCTCCGGGCTGTCGAACACGGCGGCCCAGCCGTCGACGATCAGCGCGTGCTCGCCCGGCGCGGCCGCGGGCCACAGCAGCGCGACCTGCTCGTTGGCCAGCACGTTCTCCGTCGTCCGGCGGCCGGCCCCCAGCATGAGCAGCTGCTGGCGCCACTCCACGGTCACCGACGTCGCGCGCGGGCGCCCGTCGGACCCCACGGTGACGATGTACGGGTTCAGGCCGAAGCGCTCCACGGCCTGCGGCAGCTCGTCCAGTGGCACGTTGACCGACACGGGACTAAGGCTACGGGTCATGGGGCTGCCGGGCCGACCGCCCGCCCTCATCGGCCGGCCGCCCCTGGCATGATCGACCGCCCATGGCCGTCGAGACCAACCTCGCCCAGCGCCTGCTGGCCGGCGACCGCCGCGCCCTCGCACGCGCGATCTCGCTCGTCGAGAACGACGATCCCGCGGGCTGGGCGCTCGTCCGCGAGGTCTATCCGCACACCGGCAAGTCCGCCGTCGTCGGCATCACCGGCGCGCCCGGGGCGGGCAAGTCGACGCTCATCGGAGGCCTCGTCAAGAACCGCCGCGCGGCCGACCGCAGCGTCGCGGTCCTCTCGATCGACCCCACCTCGCCGTTCACGCACGGCGCGCTGCTCGGCGACCGCATCCGCCTCACCGAGCACTTCCTCGATCCCGGCGTGTTCATCCGCTCGATGGCCAACCGCGGCGCTCTCGGCGGCCTCAGCGAGGCCAGCCTGCAGGCGGCGCTGCTGATGGACGCGGCCGGCCGCGACGACGTCTTCCTGGAGACCGTCGGCGTCGGCCAGGCCGAGGTCGACATCATCGACCACGCCGACACCGTCCTGCTCGTGCTCATGCCCGGCGGCGGCGACTCCGTCCAGGCGCTGAAGGCCGGGATCATGGAGATCCCCGACATCATCGTCGTCAACAAGGCCGACCACCCGCTCACGCAGACGATGGTGCGCGAGATCCGCGGCGTGCTCTCGCTCGCGCCGCAGAAGGCCTGGAAGGTGCCGATCCTGCAGACCGAGGCGGTCGACGGGCGCGGCATCGACGAGCTCATGGACAAGCTGCTCGAGCACCGCGCGCACATCGAGTCCGAGGGCACGCTCTCCAAGCGCCGGCGCCACAACCTGCGCAACGAGGTGCTCGCCTTGGCGACCCACCGCGTCCGCCGCGAGCTCGAGCAGCGCCTCGCGCAGGGCGAGGGCTTCGAGAAGCTCATCGACGACGTCGTCGCGCGCCGCCTGGATCCCGCCAGCGCCGCCGCCGCGATCCTCGGCCAGAACGTCCCGTAGCCGCGGACGATGCTGCGCTACCCGAGCGGCTGCTTCACGCAGTACGAGGTCAACATCGGCTACTACCCCAACCACATCTCGCGCGAGGCGACCCTGCGCGACGGTCCCGGGGAGCAGTTTCGGATCCTCCAGCGCCTCGACGCCGGCCAGCGCGTCGGGCGCCAGTCGGTGCGCAACCCACGGCTGTCGCGCAGCCCGGCGCGGCGCGACTCGCGCGATCGCTACGCGTGGGTCTACGTGCTGCAGGGCGGGCGCTCGGGCTGGGTGCGCACCGACGTGCTCGTGGCCGATCCCGGCGGCTGGGCCGACGGTCCGGCGAGCCGCGACTTCGAGATCGGCCGCGCGCCCGGCGTGCGCCACGCCCCGCGCCGCCGGCCCCGCCCGCGCTTCACGATCGGCCGCCGCGCCGGCGGCCGGCGCGTCGTCGACGAGCGCGACGTCTACCTGCGCTACGCGGCGCGCTCGACGCCGTTCAGCTACCTCGATCGCGGCGACGTCGTCGCGCTGCACTGGCGCGGCGTGCACTACGTCTGCGTCGAGGTCGTGAAGTCGGCGCAGACACCCGAGGGGACCCGCGGCTGGGTCGCCTCCAGCGCGCTGCGGGCGCCCTGACCACGCAGCTCAGCCGCACGTCTCAGCCCGGCAGCCCGGCGACCCGTGTGATCGGTCGGCGCCGGTGCGGAGGCGGCGCGGCGCCGGCGGCCGGCAGTGGATGAATCATCCCCCGGGCGCACGCACGTCGGACGTTCGCCGTTGCGCTGTCGCCGGGCGGGACCGTAGGGTGGGCGCCATGGCGAACACCGAGGCCACCCCGCCTCTCGTCGAGCTGCGCGACGTCCGCAAGAGCTTTGGCGACAACGTCGTGCTCCAGGAGATCGACCTCGCGATCAGCGCGGGGGAGGCGATCGTCATCGCCGGTCCGTCGGGCTCGGGCAAGTCGACGATGCTGCGCTGCATCAACGGCCTGGAGGAGATCGACTCCGGCGAGGTGCTGTTCGCCGGCCAGCGGGTCGACCCGAGCGCGAAGTCGATCAACCGCATGCGCGCGGACATCGGCATGGTCTTTCAGCAGTTCAACCTCTTCCCGCACATGACCGTGCTCGAGAACATCATGCTCGCGCCGGTCAAGGTGAAGAACATCGAGCCGGTCGCGGCGCGCACCCGCGCCCACGAGCTGCTCGAGACGGTCGGCATCCCCGAGAAGGCCGAGGCCTCGCCGACCGACCTGTCCGGCGGCCAGCAGCAGCGCGTGGCGATCGCGCGCGCCCTGGCGATGGATCCCAAGCTGATGCTGTTCGACGAGCCGACGTCGGCGCTTGACCCCGAGATGATCCGGGAGGTGCTCGACGTCATGCGCGACCTCGCCCGGGGCGGGATGACGATGGTCGTCGTCACGCACGAGATGGGCTTCGCACGCGAGGTATGCGATCGCCTCGTCTTCATCGACGAGGGCCGGATCGTGGAGCAGGGTCCGCCCGCCGAGTTCTTCGCCGCGGCGAAGAGCGCGCGGGCGCGTGAGTTCGTCGACAAGATCATCCACCACTGAGGAGAGGACCGACAGATGAGGGAAACGGGATGGCGCTGGATCGCAATACTGGCGCTCGCGCTCGGGGTGCTCGTGGCATCCGGCTGCGGCGACGACGACGACGAGGGCGGTGGTGGCAGCGCCGCGACGACGACGACGCCTGCCGCGAAGCAGACGTTCGCCGCCGGGACGACGATGGCCAAGCTGCAGGAGGCCGGCGAGGTCACGATGGGCGTGAAGTTCGAGGTGGCGCCGTTCGGCTTCAAGAACGTCGACACCGGTGAGGTCGAGGGCTTCGACATCGACGTGGCCAACGCGATCGCGGCGGACCTCGGCGCCAAGCCGAAGTTCATCGAGGCGCTGTCGGACAACCGCATCCCGTTCCTCAAGGACGGCACCGCGGACCTGATCCTCTCGACGATGACGATCAACGCCGAGCGCGACGAGGAGATCGACTTCTCCGAGCCGTACTTCATCGCGCGCGGCCGGATCCTCGTCAAGAAGTCAGACAACTCGATCAAGAGCGTCAAGGACCTCGAGGGCAAGAAGGTCTGCACCGCGCTCGGCTCGACGTACGAGGACACGCTGAAGAAGCAGGCCCCGAAGGCCAAGACGACGCTCGTCGACGGCTACTCGGAGTGCCTCGAGGCGATCCAGAACGGGTCGGTCGACGCGGTCTCCACCGACGACGTGATCCTGACCGGCATGATCATCCAGGACGACTCGCTCAAGCTCGTCGGCGGCGAGGAGCTGACGACCGAGCCCTATGGCGTGGGCATCAAGGAGGGCGACACGGCCTTCCAGGAGTTCGTCAACGAGTCGATCCAGAAGTTCAAGGACGACGGCCGCTGGGCGAAGTCCTACGAGAAGTGGGTCGGCCAGTACACCGGTGAGGACCAGGATCCCCCGACGATGACGCTCAAGGAGGCGATCGACCTCACGAAGTGAGCTCGTTCGTTGAGCTCCTGACGGAGAACTTCGGCGCGCTGGCAAGCGGCTTCTGGGTCACTTGCCGGCTCGTCGTCGGGTCGTTTCTGCTGGCCGCCGTCGTCGGCACGCTGGTCGCGGCGCTGAGGATCGCTCCGTCGAAGTGGTTGCAGCGCCTCGGCGGCGTGTACGTCGAGGCGTTTCGCAACGTCCCGCTGCTCGTCCTGCTCGTCATCTCCTACGCGGGGCTGCGCCGGGCCGGCGTGGCGATCGACACGTGGACGGCCGGGATCGGTGCGCTGGGCCTCTACACCGGCGCGTACTTCGCCGAGGTCCTGCGCTCCGGCGTCTTCGCGGTCAGCCGCGGGCAGATCGAGGCCTCGCTCTCGCTGGGGTTCACGTACCCCGAGACCCTGCGCCGCATCGTGCTGCCGCAGGCGGCGCGCACGGTGATCTCGCCGATCGGGTCGATCACGATCGCGATGATCAAGAACTCCGCGATCATCGGCGCGGCGCTCGCCGTCAACGACGTGCTCAAGGAGGCGCGGATCATCGCCTCGCGCACCTTCGAGAACGAGGCCGCCTTCTTCTGGGCGACGATCGGCTACCTGCTGCTGACGGTCGCCGCGACGATCGCCGTCCGCCAGCTTGAAAACCGCTACGCGATCCGGCGCTGAGACATGGGCTACCTCTTCGATCCGGACAACTGGGAATGGCTGACGACCGGCAACAACGCCCGCTTCATCTTCGAGGGCTTTCTCGTCAACGTCCAGATCGCGCTCATCGCGATGGTCCTCTCGCTCGTCGTGGGCCTGCTGCTGGCCCTGTCGCGACTGTCGCGCAAGCGGCCGGTGACGACCGCCGTCGGCATCTGGATCGACATCTGGCGCAACGTCCCGCTGCTGCTGCTGATCCTCTACGTCTATCTCGCGATGCCGCAGTCCTGGAAGGAGGGCTACGAGTCGCTCGCGCCCGGCTTCCTGCCCGAGGTGCTGCAGGAGGGCAACGTCTTCGCCGCCCTGATCGCGCTCGTCCTCTACAACTCCGCCGTCCTGGCGGAGATCATGCGCGCCGGGATCCAGTCGCTGGACCGCGGCCAGGGCGAGGCCGCCATCGCGCTCGGCCTGACCTACCGGCAGCGGATGCGGATCGTCATCCTGCCCCAGGGCCTGCGGCGGATGCTGCCGGCGACCGTCTCGCAGCTCATCACGCTCAACAAGGACACGACGCTCGTCAGCATCATCGCCATCCAGGAGGTCATGCGCCACGGGCGGATCCTCACCGGGCAGAACTTCTTCGGCGGGGTGCAGGCGCCGATCCTGCAGGTCTTCCTCTTCATCGGGCTGCTGTTCATCGTCACCAACCTCGCGCTGTCGCGGCTGTCGCACCGGCTGGAGATCCGCGAGCAGCGGCGCACCGGCACGACGGTCAAGCCGGTCACGGGCCTGGAGGACCAGGTCGTGACCGTCCGCGTGCGGAGCTCATCGGGCGGCGGCGGCGACGGTTAGCGGGGCCGGCGCAAACGTTTCACCCACAACGTTCACGCCAGACCCACTCGGCGCGCTCGCACGGCCCGCCACTCGAAGGCGAGCAGCCCGACGAGGAGCGCCCCCACCGCGGCGAGCGCGATCGTCGCTCCCGCAGCATCGGTGCCGAACAGCGGCAGCGCCGCGTCGAACGAACCGAGCGGCGCCCGGGAGCCCGGCCCGTCCGGCCCGACGATCGCGCCGCCGGCGAGGCGCAGCTCGGCATACCACCACACGCTCGTGACGAGCGTGAGCGCCGCCAGCCCGGCCCCGGTGCGCGGCGCCTGGCGCATGCCCCACGCGACCAGCGCGACGGCCGCCGGCAGCGCGGCGAGCAGGTAGCGGCCGGGGGAGAAGAAGCCGAACATCGTCGGCGCCACGAAGGTCGCCACGAGCACCTGCGCCGCGCAGACCAGCGCGCACAGCAGCGCGGCGACCTCGACGCCGGCGCGCTCGGGCAGCAGCCGCGCGATGTGGTCGCGGTGCGAGCGCCACAGCAGCCACAGGGCGTAGAACGCCAGCGCGACGAGCGGCGCCCAGCGCAACGCGCCGTAGTCGCGGTCCAGCCACAGGCCCACCAGACGCGGCCCGCGCTCGAGCAGGTCGCCCGCGCCGAGCGCGTCGAGCCGGTCGCCGGGCAGCGCCGCCGCCGCCGGCGTGAAGCCGCCGAAGAGCTGGTCGTTGACCGTTACGAACATGACGAGCGAGAACAGGATGATCTCGATCTCGACGAGCAGCGCGAAGCCGCGCGCGCGCCGGCGCAGCCAGCGCAGCATGGCCAGCGCGACCACGAGGCCGGCGACGGTGAACTGCAGCCCCAGCCAGGGCAGCGCGCCCAGCGCGAGCGCGGCGCCGGCGACCCAGCGGATCCGCGGCAGCTCGCGCACCTTCAGCGCCAGCACCGCGGCGGCGGCGATCAGCGCCCCCGCCGCGAGCTCGGGCGAGACGGCCGTGGCGGCCGCCAGGGCCGGCGGCGAGAGGCCGCAGGCCAGCGCCGCCGCGCTCGCCCACGGCTCGGGCACGACGCGCCGCGCGAGCGCCGCGGCGAACACGAAGGCGAGCGCCGCGATCGCCGCCAGCAGCAGCTGGACGGCGAGCGGGCCGCCGACGGCGTAGGCCGGCGCGACGAGCAGCGCGAAGCCCGCTCCGGTCGGCTCGTTGGCCTGCCCGTTGTGCAGGCGGCCGTGACGCTCGAGCACGTACGGGTACCAGTCGCGGTAGGCGAGCGTGGCGTACTCGTCGCGCAGGTCGAGGTCGTGGTCGGAGACGATCGACTCCGCCGTGAGCAGGTAATGCGGCTCGTCGCCGCCGAACTGCGAGCTGCCGAACGCGGGCAGGCCGATCGTCGCGGCGTAGGCCGCGAACAGGACGAGCCAGAGCACGGCTGCGCGACGCACGCCGCCCATGATCGCGCGCGGCGCGGTCCGGCGGCGCAGCGGCCGCCTGCGCGGCGGCGGAGTTCGGGCACGCCAAGACGCACCCGAGCGGGGTGGTCCAGTCGGGTTTGCCAACGCAGGTCAGATCAAGCGCTATGCGGGCGCTCCGGCCGATCGGGTCCCGCCCTCAGGGGACGCGGCGACCGCTGCGGTCGAACACGAGCGCGTCGTCGATCGCATGCACCGCCGGTGGCGCCCCGCGCGGGGCGAACTTCGGCGCGGGCGCCTGCTCGGGCGTGTAGTCCCAGTCATTGCCGACGCGGTCGCAGCCGAGCGGATAGAGCGTCAGGCTGCCGTCGGCGGCGAAGCGCATCCGCACGAGGTTCTTGAAGTCGGGGATCGACTGGGCGGTGAAGACGTCGTTGGCCAGCTTCTGCGCCTTCGAGCCGCGCACCCTGTGCACGACGAGCATGAAGAACCCCCAGACGGTCGCGCCGATCGCGGCGCCGGCGGCGAACAGGGCCACGAGGCCGAGCGCCCAGATCGCCAGCGGGTGATCGCCGACGAGCTCGACCGCGAGCCACAGCACGAGCGTCGCGGTCAGGACATGGACCGCCGTGTGCAGCAGCGCGACCGCGAGCTTGGCGAGCTTCGTGGCCCGCACGACGCTCAGCTTCGGCTCGAGCGGGTGCGAGACGATGTCCACCCCCCCGGCGATCCCGCCGAACAGCACGGCCACCACGACGAGGCTCATGCCGCCGGTGGCGGCCGCGAGAAAGCCGCTGAAGCCGTCCGCGGTCGCGGTCTGAAACAGGCCGTCGGCCCCGCCGTTGAGGGCGCCGAGCAGCGCCATCCCGAGCAGGACGTAGAGCCCGCCGAGCAGCCCGGCGAAGGCGGGGTTCAGGCGCGCGAGCTTGAGCACGCCGTTGCTCAGGCGCCGCGAGTCGCCGGCGCGCGGATAGATCTGCGCGCGGTCGTAGGTGACGGTCTCGGACTCGTCGCGGCCCAGCGAGCGCACGTGGATCTCGGGATGGAGCGTGTGCGTGCCCGAGAGGTAGGCGCCGCCGCCGCCGGCGGTGATCCGCGTCGGCTCGTCGGGTTCGTCGCGCGGCTCGTAGCGGGCGTAGTGGTGGATGTCGCCGGTGATCGTCACGGCGAGCTGGGCGCCGCCGGCGCGCACGACGCGCTCCTCGAAGTAGGAGAGGTAGCGCCACGACTCCGGCTCGACGCGGCCGGCCACCGCCTTGACCCAGGCCGGCTTTGCGGTCATGAGGACGATCTTGTCGCCCGGCTGCACCGCCTGGGTGAGGAAGTAGTCCAGCTGGACGTCGTCGATGTACGTGTCGAGCTGGATGTCGATCGCCCAGACCCACCAGCCGTTGGGCAGCTTCAGCGCGAAGTAGCTGCGCCGCTGGCGCGTGCACCACTCGCCGATGCGCCCCTCCCGCGCGCAGAACACCCGCAGGAAGCTGCCCAGGCCGTCGTACCAGTCGTGGTTGCCGGGGATCGCGTAGAGGTCGGGCTTGTCGACCGCGTCGGACTTCGGCCGCGCGGCGGCGAACGGGCCGATGAAGCGGTCCTCGTAGGCGATCGGCTCGGCCGTCGGGTAGACCTGATCGCCGCCGAGCAGCAGGATCCGGCCCCGCGGCAGCGCCTGCCCGTCGAAGTCCAGGCTCTCCTGCGCGAGCAGCCAGGCCATCGTGTATGTCGCGTCCCAGCCGTCGCCGGTGTCGGAGAGGTAGTCGATCCACAGGTCGCCGGGCTCGGCGCTGTAGTCCAGGCCGAGCTGCGGCTCCTTCTGGATCTCGCGCTTGTCGGCGAACTTGCCGAACGTCCCCGAGACGAGCACCTCGACGCCGGACTTCGCGAGCAGCGCCGGGCTCAACCAGCGCACCGCGGGCTGGCGGACGAAGCCGAGCTCCTCGCGCTCGTCGCGCTTGTCGGCGGGCGAGCGTCCCTGCAGCTTGTCTGAGAGCGGCACGCGAGGACCGTACCGGCGCGGTCACACCGACCGCAAGCGGCCTCGGGGCGGCGCGCCCGGCCACGTGCGAGCTGGGCAGGTGTCGGACGCCGAACGTCCAGCGCCGGGGGCGCCGAACGTCCACATCCGGCCACCGCGACGACCGTCCACTGTAGGTCCAGACGGCCTGCGCCGACCGGTGGACCAACGTGCGAGAGCTGCTCAAGACACCCGGTGGCGTGCGGCCGTTCCTGGCGGCGTCGTTTCAGTCCTCGATCGGCAACGCGATCGGCTACATCGCGCTGCTGCTGCTCGCCTACGACATGACCCGCTCGGCGTGGGCGGTCAGCGCCGTCCTGCTCGCCGAGTTCGTCCCCGCGATCGCGCTCGGCCCGCTCTTCGGCGCCCTCGCCGACCGCCATCCGCGCCGCACGCTCGTGGTCACGGCCGACCTCCTGCGCTGCGCGGCGTTCGTCGCGCTGGCCTTCGCCGGCTCGCTGTCCGCTCTCGTCGGGCTCGCGCTCGTCGCCGGAGTGGGCGGCGCGCTCTACCAGCCGGCCGCGAAGTCGGCGCTGCCGGGCCTCGCCGGCCCGCAGCTGGCCGACCGCGCCATGGCCGCGCTCGTCGCCAGCTGGTCGGCCGCGAGCATGATCGGTCCCGGCCTTGGCGCCGGCCTGCTCGTCGTCATGTCGTCGGCGGACCTGATGCTCGTCAACGCCGCGACCTTCCTGATCTCGGCGCTGGTGCTCAGCCGCCTGCCGATCGACGGGCCGGCGCGCACCGGCTGCGCCGCGGCGTCCGCCGCCGACGGCGAGGCCGCCGACCACGGCGTCCGCGCCGGCCTGAAGATCCTGCGCCGGGTGCCCGGTCTGGCCGTCGTGGTCGGCGCCGGCGCCGCCACCACGCTCGCCTTCTCGATGATGAACGTCGCCGAGCCGCTGCTCGCCCGCCAGGAGCTCGAGACCGGCGGCGCCGGCTTCGCGCTGCTGGTCTGCGCGTTCGGCATCGGCTCCACGATCGGCGCGCTGCGGGGCCGGGCCAGCGGCTGGGCGATGCTCGGCACGCTGACCGGCGGCGGGCTCGCGCTGCTCGCCAGCGCCTTCGCACCGTCGGTCGCGATCGCCGCCGTCACGTTCCTCGTGACCGGCATCTTCGCCGGCGCGTTCATGTCCTCCGAGCACCAGCTCATCACCCGCATGACCCCGCAGGACGTCCTCGGCCGCGTGTTCGGCCTGAAGGACTCGCTCGACGCGATGGCCCTCTGCGGCGCCTTCGTCGGCGGCGCCTTGATCGCGTCGCACAGCGACGCGCGGATCGTCTTCGCCGTCAGCGGCGCGGCGGCGCTCGTCGCGGCGCTGGCGAGCACCGGGCTGCTGCTGCGGGCCGGCGTCGTCAGGCGCCCGCACGCGGCCACGCCGGCACCGCAGGCGCCGCCGCCGCCGCGGATCGGCGGCCTGGTGGAGGTCGGCGAGACGGCCGGCTAGGTCCGGCGGCGCGGCTCAGCGCGCCAGCGAGCGGGCCAGCTCGACGAACAGCCGCACGCCCCAGCCCGAGCCGCCGCGGCTGGCGTACGGCTTGCCGGCGCCCCACGCGGTCCCGGCGATGTCGAGGTGCGCCCACGGCACGTCGGCGGTGAAGCGCTGCAGGAACGCCGCGGCGACGCTCGAGCCCGCCTTGCGCGCCTCGTTGACGTTCATGACGTCGGCCGTGTCGCTGTCCAGCGCCTTGGCGTAGTCGGCGTGCAGCGGCAGGCGCCAGACGGTCTCGCCGGCCGCGGCGCCGGCCGCGTCGACCTGCGCGGCCCAGTCGTCGTCGGAGGCGAACAGGCCGGCGTGCGTGTTGCCGAGCGCGGTGATGATCGAGCCGGTCAGCGTCGCGATGTCGACGAGCCGCTCGGCGCCCTGGTTGACGGCGTGCGTCAGGCAGTCGGCGAGCACGAGCCGGCCCTCGGCGTCGGTGTTGACGATCTCGATCGTCGTGCCGTTGGCCGCGGTGACGACGTCGCCGGGCTTGACCGCATGCCCGTCGGGCATGTTCTCCGTCGCGCCCACGACGGCCACGATGCGGACGGGCAGGCGCAGCTCGGCGATCGCCTCGACCGCTCCGAGCACCGCCGCGCCGCCGGACATGTCGAACTTCATGTCGGACATCTTGTTGGCGTTCTTGATCGAGATCCCGCCGGTGTCGAACGTGACGGCCTTGCCGACGAGCCCGAGCACCGGGCCGGTCGCGGCAGGCCCGTCGTAGCGGAGCGTGATGAGCGCGGGCTCCTGCGGTGAGCCCTGCGCGACGCAGGCGAACGAGCCCATGCCGAGGCGCTCGAGGCCGTCGCGGCCGTCGACCTCGACGCTCACGCCGTCGAGCTCGCCGAGGACGCGGGCGGCGTCGGCGACGGCCGTCGGGGTCATCGCGTTGGCGGGCGTGTTCTGCAGGTTGCGCGCCGCGTTGACGGCACGCGCGACGATCTCCGCCTCGGCGACCTCGGCCGAGAGGTCGTCGTGTGCGCTGACGATCAGCGCGTCGAGGCCGCCGTTGTGGTCCTCGGCCGGCTTGCTCTTGAAGCGGTCGAAGCGGTAGCCGGTGAGCATCGTGCCCTCGACGATCGCCGCCGCGATCTCCGGGCCGACCTTGTGCGGGACCTCCCAGCACAGCCGCTTGGCGCCGGCCTCGCGGGCCCGACCGAGCGCCGCAGCGGCGGCGATGCGCAGCTTCTCGGGATCGAGCTCGGCGCGCTTGCCCAGGCCGACGAGCACCCAGCGCTTGCCGGCGGCGTGGGTGACGGCGAGGTGGCGGTGCTTGGCCTTGGCCTCGCCCGCGGTGACGAGCCCGTTGAGGATCCCGTCGATGTCGTGGTGGATCTTCTCGCCGTCCAGTACGCCGATCACGACCGTGTCGGCGTCGGTGTCCTGCGGCAGCTCGGTGCTGGTCTCGACGATCACGCAAGGCAGGCTATCCAGGCGTGCTGGTGAGAGGGGCCCGCCGGACGCGCGTGACGCTGTGACGGCGTTCGTGGATCGGCTCTGACGTCGGCCCGGCCCTGAGGATCTGAGACGGCCTGCCCCGCAACCGCGGGTCGCGATTAGACTGCGCGCACTCCTGAACTCGGCGATCAGTAAAGAGAGCAGCCATGCCCCAGACCGTGATTCTCGGCTCCGCCCGCACCCCGATCGGGAAGATGGGCGGCGGCCTGTCGACGCTGGATGCCACCGAGCTGGGTGGCATCGCGATCCAGGCTGCGCTGGAGCGCGCGGACATAGGCGGCGAGCAGGTGGACCACGTGATCATGGGCCAGGTGCTGCAGGCCGGGCAGGGGCAGATCCCCTCGCGCCAGGCGCAGATCAAGGCGGGCATCCCCAAGGAGGTCTCCTCGGAGACGATCAACAAGGTCTGCGCCTCGAGCGTGCGCGCGGTCGGCATCCTCGACGCGCAGATCCGCGCCGGTGACGTCGAGGTCGGCGTCGGCGGCGGGATGGAGTCGATGTCGTGCGCGCCGTACATGCTGCCCAAGGCCCGCTTCGGCTTCCGGATGGGCGACGCGAAGGCGCTCGACGCGATGGTCCACGACGGCCTGACGAACCCGTTCTCGGGGCGTCAGATGTTCGACGAGGCGACGGAGATCGGCGACGAGCTCGAGATCAGCCGGCCCGACCTCGACCGCTGGGCGCTGCGCAGCCACGATCGCGCGATCGAGGCGACCGACAACGGCCGCCTGCTCGAGGAGATCGTCACGGTGACCGTCAAGGGTCGCAAGGGCGACACCGTCGTCGAGGTCGACGAGGCGCCGCGCCGCGGCAGCACGCTGGAGTCGCTGGCCAAGCTGCGCGGCCTCGTCAGCCCCGAGGGCTCGCACACGGCCGGCAACTCGCCGGGCGTCAACGACGGCGCCGGCGCGATCATCGTCGCCTCCGACGAGTGGGCCAAGGCCAACGGCAAGGAGATCCTCGCGACGATCATCGCCCAGGCGCAGACCGCCGAGGACTACGCCTACCTCGCCCGCACTCCGGCCAATGCCGCGAAGGTCGCCCTCGAGAAGGCCGGGCTGACCGCCGACGACATCGACCTGTGGGAGATCAACGAGGCGTTCGCCTCGGTGACGCTGAACTCGATGCGGATGCTCGGCATCGACGAGGAGAAGGTCAACGTCAACGGCGGCGCGGTCGCCCTCGGCCACCCGATCGGCGCGTCGGGCGCGCGGATCATCGGCACGCTCGTGCACGAGCTGCGCCTGCGCGGCGGGGGCCTGGGCTGCGCGGCGATCTGCTCGGGAGGCGGGCAGGGCGACGCGATCATCCTCAAGGTCGAGGTCTGAGCGCGCTGCCCTCGGCGAACGGCGACGAGCCTGGGGTGGGCGCGCCGGCACCCGGCAGCGCGGCGTTCTTCGATCTCGACCGCACGCTCATGGCGGGCTCGTCGGGCTGGCACTTCGTCCGCGCGGCCTACGAGCGGGGCATGATCGACCGCCGGCGGCTCGCCGGCGACCTCGTCGACGCGCTGAGGTTCCGCCTGTGGGGCTCGACCGACGCGGGCACCGCCAAGGTCCGCGCGCGGATGGGCACGTACCTCACCGGCGTCAAGGAGCGCGACGTGCGGCGGATGGCGCCGCGCGTGCTGGCGGGCGTCCTGCGAGGGCTGTATCCGCAGATGCTCGCCGTCGCCTACGAGCACCAGGACGCCGGCCGGCCGATCTACATCTGCACGGCCGCGTCGCAGGAGATGGCCACCCTGCTTTCGCTCGTGCTGAGCTTCGACGGCGGCGTCGGCTCACGCTCGGAGGTGCTCGACGGGGTCTACACCGGACGCGAGGGCGGCCTGTTCACCTACCGCGAGGGCAAGGCGCAGGCGATCCGCGAGCTCGCCGGCCGCAAGGGCTTCGATCTCGCGCGCTGCTACGCCTACTCCGACTCGGAGTCCGACCTGCCGATGCTGCGCGCGGTCGGTCATCCGGTCGCGGTCAACCCCGACAGCACGCTGGCGCGCGTCGCGCGCGACGAGGGCTGGGAGATCCTGCGCTTCGACCGGCTGCACCGCCGCCTGACGGTCGCCGCCGCCGCGCTCGCGGCGGTCGCGGCAGGCGGCGCGGGGCACGCCGCCGCCCGCCGCACGGCGGCCGTTGCCGTCGCGCCGCCGCGCCGCCGGGGAGCGCCGGTGCGCCGCGCCGCCGCCAGCCCGGCGCAGCGCCGCATGCCGCGCCGCTGATCGGGCGCCCGATGCCATAGGTTTGCCACCGATGATGCGTATTTGCGGGAGCTTCGAGGGCCGATGAACACCCACGGCCTGTCCGACGACCAGAAGGACATCCGCGCGCTCGCCGCGCGCTTCGCCGACGAGGTCGTCGCGCCGCAGGCCATGCAGTGGGACAAGGAGCACCGCTTCCCCAAGGAGGTCGTCCAGCAGCTCGGCGAGCTCGGGCTGATGGGCGTCTGCGTGCCGCAGAACCTCGGCGGCGCCGGCGCCGACTACCTCACTTACGCGCTCGTCATCGAGGAGCTCTCGCGCGGCGACGCCGGCCTCGGCGTGACGCTCGCCGTGCACACCGGCGCCGGCACGCTGCCGATCATCGCCCGCGGCACACGCCAGCAGATCGAGCGCCTCGTGCCGCCGCTCGCCCAGGGCCACGAGCTCGCGGCGTTCGCGCTGACGGAATCCAACGCGGGCTCCGATCCCTCCGCGCTGGCCACGCGCTCGGACAACGGCAACCTCACCGGGACCAAGCAGTGGGTCACCAACGGCTCGGTCGCGCACGTCTTCATCGTCTTCGCCAAGGACCCCGACCGGCCCAGCGCGTTCATCGTGCGTCGCGGCGCGCACGGCTTCAAGCCCGTTCGCGAGACCGACAAGCTCGGGCTGAACTCGTCGAGCACGGCCGACCTGCAGTTCGACGAGACTCCCGCCGAGCGGCTCGGCCTGCCCGGCGCCGGCCTGCGCATCGCGCTCGCAACGCTCGACGGCGGGCGGATCGGCATCGCCGCGCAGGCCACCGGCATCGCCCAGGCGGCGCTCGACCTCGCCGTCAAGCACGCCAAGGAGCGGCGCACGTTCGGCAAGCCGATCGGCGCGCACCAGGCCATCCAGCAGAAGCTCGCCGACATGCAGACCGAGATCGAGGCGGCGCGCGCGCTGACCTGGCGCGCCGCGCAGCTGAAGGACGCCGACCGCCCGCACACCGTGGAGGGCGCGCAGGCCAAGCTGTTCGCCTCGGCCGTCGCCCGGCGCGTGACGGGCGAGGCGATCCAGATCCTGGGCGGCTACGGCTACACCCGCGAGCTGCCCGCCGAGCGCTACTACCGCGACGCGAAGGTGACCGAGATCTACGAGGGAACCTCCGAGATCCAGCGCCTCGTCATCGCTCGCGCGCTGCTCGGCGAAGCCGCCCGCGAGTAGCCCACGTCGCGGGCGTCCGGGCGTTTGCCCCTCGGCGGGCCGTGGGTAGTCGGCGCCCCGTGCGCATACGAATCACGCTCGCCGCAATCTGCGCCGTCGTCGCCGCCATCGGGGTGACCGCGATCGTGACCGCGAAGCCTGCGGCCAAGCCGGTCATCGACGTCACGCTGCGTGACGGCGCCGGCACCGCGGTGGGCACGGTTTCGTTCGCCGCGACGGCCTGGAGGTCGGTCGACATCCAGGCGCGCGTGCGCGGGATCCGTTCGGGTTCGGGCTTCCACGGGTTCCACATCCACGCGGTCGGCGTATGTGAGCCCCCGACGTTCATGTCCGCCGAGGGACATCTGAAGGCGGAGGGACAGAGCCATGGCACTCACGCCGGCGACATGTCCTCGCTGCTCGTCAAGGGCAACGGCACCGCCACGCTGCGCTTGACCACCGATCGCTTCACGCTCGCCGATCTGCGCGACGCCGACGGCAGCGCGGTCATGGTGCACTCGGGGAAGGACAACTTCGCGAACATTCCGCCGCGCTACGCCGCGTCGGGGCCCGACCAGGAAACGCTCGATACGGGCGACAGCGGTGACCGCGTCGCCTGCGGCGTCATCGGCCCCGGCGGGCGGTAGTCGCGGGGGCGGTCCGGCTGCCCGGGCCAATAGGCTGCGGGGCGCATCGTGACCACCAAGCCCCTCAACATCGACCCGATCGCCGAAGCGCGCCGGCATTGGACCGAGCGCTGGGGCGGCGAGCCGGCCCGGCCGATGGCCGCGATCACCTCGATCATGCGCGCCCAGCAGATCCTGCTGGCGCGCCTCAACGAGCTGCTCGGCCCGCTGGGGCTGACCTTTCCGCGCTACGAGGCGCTCATGCTGCTGTCCTTCACGCGCGAGGGCACGCTGCCGCTCGGCAAGATCGGCGAGCGCCTGCAGGTCCACCGCACGAGCGTCACGAACATCGTCGACAAGCTCGAGGCCGACGGGCTCGTGCGCCGCATCGCCCACGAGTCCGACCGCCGCACGACGCTGGCCGAGATCACCGAGGCCGGCCGCGACGTGGCGCTGCGCGCGACCGACCTGCTCAACGCCGACAGCTTCGGTCTCGCGGCGCTCGACGAGACCGAGCAGGAGCGCGTCACCGACCTGCTGCGCACGCTGCGCCAGGAGGCCGGCGACTTCGAGTAGCTGGCCGGCTTGCGCTCAGGCCGCGTCGCGCAGCTCGCCGTGCCAGCCCGCGTAGGCGACGAGCTCGTCGCGCGGCAGCAGCGGGATCGCGTATACCTCGGCGGCGTCCCGGGCGCGCTTGAGCGGTCGGGCGAAGTCGAGTGGGTTGTAGGCGTCGAGCAGGCCGATCGGGCGGGCGTACTGGGCGCGAAAGCCGGTCTCGCACTCGACGACGCGGCCCCACCCGACGATCGCGCCCCACACCGCGTCGGGCGCCGGCAGGTCGGGCTCCTCGTCGAGCTCGTAGTACGCCGAGATCCCGCAGTTGCAGGCGGGAAAGGGGGCCTCGTGGCCGCGCATCGCCCAGCACTTGGCGACCGCGACGCGCTCGTCGTCCGCCGGCCAGGGCATCGGCTTGACGCGCGGCGCCACCATCGTGCGCGCCGGCGTGGGGACGAACCGGCCGGCCACGAAGATGCCCGAGTACAGCCCGGCCCGGCGCACGCCCCAGCGACGAAAGCCGACCAGCGGCAGATCGGCCGGCTCGATGCTCACGTGTGGGCCGACGGGGGCTTGGGCGGGGGCGGGGCGGGCTCGGCCTCAGGCGGCGGCGCGGTCACGGGCGCCGGTCGCTGCGTGATCCGAATTGGCCTCCCGATGTCCCCCATGCGATAGGGATGGGATGCTACGCCAGTGAGCGACGACGCCGACCTCCCGCCCGAGCCAGAGCGGGCGCCCGAACCCGAGCGCGGCGACGTCCGCGAGGACATCACCAAGGAGCTCGCGCGGCTCTTCCCCGAGGACCGCATGATGCGCATCGTCGAGCGTCTCGGCCTCGAGACCGAGGAGGACGCCCAGTTCATCGTCGACCTCATCAGCGCGACCTTCACGCGCGGGATCGAGTTCGGCGCGATCGAGGTCACCGCGCAGCACATCGAGCTCGGCCAGGACGTCGGCCCGGCGAAGATCGAGATCGCGCACGTCGAGCTGCCGTAGGCGTGCGGCGGCCGGCGAGCGCCGACCGCCGCGACCGCCGCGCTACTCGACGGTCAGCTCGCCCTCCATGCCCTGGTCGCGGTGCTTGCCGACCGAGCAGTAGTAGGTGTACGTGCCCGGCTCGAGGTCGACGGTCAGGTCCGCCTCGTCCTTCGTGATGACATCGGTGCCGTCGAGGTCCTCGCCGTCCTTCTCGATCTTGAAGTCGTGCGGGACGTCGGCATCGTTGGTGAACGCGAACGTCACGGAGCCCGACTTCGCGGTGAGCGAGTCCTGCGCGAAGGCCAGCTGGCCGCCCGGATCGGCGGCGACCGCCACCGTCTCGCCGCCGCCCGTCGTCTGCGCCTGTGCCGCCGGGGGCGGCGGTGTGGTCCCGCCGTCCTCGTCGTCGTCTCCACAGGCGGCAAGACCGGTGGCGGCAAGCACCACGGCCGCCACGAGCGCTGTCGATCGTCTGCTTCTCATCGCTCCTCCTTCGTTGGACTGTCGGCTTGCGCGTTGGCGGGCGTCAGCCCGAACGTCCTCGAGTCACCCCTCCGGCGGCACGGTCGGACGTTGTGCTCGTATTACGGGCCGGGCGGCGTGGAGGGATTGCGTGGCAGCCCAAACCCGCCCACCGGGTCGGCGGCGCCGTCGCCCAGCAGCGTGCGCGACAACTCGCCCGCGCCGGTGCGCAGCCCCGACAGCGGCTCGCGCAGATGGGCCCCGGTGACGCACAACGGCCCGTCGGCCGTCTCGTCGGCTGCGACGAGGGCGCCCCGGCGCAGCAGCTCGCGGATGAAGGCGGGGCTTGTCCCTCGAGCTCGCCGACGAGGTCGTCGGCGCCGTCGAGCGTGAGCTGCAGCCCCGCGCCGTAGAGCGCGAGCAGCCGTCGGCGGCCCGCGGCATCGGGCAATGGCAGCTCGACGGCCTGGTCGATCCGACCCGGGCGTGGGGCGAGCGCGGGCTCGACGCGCTGCGGTGCGCCCACGCGGTCGGACGCTTGATCGTGGCGGCAAGCTCCACGGGTTGCATGGCCACATGTTCTCACCGCGCGGCGGGCGCGGTGATCCGTCCGCCCGGATCGGGTACGCTTCTGCCAGAAGCGCGACCTTCCGACTATCTGAGCACCGACACTATGGCAACCACTCACCAGCCGACCACCGCCGCGCAATGGCGCGCCGCCTACGGCCTCCAGAGCGAGCGTCCCGTGCCGTTCACCACGCTGAGCGGCACGCCGGTCAAGCCGCTGTACACCGCTGAGGACGCACCCGGCGACCCCGGCCACCCGGGCGTCTATCCCTACACGCGCGGCGTCTACCCGTCGATGTACCGCGGCCGGCTGTGGACGATGCGTCAGTTCGCGGGCTTCGGAACGGCCGAGGAGACCAACGAGCGCTTCCGCTACCTGCTCGCTCACGGCCAGGACGGGCTGAGCACGGCCTTCGACATGCCGAGCCTCATGGGCTACGACTCCGACCACGCGGTCGCGCTCGGCGAGGTCGGCCGCGAGGGCGTCGCCGTCGACACCGTCGACGACATGACGACGCTGTTCGAAGGCATCGACCTTGGCGAGATCTCCGTCTCGATGACGATCAACGCGCCTGCCGCGGTGATGCTCGCCTTCTACGTCGCGGCGGCCGAGGCGCACGGAATCCCCGCCGCGCGCCTGCGCGGGACGATCCAGGCCGACATCCTCAAGGAGTACATCGCCCAGAAGGAGTGGTGCTTCCCGGTCGACCCGGCGATGCGCCTGTGCGGCGACATGATCGAGTGGTGCACCGCGCAGATGCCGCGCTGGCATCCGATCAGCGTCTCGGGCTACCACATCCGGGAGGCCGGGTCGACCGCCGCGCAGGAGCTCGCCTTCACGATCAAGGACGGCCTCGCCTACGTCGAGCAGGCGGTCGAGCGCGGCCTGGACGTCGACGACTTCGCGCCCCGGCTGAGCTTCTTCTTCAACGCCCAGGTCGACTTCTTCGAGGAGATCGCCAAGTACCGCGCTGCGCGGCGGATCTGGGCGCGCGAGCTGCGCGAGCGCTTCGGCGCCACCGACCCGCGCTCGTGGCGGATGCGCTTTCACACCCAGACCGCGGGCGTCTCGCTGACCGCGCAGCAGCCGCTGAACAACATCGTCCGCACGGCGATCGAGGCGCTCGCCGGCGTGCTCGGCGGAACGCAGTCGCTGCACACGAACTCCTACGACGAGGCGCTCGCGCTGCCGACCGAGGAGGCCGCGCGGATCGCCCTGCGCACGCAGCAGATCATCGCCCACGAGACCGGCGTGACGAACACGATCGACCCGCTCGGCGGGGCCTACTTCGTCGAGGCGCTGACCGACGAGCTCGAACGCGAGGCCTACGACTACTTCAGCCGCATCGACGAGCTCGGCGGGATGGTCGAGGCGGTCAAGCGCAACTTCCCGCAGGGCGAGATCGCCGACGCCGCCTACGCGCTGCAGCGCGAGTACGACCGCGGCGAGCGGATCCTCGTGGGCGTCAACGACTACGTCGACGCCGGCGACGCGGAGATCCCGACGCTGCGCATCGACCCCGAGCTCGAGCGCAAGCAGCGCGGCCGGCTGGCTGCGGTGCGCGCCCGGCGCGACGGGGCGGCGGTGGAGGGGACGCTCACCGCCCTGCGCGCGGAGGCCGCCAGCGAGCGCGCGAACCTCATGCCGGCGCTGCTGGACTGCGCCCGCGCGCACGCCTCCGAGGGCGAGATCGTGCGCGCGCTGCAGGACGTCTTCGGGACGTACACCGAGACGCCGGTCTTCTGAGCCGGGGAGCGGGTAGCCCGCTCCCACGGCGCTGCGCTCGATCTCGAACGGCACGATCGCGTTCGCCGGCGTCTTCGTGCTCGTAAATGTGCACTCCGCGACCGAGGACCGGACGATCCACTTCCATGGGGATCGACACCGCCCGGATCCGCACGAACGGCGTTGCAAGACGAAGAACTGCGAGCAGATCCGCCACTTGTGCGCGCACGGCGAGAACACGCAGGGCCAGTGCCTGTCGCCGACGGGCACGCCGGTGCCGGCGGCGCAGCGCTGGGGCTGAGCCGAACCGCGCGCGATCAGCCTTGCGAATATGATCGGCGCCGCCCTCGGGCACCTATGAACGAGCCTGCACCTTCCAGCCAGAAGATCCGCGTCGTCGTCGCCAAGCCCGGCCTCGACGGGCACGACCGCGGCGCGAAGATCATCGCTCGCGCGCTGCGCGACGCCGGCATGGAGGTCATCTACACGGGGCTGCACCAGACGCCCGAGCAGATCGTCGAGACCGTCATCCAAGAGGACGCCCAGGCGGTCGGGCTGTCGGTCCTGTCGGGCGCGCACATGACGCTCGTGCCGCGGATCGTCACGCTGCTGGAGGCCCAGGGCATCGACGACGTCGTCGTCATCGTCGGCGGGACGATTCCCGGCGACGACATCCCCGAGCTCAAGCGGCTCGGCGTGGCGGAGGTCTTCACGCCCGGGGCGAGCACGGAAGCGATCGTCGAGTTCATCCGCGGCGCCGTCGCCGCGGCGTAGCGGCAGCGGCCGCCAGATCGCCGCCCGTGGCCACTGCGCAAACGCGATTGACTGGTCAGTCAATCGGCTACCCTGCAGCCATGCCACGTCTGTCCCAAGGAGGCTCGCTTTGAAGATCTGCGTCCTGGTCAAGGAGGTGCCCGACGCTGCCGTCGAGAAGCGGATCAATCCGTCGACGGGGCGCATGGACCGCTCCGGTGAGCGCAACCTCAACCCGTACGACACGCACGCCATCGAGGCCGCGATGCAGGTCAAGGAGGGCGGTGAGGTCGAGGTCGAGGAGATCGTCGCCGTGACGATGGGCCCGAGCACCGCCGTGCGCGCGCTGCACAAGGCCGTGTCGCTGGGCGCCGATCGCTCCGTGCACCTCTCCGACGACGCCCTCGCCGGCTCCGACGTGGTCGCCACGGGGTACGCGCTGGCCAAGGTGCTCGAGCGCGAAGCGCCCGACCTCGTCCTGCTCGGTCAGCAGTCAGACGACGGCGAGTGCTACACGATCGGCGCGGTCGTGGCCGACTACCTGAAGATGCCGTCGCTCACCCAGGTCATCAAGATGGACGTCACGCCGGGGACCCTGCGCTGCGAGCGCCAGGCCGAGTACGGCTACGACACCGTCGAGATCACGCTGCCGGCCGTCATCTCCGTCGGCGACGCGATCAACGAGCCGCGCTACCCCTCGCTGAAGGCGATCATGGGCGCCAAGAAGAAGCCGCTGGACGCCGTCGGCATCGACGACATCGGCCTCGAGGCCGAGCGCGTCGGCGAGGCCGGCTCGAAGGTCGTCTGCGGCGACTTCAAGGCCCCGCCGCAGAAGGCCGCCGGCGAGATCATCGAGGACGAGGACACCAACGAGACGGTCGAGAAGATCGTCGCCTGGCTGGACGAAAGGAAGCTTTTGGCATGAGCGGCATCCTCGCCTACGCCCTGCACTACGAGGGCGCCTTCAACAAGAACTCGCTCGGTGGCGTCTCCGAGGCCGCTCGCCTGGCCGGCGAGCTCGGCACCGAGGCCCACGCGGTCGTCATCGGCGACGTGAGCGACGACCTCGCCGCCACGCTCGGCAACTACGGCGTGACGAAGGTCTTCCGCTGCGCCGCTGCGCCCGAGGGCCTGGCCCAGCCGGTCGTCGACGTCATGGCGCAGGTCATGGACGACAACGGCCACGACTACGCGCTGTTCGGCGGCGGCCTGCTCGGCTTCGAGATCGGCGCCGGCCTCGGCGCGCGCCTGAACGCCGGCGTGACGATGGAGGTCACCCAGGTCAACGTCGTCGACGGCAAGCTGACCGCAGAGCGCCCGATCCACGGCGACTCGTCGATCTCGACCTCCTCCTACAAGGACCGCGGGATCATCATCGGCCGCCTGAACGCCTTCGAGATCGCAGCGGCCGGCGACTCCGCCGCCGAGGTCGAAGATGTCACGGTGTCGCTCTCGGAGGCCTCGCAGCGGCTGACGATGGTCACGCGCGGCGAGCAACGCGGCGCCGACGTCGACATCGAGGGCGCGGACATCCTCGTCGCCGGCGGCCGCGGTCTCGGCAAGCCCGAGGGCTTCGAGCTCTGCGAGGCGCTGGCCGACGCGCTGGGCGGCGCGGTCGCCGCGACGCGCGCCGTGGTCGACGCGGGCTGGTATCCGTACTCGACGCAGATCGGCCAGACCGGCAAGACGGTCTCCCCGAAGCTCTACCTCGCCGCCGGCATCTCCGGCGCGATCCAGCACAAGGTCGGTTTTCAGTCCTCGGAGAACATCGTGGCGATCAACAAGGACTCCAACGCCCCGATCTTCGAGTACTCCGACCTGGGCATCGTCGGCGATCTCAACAAGATCCTGCCGAAGCTGACCGAGGCCGTGAAGGCGAAGAAGGGCTAGCGGGGTCGGCATGTCCAGTGGCCACGGTGGCGCGCCGGCGCCGGTGCAGTTCCCGCCCCCCGTCGATTCGCAGGGCGAGTTCATCAAGCGCGGTCTCGACGCCGAGGACGAGCTGATCGAGGTCGGCGTGGCGATCGTCGGCGGCGGCACGGCCGGACTGTCCTGCGCCAACCGGCTGCTGCAGCTGCTGGCCGACGACGAGGAGCTGCTCGAGTCGCTGGGCGAGGTGCCGGTGGCGGTCATCGAGAAGGCGAAGACCTGCGGCGGGCACAACCTGTCCGGCGCGGTCATGCGCCCCGGTCCGCTGCAGCAGCTCTTCCCCGATGTCTCGCGCGAGGACTGGCGATCGGAGGGGTTTGCGTTCGGCGCGGTCGACAAGGAAGCCGTCTACCTCATGCCGAGCGCGACGAAGGCGGTGAAGATCCCGACGCCGCCGCCGTTTCGGAACCACGGCAACGAGGTGATCTCGGTGGCGGCGATGGCGCGCTACCAGCAGCGCCTGGCCGAGGAGGCCGGCGCGTACGTGTTGACGGAGACCGCGGCGACGCAGCTCATCGTCGAGGACGGCGCCGTGGTCGGCGTGCGCTCGGGCGACAAGGGCCGCGGCAAGGACGGCCAGCCGCTGCGCAACTTCGAGCCGGGGACCGACGTGAAGGCTCGGTGCACCGTGCTGGCGGAGGGCTGCTGGGGCCATCTCACCGGCGCCGCGATCCGCGAGTTCTCGCTGGCCGACGGCCGCGAGCCGCAGGTCTGGGAGCTCGGCGTCAAGGAGGTCTGGCGGGTGCCCAAGCCGCTGGACCGCCTCATCCACACGATCGGCCCGTGGCCGCTGAAGCTGCGCGCGAGGTACGGCCAGATCGGCGGCACCTGGCTGTATCCGATGAAGGACGCCAAGACCGGTGACGACCTCGTCTCGATCGGCTTCGTCGTGGATCTCGAGTACGCCGACGCGACGACCTCCGCGCACGATCTCCTGCAGCAGTTCAAGCTGCACCCGCTCGTGCGCGAGATCCTCGAGGGTGGCGAGCGCGTGTCGTGGGGCGCGAAGGCGCTGCCGGCCGGCGGCTGGTGGTCGATGCCGAGGCTCACGATGCCGGGCGCGCTGCTGGTCGGCGACTCGGCGGGGATGGTCGACACGGTCGCGCTGAAGGGCGTGCACCACTCAGTGCTGTCGGGCAAGCTCGCGGCCGAGGCGATCTACGCGTCGCTGCAGCGTGGCGACCCGGTGGCGTCGCTGGACTCCTACGAGGCGGCGGTCGACGACTCGCAGATCGGCCAGGAGCTCTACGCGGTGCGCAACACGCGCCAGCCGTTTCAGAAGGGCTTTCTGCGCGGCGGCCCGCTGGTCAACCTCATGATCCTGACCAAGGGCCGCTTCCCGGGCGGGCGGCGCAAGTGGCACCGCAACGACGCCAAGCCGATGTTCGTCGGCGACACGAAGGACGGCTATCCCAAGCCCGACGGCACCTACACCTTCGACAAGCTCTCGTCGGTCTACATCACCGGCAACGCGACCCGCGACGACGCGCCGAACCACATCCGCGTGCGCAAGCGCGTGCCGCGCGAGGTGGCCGAGACGTGGGCCTGGATGTGCCCCGCCGGCGTCTACGAGATCCCCGACGACGCGCCCTCCAGCGGCATGGTCGACGTCATCGTCAACTACACCAACTGCGTGCAGTGCGGCGCGATCACCGCGAAGGGCGGGCGCCTGACGACGCCCGAGGGCGGCGACGGCCCGCTCTATCAGAACCTCTAGCTGCTGTCGCGTGACCCGCGTGGTGATTTGACCCCTCCATCCGGGGTCAACTCACCACACGCCCATCGAAGCCGCGGGGAGGGGGCGAATCGCGCCGGCGTGGTGACTTGACCCCTGTATGCGGGGTCAGTTCACCATCGCCGCCCGGATCGGGCGCCGCCAGCACGGCCGCGTGACGCGGCGCCAGCTGCTCGACCCCACAAGCCCGGCGCGGCGAAGCTGCGCCATGCGTTCGGCGCCGACGTGACGCTCAGCCGGCTCGAGGACGCCTTCGTCGGCCTCGTCACGGAGCACGGCCTGCCGCTGCCGCGCACGAACCTCGATGTCAGCGGCGACAAGGTCGACCGCCACTGGGAGCAGCGCGGCCTCACGATCGAACTGCACAGCTACGGCTTCCACGCCAGCCGCCACGGCTTCGAGAACGACATCACGCGAAGGCGCAGATCCAACCACGTCCCGTTCTCCTACGGCGACGTCGTCGACCGCGGTCCCGCCACGGCGGCCGAGCTGCACGCGCTGCTCGACCAGGCGAAGGCGGCCTGAACGCCGGCCGCCCGGCCTCGGGGCACCCACGTGGCCGCCGGCGTGGGTTGGCGCAACGCGGCGCTCATGTCCGCGCAACCTCCGGCCGATAGGACGGTTGTGGAGACCATGCAGTGCCATGAGCTGACCCTCGAGCAGATGCGCGAGATCGTGCGCCTTCGCCTTCGCCACCCGCAGGCCGAGGTCGTCGTGCATCCCAAGCCCTGGGGGATCGTCGTCGAGGCGCGCCGCTCGGGTCACGCGGTCGAGCTCGAGCGCTTCGACTGGTCCGGCGCAGTCACGCCGGATCAGCCCATCGCCCTCGCCGCGTAGGCACGCGACGCGCCTGACACCCGTCCACCGCCGCAACTCGCGACCGGCTGCGTTGTCCTATGCACGCATGCGTCGTGCGCTCCTCGTCGTCCTCCTGCTCCTGATCGGCCTGGCCGCCGGCACGGCGTCCGCGCAAGCCCCGACCGCCAAGCCGCCGAAGCTCGCCGCCACCCTCAAGCGCTGCACCACGAGCCCGCTGCCGGTCCAGCGGATCGCCTCGTTCGTCGGGTCGATGCCAGCGCGTGCCAACGCGACGCGCATGCAGATGCGCTTCGAGCTCGAGCGCAGGCACGACGGCCGGCGGCAGTGGCGCCGGCTCAAGGCCGCGGGCTTCGGCGTGTGGGAGCGCGCCGATCCGAACGTCGCCGGCTTCGTCTTCACCAGGCGCGTCACCGGCCTGCCGGTGCCGGCGACCTACCGCGCGCTCGTGCACTTCCGCTGGCTGGCCGCCGGCGGAGACGTCGTCAAGCGCGCCCGCGCCCGCACCCGAGCGTGCCGCCAGCCCGACCTGCGCCCGAACCTGGTCCCCGGCCCGCTGACGGCGGTCCTCGACCTCGCTCAGCCCGGCCTGGCCCGCTACACGCTCGTCGTGCGCAACACCGGCCGCTCGTCGGCGAGCCCGTTCAGCGTCCGCGTGGCGTCCGGTACGGCGGAGGTCGGGGAGCTCGCCGCGGGCGGGGAACGTGCCGTGGCGGTCGTCGCGCCGGCCTGCATCCCGCTGGTGGCGATCGTCGTGCGCGTGGACGCCGACCGCCGCGTCGACGAGTCCCAGGAGCGCGGCAACGGGGCGCGCCGGCCGTGCCCGCTGGCGCTCGGATGAGCGTCCAGAGCAGCGAAAGTCGCTCGGTAGACTGGACGCACTATGAAGACCGACATCCATCCCGAGTACGTCGCCGCCCACGTCCGCTGCACGTGCGGCAACGAGTTCATGACGCGCTCGACGCAGCCGGAGATCCACGTCGAGATCTGCTCGAACTGCCACCCGTTCTACACGGGTCGCCAGAAGCTCGTCGACACCGGTGGACGGGTCGACCGCTTCAAGCGCCGCGCCGCCAAGCGCGTCGCCGACGGCAAGTAGGCCTCAACACCGCAGGCCATGACGGTGGCCGCTGAGCAGGAACCGCAGCGGCCGCTCCACAGCCTCCAATCACCCCCGCTCGTCGCGTCGCGCGACGCGCCCCTCGGCGGGCAGGCGGTGATCGAGGGCGTGATGATGCGCGGCGTCTCGACGTGGGCCGTCGCGGTCCGCGCGCCGAGCGCCGAGCAGACCGCCCGCGGGCGCCGGATGGCCGGCGACGAGCCGGCGCTCGGCGAGATCGAGGTCATGCGCTTCGCGCTCGTATCGGCGCTCAAGCGCCACCGCTGGCTGCGCTGGCCGATCATCCGCGGCGTCGTCGCGCTCGGCGAGTCGCTGCGCCTGGGCTTCCGGGCGCTGAGCATCTCGGTCAACCGGCAGCTGCCCGACGGCGAGGAGGAGATCTCCGGCGGCGCCTGGGCCGGCACCGTCGTCCTCGCGCTGGGGCTGGCGATCGGCCTGTTCTTCCTGCTGCCGGTCGGCATCACGAGCCTGTTCGGCGACGCGCTGCCCAACGCGGTCGTCTTCGTCGTCGTCGAGAAGCTCATCCGCGTCGCGATCTTCCTCGCCTACCTCTGGGCGGTCTCGCGGATGAAGGACCTGCAGCGCGTCTTCGAGTACCACGGCGCCGAGCACAAGACGATCTCCTGCTACGAGGCCGGCGCGCCGCTCACGCCCGAGAACGCGCAGCGCTACAGCCGCCTGCACCCGCGCTGCGGCACGAGCTTCCTGCTCGTCGTGATGATCGTCGCGGTCGTCGTCTTCGCCCCGCTGGGCACCCCGGCGTGGTATTGGCTGCTCGTCTCGCGCGTCGTCGGGATCCCGCTCATCGCCGGCCTGGCGTTCGAGGTCATCAAGTGGTTCGGGCGCAACCGCAGCAAGCGCTGGGCGCAGATCCTCATGCTGCCCGGCTTGAAGCTGCAACTGCTGACCACGCGCGAGCCGGACCTCGGCCAGCTCGCGGTGGCGATCGCGGCGCTCGAGGCGGTGCTCGCCGTCGAGTCACCGAGCGAGGCCGGCGAGGCGGACCGCGTCGGGATGGAGGTCGTCGCCTGAGCCGCTAACCGGCCCGGCGGCGGCGCTCGCTCACCACGAACGCCGTCACGCCGGCGGCGATGGCGCCGAGCCCGACGAGCAGCACCGCCCAGCGGCTCGGGTTGCGCGCGAGCGTGAAGAGCAGCACGAGCGCGGCGATGACCGCGAGGGGGATGACCGCCCGCCGCCACTGCACCTCCTGGCGCACGCGGGTGAGCATCTCGTCGAGCTCGGCCGTGTTCTCGCGGCCCTCGCGGCGGTGCCAGACGACGAGCGCGAAGGCGAGGCACCCGAGAAGGAGGACGGCGGCGAGGATGGGCATGCCTGAACGCTAGTGGGTCCTCCGCAACGTCGGGCCCGAAAACCCGCGCCCGAGGGTTCAGGTGCAACGTTCGCGGACGGCCCACTCGTGCCTCGGCGGCGGGTTCTGGGCGGTTTGTTGCATCCCGCGCGATCCCGTCCGACCCCCTCCGTACCTTGCCTGGAGTCCCACTTCCCGGCCAGGGAGTCGCCATGCCGTTGTGCTTCATCGAACCGCAGGACGCGATCAGGGTGATCGCCGAGTCCGTTGGCCGCGAGGCGCGCCGGCAGCTGCTCGGCGAGCTCGTGCGTGCGTGGGTCGATGAGATCCCCGAGAACGAGCTGGCCTCGCACTACGCGAAGGCCGTCCAGGATCTCGACGAGCACGACCTGTCGATGCTCGCCGCATGGCACGCGTCGCTGGAGGTCGGCCACCCGATCGCCAACCGCGAGTTCCTCGTCAACGTCTTCCCGAGCCTCGGCGAGAACCGCCGCGAGGCGCTGAAGATCGCGGCGGGCTTCCGCGGCGAGGAGGCGTTCGACGCGGGCGTCGCCGAGGACCAGGCGCTCGAGACGGTCCTGCCGCACCTCTCCCGGGCACGCTGCATGGAGCTCGCGACGGAGTGCGTCGAGCTCTACCTCTGGGACCGGCTGGGCTCAGACAACTAGGTCGTCGGCGCGGCGGCCAGCAGCGCCCGCACGTCAGCGATCGCCTGCTCGGTGTCGCAGAACACCACCGCGCTCATCCCCGCCGCCCGCGCCGCCTCGCAGTTGACCTCGATGTCGTCGATGAACAGGCACCCCGACGCCGGCACGCCGAGCCCGGTCACCGTCAGCTCGTAGATCTCCGGGTCGGGCTTGCGCATGCCGACGAAGGCGCTGTCGATCACGAGCTCGAAGATCTCGTCGATCGGCGCCAGGGCGCGCCAGCGCAGCTCCCACTCGCGCACGTTGTTGGTCAGCAGCGCCATCCGGTAGCCCTCGGCGCGCAGCGACGCCATGAAGGCGATCATCGCCTCGTTGGCGAACAGCCCCTCCCACAGCGTCTCGGCGAACGCGGCGAGATCGACCTCGCGACCGAGCAGCTCGCCGAGCGAGGCGCGCAGGCTCTCGACGAATGCCGTCTCGGTGATGCGTCCGCACTCGAGCTCGTGCAGCGGATGCACGCCGTCGCGCTCGTGCAGCGCGGCGAGCGCCTGGCCCATCGTCTCCAGGTCGATGCCCGATCGATCCGCGAAGCCCTGAAACGAGCCCGCCAGCGGCGTCGTGAGCACGCCGCCGAAGTCGCTGACGATCGCCCGGATCACGGCCGTGGCCGCGCTCAGCGGTTGCGCCGGCGCAGGACCCCGCCGTCGCCGTTGTCGCTCGCCCGGCGCAGGATGTCGTAGCGGCCGGTGCCGACGCGGCCCTCCATGCGCCACGCAAAGAACGCGCTGTCCAGCCGCAGCTCGCCGAGGTCGACCGTCGTGCCGCAGACCGCGGCGCCGGCCGCCCGCCGGGCATGGCCGCCCTCCTCGGACATCCACAGCTCCAGGCCGGCGCGGCGCTGGCGCAGCGCTCCGTCGTACGTCGTCGACAGGCGCGGATCGAAGATCTCCAGCGGCTCGCCGCGGTCGATGAGAAACCCGCCGACGGCCTCCTCGTCGTGGTACTTGGCCCTGGCCGGGCGCACCGCGGTCAGCGTGATCGCGCGGTCGGCGCCCATCCAGGCCGTGAGCGTCCGGGCGAGCTCGATGCGTCCTGAGTCCGGCGTGCCCCACTGATGGCCACGCTGGCCCAGGCAGTTGATGCGCTGCGAGCGCCCTCCGTGACGGACCTCACCCGTGACGCCGCAGAGCTGCTCGTAGCCCTCCATGCCGCCGGCCCGCGCCACCGCGCCGTCGGGATCGAGCGCGGCGGGCGCCGAGATCGCCTCGAAGCGCAGGTCCAGGCCGGCGTCGTCCTCGCCGTCGTAGCGCACGGTCCAGGCCTCGAGCGGTATCTCGACCGTGCCGCGCACGCCGGCCGCGCTCACCGCCTCCCAGCCGTCGGGTGCGTCGAGCGCGACCTGCGCCTGCGTCGAGGCACTGACGAGCGCGTCGCCCGCGTAGACGACGGCGAAGCCGCTGGCGGCGCCGCCGCCGATGCCGACGCGCGCCAGGCCGTAGACCCGCGCGGCCGGGTCGCCGAAGGAGAACGTGACGGCGTCGCGGAACGCCGGATCGTCGAGCGCGCGCGGGCGCTCGTCGTCGGCGACGACGCTCACGGCAGCTTGCGCGGGCGCGGAGGAACGTCGCTGGCCGTGCCCTCGACGACGTCGTCGTCGACGGAGCCCGGCGGCCGGCGGCGTCCAGGGCCGGGGCCGGGGCCCGGGCCCGAGGCGCCCGTCTCGAAGGTGAACATCCGGCCCATCCGCGCCTGCACGCCGCTGGCGGCGCCCGCGACGATGCGCCCGGCGAAGCGCCGCAGCAGCACGGTGCGGACGAGCGCGCGCGTCGGCGCCAGCAGCAGGATCAACCCGAAGATGTCGCTGAGAAAGCCCGGCGTGAGCAGCAGCGCGCCGCCGAAGATCACGAGCGCGCCGTCCATCACCTCGCGGCCGGGAACGCGGCCCTCGGCGAGGGCGCGGTTGAAGCCCATCCACGCGGCGCGGCCCTGCGAGCGCATGAGCGCGGCGCCGAGCACGGAGTCGAGGATCAGCAGCGCGATCGTCGGCAGGATCCCGATCGCCGAGCCGATCTGCCAGAGCACGTAGAGCTCCGCGATCGGGGCGACGATGAAGAGGACGACGAGCAGGAGCGCCATGGTCCTCGTAAGGCTACGCGAGCGCGATCGCGGGGCGGCGACGCCGCCGCGCCTGGGTCAGGCGGGCGTGGGCGCCGGCGCGATGTTCACGCCCGGCAGCCGGTGCAGCCCGACGTACTCGATGAGCACCGAGATGTCCGGCTGGGCGTCGCACAGCGTCAGCTCGCGACCGGCCTTGCGCAGGCGCCGCGCGATCATCACGAAGTCGAGCATCAGCGACGGATCGGCGAACGCCAGCTCGGCCAGATCGACGACGACATCGGCCGGTGCGCACAGCGCCTGCGACATCGCCTGACGCCGCAGCGACTGGGTCGAGCGGTCCTCAGCTCCATAGCACCGCAGTGTCGGCGGATTGTCCTCGTACGTGACGATGGCTCCTCCAAGCCCCGGCTCGACCTGACCGCCCCGACCTCGGCGCGCTGCCGACGACGACGATCGCCGCGGATACAATCACCCCCATGGCAACGCTGCAAGAAATTGAAGAAGCACTAACGAACGTCATCGACCCGGAGCTTGGTCTCGACTTCGTCGAGCTCGGCCTGATCTACGGCATCCAGCAGGACAGCGGAAACGTCATGGTCACGTTCACGCTGACCACGCCGGCCTGTCCGATCGGTCCGCAGATCACCGAGCAGATCGAGGAGTTCGTGGCTCCGCTCGAGGGCGTCGAGTCCGTCAAGAGCGAGATGACCTTCGATCCGCCCTGGTCGCCGGAGAAGATGAGCGAGGACGCCAAGTTCGCACTCGGCTTCTGAGCCGGACCGCTGGCATGCGCCCCCTCCCGCGCGGCGCATCGACGCACCTGCGGTCGGGTTGACGTGACCATGCGTGCCGTGCGACCGCTCCATGCCTGCCTCGCCGTGCTCGCCGCGGCGCTCGTCGTCGCCCCGGCGGCCGCCCAGGCGGCCGCGCCGCAGCGCAGCGGACGCCTGCTCGTCACGCTCGGCGCAGCGCCGGGCAGCGCCGCCGCCCGCGCCGCGACCGCCGCCGTGCTCGCCGCGCCGGGCGCCCGCCGCGACGGCGCCCAGATCCCGCAGATCGGCCTCGTCACCGTCCGACCGGTCGCCGGTATCGCGCTCTCCGTGCTCGCGCCGCTCCTGCGCCGCCTGCCCGGCGTGCGCTCCGTCGACGTCGAGCACCGCGCGCAGCTTCGCCTCATGCCCGACGACGCCGCGCTGCGCGAGCCGGAGAACGCACCCGGCACCCCGGCCGGCACGACCGTCGCGTGGTGGGTACCGCGCATCGGGCTGCCCGCCGCCTGGGACGTCGCCCGCGGCGAGGGAGCAACCGTCGCGGTCATCGACACCGGCGTCGACGGCGGCCACCCCGACCTGCAGGGCAAGATCGCCGCGGCAATCGACAACGACGCGATCAACGGCCACGGCCCGGCGACCAGCGACGAGAACGGCCACGGCACGCACGTCGCCTCGCTCGCCTGCGCCGCCGGCGACAACGCCGTGGGCGGCGTCGGCTCCGGCCTGGACTGCAAGCTGCTGATCTTCAAGAGCGACCTCACCGACAGCTCGATCGCCGCCTCGATCGTGCAGGCCGCCGATCGGGGCGCGGACGCGATCAACATGAGCTTCGGCAGCGACGACCCCGCCGCGCCGCAGCCGGTGCGCGACGCGATCGAGTACGCCTACGACAAGGGCTCCGTGCTCGTCGCGGCCGCCGACGACCAGCCCGTCGACGAGCAGGGCTACCCCTCCAACCTGCTGCAGCCGACCGGCACCGGCGGCGACCTCGCCGCCGGCCGCGGCCTGACGGTCACCGCCTCGAACTTCGGCGGGGCGCGCGCCGTGTTCGCCGGCCGCGGGTCGCAGATCTCGCTCGCGGCGCCGGGAGCATTCGAGGGCGGCGTCGGGCCGGCCGGCATCTTCGCCGCCTTCCCCGGCAACCGCACCGAGCTCGAGACCGGCGGCAGCCTCCTGTTCCCCGGCACGGACTGCCGCTGTCGCATCGCGTTCGGCGGCGACACGCGCTACGCCTACCTGCAGGGCACGTCGATGGCGGCGCCGATCGTCGCCGGCGTCGCGGCGATGGCGCGCCGGCTGAACTCCGCCGCCACGACGGCGGACATCATCCGCGCGCTGAAGCAGAGCGCGACGCGCTCGGCCGGCAGCGGTTGGAACGCCGACCTCGGGTGGGGCATCCTCGACGCCGCCGCCGCGCTGACCGCCGTCCGAGCGATCGATCGCCGCGCGCCGAAATCCCGGCTGACGGGCGAGAAGCGGGTGCGCCGGGCACGCGCGGTCACGCTGCGCTTCACCGGCTCCGACCGCGCGGCGGCCGGGCTCACGCCGTCCGGCCTCGACGTCTACGAGGTCTACCGCTCGGCCAACCGCCGCGCCTACCGGCGCATCAAGCGCACGCGCAGAAACCGCCTGAAGGTCAACGTCCGGCCGGGGTCGCTGTATCGCTTCTACACGGTCGCCGTCGACAAGGCCGGCAACCGTGAGGCCGCGCCGACCAAGCCGGACCTGTCGATGCGGGTGGACCGCCGCCGCTAAGCGGAGGAGGTCGTGCCGGCACCGGTCCCGGCGCCGGCCCGCGCCTGCCGCGCGGCCAGCGAAACGAGCTCGGCCAGCGAGGACTCGATCGCCTCGCCGAACGCGTCGAGGTCGGGCATCGCGTCGTAGTCGCCGAGCAGGCCGAAGTTCATCTGCCCGTTGTAGGACATGATCGCGATCGCCAGCGCGTGGTTCTTGGGCAAGAACGCGATCGGGAAGACGGCCTTCATCTCACGGCCCTGGACGTAGAGCGGGAACTGCGGCCCCGGCACGTTGGTGACGAGCAGGTTGAAGAGGACCGTCGAGAAGTTCAGCCGCGACGCCTGCGCGAGCACGGTCGGCGGGGCGAACTGCTGCATGCTCGTCAGCACCTCGGCGCCGACGGCCTGCTTGGACTCCTTGAGGTCGTCCATCGCGGCAGCCACGACCGCCAGCCGCTGCACCGGATCATCGACGTAGACGGGCAGCGGCCCGCGCATGACGGCCAGGCGGTTGCCCGCGCCGTTGTGCGCCACGTCGCGATGGCGCACGGAGACCGGGACGAGCGCGCGCAGCTCGAGGCCCTGCGTGCGCACGCCGCGCGAGTGCAGCCAGTGGCGCAGCGCGCCCGCGACGACCGCCAGCACGACATCGTTGACCGTCCCGCCGAACGCGTTCTTGACCGCCTTGAAGTCCTGCAGGTCGCAGGCCACGCCGGCAAAGCGCCGGTGCGGGCCGATCTCGACGTTCAGCGGCGACGGCGGCGCGGGGTTCGCGGCGGCCCAGACGATCTCGCCGAGCCCCTCGACGGCCACCTTCGCGTCCTCGATCGCGCGCTCCGGCCGGCTGAGCGACCCCAGCGCCTTGGCCGCCACGCCGAGCGAGGCCTTCGTCATCCCGGCGACGCCGGCGGCGAGCAGGTCCAGCGGGCCGGGGGAGGGGTCGGGCATCCACGGCTCGAGGTCGTCCTCGGGCGGGCGCCCCTCGGGACCGAGATCGAAGAGCACGGTGCCGAGGTCGACCCCGGCGATGCCGTCGATCATCGCGTGGTGGCTCTTGGACAGCAGCGCGAAGCCGCCGTCGGCGAGCCCCTCGACGAGCCACAGCTCCCACAGCGGCTTGGAGCGGTCCAGCTGCTGGGAGAACACGCGCGCGGCGAGGTTCATGAGCTGCTCGTCGCTGCCCGGTGCAGGCAGCGCGGTGTGGCGCACGTGGTACTCGAGGTTGAAGTCCGCGTCGTCGGCCCACAGCGGCCGGCCCGTGGCGGCCGGCGGGTAGACGAGCCGCTGGCGGTAGCGCGGCACGTAGTGCAGGCGCGCGCGGATCGAGTCCAGGAACTCGTCGTACGGCGGCGCGGGTCCCTCGGCACGCACGAGCGCCCCGATGTGCATGTGCGAAACCGGTCCCTCCTGGTGCAGGAAGGCGGCGTCGACGGCGGAGAGACGGTCGAGATGGCGCGGCGGCATCGGTGCCCTGAGAGTAGTGGTCGTGCGCCGGGCCGACCCGCCGCGTACGCTGACTTCCGGCCATGGCATGGGACTTCTCCACCGAGCCCGAGTTTCAGGCGCAGCTGGACTGGATGACCGGCTTCGTCCGCGCCGAGATCTGGCCGCTCGAGACGCTCGACCTCGACCGCGCGCAGATCGACCGGGCGCTCGCGCCGCTGCAGGACGAGGTCCGCCGGCGCGGGCTGTGGGCGGCCCATCTGCCGCCGGAGCTCGGCGGCCAGGGCTTCGGCCAGGTCAAGCTCGGCCTCATGCACGAGATCCTCGGCTCGACGCCGCTGGGGCCGAGTGCGTTCGGCAACCAGCCGCCGGACTCGGGCAACTCCGAGCTCATCGCGCTCGCCGGCAGCGAGCAGCAGAAGGAGCGCTGGCTGCACCCGCTGCTGGCCGGGGACCTGCGCTCCGCCTTCTCGATGACCGAGCCCGGCGTCGCCGGCGCCGACCCGACCACGCTGCAGACGCGCGCCGTGCTCGACGAGGCCGCCGGCGAGTGGGTCGTCGACGGGCACAAGTGGTTCACCTCCAACGGCTCGATCGCGGACTTCCTCATCGTCATGGCGGTCACCGATCCGGCGGCGCGCGGTCATCGGCGGGCGTCGATGCTCATCGTCCCGGCCGACACGCCGGGCGTGCGGATCGTGCGCGACGTCCCGACGATGGAGCAGCCCGCCGAGCGGTTCGGCCAGCTCGGCGGTCACGCGGAGATCGCCTACGAGGGCGTTCGCGTGCCGGCCGAGAACCTGCTCGGCCCGCGCGGCGCGGGCTTCCTGCTCGCCCAGTCGCGGCTCGTCCCGGGCCGGATCCATCACTGCATGCGCTGGCTCGGCGTCGCCCGGCGCGCCTTCGACATGCTCTGCGAGCGCGCGACGTACCGGGAGTCGCACGGGTCGCTGCTCGCCGAGAAGCAGACCGTCCAGAACTGGATCGCCGACTCGGCCGCGCAGATGCAGGCCGCGCGGCTCATGACGCTGCACGCCGCCTGGAAGATCGACACGCAGGGTGCGGCGGCGGCGCGGGCGGACGTGTCGCTGATCAAGTTCTACGGCGCGCAGGTGCTGCATGACGTCATCGACCGCTCAGTGCAGGCGCACGGCGCGCTGGGCTACTCGACCGACATGCCGCTGGAGGCGATGTACCGCTTCGCGCGCGGCGCGCGCCTGTACGACGGGCCCGACGAGGTGCACCGCCAGTCGGTCGCTCGGCAGCTGCTACGCGGCTACATGCCGCCGCCGGGCGACGTACCCAGCGAGCACGTCCCGACGCGGCACGCAGCGGCGCGCGATCGCTTCGCCTGGCTGATCGACGCCGTCACGAGCAACGACTGAGCCGCTCCTCGCCGGGCCGGCGCTTCGTCGCGCGGCCGGTGCGCGGTCCGGTCAGTACGCCGTGCGGTTCTTCGCGGCGGCCACGTCGTGCTTCCACAGCTCGAGGAAGAGCGCCTTGTCATCGATGATCAGGAGGTTCTCGCAGTTGGCGTTCTCGATCACGTTCTCCGTGAGACCGGAGCTGCCGATCATGACCGTGAAGCGCGGCGGGGTCGGGAGCTCGGTCATCGGATCGGAGCTCTTCTTCGCGGGGAAGTGCGCCCACGCGAGCTTGTCGTGCATGATGCCGCCGCCCGGTCCCGTCTCGGTGAACACGTGCACCCCGGCCCGCTTCAGCTTGACGAGGGCCGGCCAGACGTAGTCGAGCGTGGCCTGCCCGGCGTCGACGACGACCGTCACGTCGATGCCGGCCCGGGCGAGCTTGCACAGCGCGTGGACGGGCTGGTTGGTCTCGCCGCTGCTTGCCTCGGTAACGAGGTACATCCGCACGTGGACCTTGTCGGACGCGGTACGACATGGACGGCCATCGCGGGGAGAAGTCTACGTCCGGTGGAACGTCGCGTCGCGCCCCGGCGGGCGGAAATTCGGGAACCGTGACGGCGGCCGGCCGCACCACGGGCCCGTATCCGTCGCTCGTGGCGGCGCGGGCATCGCACGCCTACACTGAACGCATGTCGTTGAGCGTCGAGAAGCTGCTGCTGGCCGCCCCGCGCGGCTACTGCGCCGGCGTCGACCGCGCCGTGCAGACCGTCGAGCGCGCGCTCGAGCTGTACGGCGCACCGGTCTACGTCCGCAAGGAGATCGTCCACAACAAGCACGTCGTCGAGCAGTTGCGGGCGCGCGGCGCGATCTTCGTCGACGAGATCGACGAGAGCATCCCCGCCGGGGCGACGACCGTCTTCTCCGCCCACGGCGTCTCGCCGGCCGTCCACGCGCAGGCCGCGGAGCGCTCGCTGTCGACGATCGACGCGACGTGCCCGCTCGTGACGAAGGTCCACGTCGAGGCCAAGAAGTTCGCTGCCGAGGGCTACACGATCGTGCTCATCGGCCACGGCGGCCACGAGGAGGTCGAGGGCACGATCGGCGAGGCGCCCGACTCCATCGTCCTCGTCGAGACCGAGGCCGATGCGGATGCGCTGGAGGTCGCCGACCCGGAGAAGGTCGCCTACATCTCCCAGACGACGCTGTCGGTCGACGAGACGCGCGCGATCATCACCCGCCTGCGCGAGCGCTTCCCGGCGATCACGGGCCCGCGCACCGACGACATCTGCTACGCCACGACCAACCGCCAGGCGGCCGTCAAGCAGATGGCGGCCGAGTGCGATCTCGTGCTCGTCATCGGCTCGCAGAACTCCTCCAACTCGCAGCGGCTCGTCGACGTCGCCCGCGACTGCGGGACCGATGCGCACCTCATCGACAACGCGTCCCAGGTCGCCGAGGAGTGGCTCGACGGCAAGCGCGTCGTCGGCATCTCGTCGGGCGCGAGCGCGCCGGAAGAGCTCGTCAACCGGCTCGTCTCGTACTTCACCGACCGCGGCGTGGAGGACGTCTCGGAGTTCGAGGTCATGCGCGAGGACGTGCGCTTCATGCTGCCCAAGCGCATCCGCCAGGACCTCGCCGCCCGGGTCTGAGCCGCGCCGGGCCGCCCGGCGTTGCGTCGCGAAGCCACTACGCTCCGCGCGCCTGATGCGCACCCTCGTCATCTCCGACCTGCACATCGGCGTCGCCAGCGGCGCCGACGTGCTCGCGCGCCCGGCCGCGCTCGACGTCCTGCTCGCCCGCCTCGACGGCGTCGACCGGCTCGTCCTGCTTGGCGACACGCTCGAGCTGCGCCATGGCCCGGCGCGTGACGTGCTCGCGCGCGCCGAGCCGATCATGCGCGCGATCGGCGCGGCCCTGCCCGCGGGCGTCGAGGTCGTACTGGTGCCCGGCAACCACGACCACGCGATCGCCGCCGGCTGGCTGGACTGGCGCGGTCGCCGCGAGGAGCCCGGCGCGCTGGCGCTGGAGGAGCGCGTGCCCGCCTTCAAGGCGTCGTGGATCGCCAAGCGCCTGGCGGGCTTCCTCGCTCCGGCGCGCGTCGAGGTCGCCTATCCCGGGCTGTGGCTGCGCGAGGACGTCTACGCCACGCACGGCCACTATCTCGACCTGCACGTCACGATCCCGACGATGGAGCGCCTGGCGGCGGGCGTGATGGCGCGGATGGTCGGCGCGATCCCCGATCCCGCGACGCCCGACGACTACGAGGCGGTGCTCGCGCCGCTCTACGCGCTCAGCCAGGCGAGCGCGCAGCGCGCCGCCCCCGGCCGGGTGACGGTCGGCAGCCGCTCGCCGGTCGGCGCGTGGCGCGCGCTGTCGGGCGGCGGGAGCGCCAGCCGGGCGCGGCGCGTGCGCAGCCGCGCGCTGGCGGTGCCGTTCCGGCTGGGGGTGCTCGCCGCCAACCGCGCCGGCCTGGGCCCGGTGCAGTCGCAGATCGCCGTCGACGAACTGCGACTCGCTGGGGCGGCGGCCGTCGGCGAGACGGCACGGCGGCTGCGGATCGCGCCCGAGCACCTAATCTTCGGCCACACGCACCGCACCGGTTGCCTGGAGCGCGACGACGCGTCGGAGTGGCGCACGCCGGCCGGTACCCAGCTGCACAACGGGGGCTGCTGGATCTTCGAGACGTTGTTCATGGGCCGCGGCCCCGCCGGCTCGAGCCCGTACTGGCCGGGCGGCGCGATCGCGCTCGACGACGAGGGCCCACCGCGCCTGGAGCGCCTGCTCGGCGACGTGCCGGC
>CAWGTK010000022.1:0-355845 GCA_963825485.1 uncultured Actinomycetes bacterium
GATGATGGTGGATTTGCCGGTCCCCTTACTGCCGATCAGGCAGTTCAGCTCGGGGCTAAGCCCGACCGATTGTCCGTCGAGGAAACCTCCCTCCCAGCCGATCGACAAAATCTCACCGGCCGCGCGCGCGGCGTACGGATCCTCGGAGGTGATGCGTGAGTCCGCGTCAAGAAACGCTTGGCGCAGCCCCTCGACGCTGGGGCGCTGCATCTTGATCCAAACCGACTGCGTGCCGATGTCATCTGGACTACGGGCGTCGGAGGTTTGGACGTAGGCCAGCGGGCGCTCGCGGCGGTAGTTCTCGTCCTCGTTGGCCAAGATGCGCTTGGTGCCTTCGTGCGGAAACAAGGCGACATCGGTCGGGATCTGCGCGGCGAGCAGCTCCGCTGCTTTCCAGCAGTCGGCGCGGGCACCACCCTTCTCAAGCGCCTTGAGGATCCCCTTGTCAGTCGTGACGTGCGCGGCGATGCAGATGCCGCCGCAGCCGTCCTGCACGGTCGTGATGAGATCACGGAGCGTGAGCGTCGAGCGGATGTTCGTCGACTTCGAGGTCTCGCGCAGCGTTCGGGGGAGGCCGAGCCGCGCCAGCGCGTCCTCGAGCTCGGCGACCGGCGCGCGGGGGTCAAATAGGCATAGGACATGAATGCCTTCCTGCGTCTCGACCTCGAAGCCCGGCATCACATACATGTGCAGCGCTGACGCTGCGTGCCGCAACTCGTCGATCCAACTCACGTCATGGTGCTCCGTGATTCCGACCACTTCCATGCCGCGGGCCTGGGCAGCGCGCAGATAGTCCCGCGCGACCGTCGCCCGTTCATCGGGGTCGCTGGGCTGCTGGCCTGGCCAGCGCGCGTCGGCAGGCGTATGGACCTGCAGGTCTGCCCGGAAGTAGCGCGCACCACGATCTGGCGCAGCGAGGCCTTCGAGGACGATGGACGTCATCTGCGCACGGTATCCGGCAGGGCACCGCGGCTGCTACGCGAGCTACCACCGCCTGGCTATGCGCTCTCGACGTGTGCGAGCGCAGCGGCCGCAGGCCGCACGCAGGCGTCGCACGCGTGGAGCGAGCTCTTAAGCCGACTCGGCTAAGCACGCGTCGGCACTCTCGGAGCCGCAAAATGCTTGGAGATCGGCCCCTACCTTAGGCGAGTGCTCCTATCGTCCGAGCATCGACATATCCTGCCGCGCATGCTTGGAACTGCTGAGCGAACACTGGTCGTCGAGGCGAGGGATCTCGACACTGACGAACGTACGGTCTCGACGCTCAACGTGGAGATGCCAGCTGACGAACTCGGACGGCGAGCGCAGCTATCGTCGGTGGTCGCCGGCCTTCATCCCCACGCGCGGATGCGCTCATTCGAGGGTGCCACAGCCTCATTCCTTGATTCTGAGCAGCTCGTTGTCGCGCATTATCGCGATACTCAACCTCAGGAAACGCGTGAGACGTCCGTCAGCCGGATGCAGCCGGTCGAACAGCCGTCGCTGTTCGCTGCCTAACGCCACGTGACCGGGTCAGCCGGCGACCAGCTGGCACTCGCACTTGGCCCGTACGACAACCGCAAACTCTTCTCCGATCACTTTCTGAGGGATCGCCTGCCCGCTTGGCCGGAGTTCGTTGCGGCGGACCCGGCATCGCTTTTGCGTGACGTGGCCGAGCTATGGGATCGAGAGCGCTTGAGTCTTGTGAGCGCCAACGAAGCGCAAACCGAGGAGCGATTCATCAAGCCGGTGCTGGCACGGCTTGGTTTCGCGTTCACCGTGCAGGCTGGCATCGCGACGGCAGGTGGCCATCGTCAGCCCGACTACGCCTTATTCGCCGACGATGCGGATCGTGTCGCGGCCGGGCCGCGACAGGGCACCGACCGATATCGGCAAGCCGTCGCAGTGTGCGACGCGAAGCGCTTCGATCGTCCGCTTGATCGCCGGCGCGTGCGCGGAGCCCTCAGCGAAGATCCAGTGGCGCAAATCATCCACTACATCGCCATCACCCGAAGGCGATGGGGCGTCCTGACCAACGGCCGCCTCTGGCGCCTATATGCGGCGGAGGGAGATCTCGTCGAGGGCGCCTGCCTCGAGGTCGACCTGTGTGCGTTGCTGGACGCCCGCGACGTTGAGGCCTTCCGCTACTTCGCCGCGCTCTTCTCAGTTGATGCCTTCTCACCAGGCGCCGATCAGCGCTCCTTGCTGGACCGTGCGCTAGAGGGAAGTCGTGCGCAAGCCGTCGCCGTCGGCGAGCGGCTGCGCACGCAAGTCTTTGCTGCCGTGCCGCTCGTGGCCACGGGCCTTCTCGGCGATGAGCAACGAACACCCCAAGCACTGAGCTTCGCCTTCGACAACGCGCTGGTGGTGCTCTACCGACTGCTGTTCTGCCTGCACGCTGAGGATCGCGGGCTGCTGCCCATCCACAACGTGCACTACGTTGCTTACAGCCTGCGTTCCCAACGCAATGCGCTTGCGCAAGATCGCGATGCCGGTCGCGTATTCAGCTCGCAGTCAGACGACAAGTTCAACGACCTACGTGCGCTATTTCGCATCGTTGATAGGGGCGATCTCGCCCTCGGGGTGAACGAGTACAACGGCGGTCTTTTCTCACCGCAGGCCCACCCGTGGCTCCATGGGCGAACGGTGCCCGACGATCTCATGTCGCTAGCGCTTGACCTGCTCTATCGGGTCGGCAGCGAACAGGTCGATTACCGCGACCTCTCAGTACGGCACCTCGGCACGATCTTCGAGCAACTGCTGGCGTATCAGCTCGCCGAGGCACCTGACGGGCGGTTGCGTCTCGAGGCCGCCGACGGACGCAAGCGCACGGGGGCGTTCTTCACGCCCGAGCACATCGTCGATGACATCGTCGAGCGGACACTCGCGCCACTGTTCGACGACCGCTCTCGGCGCGCCGCACAGGCCAGCAACCGAGCGCTCGACGAGTTGCTCGACCTCCACGTCCTCGATCCGGCAATGGGCAGTGGCCACTTCCTCGTGGGTGCCGCCGCCTACCTCGCGCGACGAATCGCCAACGATCCGTCATATGACGGAGACCTAACGCTCGCCGAACTGCAGGGGCTCGTCGCCGAACGCTGCCTATACGGCGTCGATATCAACCCAATGGCAGTCGAAGTCGCGCGCCTTGCACTATGGCTGAGCACTGTGCGCGACGACCGGCCGCTGCGCTTCCTTGGAAACCTGAAGGTCGGTAACTCGCTGGTGGGTGCAGAGCTGCGGGCACTTCTAGACGGCGGCGCCGATCTGTTCGCGGCGGAGCTTGCTGCTCGCGCCCAGCGCATGCTCGACCAAGTGGGCGAGCTAGCTCGCACCTACGCCCTGACAGGCGACCAAGCACACGACAAGGAACGCATCGCCATGGAGCTCAACGCGCTCCGGGATCCGCTGCTTGCCGAATGCGATGCTGCCGTCGACCCGCCGGTCAGCCCAGAGGCCGGTCGCCCGTTTCATTGGGAACTCGAATTCCCAAGTCGCTTCCTCGATGAGCACGGGAACCTGCGTGACAACGCTGGCTTTGACGCCATCATCGGCAACCCTCCATACGTGCGTATCCAAGAGCTTGGCCGAGACGTAGCCGCCCACTATCGCGCTCGCTACGCAACCGCCTACGGGTCATTCGACGCCTACGTGCCGTTTATCGAGCGCGGCCTGACGTTGCTGCGTGAGGAGGGGCGCCTCGGCTTCATCGTTCCCAGCACGTTCCTCAAGCTCGACTACGGCCGGCGACTCCGCGCGCGGCTCGCGCATGACCAAGCAGTCGAAGCCATAGTGGACTTCGGGCACGCGCAGATATTCGAGGGCGCCACCAACTACACATGCATCCTCATCCTCGATCGCAGGCGCGTGCCGGCGCTCACGTTCACAGCCGTCAAGGGCACATCGATGGAAGTGCGTCGAGCCATCGCTTCGCAGGAGCTTCCCCCGCCCACGCAGTACACGACCGCCGCGCTCGGCTCGGACCCATGGCTCCTCGTCGACCCCAAAGAGCGCACCATCATCGACGCGATGCTACGGGCGGGTCCACCGCTCCTCAACGCCACCCAGCAGATCTTCCAAGGACTGATCACGGGTGCCGATCCGATCTACATCCTCGAAGACCGGGGCCTACGCAACGGGCGGCGCGTTGTCACCGATCGAGGCGGTCGCGAGGTCGAGCTTGAGCCCGATCTACTCCATCCCCTCGCGACCGGCCCTGACGTGGACCGGTACTCGCTGCGCACGCTTCGCTCTTTGCTCCTGTTCCCATACCGGCGCCGCGACGGTCGCATGCAGCTGCTTAGTGAGGGCGAGCTGCGAGCGCTTCCCCTCACATGGAACTACCTGCAGCGCCACGAATCCGAACTGCGAGCTCGTGAGAGAAAAAGATTGGATCACGCCGGCTGGTGGGCATTCGGGCGAACACAGAGCCTGGACCTACACGAGCACCCAAAGCTCGGGGTCGCCGCAACCGTCAAGCGATTGGAGGTCGCGGCCGACCCAACCGGCGCGGCCTACTTCCACAACGTCAGGGTGAACGGCATCCTGCCGCGCGCCGGATCGATCGGGCTTTTCGCTCTTCTCGCAGTCCTAAACTCACGACCGGTCGATTTCGCGTTCCGGCGCGGAGCGGCGCCGCTGCAGAATGACTTTTTCACCGCCAACAAGCAGTTCATCTCATGGCTGCCGATTCCTGATCCAGCCCCGCATGAACTAGATGGGCACGGCAGGCGCCTCTACGAACTCTCGCACGCCATCGAGCAGGAACGCGCAAACTTCCTCGACTGGCTCGCGTCAGTCTGCGGAACGCCGCTCAAGAAACTCAGCGGCTGGACGAAGATCGAAGACTACGCTCGGCGAGGAGCTGGCGCCGCACTCGACGTCTTAGACGTCAACGCCAAGAGGTTGAAGATAGACCCGCGCTCGCGTGCACACCGCGAACGCATAACGGCAGAGCTGGTCTCAAGCGCCGCTCGCATAGCCGAATACGACGCGATTCTCAATCGGCTCGAGCGGGAGGTTGATGTCTTAGTGACGGAGGCCTACGGGCTCACCGCAGCGCAACGCGGCCACGTGGATTCCGAGTACGACAGTTGAGCGAGGGCCGCCTGTCACCCGCCAGTCAGGCCATAGAACCTCGGTTCGTGCGAGGCGGACCAAGGCCGTTCGATGAGCGATTGACGACCACCGCTGACCAGGTGTTCGCTGCAACACGGGACAACCGGGAATCCGCTAGACCTTCTTCCCATAAGGTTTTTCGCGCCGAAGGTCCTACGGGTGGTTGAAGGAACTGCCGAGACGCTTGAGCCTGTCCCCTTCCAGGGCCGGATGGACGAACTGACACTGGAGGCCCACATCGCTAGCAACCCGGGACTGGTTGGCGAGCCGATGCTCGTGCTCGGCCAGCAGCTCGCCGATTTCGAGGAGGACAAAGACCGCCTTGACATCCTTGCGATTGACAAGGACGGGGAGATCGTGCTGATCGAGCTGAAGGTCACGGACGACTTCCGCGTCACCGACCTGCAGGCGCTCGCGTACGCGGGTGCTTACGCCGACCGCGAGACCGACGACCTCGCCCAGACCCTGCGCCGCCACCTGGAGAAGCTCGCGGGAGGGAAACCCGCCGCATCACCCCCGGCCGCGACGATACACGCCAGTCGGGCCGCGGCCGCGCGGGGCATTGGAGGACGCGCTCCGGCCCTCGCCGGCGAGGCATCGCCCACCGCCAGCGACCCGGACGTCGCCGCCGCGCAGGTCTCCACAGTCCCGCTCGAGTCGGCGAAGACGAAGATCGTCGAATTCTTGGAGATCGACGACTTCGAGAGCTGGCACCCGAGCCAGCAGGTGCGCATCAAGCTGGTCGCCCCTAGCTTCCCGCGACGCGTGCTCAAGAACGTCAAACACCTCGGCGACGTGTACGGCATGCCCATCGAGGCTATCTCCGCCCGACTGTTTGAGACGCCAGATGCGCATCTCGTCGTCGCGTTCGAGCGACTGCTCCCGCTCCCTGGCGTGGAGGAATTCGACCTGACGCTTCGCAAACGTGAGGAGCGCAAACGCGAGGCAAACGTCCGGCGGCGCCAGCGCCCCTCCGTCGTCCCCCTTCTCGTTAAGCACGGCAAGCTGGTGGACGGCCAGACGCTCTACCTCCACAAGACAGTGCTTCCAGCGGCGCACCGGGATTTGTACGACCCGTTGAGAACGCCGTTCCAGGTCACCATCCGCGTCACGAACGGCTCACCCAAGTTCGCGTGGCGCCCCGACCCAGACGCGGCGGAGCAGGAATTCTCGCCGTCGGCCATCGCGCACGAGCTCTACAAAGCGCTCATAGACGACTGGAACGGGGACCCCTTCTCAACCGCGGTGGCCACGTCCTTCACCATCGAGCCCAACGGCAAGACCCTGGCCGATGTCGCGCTGGATGAGGGTCTCTGGTCACAGACTGACGCCGCTGAGTAGAGCGGGCGCGCGCGATGGCCGGTCGAGCGTTCGCCCCCCTTGGCCGGTCTTTCATGAAGGTGCTCGTGGCCGCACATGTCCGCTCCGGACGTACGGATCTGCACCCTTGATAATCGCCATTATCGCCGGTGCTGTGCCAAGTGGAGCCAGCATCGGCGAGGGATCGGGCGGTTCGCAGGGTGGGGTTATCACGGGTGTACCAGGCTCCTCGGCCGACGCGCCGCTCCATCGCGCCCGTGTGCGTTGCCGCAGGACACTTGCCCGGGGTGGATCGCTGGCGGGCACAGCGGGTCAGGGTCGGAGCGTGAAGGCAACGGGCTGTGTCGAGCCTTGTAAGCCAACCCCCAAGATGGCCGCTTCAATGCTTGATGAGCTTTCGTGCCCAAACGACCGCAGCGTCGGCCAGCTCAAGAGCGGTGCGACGGTCGACCGTGCCTGGTGACTTCGCGCCATACCTCAGGGCCACGCCATACGGCGTGAGGAGATCGGCATCGGCCAGGGAGGGCGGGGCGAGGATGCCTGCGTCCTCGACGAGGGTCATCAAGAGGCCGATGTTGTGCGTGAACGGACGTCGCCACGCGTCCCGCGAGCACCGCCTTGAACGCCTTCTCGACGGCCTGCTGCGCGTGAAAGCCGACGATCGCATCTGAGACGGCAGGCACGTCAAGCAGGGCTTGGGCTGCCTCATGATCGTCCTGAGCGCGGTCGAGGAGCTCCCGCGCCAGGTCGTGCTGGTCAGCCATCAGCCGGCGAGCACGCGTCCTTCGGTGATGGCTGTGTGGACGAGGCTTCCACGCACCTCGCGCCAGTCCTCGGCCTCGCGCTGGCTGACCACGACGACCTCGAGCGGCAGTCGCAGGTCGCGTACCTCGCGCATCAGACGGACCGACTCGATCGCTTCGTTGTCGACGTCGGGCTCGATCACGAGGATGTCGATGTCGCTGCGTGGGCCGGCGCTGCCACGTGCGTGCGAACCGAACAGGATCACGCGCGCCTCCGGTGCCGCGCTCCCGAGACGACGGCCTGCCTCAAGGATCTGGTCCTCAACGCTCACGCCAGCAACGCTACCGCCTCCCGGGTCGCGCCGGGCGCTCACGCCACAGGCTCAACCTGTCGCTCGGCACGACGCGGGGGAGGGGAGGGTTCGACCGCGACGGATACTCCGCCGACTGTCTTGGAAGCGACGATGTTCAAGCAAGATCGCCTGGTCGTGTCGCCGGACGGCCAGTCAGTATTGAGCCTCGCCAGGCGAGGTGCCCGACCTGCGCAAACCGAAGGTCGATCGCGCACGCCACGGGCACTCCAGGGAGTAGCAATGCCCGGGAGTAGCGCAGGGACTAGCACCCAGACCCGCCCGAAACCGACGCTTCGGGACCAAAACGCCCATGTTTGCTGGGGTCGGCTCGAGCTGTAACCACCAAAGAAGGCTTTGTAAATCAAGAGGTTCTCGGTCCAATTTCGGGGGCGGGCTCTGGCGGAAGCCCTGCAAATCGACAGCTTTCGAGCGCTCGCCGCGGGCGATCGTCGCTAGGAGTCGTGCCGGTGTCGAACAAGGCGACCTATCAGGTCGAACGCGAGCGCGACTGCTGGCGCAGCCGCTCGTCGGCGTCGGCGACGTCGGAGCGAACGAACAAGGACGTCGCCAAGCGAATCCACGACGCGGTCATCGTCTAGCTCGACACCGTCGCCGGCGGCGCAAGGGCAAAAGGCACCCAAGTTTTGAGGGTATGTAGCCTGTCGGGATATGACCTACGTGATCGTCGGCAGCTGCATCAAGGACGACGCCTGCATCGAGGTGTGTCCGGTGGACTGCATCCATCCGCGCGTCGGCGCGCCCGACTTCGAGTCGGTCGAGCAGCTCTACATCGACCCCGCCGAGTGCATCGACTGCGACGCCTGCGTGGAGGCGTGCCCGGTCGACGCGATCTTCGCGGAGTTCGAGCTCCCCGCGAAGCACGACTACGCCCGCGAGCTCAACGGGCGGTTCTTCGCCGAGCAGAGCACCGCCGAGCGCACCGCCCGCTGATGGCCGGCCTGCGACCTCGAGTGGCGATCGTCGGCGCCGGACCGGCCGGGGCATTCGCCGCGAGCGAGCTGCGGCGCTCCTACGGCGACGCGGAGATCGATCTGTTCGAGCGGCTGCCCACGCCATGGGGGCTGCTGCGCGGCGGCGTCGCCCCCGATCACCAGGACATCAAGCGCCTGGAGGACACGTTCGACCGCCAGACGCTGCGGCGCGGCTGTCGCTTTCTCGGCAACGTCGAGGTCGGCGTCGACATCTCGCACGGCGAGCTCATGCGCCACTACACGGCGGTGATCTACGCCACGGGCGCGCAGACCGACAAGTCGCTGGGAATTGCCGGCGAGGACCTGGCCGGCAGCTGGGCCGCCACCGAGTTCGTCGCCTGGTACAACGGCCACCCGGACTACCGCGACCTGCAGTTCGACCTGTCGGTGAAGCGCGTCGTCGTGATCGGCAACGGCAACGTGGCCGCCGACGTGATCCGCATGCTGACGCTGAGCCCGCGTGAGCTGGAGCGCACCGACGTCGCCGACCATGCCCTCGAGGCGCTGCGCGAGAGCGCGGTCGAGGAGGTGGTCGTCCTCGGCCGGCGCGGTCCGGCGCAGGCGGCGTTCACGAGCGCCGAGCTGCGCGAGCTGGGCCACCTCGACGGAGTCGACATCCGCGTCCGCGCCGACGAGCTCGAGCTCGATTCCGTGTCCGAGGACTGGCTGTCCGGCCAGGGAACCTTCACCGCCCGCACGAACGTGGAGCTGCTGCGCGAGTTCGCGGCCAGACCGCCACGCGAGGGCGCCCAGCGGCGGATCGAGCTGCGCTTCCTGCGCTCCCCGGTGCAGATCCGCGGGAACGGGAGGGTCGCGGCGGTCGACATCTGCCGCAACGCGATCGTGCGCACCGACGACGGCTCGCTGCGGGCGCGCGCCGTCGACGAGCCGGTGGAGACGATCGCGTGCGGGCTCGTCCTGCGCTCGGTCGGCTACCGGGCGGTGCCGCTGCCCGACGTGCCCTTCGACGAGCGCGCGTTCGTGCTGCCCAACCAGCGCGGTCGCGTGCTCACGCCCGACGGCACGCCGCTTCCCGGCGTCTACGCCGTGGGCTGGATCAAGCGCGGCCCGACCGGGATCCTGGGCACGAACAAGCGCGACGCCGAGGAGACCGTGACCTGCCTCGCCGCCGACCTGGCGATGGCGGCTCTCGCGCAACCGGCGAACCCCGATCGCGGGCAGATCGACGCGCTGCTCGCCGAGCGCGCGCCGGACCTCGTCACCATCGATGGCTGGCGCGCCATCGACGGCCTCGAGCGCGAGCGCGGCCGCGACGAGCGACGTCCGCGCGTCAAGCTGGCGTCGCGTGCGGAGCTGCTGGGCGCGGCAGCGGCGACAGCACCCAGCGCGGCAGCCGCCGTCCTCTCCTAGCTCGGCGCCACGACACGGCGGCGCAAGCCGGTGTACGCCACCGCCTGCCGACCGCGGCGGTCGCCGCACGCCACAAGGCGCGTCAAGCGGGACCTCCCGTGTACGGACCCGCCATCGCGGACATAAGTGCTCTTGACTTGGTCCAAGGGAGGCGGCGTCGTGAGCGAGCAGGTGCAGGGAGTCGAGATCCAGGGGTCGCGGAGCGAGCGCTTCGACGAGATCCTGACGGCGGATGCGCTCGAATTCGTGGCGCGGCTGCACCGCGAGTTCGACGCGACCCGGCGCGAGCTGCTGGCCGCGCGGATGGAGCGCCAGCAGGAGCTCGACGCGGGCGGCACGCTCGACTTCCGGCCGGACTCCAAGGGCGTCCGTGACGGCGATTGGACGATCGCGCCCGAGCCTGAAGCGCTGCAGAACCGCCGCGTCGAGATCACCGGCCCCACGAGCCGCAAGATGGTGATCAACGCGCTGAACTCGGGCGCGTCGGGGTTCATGGCGGACTTCGAGGACTCCAACTCGCCGACGTGGACGAACATGATCGGCGGTCAGGTGAACCTCGCCGACGCGGTGCGCGGCACGATCGAGCACGAAGAGGACGGCAAGCAGTACACGCTCGACGACGAGGTCGCGACGCTGCTGGTGCGCCCGCGCGGCTGGCACCTCGTCGAACGCCACCTGCTCGTCGACGGCGAGCCGGTCGCCGGCGGGCTGGTGGACTTCGGCTTGTACGTCTTCCACAACGCCCGCGAGCTGCTCGAGCGCGGCGCCGGGCCGTATTTCTACCTGCCGAAGATGGAGTCGCACCTCGAGGCTCGCCTGTGGAACGACGTCTTCGACCTCGCCGAGGAGCACATCGGGCTGGAGCGCGGCACGATCAAGGCGACCGTGCTGATCGAGACGCTGCCCGCGGCGTTCGAGATGGACGAGATCCTCTACGAGCTGCGCGAACACTCGGCCGGCCTGAACGCCGGCCGCTGGGACTACATCTTCTCGGCGATCAAGCGCTTCCGCGCGCGTCCCGAGTTCGTCACGCCTGACAGAAACAAGGTCACCATGACCGTGCCGTTCATGCGCGCGTACACCGAGCTGCTCGTGAAGACCTGCCACCGGCGGGGCGCCCACGCGATGGGCGGCATGGCCGCGCAGATCCCCAGCCGCACCGACGAGAAGGCCAACGAGACCGCGTTTGCCGCGCTTCGCGAGGACAAGCGGCGCGAGGCCGGCGACGGCTTCGACGGCACCTGGGTGGCGCACCCCGACTCGGTGGCCGCGGCGATGCAGGAGTTCGACGCGATCCTGGGCGACGCGCCTCACCAGCTTGACCACCGACGAGACGACGTCGAGGTCACCGCCGAGCAGCTGCTTGACGTGCCGGCCACCGAGGGCGCCATCACCGAGGACGGTCTGCGTAGCAACGTCAACGTCGCCATCCAGTACATCTCCTCGTGGCTGCGCGGGGTCGGCGCGGCCGCCATCTACGGGATGATGGAGGACGCTGCCACCGCCGAGATCGCGCGCGCCCAGGTCTGGCACTGGGTGCGCCACGGCGCCGAGCTCGAGGACGGACGCCTGATCACCCCCGAGCTGGTGCGCGACCTGGAGACCTCCGAGCTGGAGCGGATCCGCCAGGAGATCGGCGACGACGAGTGGTTCGAGAACGAGGGCCGTCCGGACCTCTCGCGGGAGATCTTCGAGGAGGTCGCGCTGGCGCAGGAGTTCGTCGAGTTTTTGACCCTGCCGGCCGGCGAGCGGCTGCAGGAGAACTCCGGCTAGGCGCGACGGCGCTCGAAGGCGGCCCCGGCGGCCGGATGACGCGATCGCGTGCCCGCGGGGATAGCCTGAGGCGTGTATGACCCGGGATCGGCGCGCGCCGCAACCGCAGAGCCTCTACGACGCCGTCGGTGGTGAGCCGACGTTTCACCGGATCGTCGCTCGCTTCTACGCGCTCGTCGCGGTGGACGAGATCCTACGCCCGCTGTACCCCGACGCAGATCTCGGGCCGGCCGAGGAGCGCCTGAGGCTCTACCTCATCGAGCATTGGGGTGGCCCTGCGGCCTACACGCAGCTGCGCGGCCCGGCGCGGCTGGCGGCGCGTCACATGTCGTTTCGGATCGCGCGAACGCATCGGGACGCCTGGCTGCGAGCGATGCGTATCGCAGTCGACGAGGCCGAAGTTGCGCCGGCACACCGCGATCGCCTCTGGGGCCATCTCGAGACGGTGGCGTCGAACCTGACGACCCACGACACCACGACGACCCTCCGAATCCGTTGAAGGGCTTTCCGTGGTCTCGCTGCGGCCGCTGAGCGAATCGAACCGCCGGGCGGTCGATGCTCTGCGCGTGTCGCCGAGCCAGGAGCGCTTCGTCAGCAGCGTGGCCGAGTCGTTACGCGAAGCCGCCGAACACCCCGACGCGGACCCCGTGTACTGGGTCGTTCATGCCGGCGACACGCCGGTCGGTTTCGTGATGATCGCCGACGAGGTCGCAAGCCCCGACTACATCCCGCACTTTCTGTGGAAGCTCCTCATCGACGAGCGCTACCAGCGCCAGGGCTTCGGCACCGCCACGCTCGACCTGATCGTCGAGTACTTCCGTGGCCGACCGGGAGTCGAGCTGCTGAGGACGAGCGCCGGCCAGGGCGACGGCAGCCCGATCGCCTTCTACGAGCGCTACGGCTTCGAGCGCACCGGTGAAGTGATCGACGGTGAGGTGGTGCTTTCGCTCAGGCTCTCCTCGCCTGAGCTCAGCCGGCAGCCAGGCGCATGAGGGACGGCGATCTCACAGCGGAGCGTCGTCCGGAAGCGCCCCGCCACGGGTTGCCGGTCCAGCGCACGGGGCCGAGCCGACGTCGCCGTCGTCGCGTGGCCGGTTTGTGGGATTTCAAGGAAGTCACTGTTGTTCATGACCGTCTCGAGGACGTCGCCTGGTCGATGTGTGACGGATGGCACATTCCAGGACGTGCTGACCAGTTAACCTGCAATAGAGACGTGATGGTTGAGGCCCGGCAAGCTGTGCGCAGAAGGTCGCAATCGCAACGCCTCCTGACCTCATGACATAAAGGCGGCGGTGTGTGTCTTGATGGCTTGCACCACTGATTAGTCGCCAGTGAGAGGACCGGACATGGCTTGGAGTGACTGGGAAACACTTGGCGGCGTTCTCACGTCAGGACCCGGAGTGAGTTCGTGGAGCTCGGGCCGGCTCGACGTCTTCGTCCGCGGCACCGACAGCGCGCTATGGCACAAGTGGTATGACGGCGGTTGGAGCGACTGGGAGAGCTTGGGCGGCGTCCTCACCTCGTCGCCAGGCGCCGTCTCGTGGGCTGAGGGCCGGATCGACGTCTTCGTACGGGGCACCGACAGCGCACTGTGGCACAAGTGGTACGACAACGGTTGGAGTGACTGGGAGAGCCTCGGCGGTACCCTGACGTCCGAGCCCACCGTGTGCTCGTGGAGCTCAGGCCGGCTCGACGTCTTCGTTCGGGGCACCGACAGCGCGCTGTGGCACAAGTGGTACGACAATGGCTGGAGCGACTGGGAGAGCCTCGGCGGGGTGCTGACGTCCGGCCCGGGAGCTGTCTGCTGGGCCTCGGACCGCATCGACGTCTTCGTCTGCGGCACCGACAGCGCGCTGTGGCACAAGTGGTACGACAACGGCTGGAGCGACTGGGAGAGCCTCGGCGGCGTCCTCACCTCGTCGCCCGGCGCGTCATCGTGGGCGTCGGGCCGGCTGGACGTCTTCGCCGCGGGTACCGACAGCGCCATGTGGCACAAGTGGTACGACAACGGCTGGAGCGACTGGGAGAGCCTCGGCGGCGTCCTGACCAGCGCACCCGCCGCGGTCTCGTGGGGTGCGAACCGCATCGACACGTTCGTGGCCGGCACCGACAGCGCGCTGTGGCACAAGTGGTGGGACGGGACGGCCGCGCAGATGTTCGTCCGCCGCGAGATCTGGGGCCTCGAGGCCGCTGAGGCGCTGGACCCCATCACGCTCGCCTACGCCAACGCGGTCACGGTCATGCAGGCGCGCCCGGTTGCGGACCCGACGAGTTGGCGCTTCCAGGCGGCGATCCACGGCTCGTACGCCGCACCGCCTGCGGGTGCCGACTGGAACCAGTGCCAGCATCAGGGCTGGTTCTTCTTGTCGTGGCATCGCATGTACCTGTACTTCTTCGAGCGCATCGTTCGCGCTGCGGTGACGGCGGCCGGAGGGCCCGCGGACTTCGCGCTGCCCTACTGGGACTACGGCAAGCCGTTTCCCAACAACACGATCCCGCCCGGGTTCCGCGCCCCGACACTGCCCGACGGCGCGGCCAATCCATTGTTCCTGGCGGCCCCACGGCGCCGGGCGTCGCTCATGAGCGGCGGTCAACTGCCTGCGACGAGCACGACATCGGCCAACGCGATGAGCCAGACGCAATTCACCTCGCCCACGATGGGCTTCGGAGGCGGAATGGTCGGACCGCAGCACTTCGGCAACTTCGCGGACTCCGGCGCGCTTGAGCTGACGCCGCACAATGCGATTCACGTCCAGGTCGGAGGCAATGGTGCCGGCCAGTGCGAGGGCGGCTTGATGATCGACCCCAACTGCGCGGCGCTCGACCCGATCTTCTGGCTGCACCACGGGAACATCGACCGCCTGTGGAACGACTGGATCGCGTCCGGCGGTGGGCGCGCGAACCCGACGAACGCGGGTTGGCTGAACGCATCGTTCACCTTCTACGACGAGAACGGCACCGAGGTCACGATGACGGGCGCGCAGGTGCTCGATACGGCCAGCCAGCTGGGGTACGTGTACGACAACGCCGTAGGCTTGGAGGAGATGGCCGCAGTGCCACCCGAGCAAGCACGCGATTCCGACCGGCCGCCGGAGCTCGTCGCCGCGAGCGAGGAGCCGATCACCCTGGCGGGCGGCTCTGCTCAGGTCACCATCGGCGCGCCCGATGCGACGCATGAGCTGCTGGCGTCCGCCGCCGCCCCGGGACCCAAGCGCGTGCTCGTGAGCGTCGACGACATCACAGCCGACGTCAACCCGGGCGTCGTCTATGCGGTGTACCTCAACGTCCCTGGCGACCCCGGCGACAGGCTGAGCTACCACGTGGGCAATCTCGCGCTGTTCGGGATCGAGAAGATGAACGATCCCGACACGCGGCACGAGGGCGCGCCCGGCTTCCGCCACATCTTCGATGCGACCGCGGTCGCCGAGCGGCTCGCGGAGGAGGGGCGCTGGGATCCGTCGAGTGTGACCGTGACGTTTGAGCCCGACCCGGTGCTGCCACCTCCCGGCGAGGAGGACACATGGGTGGGGGACGAGACCGAGGAATCGGCCGTAGCACCGCTGAAGATCGGACGCGTCAGCCTGTTCGTCTCCTGACGCCGGCCGTGCAACGCGTGCGCGCACGAGGGCGGCAGCTGGCGCTCACGCTGCAGTGGCGACCCGAATGGCGGGTCGCCTTGCTGGCGGTGGCAGCGTGGATCGCGCTGCTCGCCGGCGTCGGGATGCACGACACGGAGCTCGGCGCGCACCACGAGCCGCTCGCCGGACTGGCCGTATGGGCGCTGATGGTCGTTGCGATGATGCTCCCGCTGACGCTGCCCACCGTGCGCTACGTCGCTCTCAACAGCATGCGCCGCCGGATGCGGCGCGCCGTGGCGCTGTACACCGCGGTCTACGTCGGCGTCTGGATGATGTTCGGCCTCAGCGCGATCGGTCTTCACCACGTGCTGGTCGAACACGTCCGGCTTGGCGACAAGCTCTTGCTGGCGCTCGCGCTCGTGCTCGCCGGCGCCTGGCAGCTCACCCGCGCCAAGCGCCGCGCGCTGTACGCCTGCGGGCGCACCGTCCCGCTTCCGCCGTTCGGGCGGCGTGCGCACGCCGGCTGCGCGCGCTTCGCGCTCCTACACGCGTGGCGTTGCATCCGATCCTGCTGGGCGATCATGCTCGTGATGGTCGTCGTCGGCCACTCGAGCATCGCCTGGATGATCGCCTTGACGGCGCTCGTCATCTCCGAGGAGCTGACGGTCCGCGGCCGCCGGCTCACACGGCCCGCCTCGGGCATGCTCGCGGCGGCGGCGGCTGTCGTCGCGCTCGGCGCCTGACCGCGCCGCAGAAGCGGCCAAGTGCACGAAGCGTGACCGAAATGCATCGATCTCACGTGCCTGCCGCCTTTGCCAACTGATCGAGCTCCTCATTGCTTCGGGATTGGGAGCCCGTGCACGTACGCGGCCCGGCCCATAACCGCCAGCCGTCGGCTGCCCGGTTGGACAGCGAACGCAGTACCCCGGAAAACTGCGGTTTGGCACGACGAATCACCAGAACCTACGCTCTCCCACCCGTGGACAAGATCACCGACCGCGAGTCGCTTGCCAAGGCGCTCAGAGACGCGGCGAACCTCGAGCATCAGCTCATGCTGGTGTACCTCTACGCAGGGTTCTCGCTCAAGCGCGACCCAGATGACACGTGCAGCCCGGCGCAGTACGAGCGGGTGCGGCGCTGGTCGTCGACGCTGTTCATGGTGGCGCGCCAGGAGATGGAGCACCTCGCGTTCGCCAACGGGATGCTGACCGCGATCGGCGAGCGGCCGCACTTCGCCCGCCGGAACATCGGCAGCGCCGGACTGCAGTCGGCCTACCTGCACAGCGAGGCGCTCGCCACCGGCGCGGCGGAGGAGACGCCGCAGACCGTCGGCGCGGCGGGGGACGCGTCGCAGGCCGTCGGCGCGGCGGTGGACACGCCGCAGCCGGTTTCGCTGCCCTACATGTTCGAACGCTTCAACCAGTCGACGATCGAGCGCTTCATCTGCGGTGAGAGCCCGCCGTACGCAGCGCTCCCCGCAGAGGCCCATCCGACCTGGTGCTTCACCTGCGCCGGCGCGCCGCTGCTGGGTGCGGAGCTCGGGGAGTCCGAGGCGCCGCTCGAGCCGGCGCATTTCGTCGACACCGATTCCGGCGAGGTCGCGGCCGGCACGGTGCAGGACCTCTATCTCGCGATCAAGGACGGCTTCGCGCACCTGGGCGACGAGATCTTCTGCAAGGCACCGCCGTTCGTGGAGATCCCCATCGAGTACAACGTCTACGTCTTCGCGATCGCCGACCGCGACTCGGCGACGAGCGCGATCGACCTGATCCTCACGCAGGGCGAGGGGCTCGGCGACCCGTGGAACCTCGACAGCCACTTTCGCCGCTTCTTCGAGATCCGCACGGAGCTGCTCGAGCTCACCGCCGCCGACCGCACCTTCTGCCCGTCCTATCCGCTGCTGCCGAACCCCGTGCGTGAGCAGGTCAAGAGCACGTTCGCGGGCGAGCTCTTCGACGTCACCAACGACGCCTACGCGACGCTGCTGCTGATCCTGGCCAGCCTGTATCAGCACGCGGTGCCCAAGCATAAGCGGCTGACGGACGCGTTGAGCCAGACGGCCTTCGCGCCGGCGATGACGATGATCGTCAGGGCGCTCAACGAGATCCTCGTCCGTGTGCCGATCGACGAGGGCGGCTACAACCGGGTGGCCTCGAACTACTGGCTTAAGCAGAGCGACATCGCGCTGCTCGAGAAGCCGACCGGTGAGCTTGCGCCGCTGCTGGAGCGCTGGCGCGCCCTGACGGAGCGCATCAGGCTGCTGGCCGAGGCGGCCAAGGCGGCCGAGGCGGCCAAGACCGCGACGCCACCGCTGCCGAAGGGGACCGCCGGCAACGTGAACTACGTCTACGAGAGCGCTCATCGCATCGGTCTGAACCTGCAGGAGATCTACGAGCAGGGGCTCTTCGCGCCCTTCCAGAAGACGCCGCCAAAATGACCGCTCCGCCCCTGGAAATCGGCTTCGAGGGCTACTTCATGTGCCGGCTGGCGACCGATCCGGACCCCAACGACGAGCCGCGCGGGCGCAGCGGATACACGATGGCGCTCGCCAGCGAACGCCCGCTCGACCAGGTGATCCGCCTGCAGCCTGACGAGTACGTCGCGTCGCACCTGCGCCGGCCGGCGGCGCTGCTGAACCGCAACGTCGGGGTCTTCGTCCGGTCGGTGCGACTCGGCGGCGATCCCTGGCCCGGGGCGCAGCATCTCGTCGGCGCCGCCGTGTCGCTCGGCGGCATCGATGAGCACTTCGACGGCCCGATCTTCGAGAGCCGCAACAACATCGTCGGCTCCGACGACACGCTGGCCTTCGTCATCAACCCGTTCGAGCTTCAGATCGAGCAGCCAGTGGAGCTGGGCGCGCCGATCGCGCTGCGAGCCGTTGACGTGCTGGACCCCGAGCACCCCGAACGCGAGATCTGGGAGATCCAGGATCCGAAGGTCTATGGCCGGCGCCTGCCGTCCAGGTTCGACTCGTTGTCCGAGGAGGTCCAGCAGGCGATCAGCGTCTTCGACGCCTACGCCTACTTCCGTGGTCGCCGCGCCTTTCTGCAGCAGGAGATCGAGCGCCTCGAGCGTCAGCTCTCCGGCGCGGCCGCCGCCAACCCGGCGACCGTCCAGCTCGCGATCGAAGAGGCACGCTCGCGCCTGTACCAGCTCGAGTTCTGGGGCGACCGCGTCATCAACAAGCTCGGCTTCCGCCTGGAGTGGCAGTTCGACATCAACGGCAAGCAAACTGTGACGGACGGCGCCCTCGGCGGGGACGTCGACCCGGGACGGCCGTGGAACGTGCGGATCTGGTTCGGCGGTTGGGACGGCGACCTGCTCATCGGCTACACGCGCGGCGTGCTCAGCGTACCGTTGCTGCCCGCGCGTAACTGACCGTCACGCTCGCGGTGTGATTCCCGCGTCGCGGGCTCCAACGGCAGCCGGCGCCACCGCGCGTCCTCAGCGGGTGTAGCCCGCCGCGACGCAGTTGACGATCTGGCCGGCCTCGGTGTCGGTGGCCTCGTAGCGGATGAACTGCGCACGGCCGAATGCGACGGCGTTCAAGCCCTTCTCCTCGCCGGCCTTGGTGGCCGCGCCCGCCGCGTCGTTGCGGTTGGAGTGGATGACGATCTCGGCGCGCTTCTGGCGCCCCGAGGTGCCCTCGATCGTGTAGTCCGTGGCCTTCTGCTCGTCATCACCCTCGTGCGAGATCGCGAAGCCGGCCTCCTCCAGGCAGCTGAGCATCTTGGCGCGGGCGCCGGTCGGCTTCGGCTTCGCCCCGCCGGTCTCGCGATCGGCCTCGGGCGCGTCCTCGGTCTTCGTGTCGTCGTCGGCGGCGGCCTGCGCCGACGTCCTGGCCTTGTCGGTCGCGTCGCCGCCGCTCGACGAATCGTCGTCGGAGCCACAGCCGATGGCGAGGGCGAAGACGGCGGCGAGGAGCACGGCGCTGACGGTCTTGAGGGGCTGGCGCATGTGAAACCTTCCTTGGTCGGATCCGACCCGCCGGGACCTCAGGTGATGCGAACGTCGATCCCGAACAAAAGCAGCGGCCAGATGATGACGGCGATGATCGCCGACAGCAGGCGGCCGAGGGTGGTCAGGTGATCGAAGTAGTTCTGGGACGCGGCGACGAGCAGGCCGAGGACCAGGTAGACGATGCCGCCGATGCTCACTAGTTCAGCGAACCGGCCGGCAGTACATATCGCGTGACGCTCGCAACGGCGGTTGCGCTGCTGCCGCGCAGTCCGCCGTGCAGGCCACCCGACGAGCGAGGGGCGCTGACGGGAGCCTCGGGAACCCCGCCATGGGCCTCGATCCACGTGACGATTGCGTCCAGGTGAACGCCTTCCGCGCGCAGCGTCGCACGCTCGATCGTGTGGCCGCCGCGCCCATCGGAGCGGGAGAGGCGGATTACCAACTCGCGAATCGCATCGTCGTCCATGACGATGAGGGTAGACCCATTGGGTCGCGCGCGCGTGAACGCCCGGCGAAGCCGTCAGCGTGCCGGGGCTGCAACATCCGTCCACGGCCGGCCCCGCTCGCCGTGGCCACAGCTACCATCGCCGGCGTGGCACGACCTTCGCCGTGGCGGTTCTTGGCGCTCACGGCGCTGCTGCTCGCCGCGCTCTGCACGCCGGCTTACGGCGAGGCCGAGGCACCCGCCGCCCCGCTCGCGCCGCCGCTGCCGGCGACCGGCTGCGACGTCGGCCCGGTGACGAACTTCCTCGCCGCCGACGCGACCCAGCCGGGCATCATCAACCTCGTCTTCTTCGGCGCCCAGGGCGCGAGCGTCGAGTTCTTCGAATGCGTCGACGACGCGCTGCGCCGGCTCGGCACGCTCGCCGGCCCGGCCGAGGAGGGCACGCAGCTGCTCGAGGCTACGCAGTGGGAGTGCGGGCGCGCCTCGCGCAGCTTCGTCGCGCGCGCCGTGCTGCCCGACGGCACGCTCGTCGCGGGCGCCTACTCCGTGCGGACCGGCTCGTGCGCGAGCCGCTTCGAGCTGCGTGTCCCGAGCCGCGTCGCGCCCGGCAAGGTCGCCCGCGTGCGGGTCGTCGACGGCTGGGGGATCGGCGACTACAAGCCACGCCTGTGCATCGCGCCGCCGCGCGGCGAGAAGGTCTGCTCGGTGATCGGCTTCAAGAAGGCCGTCTCGATCCGCACACGCCGCTTCCGGGCGAAGCCGGCGGGACGCTGGCGCGTCGAGCTGCGCGTCGACGACGCACGCGTGCGGCGCACGGTCGCGGTCGGCGGCCGCGCCGCCAAGGCGCCGCCCGTGGTGCTCGCGACCGGCGACTCGACGATGCAGGGCGTCGACAACTTCCTCGCCGACGAGCTCGGCGACGACGGCACGGTGCGCAGCGACATCCGCGTCGGCACCGGGATCGGCAAGTCCGACTGGCAGGCGATCGCCGACGGCCAGGTCAAGCGCTACAAGCCGCGCTTCTCGGTCATCTCGCTGGGCGTCAACGAGGGCTTCCCGATGACGGCGCCCGACGGCACGCGCGTCGAGTGCTGCGGGGAGCCGTGGCTCGCCGAGTACGCGCGCCGGGTGCGCGCGATGATGGCAAGCTACCGCCGCAGGGGCGACGGCCACGTCCTCTGGCTGACGCTGGCGCTGCCGCGCGACGGCGGGCCGCGGACAGAGTCGATCACCGCCGTCAACAGCGCCATCGTGCGCGCCGGCAAGGGGATGCCGGGCGTCAGCGTGCTGCGCATGGACACGCTGTTCACGCCCAACGGCTTCGCCGAGGTGATCCGCTACCGCGGGCGCTACATCCGCGTGCGCACCGCCGACGGAATCCACCTCAACGTCTCGGGCACGGCGATCGCCGCGAAGGTCATCGCGGCGGCGATCAGGAGGATCACCGGCTAGCGCTCAGCGCAGCGCCGCTCATCGCGCGCTGCGCGAAACGCCACGCGAGTCGCGCGGCTTGAGCTCCGGATTTCCGTTGAACGTGGCGGTCACGCGCAGCCGGCTCCCGCGTCGCACCCGCAGCGTCACCTTGCGCGCCGCGCGGCACGGGCGCGGGGTGAGCTTCGCGTTGTAGACGTAGGGACGGCGCGAGGTCCGCACGACGAAGGTGATGCTGCCCGTGCACGGGCGTACCGGCAGGCGCACGCGCAGGCTGACGCGGGCGTCGCGACCGTCGCGCCGCGAGCGGCGCGAGGTGACGGTGACGCGGGGACGGGTCGGCGTGCGGCGCAGAGCGCCGTAGCCCGAGCGCGTCGCGTCGACGAGCGGCAGCGAGCCGAACGCGCCGTAGATGCTGACCTTGCCCTCGGAGCGCTGCAGCTCGTAGGTCGCCGCTCCCGGTGTGATCTGCAGGCGATACAGCGAGGCCGGTCCGCCGTGCTCGGCGATGGCCTCCAACGGACGCGACACCGTGCGCTCGCGGCCGTCGAGGATGACCGGCAGCGGGGTCGCCAGACCGCCGAGCACGCGATCGGTCTCGCCGTCGACGATCTGCGCGTAGAGGAACGTGCGCTCCGGCTTGGCCCGGCCGCGGTAGATGAGCCGGACGCGCGGGTTGCCCACGAGGTCGGCCTCGGCCGCCGGGGCGGGGAGGCGCACGTCGATGGCGTTGCGGGCCGGGGAGGCGGCCCGTCCGAGGCCGCGCAGCGGGCTGTCGGTGGAGGCGATGCTCAGCGAGCCCGACTCGACGCCGTCCAGCGTGCCGGCCGAGGCCAGCGGGAAGTCGGGCCCGGAGCGCCAGATGCCGTCGTCGGCGAGCCACCGGAAGGCCGGACCGGTGTCGACCGCGGGGTCGGGGCGCAACCAGCGGTTCAGCCAGGCGAGTCCGGCGCGCGCGAGCGTGCGCGGATCACCGGGATCGGCGTCGCACTCGACGTGCCCGCCGCAGTACCAGAGCATCGCGACCGGGACGCCGCTCTTGCGCAGCGCGGCGAACGCGGCTATGGCCTGGTCGAGCGGGAAGAGCGTGTCGGTCGTGCCCTGCATGATCAGCGCGGGCGCGCGGACACGCCCGATCAGCGAGCCCGGGCCGTGGTCGGCGAGCCACTTGCGGCTGTCCTTCGACAGCGAACCGCGGGTGCCCTCCACGCAGGCCGCCTTGAGCTCGGCACCCGCGGTGACCGGCTTGACATCGGTGGCGTCCGCCAAACCGTCGATCGCGCCGGGCACGACGTCCAGTCCGCACAGCGCCGCCAGCCAGCCGGTCTTGACCGCGCCGCCGCGGCGCAGCGCCGTGGTCAGCGACTCCCAGCCGATGTCGGGCACGATCGCGTCGACGCGAGCGTCGAGCGCGGCGGTGATGTACTGGATCGTCGCGCCGTAGCTCGTCCCGCTCATCCCGACGCGGGGGTCGCCCGGCGCGTCGAGCTGCGCCTCGGGCTGGGCGGCGACGAAGTCGATGATGGCGCGCACGTCGCGGCCCTCGACGGCGGGCGAGTCGAACATGATGCTGCCGGCCGACGTGCCGATCCCGCGCGGGTCCCAGGTCAGGACGTTGTAGCCCGCCGCGCGCAGCGTCGCGAGGCCGATGCGGTCGCCGACGTCCTCGTCGGGGCGGATCTCGCCGGGGCTGGGGTAGGGCCCGCCGACGAGCACCGTCGGTGCGACGCCCCCCGCCGGCGCCGTCGTCGGCCCGTAGAAGTGCACCGTGATCGCGGTCCCGTCGAACGAGGTCACGACGGCGTCGCGCGCGCAGGCCGGGCTGGCCCAGGCCGCCATCGCCGTGAGCGCGCAGCCGCACGCCAGAACTGCGATGACCGCTCCCCGCGCAAGCACGCCCGCAACCCTAGGGATGACGGCAGATGGCCGCGCCCATAGCCCGCCGGCGCACACATGCTGGCGGAGCGGCTCGTCGACGAGGGGCGCCCGGCCGCCTACACCCGCCGGTACCCACGCCTCGTCAGGCTGACGAAGTACGGCTTCGGCGGATCGGGTGCGTTGCGATGCACGAGGTGTGAGATGCGCTGTTCCTCCTTGAGGATCGCCATGCCGGCCTCGGAGAACGTGGCCTCGTTGAAGATGCGCGGCGAGACCAGCGGATTTGGCAGCGCCTGGGAGAACGCGTCGAAGGCGACCATCAGCAGGATGAGCGGCGGGAGCACGTCGTTGACGCCCGACTCCTCGGCGAACAGCCCGACGTAGAACTCCACGTCGTCGATGCCGTCGTACACCGCAGCCAGCCCAGCCTGGACCTTCGGGTCGGAGTTGAGCTCGCGAAAGCTCTTGCATCGGGACTGCCCGCACAGAACCCGGTAGTCGTTGTAGGAGCGCAGCTGGGCGACCCTCCCCTGCTCGATGCTGGGCCTGTCGGCCGCGACGACGAGGGCGCGGTCGGTGTTGAAGAGGCCGACGCGCCCCGCCGGTTGCTCTGACGCGTCGGCCATGAACCGACCCAGGCCTGCCGATGTGAGCGCCCGAGTGTTCGACAGCGTCTGCTCGATCGTGAGATCCGTGCCGTCGAGGGTGAACGTCGAGGGCACCAGTGGGTGCCAGCGGTAGAGCAGGTTGAACTCGATCGCCATCCAGTTGGTGCGAAACCACGGCTCCTTGGTGAAGCCGTCTGCTGTGAGGGCAAACCGGAACGGGATCGGGGTGATGTGGTTGATGTACTCCTCGACGACGATCTTCAGCAGCACGACGGTGACGATGTTGCGCGTCGTCTCGAAGATTTGGTCGTTGTGCCATCCCGGGTACGTCTGCTTGAGCAGCCGGGCGATCCGGTTGTGCTCTCGCAGAAAGAGCACGTTGAACGCCAAGAAGCCCATGTTGCGCGTATCGCTGCCCATCGCGAACAGCGCGTTCTTCTGGTCGGGCGTCAGCCCATCGGCCCCGAACGGCGGTGGCAGGAGGTTGAACTCCGGCTTCAAAACCCCGTCGCTGTAGAGGAACTCCGGATACTCCTCGCCTTCGATCATCTGGCTCTTGAGCAGGCCGTCGTCGGCACGCAGTTGCCCGGTCGCCTCGCTGTTGAGCCCGTAGAGCTGCGCGAGATCGATCTCGTGGTTGGACTCGTTCTTGCGCGTGTTGCGCAGGGCCCCCGGCTCCCCTGAGCGGTCGGTGCGCAAAAAGCCGTCGGTGAACCACTGCGCGAAGTAGGTGAACAGGACCGTGGACTTCGGGCAGGGCTGCATCTCCCCATCGCGGACGAACAGTTCAGCGACCGCGTCGACGGGCGGCGGACCTTCGCTGGTGGTGGCCGGCGTCGAGGCGTCCGCGGCGACCGGTGGCAGGTGACGCCCGCTCCACGTGCGGTCGGTGAGCGAGGTCCACGACGTGTAGGGATCCTTCGTGCTCAACGCGTTGGGGCGCGGTGGCATCCGCGAGCACAGTCGCTTGATCGCGATGCGATTGATCAGCCGCGCCAGCGGCTTGATCCGCAGCACGAGACCTATGACGGCATCGAGCAGGCGGGTCTGCAGGCGAGTGGGTGGCCTCATGGTGCAGCGCTCCTGGGCAGGCGGATGTCGCGGCGCTCGAGCTCGCTCTGGAGCTCGTCGACGAGGATGGTGTGCTCGACTGCGAACCCGACGAGGAGCGCCGCCGCGGCGAGCGCGGGCCGGCCGTCGAGCAGCAACGCCAGGCACGCCGCACCTCCCGCGACCTCCATTGCACTCGCGAACGTGCTCTTCGGTGCCAGGAAATGGTCTTTGAACGGCGTGTCGCGAGCGGCGACGAACTCGATGTGATGCTTGACATGCATCAGGACGAGCAGGACCACCGCTGCGATGACCTGGCTGGCCCCCGCAGCCAGCGCGAGCCACAGCACCCAGATGCCGATCTCCGCGACGGTGGTGCCGCCGATCAGGCGCGCCACCTTCTTCTGGTGATCGCCGCCCACGCGCTCGGCGCCGGGAATGGTCCCGTTGCGTCGCTGGCGGGTGATCAGCGCGCCGGCCACCACGGATTCCAGCAGGAGGCCCGCGCTGAGGCTGAGCACCCCCCACCACTCGTGCCCGGCCTGGTCCAGTCGCAGCCAGAGGTACACAGCGGGACCCTCGGCGACGGTCACCGCAACAGCGGCGACGAGCCTTTCGCGCGTACCGACTTCCATACCTCTACCTGCCTCTAGGAGAGATCAGTAATCCCTAGAACAGCACGTACGGCCGTGCGGGTCAACCGGTTCGGTGAGCCGTCGCGCCCCTCTCGACGACAGCGACTACCTCAAGCTCGCGTTCACCGACGCCAAGCGCCGCCGCCGATGTCACCCGACGCACTCAATCCATAATGAAGTACGCCGTCAGGCCATAAATTGGACCATGGACGCTTGCTACGCGCAGTTTCACTTAAGCCGAGGCGACGCGTGTCGCAGCGGGCACGTCGCCGTCAGCCGGGGATACCGGCGTGCTCGAGCTGCCCGTGGCCGTTGCTCGACGGCGTGTGGTCGAACGTCGGGACGTCGGGATCGGGCGGTGCGTTGAGGCGCCGCTCGAGCTCGCCGAGGACGACGCCGAAGACGAAGTGGCGCCAGGTCGCCTGGGCGAACGCGCGTGCGCTGCCGGCCAGGCGGGGGAGCTCCTCGCGCGCGGGGTGGACGCGGTCGACGGCGAGCGTCAGCGGCCAGGTCGCCACGTGCTCGGTCAGCGCCACGAGCGGGCCGCGGCTCCACGACGGCAGCGGCAGCCGCGGCGCGACGTTGGAGTACACGGCGCCCAGCACCGCGCCGTTGCCGAGGTGCAGCGCCGCGCCGACGACCGGCCAGGCGGGGCCGCGCGTGACGGCCTTGCCGAGCAGCTCGCTGTCGTCGTAGTCGACGCCGAAGACGGGCTTGTCGAGCGGCTGTTGCGCGAGCCAGACGGCGGCGGCGACGGCGCCGGCGAACGCTCCCCGGACCGTCTTGGCACGATCGATCACCATGGACTGCCCCGGACTGTAACGCCCGTCACGACCCCGGGTATCCCGTGGCATGGATCGAAGCCGACTGTTGGCGCGTGCCCAGGGCCGCGGAGTCAACCTCGTCATCTACTGGCTCGCGCGCGCTGTCCTGCAGCCGTTCTTCCTCGTGTACTTCCGCATGAAGCGCATCGGGATGGAGCACGTGCCCCCGGACGGGCCGGTGATCATCGCCTCCAACCACCGGTCGTTCATGGACCCGTGGGTGATCGGCATGATGCTGCGCCGGCCGGTCTACTACGTCGCGAAGAGCGAGCTCTTCCACCAGCGGTTCGCCGCGTGGATCCTCAGCTCGCTCGGCGCCTTCCCGGTCGACCGCGGCAACGGCGACCGCGACGCGATGGACGCCGCCCGCCGGATCCTCGAGCGCGGCGACGTCGTCGTCATCTTTCCGGAGGGCACCCGCACCCGCCCCGGCGCGCTCGGCTCGCCCAAGCGCGGCGTCGGGCGCCTGGCGCTCGAGACGGGCGCGCCTGTCGTGCCCGTCGCGCTGATCGGCACCGAGGCGGTTCGCCGCGGCTGGCGCATCCGCCCGCACAAGGTGCGCATCCGCGCGGGCCGGCCGCTGCGCTTCCCGCACGTCGACACGCCCTCGCCCGCGCTCGCCCGCGCGGTGACCGAGCGCATCTGGCCCTGTGTCGAGCTGCAGTGGGAATGGCTCGGCGGCACACCGGCGCTGCGCCGCGCGGCGATCGTCGGCGCCGGCTCGTGGGGCACCGGCCTGGCCGTGGCGTTCGCGCGCGCCGGGCTCGAGGTCGAGCTGGGCTGCCGCACCGAGGCGCAGGCCGTGGCGCTGGAGCGCACGCGCGTCAACCACCACTACCTGCCGAGCGTCCGCCTGCCGGACTCCGTGCGCGTCACGAAGGCCAGCCGGCTCGCGCTGGACCGCAGCGACCTCGTCTGCTTCGCCGTCCCCGCCGCCGCGCTGCCGGCCGCGGTCGGCGCGCACGCCGACGCGATCCACGCGGGGGTGGGCGTCGTGGTGCTCTGCAAGGGGCTCATCGCGCCCAACGGCATGCTGCCCAGCGCCTACGTCGCCGAGCGCGCCAACGCGCGCGCCGTGGCCTGCGTCGGCGGGCCGGGCCATGCCGCGGACGCGCTGCACTGCGGCGCCTCGCTCGTCGTCGGCTGCGATGACCCCATCTTCGCCGCGCAGGTCGCCCGCGTCTTCAAGGAGGCCGGCTTCGCCGCCGAGACGACGGCCGACGTCGCGGGGGTCGAGCTGGCGGGCACGGCGAAGAACGCGGCCGCGCTGGCGGCCGCCGTCGCCGGGGTCAGCGGACCCAACGCCGCAGGCGCCGCGGCCGGCAAGGTGTTCGCCGAGGTCGACGCCTTCTCGCGCAGGCGCGGCGGTCACGAGGAGACGTTCGCCGGCCTGGCCGGCGCGGGCGATCTCGTCGCGACCGTCGTCGCCGAGGGCAGCCGCAACCGCCGCGCCGGTGAGCTGCTCGGCCAGGGCGTGCCGGCCGCGACGATCGGCGACGAGCTCGGGCAGTCCAGCGAGGCGCTCGAGGGCGTCGGCCTGCTGGCCGCCACGATGCGCCGCGAGGGCGTGCCCTCGCCGACGATCGACAGCCTGGCCGCGCTCGTCGACGGGCGCATCGACGCCGATGCCTTCACCGCCGCCGTGACGGCTCCCGCCGGGCGCTTCCGGCGCTCGGACACGACCGCTTCGCCGCTCGCCACGGCGGCCTCCGGCGCCACCGAGCGGAGCACAGGACCGGGGTAGAGTCAGATGGGCTGTGGACCGATCGGACAAGGCGCGCCTGGACGCCGCATTCACGGAGCTGTACCGGGCCCACCTTCGCGACGTCTACAGCTATGCGTACTACCGGGTCGGCAACCATCACGACGCCGAGGACCTCACGGAGCAGACCTTCCTGCAGGCCTATCGCCACTTCGAGCGAGCGCAGGCCGAGTCCGACGGGCGCCCGCTGCGGCCCTGGCTCATTCGCATCGCCCACAACCTCGCCGCGAACCTCTACCGCGACCGCTCGCGCCGTCCTCAGACACCATTGGACGACACGACGATGCTCAGCGCGATGCACACCACCGAGGATCTCGTCGAGGGACGCGATGAGCTCGCGCGGATCATCGCGGGCATCCAGCAGCTGCCCGACGAACGGCGCGATGCCCTCATCATGCGCTTCGCCCTCGGCATGGACAACCGCGAGATCGCGCGCGCGATGGGCAAGACCGACGGCGCGACGAAAGTCCTCCTGCACCGGGCCATCAAGCAGCTCGAGGGGATCGTGACGCCGGCATGAGCCCCGAAGCCGCCCCGATGGACTTCGAGCGCATGCTGCGGATGGCGCTCACCCCGGTCGACCCGCCCGAGTCGCTGCAGATGCGCGTCGAGACGACCCTGCAGGAGCTCACCGACGCCGCCGTCGACGAGCTCGAGGGCTGGGAGCTGTCGGCGATGCGCGACCCGCGCAACTGGGTGCGGCCCGCCGCCGCAGCCGTGGTCGGAGCCTCGGCGGGCACCGCCCTCGTCGTGCTGCGCGTGCGCCAGCAGCAGCGCCGCCGCGCGGCGCAGTCGCGCAACCCGCTGGACCTCGCGCAGCGCACGCTGCGCGCGGCGGTCGGCGAGGCGCGCAAGCTCGCGCGCCGCGACTGATCCGCCCGCCGCGCGCCGTCGTATTCCCGGCACATGTCACGGATGCGCAAGAACGCCGAGCACAGCCCGACCGAGCTGCGCGACCTCGCCGACGAGGACCTCATGCAGCTCGTCCGCCGCGGCGGCGCGCAGGCCTTCGAGGTCGTCTACGAGCGCCACTCCAGCGCCGCCTTCTCCCTCGCCTACCGGATGTGCGGCACGCGCGCCGCGGCCGAGGACGTCGTGCAGGAGTCCTTCCTGTCGCTGTGGCGCAGCGGCGCACGCTACGACCGCTCGCGCGGCTCGGTGCGCACCTGGGTGCTCGGGATCGTCCACAACCGCGCGATCGACTCGCTGCGCCGCTCGGTCGTCCACGACCGCCGGCGCGCCAGCGACGAGGGCATCGAGGAGCGCTTCGAGGCCCGCGATCGCACCGATGTCGAGGTCGCGCGGCTCGACGAGGCGGAGGAGATCCGGCAGGCCCTGACGACGCTGCCGGCCGAGCAGGCGCGCGTCATCGAGCTGGCGTACTTCGGCGGCTTTACACAGAGCGAGATTGCCACGATGATCGACACACCCATAGGGACGGTGAAGGGTCGGATGAGGCTTGGCTTGGAGAAGATGCGAGCGCAGCTCGGCGGGCTCCGCGAGGTGGTGGGATGACCATCGACACGTGCCCCCGGATCGACGACGCCGGTCCCTACGTGCTGCGCGCGATCCCCGACGGTGAGTGGGAGGGCTACGCCGCCCACGTGTCGGGCTGCGGCGTCTGTGCGGCGAAGGTCGAGGAGCTCGGCTTCGTCGGCGACGCGCTGCTCAACGCGGTGCCGCAGCTCAGCGCGCCGCCGGAGATCCGCTCGCGCCTGATGGCGGTCGTGCAGGCCGAGGCCGAGCTGCTCAACGCCGCCGGCGCGATGGCCGACCGGCCGATCGGGCCGGATCGCCCGCGGCGCCTCAGCCTGCATTGGCTGCGCCCGTGGCCGGCCGCGGTGCTGGCGGCCTCGCTGCTGGCGCTCGGGATCAGCGGCGGAGCGCTGCTGACCGGCGCGGGCAGCGGCGACGACACGCCGGCAAGGGCGATCGCCTGCGCCGCGGCGCCGGCCGGCGCCACGTGTCAGATGCGCGTGGCCGGCGATGACGCCAAGCTCGTGGTGGCGGGGCTGAGCGCGCCGCCGGAGGGTCGCATCTACCAGGTCTGGCTGGACCGCGACAACGGAACCGCACCGGAGCCGACCGAGGCACTGTTCTCGGTCCGCAAGGGGCGCGCGTCGGTCGACGTGCCCGGTGATCTGAAGGGCGTCAAGCAGGTGCTCGTGACGCACGAGCCGGTCGGCGGCAGCGAGGTTCCGACGCGCCAGCCGATCATCGCCGCCCGCATGGCGTAGAAGCTGCCCTGCCCGCGCCTGCGCGGCTGCTAGCGTCATTTGCCCGTGGAAGCGTCGACCGCAACGACCTGTTATCGCCACAGCGATCGCGAGACCGGCGTCTCATGCTCGTCCTGTGGCCGGCCGATCTGCCCGGACTGCATGACGCCGACGCCGGTCGGCATGCGCTGCCCGGAGTGCTCGCGCCAGAAGACGAAGGTCCGCACCGCCGCGACGATCCGCCGCGATCCCGAGCTGACCTACGTGCTCATCGCGATCAACGTCATCGCGTTCCTCGCGATGTCGGCGGGCGGTGGTGGCATCGACGGCCGCGGTGGCTCCCTCTACGCCAACGGCTATCTCTTCGGCCCGGACGTGGCCGACGGCGAGTGGTGGCGGATCGTCAGCGCCGGGTTCCTCCACGCCGGGCTCCTGCACCTCGCATTCAACATGTACTTCCTGTACTTCCTCGGGACGCTGCTCGAGCCCGAGATCGGGAAGGTGCGCTTTGCTGCGATCTACTTCGTGTCGCTTTTGGGGGGCTCCTTCGGCGCGCTGCTGATCTCGCCGAATGCGGTGACCGTCGGCGCGTCCGGCGCCGTCTTCGGGGCGATGGGCGCCGCCATCCTCGCGATGCGCGCGCGCGGCATCGACCCGATGCAGTCCGGTCTGGGCATCACGCTGCTGCTGAATCTCGGCATCACGTTCCTGATCCCGAACATCTCGATCGGCGGCCACATCGGCGGTCTCGTCGCGGGCGGGCTCGTCGGCTACCTCATGTTCGAGATTGCCGAACGGCGGCGCATCGCGATGGCGCCGGTGCTCGGCGTGTGCGTGGCGCTCGGCGCCGCGCTGGCGATCGGCTGCGTGGCGATCGCCTCGAGCGCGACAGCGGTCTGACCCCGCCAGCCTCGCGGTCCTGATCGGGGCGCGCACGGTGCGATATCCGCACTCGGCGCGTCACGACCGACCTTGGCGCGACGGTCCGGGCGCGCACGGTGCGATATCCGCACTCGGCGCGTCACGACCGGTTTCAGCCGACGACGGCGGGTGGGCGGAGGCCATGTCACGGCGGGATCGGGTGCACAGGATCTTGCAGATAGCGGCGAAATGCGGCATTTGCAGTACAAACGCGCTCTTTCATGCGTGCGCCGCCACTAGAGGCCGACCGGCCTCGCACGAGCTCGGTCAGCCGCGTGCTCGGTTGCGAGCGCGTGGAGGTCGGCGCCCGCTCGGCGCTTGTGCGCGTGACGGTGGCGCTGGCCGGCGACACCGCTCCGGCGCGCGCGCTCGAGGCGCAGCTCGTCGTACGCATCGACGGCGCCCGCGAGCGCCGTCACCGGGCCCTGCCCGCCGCGCCGGCGGATCCGCGGGCGACCGAGCTGACGCTCGGCTTCGCGGTCACCCGCCGCGCGGAGGCACTCGGGCTCGAGCTCGGCGGGTGCATGCTGTCCCTGCCGGAGCCGGTCGTGCGGGAGCCCGGGTCGGTCGCCCTCGCGCCCGCCGGGGACACGCCGGCGCCCGCGGCCGTCGCGTCTGCCGGCACGGACCCCGACGCGCTCCAGCAGCAGCTGCGCACGACCCGCGCGCGCCTGGAGGAGGCGCGCGCCGCCGCCGCGCGCATGGAGTCCGAGCGCGACGGCGCCAGGCAGGCCGCCGCCCGCGCCGAGGCGGCGGCGCACGACGCCACCGTGCGGGCCGCCGCGCGCGCCGAGGCGGCGGCGCACGACGCCGCCGTGCGGGCCGCGGCGCTCACCGCAAACGCGGGCGCCACCGCCGGGGGCGGGCAGCACGCGCGGCGCATCCCACGCCGTACCACGGCCGCCGTCTTCGCCATCGGATCGGCGGCGCTCGTCTGCGGCATCCTCGTCTGGCCGGGCGCAAACGGCGCCGACCGCGGCGTCACCGGCATCGCGGCGGCGAGCCCATCGCCGAGCGGCGTGCGGGTGCCCGCCGTCTTCGCGGCGCTCGCCCAGCGCCTGCAGATCCCCGCCGACTACCTCGTGCTCTATCGGCAGGCCGGCGCCCGCTACGGCCTGGACTGGACGCGCCTGGCCGCCATCGGCGCGGTCGAGTCGCGCCACGGGCAGTCGGCCGAGGCCGGCGTCGCGACGGGCGCCAACCATCGCGGCGCGAGCGGACCGGCGCAGTTCTTGGCCGGGACGTGGGAGCGCTTCGGCGTCGACGGCGACGGCGACGGCACGCGCGACCCGCACGCTCCCGCCGACGCGATCGCGGCGATGGCGAGCTATCTGCGCGCCTCCGGCGCTCCGCAGGACTGGGCCGGCGCGCTGCGCACGTACAACCACTCCGACGCCTACGCCGCGGCGGTCGAGCGGTTGGCGGCGAGCTATCGGGGGATGTCGGGCTGAGGGCGGCGGGGGCGCCGCGCCGCCCTCCGGCACGCCGGCGGCGCCGCCCGTACCCGGGCGGCGCCGCCGTCTGTCAGACCGTGGTAGCTGCTGCGCCGTGCTACCAGGTGCACTCCTTCTCGCGCGTCAGGGCTCCGTCGCGCGGGGCGCCCAGGCAGCGATCGACCGCCTCGGCGATCCGGTCGGCCCAGCCGTCGGGGTTGCGCAGGAACTCGACGTCGGCGCCGAAGGTGTGAAACGCGGACTCCAGGTACGCCGCCCGCGCGTTGGTGTCCGTGATCTCACCGAGGTCGGTCCGAACGACGGTGCGGTCGGACGTCCCGGGGCTCTTGGCGCCGACCTCCTGCGCCATGATGCCGGCGAGCTGATCGTCGCCGGGGCCGCCGTAGTGCAGCACATGCGTGCCGCCCCGCGCCGGGTTGGTGCTGGCGCAGTCCTCGGTGCCGGCGTTGCTGTGGATCGGGATGTGGATCACTGCGCCGAAGGCGTTGGAGTTGCTGATGTTGGCCTCCGTCAGGCCGTCGCCGATCCGCACCCGGTATCCGCGGGCGGCGAGGTGACCGGCCGCCGCGCGAGCGATCGCGGCGGAGCCCGCGTTCTCGTCGTAGCCGAAGCAGCCGACGTTGGGCTGGCACTCCGGCCCGCCACGGTTGTGGCATGCCTGTGACAGATAGATGCGGACGCCGTTCTCCGGCCCCTGCTCGACGTCGGCTTGGGCGGGAGCGGCTGTGAACGCCGCAAGCATGGTCACGCCGCCGGCGGCGGCGAGTGCGGCGAGGCGTCGCGGGCGACGCAGGCTGGATGTGATGGTCATGGTCTTCCTTTCTGTGAATGCGAGGCATCCACGTCTCGCGGCGGCCGTCCCGCACGGGGTGGCGCCACGTTCTGGCAATCAGCAGTGCGCGCTACCTGCTGTGCGTGGGCGAGCGCCGAGCGCTCTCACGCGGTGTCAGATCAGTGTGCGCTGCCCGGGCGCATCTGTGTACCTGTGAGCTCTCAGGGTCGGGGCGAGCAGATTGGGCGCTGGCTCGCAGGCCCCTGCGCGAGCGCGGGCCGGGGTCGGCGTGTCAGTCCGCGCAGCGGCCGACGGCGGGCCGGATCCCCGGCCAGGCGCGGACGCCGGGCAGCCATGACTTCCCGGCCGGGGTCCGCACGCGATACCAGCGCGTGCTCGGCGGGCCGCGCTCGGGGCGCACTCGCGTGCCGTCGACGATGGAGCACTCTGCGACGAGCCGATCGCCGTGGCGGACCCGCTCGGTCACGTTGGCTGCCACGTAGTCGGCGTGAGGGTCTTCGACGAGACCCAGACGACAGTCCGGTCGGAGGGAGCGCTGGCATGGGACATCGGCGTTGAAGACCCGGATCGCCACGCCCGGCGGCGCCGGGTCGTCGCCACCGGTGAACGCCAGAGCAGCGCCGCCGCCGGCGGCCACGGCCGCGGCGGCGAGGGCACCCGCCGTGATCCGCTGGCGTCCGCGCAGCCGGCGTGTGCGCGGGGCCGGGGCGGCCGGTACCGGCAGGCCGCCGGCCGTCAGCGCCGCGATCCGCGGCAGCAGCGCCGCCGCCGTGTGGGCCTTGCGCGCCGCATGGTCCGGCGCGAGACAGTCGGCGATGATCGCGCGCCAGGCGGGTGGGAGCTCGTCGGCCAGTCGCAGCTGCGCCTGTCCCGCCGCGTAGGCCTGCGCGGCGGCGCCGCGCGCCCGCGCCGTGGCGCCGAGGAACGGGAACATCCCGCCCGTCAGCAGCTGGTGGGCGGTGACCCCGAGTGCCCAGATGTCGGCGGTGGTGCGGGTCGCGATGCCCTGCGTGCCGATCCGCTCCGTCCACCACTCCGGCGGGAGGTAGTCAGAGGAGCCCAGCCGCGGCGAGTAGGCATGCGTCCCGTCCAGTTCGCGGGCGAGCCCGAAGTCGGCGAGGCGGACCGAGCCGTCGTCTGTGAGCAGCACGTTGCTCGGCTTGAGATCGCCGTGAACCCACCCCTGCGCGTGAACGTGGACGAGCGCCTCGCAGATCTCCGCGATCATCCGCGCGGCGTCCGCCGCCGGCAGGGGCGGGCTCGCCGCAGCCAGCCCGTCCTGCAAGCTGCCCGCGGCGAGCTCCATCGCGAGGACCACGGCGCCGTGGAAGGCGGGGCGTGCGGGGTCATCGACCACGAAGGTCTCCAACGTGCGGACGAGGCGCGGGTGATCGGCCTGCTCGTTGAAGCGGACCTCCTGCCTGACGATGTGCTGCAGATCGGCGTACTGCGGCGGCGACAGCGCGCCGCCCGGGAGGAACTTCAGCGCGGCGCGCGAGCCGACGGGAAGATCCTCGCGGCCGGGGATCGCTTCGACCCGGCGCGCCGCGTAGACGCAGGCCCAAGACCCCGACGCGATGCGGGCCGTCACCTCCCACCCGCCCGCTCGATATCCGACCGGCACCTCGTCGACGAGCCCCGCCACCGCTCAGGCTCCCTGCCCCAGCGCGCGCGGCGGCAGCAACCGCCGATGCTCGTCGCGGACCAGTCCGAACCGCAACGCGATCGCTGCGAGCGCCTCGCGCTTGGACTCCAGGCGCTCGTCCGCGCCCGGCCGCGGGTCCTTGACTCTGAGCTTCGTCGTCGCCAGGTAGTCGATGTGGTAGTTGACCGCGGTGGGCGTCAGCTCACCACAGGCCTCGTGCGCGCGGAGTCGGTCGACGATCTCGGTCGTGGTGGGCAGCGCGACCGTCGTGCTGTCGCGCAGGCGCGGCTCGCACAGCGCCACGAGAACCAGGAAGTACTTCGCGGTCTCGTCGAGCGGGAAGGCGGCGGCGGTCCGCTCGCCGTCCAGGTCGGCGGGGTGCTCGGGGTCGGCGTAGGTGTGCTGCGGCGCGAACACCAGGAAGCTGACCGGGCCCTCGGTCACCGGGAGCGAGACGCGCGCGAACTCGAACGGTACGGGGGCGGCGAGCCGGCGCGGAGCCAGCGTGAGGTACTCGCCGCCACCCTCGGGATTGTCGACCACGTAGGTCTTGTCGGCGCTGAAGTTGCTGATCAGCCAGTAGTCCTCGACCGCCCTGATCTCGCCGGCGAGGCGCGAGACGCCGTCGTGGCGCAGCTCGATGTCCACGTCGCAGTCCGGGGCGCCACGGCCGAAGCGCAGCGGTTCGCCCGGCCCGGCGTGCACCACCTGTGACGGGGGGCCGCCGTCAGGCGACGGCACCTGCACGAGAACCGTCTCCATGAGCTCCCTTCCTCTCCGGGTAACGCGTCGGACGCCGCGACCCACGCTCACCGCACCCAGCGGGGCTGGACTGGCTCAGAGCAGCGCGGCGCGCGGCTGCCACCAAATCAAGCAAACCGGGGCGGCACGGTCAATCCTGTGTGCGCACGCGCACAGATTCTCGCTGCCGCGCGGACTGCGGATCGGCGCGGGACGAGCGCGACGGCCTCGCCGGGTATCCCCCCGCCGCCCGCCGCCCGCCGCCCGCCGCCCGCCGGGTGCCTCAGCCTCGCGCGAGACGGCGATCAGCCAGACGTTCGAGCTCTGAGCGCTCAGGCGCCGGGCAGCAGGCCGGCGAGATATGCGTCCAGCGCGGCGCTGGCGTCGTCGGCCGTCAGCGCCGAGGCAGCGCACAGCAGGTGCCAGCCCAGCCCGTCGGCCAGCGCGACAGCCTGTGTCGCCGCGCGCACCGGGTCGATGCTCGGGTCGGCCTGGCCGCCGGCTGCCGCCCGGCGCAGCGCGTCCGCGATGGCATCGACCAGCGCGCTGTAGCCCTCGGCGTAGAGCTCGGCAAGCGGCGCGCTGTGGCCCGAGCGGGCGGTGAACGCGATCGCCACCTGCAGCTCGCCGCGGCGGCGCTCGTCGAGTGGCAGCAGCTCGAACAGCAGCGAGCGGATGTACACAGCGGGCGACGGATCGCCGGCGGCGATCGCTCGGGCCCGAGCGGTGACCCCGTCGATCACGTGGCGATAGGCCGCGAGGAGCAGATCGTCCTTGGTGGCGAAGTAGTACTGCACGGTGCCGATCGAGATGCCGGCCTCGCGCGCGACGCTGCGGATGCTGACCTCGTCCAGGCCCTCCCGCACGACGACGCGAACGAGCGCCTCGACGAGGCCGGCGGCACTGGTGAGGGGTTGACGAGGCACCGGCGTTCTCATACGATCGTATAGGAAGCGAGCAGCCAGGAGCGAACCCATGCATCTCGTCATGACGGGCGCCACCTCTCCCAGCCACGTCTATCCGAGCCTCGCCGTCATCTCCGAGCTCGTGTCGCGCGGGCATCGTGTCAGCTACGTGATCGGCGAGCCATTGGCCGACCTGGTCGCGCCGACGGGGCGGACGTCATCACGCATCCCACGCTCATGCCCGACGCGAGCACGGCGTGGCCCGAGGACGACGGCGAGGCGATGCAGATCTTCCTCGACGAGCAGATCGCCGTCCTGCCCCGATTGCTCGACGCCGTCGCGGACGCGGACGCGGTCCTCTACGACATCGGCGGCTTTGCCGGCCGTGCGGCGGCGCACCGCTGGGGTGTTCCGGCCGTTCAGCTCTCACCCACCTACGTCGCCTGGGAGGGCTACGAGGAGGACATGGCCGAGTACACCGCGGCGTTCATCACCCACGCGGGCATGGGCAGCACGGCCGAGTCGCTGTGGTTCGGCGTTCGGACCGTGGCGATCCCGCAGGCCGTCGACCAGTTCACGAACGCGGCCCAGCTCGAGGCGATCGGCGCGGGGGTGCAGCTGCGGGCCGAGCACGTGGACGCCGAGCGCGTGCGCGCCGCGGCGCTCTCTCGGACGGAGCGTGCACGCGCCCTCAGCGTCGAGGTACGGCAGGCGGGTGGGGTGGGGATCGCCGCCGACGCGGTGCAGCGGCTGCTGGCTCGCCCCCGGATGGCGGCCTGAGCGCGCGGACGAGAGGACGCCCGGCCGTCAACGCTGCGGCGGCAGGTCCGGTCAGCGCGGCAGCCCGTCGTAGAGCGCCTGGGTGCGCTCGAGCAGCCGCGCGGGCGCAAAGCGCGCGCGGGTGTCGGCCGCCGCGGCCGCGCCGAGCCGCTCGCGCGCCGCCGGATCGGCCCGCAGCTGCGCGAGCACGGCGGCGAGCGCGGCCGGGTCGCCGGGCGCGACGAGCCGGCCCGTCACGCCGTCCGCGATCATCTCGGGCAGCCCGCCATGGTTCGCGGCGACGACGCAGCAGCCGGCCGCGGCCGCCTCCAGCGCGGCGTTGGGGAACGGGTCGGGCTGCGTCGAGGGCACCGCTACGACGTCGGCAGCGCCGTAGACGTTCTCCACGTCGGAGCGAAAGCCGGCGAAGCGGACGCGCTCGGCCACGCCGAGCCGGGCGGCGAGCGCACGCAGATCGCGCAGCCGCGCCTCCTCGCCCTGCCACGGATCACCCGCCACGAGCGCGATCGCCGCGCGCTCGCCGCCCTCGCTCTCGCCCATCGCCGCGAGCGCCCGGATCAAAACGTCCTGGCCCTTCCACGACGAGATCCGCCCGAGGATCGCCACGACGAACGCCTCCGGCGGCAGGCCGAGCGCCGCACGCGCTGCCCCGCGTTCGCCACGCGACGGGACGAGCGGCAGGCCGTCGTGTAGGACGCTGGCCTTCGCCGTCGCGCCGAGCTGGGCGCGCGTGGCCTGCGAGACGCAGGGCAGCGCGTCGGCGCTCAGCAGCAGCCGCCGGTACGCCGGCCAGTAGCGCTCGAAGCCCGTGTAGATCTCGCGCAGGTGCCAGACGTGGGGGATCCGCGCGACCCGCGCCGCCGCGCTGCCGCCGAGCGTGACCGAGGTGTTCGTATGGACGAGCGCCACGTCGCGCGCCCGCGCCAGCCGTCCCAGCCCGCCCGCGTCGCGCGCCAGCGCGCCGGCGATCCGCGCGAGGCCGGCCGCGGACATCGAGGCGCGCCGCATCACCGCCAGCGGGCGTACGAGCACCTCGACCCCGGCCGCCGTCAGGTCCGCGCGCAGCTCGCCGTCCATCGCCAGCACGACGAGCGGCCGGTAGCGCGCGGGATCGAGACCGCCCGCGAGCAGCGCGAGCTGGCGGTCGGCGCCGTAGCGCCCCGCCGACGAGTGCAGGTACAGGACGGTGCGCGGCCCTGCGCTCAGGGCTGCCCCAGCTCGACCGCGAGCGCCTCGCCCGGCGCGTGCGGGATGCGGTCGGGGTGCAGGATGTGGGCCAGCAGCTCGAGGCCGTCGATGAGCCGCGGCCCCGGTCGCGAGAAGTAGGCCGACGCGTTGACCGCGACGACCTGGTCGGCGCCCAGCGCGCGCAGCCGGTCGGCGAACTCCTCGGCCTCGACGAGCGCCCGCGCGGCGTCGTAGCCGCAGGGCATGACGATCACGACCTCCGGCTGCGCCGCGGCGACCTCCTCCCACGTCGCCTCGCGCGACGGCTCGCCGTCGAAGCCCAGCACGTCCTCGCCGCCGGCCATCGCGATGAGCTGCGGGATCCAGTGGCCCGCCACGAAGACGGGGTCCATCCACTCCAGCGCGGCCACGCGCGGGCGCGGCGCCCCGCGCACGGCGAGGCGCACGACGTCCGCGCGCCGGGCGGTGCGCGCGATCAGGTCCAGCGCGGCATCCTTGACATTCGTCGCCTGGGCGATCGTGCGCACGTCGCCGACTGTTTCGCCGTAGGTCGTCGGGTCCAGCGCGATGACGCGCGGCGGGTCCGCCAGCGACTGCGCGAGCGCCTGCACCTCGTCGACGGACACCGCACAGACGTGACACAGCGCCTGGGTGACGACGAGGTCGGGCTCGAGCTCGCGCACGAGCTCCTCGTCGAGCGCGTAGATCGACTCGCCCGCCGCCGTCCGCGCCCGCACCGCGGCGTCGATCTCGCCCGGCGACAGCCCCGGCTCGAGCACGTCGCGCGTCACCTGGGGCAGATCCTGCGCCGCCTCCGGGTAGTCGCATTCATGCGTGACGCCGACGACGTCGTCGCCGAGCCCGAGGGCGAACAGCAGCTCGGTAGCGTGTGGCACAAGGCTCACGATTCGCATGAGAGGAAGAGCGTATGGCACGACTCAGCGACGAAGAGATCGAGGAGCGTCTGGCGGGCGGCCAGTGGCTGCGCGAGGACGACAGCATCGTCCGCGACGTGGAATGCGACGACTTCACGGGCGCGATGGCGCTGGCCAACGCCGTCGCCGACGCCGCCAACGCGGCCAACCACCACCCCGACATCCTCGTGCACGGCTACAAGCACGTTCGCCTCACGCTGTCGACGCACTCCGCCGGCGGCATCACCGAGAACGACTTCGCCCTCGCGCGGACGATCGACGGGCTGATCTGAGCGTCGCCGCCGGCGGTCCGGCAGAGATCGCCCGGACGGCTGCTACTCTCGGCGACGCAGCGTCAAATGAACGACGAACGACCTCGAAGTCGCGGCCACTTCCCTAGGCCCGGCCGCAACCACCCCTCTTGATCGCGCTCCTGCTCAGCGCGGTCGTCGTGCTGATCTTCCTCAACGGCTTCTTCGTCGCCGCCGAGTTCGCCCTCGTGCGCGCCAAGCGCGCCAAGATCGAGGAGCTGGCCGCCGAGGGCGACCGCGCGGCCAAGCTCGTCGTCAGGCAACTCGACGACATCAGCGAGTACCTGTCGGCGTGCCAGTTCGGCATCACGCTCGCCTCGCTGGGCATCGGCTTCCTCGGCGAGCCGGCGATCGCCGACCTCGTCGAGCCCTGGCTCGGCGGGCTGTCGCACGCCGTCGCCGCGCCGATCGCGATCGCGATCGCCTACGTCATCGTCACCGCCGGCCACATCACGGCCGGCGAGCAGGTGCCGAAGATCTACGCGATCGTCAACGCCGAGCGCGTGGCGCGCTGGTGCGCACGGCCGCTGGACGTCTTCAACAAGGTCATGCGGCCGTTCATCCACCTGCTCAACAAGGCGTCGAGCGCGCTGCTGCGGCCGCTGGGCATCAAGGGCGACGCGGACTTCGAGGAGGGTGCGAGCCCCGAGGAGGTGCGCGCGATCATCGCCCAGGCGCAGGCCGGCGGCCATCTCGACCCGGGCGAGGCGGGCATGCTCACCGGCGTGTTTCATCTCCACGAGCAGCAGGCACGCCAGGTCATGACGCCGATCCCCGCGGTCGTGACCGTCGACATCTCCGAGGACGTCGGTACGGCGATGCGGCGCTGCATCTCGACGGGCCACACCCGCCTGCCGGTCACCGAGGAGCACAACCCCGACCGCGTCAAGGGCGTCGTGCACTCCAACTCGCTCGCGCGGATCCTCATGGCCGAGGGGACCGACGCGTCGATCGAAGCGGCGATCAAACCCGCGACGATCGTGCCCGAGACCAAGCCGCTGGACGACCTGCTCGCCGACCTGCAGCGCAACCGCTCGACGATGGCCGTCGTCATCGACGAGTACGGCCGCGTCGCCGGGATCGTCACCGTCGAGGACATCATCGAGGAGATCGTCGGCGAGATCGACGACGAGACCGATCCCGCCGGCGGCGACGTGCGCAAGCTCGCCAACGGCGACTGGTACGTGCGCGGCCACGTCGCGATCACCGACCTCGCCGACTACAGCCTCGGTCTGCCCGTCGACAGCGACGCCTACAACTCGATCGGCGGCTTCGTCTTCGCCCGGCTCGGACGGCTGCCCAAGCGCGGCGACACGGTGACCGCGAACGGCTACTCGATCCGCGTCGAGTCCGTGCGCGAGAACCGCATCGAGGCGGTGCGCATCCGCGAGCGCCGCGCGCTCGCGGCCGTCGAGTCCGACGACGACGACGAGTAGCGCGCGCTGCCGGCAGCCGGCCCGACGACGCGGGTGTGCGCCGCCGGGCGTGTTTGCGCAAGTTCCCCCGGCCGGCTGCGTTGTGGTCTGTACGCCCCGCCCGTGGGAAGGCGGTGGCACGGCGCGGTGGGCCGGGGTGGGTCCGCCGAAGCCACAACATGACGGGCCCGCTCCCGGCGGGCCCGTCGTGTGTCAGCGGACGTAGAACTCCGGCGGATACAGCCCGCGGCCGGCCTTGCGCCCGAGCGCTCCCTCGGCGCAGAGATCGCGCAGCGACTGCGGCACGTCGGCGCCGATCGCGTCGCCGATCGCCACCGAGACGTCGAGGCCGATGTAGTCCAGCAGCGCGATCGGCCCCATCGGGTGCGCCGCGCCGAGCTGCATGCACGTGTCGACCGAGGCCGGCGGCAGGCCCGTCTGCTGCATGAAGTCCACGGCGCTGAAGAGGTAGGGAAACAGCAGCCGGTTGACGACGAAGCCCGCCAGGTCGGGCACCTCGACGGCTTCCTTGCCGAGGTCGGCGCACAGCGCGGCGGCACGCTCGCGCGTGGCCTCCGTGGCCGCCTCGGGATAGGCCAGCTCGACGAGCTTCATCCGCGGGACGGGGTTGAAGACGTGCAGGCCGACGAACCGCTCCGCCACCCCCGACGCCGCCGCCAGCTCGGAGACCGACAGCGACGAGGTCGTCGTGCTGAGCACGGCGTCGTCGGGCGCCAGGGCGCCGAGCCGGCCCAGCAGTTCGCTCTTCAGCGCCGTGTCCTCGGAGATCGCCTCGACGAGGAACGTCGTGATGCGCAACGCGTCGAGGTCGGTCGTGACGGTCACGTTGGCGGGATCGAAGCCCTCGCCCAGACGCTCGCAGGCCTTCGCGATCGCTTTCGTGGCGCGCGCGGCCGACGCGTCGGACCGCGCCCACAGCACGTGCCCCGGTGTCTGCGTCGCGCAGGCTGCCAGACCCGTCGCGATCGCGCCGCTGCCTGCGATACCCAGCTTCTCTCCCACGCCGTCCTCCCCCGAGTTGACTCGCCAGTCGGTGGCGTACCTTAGCCTTGTTCGCATGAGCGCACAGCAAGGCCGCGAGGTCGTCATCGTCGAGGCCGTCCGGACGCCGATCGGCCGCGGACACCCCGAGAAGGGCTATTACAAGGACACGCACCCCAACGAGCTGCTCGGGACCTGCTTCACCGAGGTCGTCGCGCGCGCCGGGATCGACCCCGCCGAGGTCGAGGACGTCATCGCCGGCTGCGTGCAGCAGATCGGCGAGCAGTCCTGGAACGTCGCGCGCAACGCGTGGCTGCAGGCGGGGCTGCCGATCGAGGCCGCCGCGACGACCGTCGACCGCCAGTGCGGCTCGGCCCAGCAGGCCGTGAACTTCGGCGCGGCGCTGATCGCCGCCGGGATCCACGATGTCGTGATCGGCTCGGGCGTCGAGCATCTCGGCCACATCTCGATGGGGGTCGGCTTTCGGTTCTTCGAGCAGGTCGGCACGCCGTGGCCGCCCGCGCTGATGGACAAGCACGCGCTCGTTCCGCAGGGCCTGGGCGCCGAGATGATCGCCGAGCAGTGGGAGATCCCGCGCTCGGAGCTCGACGAGCTCGCCGTGCGCTCGCACCGGCTCGCCCACCAGGCGACCGAGGAGGGCCGCTTCGAGCGCGAGATCGTCCCCTTTCAGACCAACGGCGACACGCGCTACGTCGACCAGGGCATCCGGCCCGACACGAACCTCGAGACGCTCTCGCAGCTCAAGCCGGCCTTCAAGCCGGACGGCCGGATCACGGCAGCGACCTCGTCGCAGATCTCCGACGGCGCCGCCGCGCTGCTGCTCATGTCGCGCGAGAAGGCCGACGCGCTGGGGCTCACGCCGCGGGCGCGGATCGTCGACCAGACGACGGTCGGCGTCGATCCGGTCACGATGCTGACCGGGCCGATCCCCGCGACGCGCAAGCTGCTGGAGCGCAACGCCATGACGATCGGCGACATCGACCTCGTCGAGATCAACGAGGCGTTCGCATCCGTCGTCGCCGCGTGGCAGCGTGAGCTCGAGCCCGACATGGACCGCGTCAACGTCAACGGCGGCGCGATGGCGCTTGGCCATCCGCTCGGCTCGACCGGCGCGCGGCTGCTGACGACGCTGCTGCACGAGCTCGAGCGCGCCGACGGGGAGATCGGCCTCGTGACGATGTGCTGTGGCGGGGGCCTGGGCACCGGCACCCTCATCCAGCGCATCTGAAGCGCAGCGGCCGGGACTGGACGAACGTTCGATCCCGCTCGTCGGCCCGGTTGCAAGCGGAGACGGTCGGGTATCCGCCTCTCACCAACCCTGCCCCGTGCCCGAGGAGAGTCGCCCCATGATCGGAATCCTGATTGCCATCCTGCTTGCCGCACTCGTCTACTGGCTGTGCCTCGTGCTCGGCCTCCCGGCGATCGTCGCGATCATCGCCGCCGTGCTCGTGCTGCTCAGCGGCGTCGGCACCGGCGGCTACGGCTACGGCAGTCGCTTCGGCGGCGGCGGCGGCTTCCGTCGTCGCGGCCTGTAGCCGCACCGAACAGGGCCGCAGCGGCCGCCCTGCAACACGAAGCCCGGCCTGTGCCGGGCTTCGTGCTGCCAGGCCGCTCAGCCCCAGCGAAAGCCGGTCGCCGCCGGCACCGGGTCGATCGGGCTCGTGGGGAGGCCGGGCGGCGGGTCCATGACGTGAAAGCCCGACGGCGACGTGTCGTTCGGCGTGCCGGGATGGAAGAGCGAGGCGAGGTACTGGATCTGCCCGCGGCCGACGCCGAGCTCGAACTGGCCGCCGCCGTAGGCGCCGATGCCGCGCTCGGCGGCGTAGTCGTAGGCATCGAAGAGCGGCTGGATGCCGCCCAGCCGCGAGGGCTTGAGGTTCACCATCCGCGGCGCGAACGGCAGCCCCTCGATGTCGGCGATCGAGTGGATGTTCGCGTCCCAGGTGATGCGGTCGCGGTGCGGCTCGAGCACCGCGTCGACCTCCGGCGTGAGCTTGGGATCCTCGATCCACGCGTCGGGGAAGGCGTCGATGACGCGCAGGTAGAAGTCGGGGTCGGCGGGGTTGTCGACCGGCGTGCCCTCGTAGAGGCCCTTGAAGTCGACGGAGTCGACGGTGCCCGTCTCGACGAGGCCGGCGATCAGATCGGCGTCCCAGGACGGCGTCGGGTCGAGCTTGAAGCGCAGCGTCGGGTAGTGCTCGAGGCGGCGTGTGACGGGCTCCAGCGACGGCGGCTCGCCGAGGCGCAGCGAGACGACGAACGTCAGCGGGCGCGGCTCGCGGCCGAGCACCGCGTGCAGCGAGCGGCCGGCCTGGCGCAGCGCGAGGTCCAGCGCCGCCGACTCGTAGGCCCACGTGCGGTACAGCTGCGAGACCTCGCGCTGGGCCGTCTCGGGGAAGAGCTCGAGGGTGGCGAGATGCTCGGCGAACGAGCGGATCGTCCAGTCACCGGCGAGCGGCAGCGTCGACCCCGCCCTCTGAGCGATCTCGTGGTCGACGGGTTCGTAGACGACGTCCTCGCCGAGGCCCTCCTGGCCGGCGCCGCGGAGATGGATGATCGTGGTCTTGCGCTCGAAGTCGCTGGACACGTTCTGCACGAGGCCCTCGAGCTCGTAGTCCTCGATGTGGACCGGCAGATCGGCGACAAGGTCGTAGGTGCTCATGCTTTCGAGGCTATCGGGGCAGGTTGCCTACCTTGAGCGCCAACGTGCCGCGCACCGCTCTCATCGCCCTGATCGCCGCGCTCGCGTGCGCGCTGACCGCCTGCGGCGGTGGCGACGACGGTGACGCCGGCGGGCCGAGCGAGGACCGCCCCTTCTACGTCGGCATCGGCGAGCAGGGCTCCGCGATGTTCGCCGACCGGCGTTTCCGCGACCTGGGTATCGAGCACGCGCGGCTCGTCGTGCCCTACGACGCCATCGCGCGCCCCACCGAGCGCGAGCTGACCGACGCGTGGCTGCGCGAAGCCGAGCGCGCCGACGTCGAGCCGTTCATCACGTTCGGCCATTCACGCGCGGAGCCCGAGAAGCTGCCCAGCGCGGCCGAGTTTCGCAGCGCGTTTCGGGCGTTCGCCGAGCGGTATCCCGACGTCGAGGTCTATGCGCCCTGGAACGAGATCAACCACGCCAGCCAGCCGACGGTGCGCTCGCCGCAGCGGGCCGCGGAGTACTACAACGTGGTCAAGGAGGAGTGCGAGGACTGCACGGTGCTCGCCGGCGACGTGCTCGACCAGCCCGGGATGACGCGCTACGTCAGGCAGTACCGGCGCCAGCTCGACGGCGAGCCGGACATCTGGGGCCTGCACAACTACGCCGACACGAACCGCTTTCGCTCCAGCGGGCTGCGCGACCTGCTGCGCACGGTCACAGGCGACATCTGGCTGACCGAGACCGGCGGGATCGTGAAGTTCGGGCGCAACTTCCCGCGCGACGAGCGGCGCGCGGCACGCTCGATCCGCTACGCCTTCAAGCTCGCCCGCGACAACGAGCGCGTGAAGGCCGTCTACCTCTACAACTGGACCGGCGCCAAGCCGACCGATCGCTTCGACTCCGGCCTGATCGGCTCCGACGGCACCGCGCGGCCCGGCTACGACGCGCTGCGCGCCGAGCTGCGCCGGTAGGGCCGGCGGCCCGCATCGCTGCGGGCCGCCTGAGCCGTCACGTGACCTGCTGCGGCGTCAGAGCTCGACGCTCACCGCGCTCGTGATGAAGCCGGGCAGGCACCTCAGCGCCGGGTTCAGCGGCGGGTAGACGCGATTCCAGCCGGGCGGGCAGGTGCCCGGGGCCAGCTCGAGGGACGCGCTCTGCAGCCCGCTCGTGATGAAGTCCGGCACGCACCGCAGCGCCGGGTTCAGCGGCGGGGTGGCCTGCGTCCATCCGGCGGGGCAGCCGGTCGGCGGAATCGACGTTGTCTGCGCCGCGCTCGTGATGAACGTGGGCAGGCAGCCGAGCGCCGGGTTGAGCGGGTACGACGCGTGCCTCCAGCCCGGGGGGCACGCGCCCGGTGGCGGCGGGCCCTCGATGCCGCCACGCGCGACGCTCGTGATGAACGTCGGCAGGCAGCCGAGCGCGGGGTTCAGCGGGTGGACCGCCCGTGCGAAGCCGGGCGGGCATTCGTTCCCACCCGGCGACGCCGGGGTCGTCCGGGCCGAGCTCGTGATGAACGTCGGCAGGCAGCCGAGCGCCGGATTGAGCGGATAGACGGCCCGCTCGAAGCCGGGCGGGCATTCGTGCCCGCCCGGGGGCGGGCCCTGGCTCGAGGGCAGCGCGCTCGTGATGAAGTCCGGCACGCACCGCAGCGCCGGGTTGATGGGGTGGACGGCCGGCTTCCACATCGGCGGGCAGCCGGTGGGGGCGACGGCGGTGTCGGTCCGGGTCTGCGCCTGGGCCTGCGCGGCCCCGGCGGCGAACAGCGTGACGACCGCCACGCCGGCGGCGAGCAGCCGGCGCGATCGCGATCGGTCCGGTGCGATGACGGTGTGCTGGCACATGCTGAGACTCCTTTGGGTTGGGGTGGAGTGCCTTGCCCGGCCAGCATCCGGCGCGCTGCGGAGCGGCGCATGGGGGGCGATCCCTCATCTCCGGCGGGGTCGCGCCACGACCTGAGGCGGTCGTCCCTCATGCGAAGGCGGGCTCGGGGTCCGAGAGTCGGCCGTGGTGGCAACCGTGCCATCGTCAAACGACTCCAAGGAGCACCCCATGTTCAGCATCGACCCGCGCCCTGCGTCGCCGGCCGGCACTCCTCGCAACGCCCGCCGCGGTCATCCGTCGGCCGCCGTGATCATCGCCTCGCTCGCCCTCTTCGCCGGGCTCGGCGGCGTCGGCTACGCGGCGGCGACGATCGGGTCGCCGCAGATCAAGAACGGCGGCGTCCAGGGCATCGACATCAAGGACGGCACGATCAAGGCCGCCGACATCGCCAAGGGCACCCGCAACGGGCTCAGGGGCCAGAAGGGCGCCACCGGGCCGACCGGCCCGGCCGGCCAGCCCGGAGCCAAGGGCGAGAAGGGCGATCCCGGCACGCCGGGCGCGTCAGAACCGGCGGCGCGCGCCGGGCGGTTGCGTTGAGCACAGGCCTCGAACATCGGCCGCATGCGGCAAGCGCTGACCCTCCTCGCCGAGCAGCGCCAGCGACTACGACGGGTGGGAAGCAGCGGTCACTCGCCGGGCGGCCCGGCGTTGCTCAGCCGCCGGCGGCGCCCGCGCCGGCCTCCAGCCGCGCCACGAGCTCGCCGAGCTGCAGCTCCTCCAGGCCCTGGCCGACGGCATCGAGCTCGGCGGCGCACAGCTCGACGAGCGTGCGGCCCTCGCGGCAGAGCTCGAGCGTCTCGCGCAGCCCCGCCTCGCCGGAATCCAGGCGCTTGATGATGTCCTCCAGGCGCGCCGTGGCCGCCTCGTAGGTCAGCGGCTCGGCGGTCAGCGGGATCGGTTCAGGCTCGGTCATCGTCGCCGCCGATCGTCGCATCCACCGCGGCGTCGCCGAAGCGCAGGCGCACGTCGCCGGCGCGCCGTGCGGCCGCCGCGCTCGTGACGAGCCCGCCGCCGCCGTCGGTCACGAGCGCGTAGCCGCGCTCGAGCGTGCGCGCGGGGTCGTGCGCGGTGAGCGCGGACGCGAGCGCGCTCAGGCGCGTGGCGCTGCGCGCGTCGAGCGTCGCCGCGTGCGCCTTGCGATCGAGCACGAGCGCCCCGCGGGCGCTGCGCGCGCGCTCGCTTGCGACCCTGCGCCGGCCCGCGGCGCGGATCTCGCGCATGCGCTGGTGCAGGCGCCGGCGCTCGCCGGCGAGATGGTCGCCGGGCGCCCGCGACAGCCGCGCGAGCGTCTGGGCGCGGTGCAGCAGCGCGCGGCGGCCGTGGACGTCCAGGCGCCGGGCGACCGCCAGGACGCCGGCCCGCGCTTCGCGGCAGTGGACGGGTACCGCCGACTCGGCGGCGTGGGTCGGCGTCGAGCACGACAGCGCCGCGACGTCGTCGATCAGCGTGCGGTCGGTGTGATGGCCGACCGAGGCGATGACCGGCACGCCGAGCAGCGCGATCGTGCGACACAGCGTCTCGTCGCAGAAGCAGAAGAGGTCGGCGAGCGACCCGCCGCCGCGGGCGACGACGATGACGTCGACCGCGCCCGTGGCCGCGAGGTCCTGCAGCGCGGCGGTGATCCGTGGGGCGGCGTGGCGGTCCTGGACCGGCGCGAACGCCCAGACGAGCCGGCCCTGCCAGCCGCGGCGCCGCAGGCCGGCGAGCACGTCGTCGCGGGCCTTGCCGCCCGCGCCGGTGACGACGCCGATCGTGCGCGGCAGCGCCGGGCGCGCCAAGCGCTTCTGCGGCGCGAAGAGCCCCTCGGCGTCGAGGCTCTTGCGCAGCCGGTCGAGCTGCGCGAGCAGGTCGCCCTCGCCGGCCACCCGCAGGCCCGTGATGGCAAAGTGAAACGACGGCGACGACGTGCGGCTGCCGGCGTAGTAGTCCAGGCCGCCCGCGACGACGACCTGCGCGCCGTCGGCCAGCGCGCCCTCGCCGAGGCGCAGCGCGTCGAAGTCGTCGCGCCACATCGAGCACGGCACCGCGCCGTCGGTGTCGCGCAGCTCGAAATAGACCTTGGCGCGGCTCACCCGCAGGTTCCAGACCTCGCCGAACAGCTGTACGCGCGAGCGCTCGCGCAGGTAGGCGCGCAGCTTGGCGGCGTAGGCGCCCACGCCGTAGGGGCCCGGCAGGGTGCTGCCGTCGATCCCCGCGGGGCGCGTCTGCGACTCGGCCATCGTGTGGCTCAGTCTAGGTTCCGTGCCCGCCGGTCGGGTGGACAGCGCCGCGTCCGCGAGCTACGGTCGGCCCGTTGCACCAGCGATGAAGGGGAGGGGCACGATGACCGAGCGGGGAAGGCCGTTCGTGATCACGCGTCGCAGGTTCATCCAGGGCACGGCGGCGACGCTCGTGCTCGCAGGCTGCGGCGGATCAGACGGCGACGACAGCGCAGGCACGAGCGAGGGCGGTGCGAGCGCGCCGGCGGAGCAGTTCGCCGATCCGTCGCAGCGGCTCTCCGGTGAGCTGAAGATCCTCGTCTGGAGCCACTTCGTGCCGCGTCACGACAAGTGGTTCGATCGCTTCGCGGAGGACTGGGGCCGCAAGGTCGGGGTGAAGGTGACCGTCGACCACATCGAGGTCACGACGATCCCCGCCCGCCTGGAGTCGGAGATCTCGGCGCGCTCCGGACACGATCTCGCGTCGTTCATCGGCCCGCTCCCGCAGCTCGAGCCGAGCGTGATCGACCTCGCCGACATCAGCCAGGAGGCCGAGAAGCGCTTCGGCAAGCAGATCGACCTGTGCCGGCGCAGCAGCCTGAACCCGACGACGAACAAGTACTACGCCTACAGCCCCGGCTGGGTCCCCGACCCGGGCAACTACCGCAAGAGCATGTGGACCGAGGTCGGGCTGCCCGACGGCCCGAAGACCTGGGACGACCTGCGCCAGGGCGGCGCCGAGATCAAGTCCAAGCGCAAGGTGCCGGTCGGCATCGGCATGTCGCAGGAGATCGACTCCAACATGGCCGGACGTTCCCTGCTGTGGTCCTACGGCGGCGCGATCCAGGACGCGCGCGAGCAGGTCGTCCTCAACTCGCCCGAGACCGTCGCCGCGGTGACGTACATGAAGGGCCTGTTCGAGGACGCGATGACCAACGAGGTCTTCGCCTGGAACCCCGCCTCCAACAACCAGGCGCTGGTCGCGGGCAAGCTGAACTACATCGTCAACTCGATCTCGGCCTACCGCACGATGCAGCAGGTCAACCCGAAGGTCGCCGAGGACGTGTTCTTCGTCCCCGCCCTGAAGGGTCCGAAGGCGGCGACCGCCGCTCAGCACGTCATGTACAACTGGCTCGTCCCCGAACACGCCGAGAACCCCGACGCGGCGCAGGAGTTCCTCTTGCACTACACGGCGAACTTCGCGCGCGCGACGTGGGAGAGCGAGCTGTACGACTTCCCGGCGTTCGGCAAGCTCGTGCCGCAGCTGCCCGGCTGGCTCGACGACGACCCGTTCGGCTCCAAGCCGGCCAACAAGCTCGCCGTGCTGAAGGATGCGCTGGAGTGGTCGACGAACGTCGGCCACCGCGGCTACGCGAACACCGCGATCGGCGAGGTGTTCGGGACGTTCCTCATCCCGAACATGTACGCCCGCGCCGCCCGCGGCCGTTCCAGCCCGCAGGAGGCGGTGGCGCGCACGGAGGCGCAGATCAAGCCGATCTTCGAGAAGTGGCGCAAGCGGGGCCTGATCGGCAGCGCCTAGTGGGCGCGGCCTCCCAGAGCGTGCGGACCGGTCCACGAGTGCACCGCACCGTCACGCGCGGACGGGTCGGCTAGGTGGCCCTCGCGGTCGAGGTCAGAGGGCTGACCAAGCACTTCCGCGGCGGCGACGTCCGGGCGATCGACGGCGTCGATCTCGCGACGACGGAAGGCGAGTACCTCGTCCTGCTGGGACCCTCGGGCTGCGGCAAGACGACGCTGCTGCGCACGATCGCCGGGCTCGAGGAGCCGACCGAGGGCGAGGTGCTGATCGGCGGCAACGTCGTCAATGGGCTGCCGCCGCGGGCGCGGCGGATCGCGATGGTGTTCCAGAGCTACGCGCTGTACCCGCACAAGAGCGTCGCCCAGAACATCACGTTCCCGCTGAAGGCGCAGGGGGTGCAGAAGTCCGAGCGCGCGCGCCTGACGACCTGGGCCGCCGAGCTGCTGGAGATCGGTCACCTGCTGGAGCGCAAGCCGCGCCAGCTCTCCGGCGGCGAGCGCCAGCGCGTCGCGCTCGCGCGCGCGCTCGTGCGCGAGCCCGACGTCTTCCTGCTCGACGAGCCGCTCTCCAACCTCGATGCGAAGCTGCGCACGACCGCGCGCGACGAGCTCAAGGGCTTCCAGCGGCGCGTCGGGACGACGACGATCTACGTCACCCACGACCAGACCGAGGCGATGGGCCTCGGTGATCGGATCGCGGTCATGTACGGCGGCAAGCTGCGCCAGCTCGGCCCGCCGCAGGAGGTCTACCTGCGGCCCGCCGACACGTTCGTGGCGACCTTCCTCGGGTCGCCGCCGATGAACCTCGTCCCGCGCGGCGACGAGCTGCTCGGCTTCCGTCCCGAGAGCTTCCTGCCGGCCGCGCTCGTCGGCGGCGGCGATCGCCGGCTGACCGCGCAGTTTGACGTCGACCGTGTCGAGTACCTGTCCGGCGACCGCCACGTCTACGGCACCGTGCGCGGCCTCGGCGAGGAGACGCGCGTGATCGCGCGGCTCGGCGCGACGGTGACCACGCCGATCGAGCTCGATGCCGTCCACAGGTTCGCCCTGCACGAGCGCGACGTCTGCCGGTTCGACGCGCAGAGCGGAACGGCCAAGTGAGCCGGCGCCGCGGCTCGCTGGCCGACCGCGAGGGGACGCTCGCGTGGCTGTTCTTGCTGCCGGCCGTCGCCTACATCGTCGTGCTCGTCGCGATCCCCTTCCTGCTGGCGATCGCGTTCGCCTTCAGCGACGTGACGACCGGCGATCCGAGCTTCGACTGGGTCGGCTTGGACAACTTCTCGGCGATCATGCACGACCCCGTCTTCTGGCGCGCGCTGCGCAACACGCTCGTCTTCACGGCCATCTCGATGGTCCTCATCGTCGTGCTGGGCAAGGCGCTCGCGCTGATCCTCGTCGCGGACTTCCGCTTCAAGTGGCTCGTGCGGTTCCTCGTGCTGCTGCCCTGGACGACGCCGATCGCGCTCGCGGCGATCGCCTGGCTGTGGATGCTCGACTCGATCTACAGCCCGATCGACTGGATGCTGCGCTCGCTCGGGCTGCTCGACGGCAACATGTACTGGCTCGGGCGCGACAACCTGGCGATGGCGTCGGTGGTCGCCGTCCACACCTGGCGGATCGTGCCGCTCGCGGCGGTGATCATGCTCGCCGGGATCATCTCGATCCCGCACGACATCAACGACGCGGCGGCGATCGACGGCGCCGGCTTCTGGCGGCGCCTGTGGGAGATCACGCTGCCGCTCACGATGCCCGTCGTCGCCGTCGCGGCGCTGTTCGGCGCGGTCCTGACGTTCACCGACATGACGGTCGTCTACGTCCTCACGAAGGGAGGCCCGGAGAGCGCGACGCAGGTGCTGCCCAGCTACGCGTACTTCAAGGGCATCGAGGGCGGCGACCTCGCCCAGGGCGCGGCGATCGCGCTCTTCTTGTTCCCGCTGCTGCTGGCGGCCGCCGTCGCGATCCTGCGCGCGGTGCGCAAGATGGAGACGTTCTGATGGACGGCGCGAGCGTCGCCCGCCTGCGTGCGCGCGCCGGGCGCCGGCACGCGGCCGGACGGGTGGGTCTCTACGCAGCCGCGATCGCGGCGGCGCTCGTCGCAGCGCTGCCGTTTCTCTGGGGCACGGTCACCGCGCTCAAGCAGGACGCCGACCTCTACGACGTCGAGAACGCGCCGTTCGTTTTCAACCTCGATCCGACGTCCGAGCACGTCGCGTTTCTCTTCGAGGAGACGCAGTTTCTGACGTTCGCGTGGAACACGCTTTGGGTCGGGCTGGTCGTCGTCGCGATCACGCTCGCGGTGAGCCTGCCCGCCGCCTACAGCCTCGGGCGGCTGAACATGCCGTGGGCCGGCCCGCTCGGCATCGCGATCTTCTTCGTCTACCTCGTCCCGCCGACGCTGCTGTTCATCTCGTTGAGCCGCGTCGTGACGCTCGCCGGGCTGCAGGACTCGACGTGGTCGCTGATCCTCATCTACCCGACGATCACGATCCCGGTGTCGGTGTGGCTGCTGACCGGGTTTCTGAAGGCGATCCCGCGCGATGTGGAGGAGCAGGCGATGGTCGACGGTCACAGTCGGGCCGGGGCGTTCCTGCGCGTCGTCGTGCCGCTCGCGCTGCCGGGGATCGTGGCCGTCGTCGTCTTCGCCTTCACGCTGACGGCGCACGAGTTCATCTACGCGCTGGCCTTCATCTCGCCCTCGGCGAGCAAGACGATCAGCATCGGCGTCCCGACGCAGCTCATCCGCGGCGACGTCTTCTTCTGGCAGTCGTTGCAGGCCGCGGGCATCCTCGTCGCGGTGCCGATCGCATTCGCCTTCAACCTCATGCTCGAGCGCTTCATCACGGGCTTCACGATGGGCGCCGTGAAGGGGTGACGCGCGTGACGCGAGGTGGCGACCGGGAAGCGCCGGACGAGGCGTCCGACGAGCGCGCAGCCGGCGGCGACCGCGCTGGCAAGGCGCGTACGGGGCGGCTCTCGGTGACCGACATCCTGCAGGGCGCGGGTGCCGCGGCCGGCACCGCGGCGGTCGTCTACGTGGTCGGCGGCATGGTCATGTGGCTGCGGTTTCGCAAGGCGGGACTGCCGGCCGATCAGGCGGTGGCGCTCATGGAGCGCCAGCAGCTGCTTGTCGTCGGGCTGCGCCTCATGGTGCTGCCGGCGGCGCTCACCGGCCTGCTCGCCAGGCTGGTCATGCGTCGCCGGGGGCGCCCGGCGCGGCAACCGCTATGCGATCACGCCATTCGAATGGCGGTGCAACGGCGAGCGCTACTCGTGGGGTGACGTCGGCGACCTGTGCCGCACGCAGATCGAGCTCGTCAAGGGCGACGATACCGGCAAGCGACCGCTGCCCTTCGGCATCCAGATCAGCGCGGATGCCGAAGTGCGCAACGTCGTGCGCTCCGAGCGCTATCAGGCGGTCGCGCTGCTGGGCCCCGCCGGCGCAGCCCGCAAGTTCTGGGACGTACTTCCCGGCGCGGGACCGGTGACGCGGAGTCGAGCGGGGCTCAGTGCGCGCCGGGAGCCGGCGCGCTGCCCTGGCCGGTGACCGACGGGAGCGTCGTCAGGCCGGGCTCGGCGGCGAGGCCGCGCAGCTCGCCGTCGAAGCCGAGCGCGGTGAGGCGGGCGATCTCGCGCTCGCCCTCGACGCGCGCCGGGTGACCGGCCGGCAGGCCGCGGATGAGCTTGGCGATCCGGTTGCGCAGCTGCAGCGCGAAGTGCGGCGTCGAGGCGCCCATGAGCTGGCGCACGTCGTTCAGCGTGACCTCGTGGCCGGGGCGCTGGCGGTCGGGGTGCTCGGCTTGGCTCATAGGATCAATTCGGCGCGGCCGCGTCGAGATTACCCGGAAGCTGCTCCTGGACGATCTCCAGCAGCGCGTCGATGCGCGCCTGCGCGGTCACCGAGATCGTGTCGGTCTTGCCGATGATCCAGCCGTGGTTGTAGACGCCGGCGACGGGATCGGTTCGGTAGGCGGGCTGGGTGTCGAGCAGCTGGCTCTGCAGCGCGGCGGGCAGCCGCGATCCGTCGTCGAGCAGGAACAGCGGTCCATAGCTGCCTGAGCCCGACAGCGGCGCGGCGGCCGCCGCGTAGAGGGGCCGGCCGGTCCGCATGAAGACCATCCCGTGACCGGGGTTGGCGACGCCCCAGCCGAACGTGCCGTCGCGGTAGCGCGCGAACTCGATCGCGTTGGTGATCGCGTCCTGGCCGCCCATCCGCTTGACCGTGCCGAAGCGCTTGAGCTGCTTCGTGACCGCCGGCGAGATGAGCTTGGACGGGCCGAGGACGTAGATCCGCGGCTTGGCCAGGCCGCGCAGCGCCGCGAGCGCGGCACGCGTCTCGGCCGGGATGTCGTCCTTGGTCACGAAGAGGATCGGATCGCCGGTCTTGGCGGCGTAGCCCGCGGCCGGCATCGCGAACGAGGGGTCGTCGGAGCTGGCGATGACGATCTTCGACGCGACGCCCGGGCGGGCCGTGCGGATCAGCGCGGCGATCGAGCGCGTCAGGGCGAGCGGGGTGGCGCCGCGCACGTCGGTCGACGTGTAGCCGGCCGGCTTGGCGACGTTGCCGATGCGGATGACCTGCGCGTTGCCGGCGGCCTTGGAGCCGGTCGGGCCCAGGCGGTCGAGGGCGACCTGCGACGGACCGGGCAGCGACGTCCCGTCGCTGAAGAGGATCGGCGAGCGAAACGGCGCCGCCATGAGCGCCGAGGCGGCGACCGCCACGCGCCAGTCGGTGGCGTCGACGATCGTCACCGCGCTGGGCTTGCGGGCGGGATCGGGGAAGACCGCGCGCGCGATGGCGGCCGCGGTCTGCGTCGGGTCGGTGCCCGGCACGCGGGTCGTGTTCTTCGTCGCGGTCTCGGGGAAGCCGAGGTTCTCCTTCGCCTGGCTGGGCGGCGCCAGCAGCGCGGGCTGCGAAGGATCGTCGGAACGCACCTCGCGACCGCAACCGGTGACGACGAGCGCGGCGAGCAGGACCAGAGCGACGCGGCTCGGGAGGCCGGCGGGGCGAAGCATCGGCGGCACATTAGCGGGCGGTGGCGCGAGAAAACGCCACCCATGGCGGGCCGGCTCACGGTTGTGCAGTCACCAACGCGGCTCAGCGGGGTAACGGACGACCGTGACGCGCCGACGCCTTGCCACCCTCCTCCCCGCGGTGCTCGCGCTCCTGCTGCCGTGCGCGCTGCCGGCCCCCGCGGCCGCCGCGACCGAGGCCGCCCTGCTGCGCCGCCACGCGCCCGTCCTCGTGCTCGACGCACGCGAGCCCGGCCCGCCCGTCGCCGTCGGGCCGTTCCTGCGCGGCGCCCGCGGCGCGGCCGCCCGCCAGACGCCGTTTCGCACCTACGGCCATGCGATCCGCGACGGGGGCCGGCTGTGGCTGCAGTACTGGTTCTTCTATCCCGACAATTCGCAGGACCGCGGCATCGTGCGCAGCGGACGGCACGAGGGCGACTGGGAGATGCTCCAGGTCGGGCTCGGCGCCGGCCAGCGTCCGCAGGTGGTGACGTTCGCGCAGCACTCGTGGCGCCAGGGCTGCGGCTGGGCGCAGGTCGAGCGCGAGGGCGCGGCGCCGGTCGCCTACGTCGCGCACGCGTCGCATGCGATCTATCCGCGCCGCGCCACCCACGACCGCCCGTTCCCCGACCCCGACGACGAGGCGCGCGGCGACGGGCTGCGCGTGCGGGCGCCGGTCGCCGTCATCACCGACGAGTCGCCGCGCTGGGTCGCCTCGCGCGAGCGCTGGGGCGCCAGCCGCGCGGCCTGGTGGAGCCCGGCCGAGCAGTCCAGCCCGCTCGGACCGCGCTATCAGGAGGACGGCCGCTGGCGCACGCCGGCGGCCTTCCACGCCGGCGCCCGCGCCTGCGCGGCCGGTCCGCCGGGCTACCCGTGGTGGGCATTCGCGGGCGCCGGCACGCTTGCGGTGCTGCTGCTCGGTGGCATTCTGCGCAGGCGGGCATCCCGCGCCTGATAGAAAGAACCTGACCCACCACCCCCCAGGAGGCACGATGGCCGGCATGTCCGGACGGATGTCCACCGTCATCAAGGCGAAGATCTCCAAGCTGCTCGACAGAGCTGAGGATCCGGGCGAGACGCTCGACTACAGCTACACGAAGCAGCTCGAGTCGCTGCAGCAGGTCAAGAAGGGCATCGCCGACGTCGTCACGGCGAAGAAGCGCCTGGGCATGCAGGCCCAGAAGCTCGAGCAGTCCGTCGTCAAGCTCGACACGCAGGCCCGCCAGGCGCTCGCGCAGGGCAACGAGGAGCTCGCGCGCATGGCCCTCGAGCGCAAGCAGCTCGCCCAGACCGAGCTGCAGTCGCTCGATCAGCAGGTCGCCGAGCTGCAGTCCCAGCAGGACAAGCTGACCGAGTCCGAGAAGCGCCTGCGCACGAAGATCGAGGCGTTCCGGACCAAGAAGGAGGTCATCAAGGCCCAGTACTCCGCTGCCGAGGCGCAGGTCCGCATCTCCGAGGCGGCGACCGGCGTCGGCGAGGAGATGGCCGACGTGGGCCTCGCGATGCAGCGCGCGGTCGACAAGACCGAGGACATGAAGGCGCGCGCGTCGGCGGTCGAGGAGCTTGAGGCGGCCGGGACGTTCGAGGATCTCACGCAGCTCGGCTCGGGCCAGGACGACATCGACCGCGAGCTCGCGGCGCTCGGCACCGGCGGGATGGTCGACGACGAGCTGGCCAAGATGAAGGCCGAGCTGGGCCAGGGCAGCACGACGCCGCCGGCCGAGCTCGAGTCCGGCGAGGGCAAGCCATGATCGTGAGGATCATGGGGGAGGGCCAGTACCGCCTCTCGCAGGACGTCCTCGAGCGCGTCAACGAGCTCGACAACACCGTGGTGGCGGCCGTCGACGCCGACGACGAGGACGCCTTCCACGAGTCGTTCGAGGAGATGCTCGACGTGATCCGCAGCGAGGGCGAGCACCTCGGCGACGAGGAGATCGAGAGCTCCGACGTCATCGTTCCGCCGGCCGACACCTCGTTCTCCGAGGCGGCCGCGGAGTTCACCGGCGACGGGCTGATCCCGGACTAGCATCACGTCGCACGCGACGTTCGCGGTGCGAGTTGTCGAGGCTGAGCCTTCGCAAGTCGCATCGCGATGCGCCCGGGAGGTGTTCGCTCACCGCGGCCACATGAGCGACCTCTGGTCAGGCCAGGCCGCTGGCCTTGAGCTGACGCGTCTCCCACTCGGACACTTCGAACGGCACGCCGGGCGCCCCGCCGACGACGAGCACCGCGGTGTCCGGCTCGGTGGCGAAGGCCTCGCGCGTCGTGCCGGACGCCACGTGCACGACGCTCCCGGCGGGTACCGCGTGCTCGGCGCCGTCGAGGACGAACCGCGCCGCTCCGCGGACGACGACGTAGAGCTCCTCGTGGCCGCCCACCTCGTCGTGCAGCTCGACGACGCGGTCGCCGCGCTGTGCGCCGAGGAACGCGTTGACGCCGAACGCGGCGATGCCGAGATGCTCGCGCACGGGGCGCCAGTCCAGCGTCGGGTCGCACGGGTCCGACGCGCGCGCGATCTCGTCGAGCGCGACGATCATCGCCGCACCTGCGCGGCGCGCAGCCCCAGCAGCTCGACGATCCCCGTCGTGGGCACGAAGGGGTCGGCGATGGCTCGCCCGCTGCCGACCTCGAGCGCGGCGACGATGCGGCCGCCGAGCTCGCCGATGAGCCGGTCGCCGGCGGGCAGCTCGCGCTCGTCGAGCGCGCTGAGCCGCGCGATCGCCGGCTCGTCGCCGGCCGCGGCGGGACGGATCAGCAGCGCGGCGCGGGGATCGCCGGAGAAGTGGCGATGCGTGGCGCGGCGGGCATAGTGGTGGCCGCCGCGCTCGGCGAATGTGGACGGATGGAACATGAGAGCCCCCTGCGGGTCGGTGGCGGAACCTGCGTGCGTAACTGCCTACACAATATAGCCGGTTAGCTAACCTGTCAAACGTCTACACTGGTGTCATGTCGAATCCCGCCCCAGGCCCGCTCGAGACCGTCCGCGCGTTCGTCAACACGCTGGACATCGAGGAGGGCGTCGATCGGCTGACCGGGCCGGCGGAGCTGGCGCAGTGGCTCGCCGAGCAGGGCCTCGCAGACGACGCGGCCGCGAACCTGCGCGCCACGGCCGGCGACCTGCGCCACGCCGTGGCGCTGCGCGAGGCGCTGCGCGCGCACCTGCTTGCCCACCACGACCAGCCGCTGCCCGACGGCGCGGCCGCGACGCTCGACGCCGCGGCCCGGCGCGCGCGCCTGACGCTGCGCTTCACCGGGTCTGACGAGACGACGCTCGCGCCCGCAGCCGATGGCGTCGACGGCGCGCTGGGGCGCCTGCTGGCGATCGTCGCGCGGGCGATCGAGGACGGCACCTGGCAGCGCCTGAAGCTCTGCCCGGCCGACACCTGCCAGTGGGCGTTCTACGACGCGTCGCGCAACCGCTCAGCGGTCTGGTGCGACATGCGCGTCTGCGGCAACCGGGCGAAGGTGCGCGGCTTTCGCGAGCGCACGCGGGCCGGGGAGGCCGCCGAGGCCCGGGTGGCCGGGGAGGCCGGCGGCGACGCCGGCCACGGTCACGTCAGATCGGGATCCCCCAGAGCGGAAACCAGCGCTCGAGCTCAGGCTCGATCGGCAGCTCGTCGCCGATCATCGCCTTGATCTGCAGCTCGCGCTCGCCGTCGCGCGACTGCTGCCCGGACGCCGGCACGAACGGATACCAGCGGCCGCGCTTGTAGTTGTAGATGAAGTAGACGGCCTTGCCCTTCGCGTCCTTGAAGGCGAACACGGCGGCCAGCACGCGATCGCCGTAGCCGCCGACCATGAGCGCATCGCTGACGGCATTGACGCCCACGACGAGATCCTCGATCTCGTCGTCGTGCAGGATGATCCAGCGGTAGCCGTGCGAGTCCTCGTGCGTGGAGATCGTCGTCCCGGTGTCCGCGCCGGTGCCGGCGAGCAGCTCCTCCATCTCGGCGACGATCGACTCGAAGTCGGCGGTCGCCAGCGGCTGGAAGACGATCGCGGCGACGCCCTTCGTGTCGATGCCGTGGCCGGTGGAGAGCGTCACGTAGGCCGTCGACATCGCGAACAGCCTGTCCGCCGCCGGCGGCGCCTTCAGCTTCTTCTTGCCGCCGAGGATCGCGTCGAGAAAGCCCATCGGGTGGCTGCTACGCCGCGGCCAGCGTGCCGCGCTGCAGCTCGCCCTCGAGCCGCATGAGCTGCTCGATGCGATCCTCCATCGGCGGGTGCGTCGCGAACAGGCCCGCGACGACCTTCTTCGGCGAGGCGATGAAGAAGGCGCTCAGCTCGTTGGCCACTCGGAGATCCTGCTGGGGCAGGCGGTCCATCCCGGAGGCGATCTTGCGCAGCGCCGACGCGAGCGCGCTCGGGCGCCCGGTGACGAGCGCCGCGCCGCGGTCGGCGCTGAACTCGCGGTACCGCGACAGCGCCAGCATCAGCATGAATGAGAGGACGTAGACGACGAGCGAGGCGAGCAGGATCACGAGGAAGCCGGGGCCGTCGTCGTCGTCGCCGTGGCCGCCGCCGCCGAAGAGGAAGCCGAACTGCAGGATCATCGCGGCGACCGAGGCGAAGAACGACGCGATCGTCATGATCATCACGTCGCGGTTCTTGACGTGGGCGAGCTCGTGCGCCATGACGCCCTCGAGCTCGGCGGGGGAGAGCATCTTCATGATCCCCGTCGTCGCGCAGACCGTCGCGCTCTTCTGCGACTTGCCGATCGCGAAGGCGTTGGGCATCTCGGTGTAGGCGACCGCGATCTTCGGCTTGGGCATGTCGGCCTGGATGCAGAGGCGCTCGATCATCGAGTGCAGCTCGGGCGCCTCCTGCGGGGTCACCTCGCGCGCGCCCATCGCATGCAGCGCGAGCTTGTCGGCGGTGAAGAACTGCACCGCCGCGAAGCCGCCGGCGATCAGCAGGATCATGAAGCCTTGGACACCGGCCGCGAACAGCACGCCGACGAACGCGACGTACAACGCACCGAGCAGGAACATCGTGATCAGCATCCGCGACTGCAGTCCCGCATCGCGTGTGAACGTCGTCTTCGTGGTCGCCATGCATCCATTCTGGCAAACCGCGCAGACCGGCTTGCCGGTGTTGGCGCGCTGCTAGGCTCCCTCGCTGATTTCCCTGCAAAGGACGCAGGGAACGCGAGCGCCGGCCGGATCATTCGCAAGGTCGCTCGCAAGGCTCCATAACCCGAGGTGCCGGTTTGGTCCGCTGTGCAGCGCAAACCTAGACTCGGCGTTCGCATGCGCGTCCGCCTCCTCCTGACAGCCATCGCGCTACCGCTGCTGCTGTGGGCCGTGCTGCCGATGGCATCATCGGGCAAGAGCAAGCAGCAGGAGCTGCAGGAGCTGCAGTCCAAGATCTCCAACGCCCGCGAGAAGATCGGCCGCAAGAAGGGCACCGAGCGCGCGCTGCGCCAGCAGATCGCGGGCTACGACCGCCGCATCCGCCGGCTGCAGGGCAAGATCGCGACGCTGCAGACGCGCCAGGCGCGCGTGCAGGCCGACCTCGACCTCAAGCGCGCCGAGCTCGAAAGCCTGCGCACCGACCTGCGCCGCGAGCGCGCCCGCCTCGTCCGGCTGCGCAAGCGCCTCGACGTGACGCGCACCCAGCTGCGCGTGCGGCTCGTCGAGATCTACAAGGCCGAGCCGCCGGACATGGTCACGGTCGTGCTGAACTCCGACGGCTTCACCGATCTGCTCGAGCGCAGCGAGTTCATCAAGCGCATCTCCGACCAGGACAAGCGGATCGTCACGCTCGTGCGCGACGCGCGGATCGACTCGGTCTCCAGCGAGAAGCGCCTCAGCAAGCTCGAGTCGCGCCAGCGCAAGGTCACCGCGATCGTCCAGCGGCGCCGCGACGAGATCGCCGACGTGCGCATGCAGCTCGTCGGCACCCGCGTCGGCTACACGCGCACGAAGAACGGCAAGGCCGCGGCGCTGAGCAACGTGCGCGCCGACCGCCAGCACCTCGAAGAGCACGTCGACGGGCTCGAGGCGGCGTCGCAGAAGATCGCCAACCAGCTCGCCGCCGCGCAGGGCCGCTACGCCGGCGACCTGCCGATCAAGCGCGGCAACGGCAGCATGGTCTGGCCGGTCAACGGAACGATGAGCTCGCCGTTCGGCCAGCGCTGGGGCCGCCTGCACGCCGGCATCGACATCAGCGCCGGCGAGGGCACGCCGATCCATGCCGCCGACTCCGGTCGCGTCGTGCTCATGCAGGGCACGGGTGCGTCGGGCGGCTACGGCAACTACACGTGCGTGCAGCACACCGCCACGATGTCGACGTGCTACGCGCACCAGTCGCGCTTCGGCACGAGCCTCGGTGCCAGCGTCGGCCAGGGCCAGGTCATCGGCTACGTCGGCAACACCGGCCACTCGTTCGGCGCGCACCTGCATTTCGAGGTGCGCATCAACGGATCGCCGGTGAACCCGATGGGCTACCTGTAGCCGTCGCCGTAGCGCCGCACTAACCTCCGCCGCGGGATGCAGCCCGAGATCGAATTCCTGGGCCTGTCCCTGAAGACGTTCGGGATGTGCTTCGGCCTCGCCTTCGTCGTCTCGGGCGCGGTCGTCGGGCGGCGGCTGGTCGAGCTTGGCAAACCGCCGGACTGGGCCTACGAGATGGTCTTCGCCGCGCTCATCGGCGGCCTCCTCGGCGCTCGGCTGCACTGGATCCTCGGCAACCTCGACGAGGTCGGCGACGACGTCATCGGCGGCATCTTCGGCGGCTCCGGCCTGGTCTGGTTCGGCGGCCTGCTCGGCGGCGCCGCCGGCGTCCTGCTGTGGGCGCGGCGGCGCGGCATGTTCAACGCGACGCTGCTCGACGCCTGCTCACCGGCGCTCGCGCTCGGCTACGCCGTGGGCCGGATCGGCTGCCAGCTCTCCGGCGACGGCGACTACGGCGGCCCGACCGATCTGCCCTGGGGCATGGCCTATCCCGACGGCGTCGTGCCGACGACGGACGTCGTGCACCCGGCGCCGATCTACGAGACGCTGGCGATGTGCCTCGTCGGGTGGGCGCTGTGGCGCGCGCGCCATTCGCTGCGACCGGGTCTGCTGTTCGCCTGCTACCTGGTGCTGGCCGGCCTCGAGCGCTTCCTCGTCGAGTTCGTCCGTCGCAACGACGCCGTCCTCGCCGGGCTCACCGAGGCGCAGCTGCTGAGCCTAGTGATGATCCTCGCCGGCGGGGTGTGGCTGTGGCGCGCGGCGCGCTCGGGCGGGATTCGCCGCACGGGCGGCGACCCGGCGCCCGCCGCCGCTGCGTCAGCCGCCTAGCGTCTCGACGAGCGAGCGCCGCGGCCCGGCGGCCGCCCCGCTGCGCGGCCCCAGCAGCGCCGCGGCGATCCACAGCCCGACCGCCGCGAGCGCGACCGCTGCGCCGGCCGCGACGTCGAGCTCGGCGCTCGCGACGAGCCCGAGCAGGCCGGACAGCGCGCCGAGCGCGGCGGCCAGCGCGAGCTGCGCGCCGAGCGTGCGCCCGAGCCGGATCGCCGTGGCGGCGGGCGCGACGATGAGCGCCAGCACGAGCAGGTTGCCGAGCCCCTGGACGGCGGCGACGACGGCCAGCGCGAGCAGTGCCAGCAGCGCCAGCTCCACGCGCCCGGGGCGCACGCCGAGCGAGGGCGCGGCGAGCGGGTCGAAGACGGCGGCCGCCAGCGAGCGGTGCCCGGCGCACAGCGCGAGGCCGACGCCCCCGCCGAGCCCGCAGGCGGCGACGAGATCCGCCGTGCTCGTGCCGAGCAGGTCGCCGAACAGCAGCTCGCCGAGCCGCGCCGGCACGTCGGGGGCGAGCGCGAGCACGGCGCCGAGGCCGAAGGCCGTCGTCACCGTCACGCCGACGGCGACCTCCGCGCCGACGCGGGTGTCGCGGGCGGCGAGCGCGATGAGCGCCGCCGCGACGAGCACGCCGCCGGCGGCGCCGAGCAGCAGCGGCGCGCCGACGAGCGCGGCGATCACGAGGCCGGGCAGCATCGCGTGCGCCAGCGACTCGGCCGCGTAGGTGTGGCGCAGGTGCAGCAGCCAGACGCCGAGCGTGCCGCACGTCGCGCCGAGCACCACGACCTCGAGGAGCGCGCGCTGCAGCAGGCCGGAGGAGAGGATCTCCATCGGGCGGCCCTAGCGGTCGTGGGAGTGGGAGTGGTGCTGGATGGCGACCGCGCGGTGGCCGCAGTCGAGCATCACGATCTCCGCGCCGTACGTCCCCTCGAGCACGGCGTTGGTCAGCGTCTCGGCCGGCGGCCCGTAGGCGATCTGCGCGCCGGCCAGGCACAGGACGCGGTCCCAGCCGCGCGCCTGCTCGACGTCGTGGGTGGCGATGAGCAGCACCCGGCCCTCGGCGCGCAGCTCGTCGAGGATGCCCATGATCGCCTCCTCGCTCGTGCGGTCGACGCCCGCGAACGGCTCGTCGAGCAGCAGCACACCGGCGTCCTGCACGAGCGCGCGGGCGATCAGGACGCGCTGGCGCTGGCCGCCCGACAGCGCGCCGAAGCGCGCGCCGGCCCGGTCGGCGAGCCCGACGCGCACCAGCGCCGCGCGGGCGGCGGCGCGATCGCGGCCGGCGATGCGGCGATACCACGGCGTGCGCGCGTAGGCGCCCATCAGCGCGACGTCGAGCGCGCTGACGGGGAAGTCCAGGCGCGAGCGCTCGGTCTGCGCAACGTAGGCGATCGTGCCGTGGACGGTCGCGCGGCCGGCGGAGGGCAGCTCGCCCAGCAGCGCGCGAAAGAGCGTCGTCTTGCCCCCGCCGTTGGGCCCGAGGACCGCGACCGCCTGGCCGCCGGTGGCGGTGAAGGTGACGTCGCGCAGCGCCGGAGCCGCGCCGCCGTAGCTGGCCGACAGGTCGTGCACCTCGACGTTGCCGGCCCCGGGCGCGATCGCGGTGGGGGCGACGGTGGGCGTGCTCATCGCGCGATTCTCCGCGCCGGACCGGCGAGCGCGACGAGGGCGAACGTGGCGCCGCCGATGACCGCGATCGCCGGGCCCGGCGGCAGGTCGAGGTGGTAGGCCAGCAGCAGTCCGCCCACGCCCTCCGCGGCGGCCAGCCCGACGGCGCCCGCGAGCAGCCCGCCGAGCGACGCGGCCAGCAGCCGCGCCGTCGCCGCGGGGACGACGAGCAGGGTCGAGACGAGCAGGGCGCCGACCGCGGGCAGCACGGCGACGACGGTCAGCGCGAGCAGCCCGAGCAGCAGGCGGTCGCCGCGCTCCGCGCGCACGCCGAGGGCCGGCGCACCGGCCGGATCGAAGCCGGTCGCCAGCCACGTGCGCCCGAGCGCGACCGTCGCGAGCACGGCCGCGACGGCGGCCGCGGCGGCGAGGGCGATGTCGCCGTCGCCGAGACCGAGCAGGGTTCCGAACAGCAGCCGGTCGACGTCGGCGGCGGAGTGATAGACGTCGCTGGCGAGGATCGCGCCCAGCGCCAGGGCGGCGGTCAGCAGCAGCCCGATCGCGGCATCGGCGCTCGTCTCGCCGCGGCGCGTCATGCGCGAGAGCAGGCCGGCGAACCCGAGCCCGGCGCCGAGTGCGGCGATCGGCGCGGCGATGCCCCAGGGCCCCGCCACGACGAGACCCGGGAAGGTCGCGGTGCCGGCCGCGTGCGCGAAGAACGCCAGCCGGCGCAGCACCACCCACGTGCCCAGCAGGCCCGCGGCCACCGCCAGCAGGAGGGTCGCGAGCAGCGCGCGCTGCATGAACGGGACCGCGAGCGGGTCGGTCAGCCAGCGCACGAGGCGAGCTTATCGAAAACAGTTCTCACTTACGGGGCGAAGCGAAGCCCGCGACCCGGCTTGGCAACCGCGCTATCGTCAGTCAGAGCCACGCGAGTCGCATCTCGCCCCCTTTCTCGCGTGTGGCGAAATTTCCTCGGGGGCGAGATCGGAGCGGGCCCCATGCCCGACAGCCCCGCAGCACCCGAAGCACTCACAGGACCCAACGGCAAGCCCGCCGGGACGCTTGCGGCAGCCATCTCCAACGCCGTCGTCGGGCTGCTGCACGACTACACCGGCCGCGGACCGACGCGGGCGCGGACGACGATCGGCGCCGACACGGTCGTCGTCACCCTCCGCGACAGCCTCACGAAGGCCGAGCGCACGCTGGCCGAACGCGGTCAGTCCACGGAGGTGCTCGCGATGCGGCGTGCCTTCCAGGACACGATGCGCGACGACCTCGTCGCCGCGGTCGAGTCCCTGACCGGGCGCACCGTCGAGGCGTTTCTCAGCGACAACCTGCACGAGCCCGACGTCGCGGTCGAGATCTTCCTGATGCAGCCGCACGACAGCGACGGTCGCCGCGAGGCGGCGATGGGCAACGGGCGCACGCAGCCCGACGGCTGACAGAAGCCGGGCAGCCAGGGCCGGCGGGCGGACTTGCATACTCTGCGAGCCGCATGCCCGCCACCCGCACCCAGCTCTCGCAGGCCTATCCGATCGGCAGTCGCCTCGACGAGGACGGCCGCCTGCAGCTCGGCGGCTGCGACGCCGTCGAGCTGGCCCGCGAGTTCGGCACGCCGGCCTACATCGTCGTCGAGGACGATCTGCGCGCCCGCGCGCAGACGTTCGTCGAGGCGTTCACGGCCCGCACGAAGGACTTCGACGTGCTCTTCGCCTCCAAGGCGTTTCCCTGCACGGCGGTGTACCGCGTCCTCGCCGAGGAGGGCATCGCCTGCGACGTCGCCTCCGGCGGCGAGCTCGCGCTGGCCCTGCGCGGCGGCTTCGATCCGTCGCGCATCTACATGCACGGCAACGCGAAGTCGCTCGACGAGCTGCGCTTCGCGCGCGAGGCGGGCGTCGGCCACATCGTCGTCGACAACGCCGACGAGATCGCGCGCCTGCAGTCGGTCGTCGGCGACGGCCCGCCGCAGCCGGTCCTGCTGCGCGTGACGCCCGGCGTGCGCGCGCGCACGAACGACAAGATCTCCACCGGCCAGGCCGACTCGAAGTTCGGCTTCGCGATGGCCGACGCGCCGGCCGCGATCGCGCGGGTGCAGGACTCCGCCCAGCTCGATCTCGTCGGGCTGCACATGCACATCGGCTCGCAGATCCTCGAGCTCGAGCCGTTTCGCCTGGCGATCGAGGCGATCGCGCCGCTGGGCGACTTCGGCACCTACAACCTCGGCGGCGGGCTCGGCGTCGCCTACACCGCCGAGCTCAAGCCGCCGCGGATCGCCGACTACGTGGCCGCCAAGGTCGACACGGTCGACCGCGTCCTCGGCCCCGGCAAGCGGATCCTCGACGAGCCCGGCCGCGCGCTCGTGGCCAACTCGACGGTCACGCTCTACACCGTCCAGAGCGTCAAGCGCAACGTCTCGACCTGGGTCGCGGTCGACGGCGGGATGTCCGACAACCTGCGCCCGATGCTCTACGGCTCGGTCTACGAAGCGCAGATCGCGGACCGCTTCGGCGGCGGCACGGTCGCGCGGCTGACCGGCAAGCACTGCGAGTCCGGCGACGTCATCGTGCGCGACGTCGAGCTCGACGACCCGCGCGTGGGCGACGTCGTCGTCACCCCGGCCACCGGCGCCTACGGGCACGCGCTGGCCAACAACTACAACGGCGTGCCGCGCCCGCCGGTGATCATGGTCTCGCACGGCGACGCCCGCGTGGTCGTGCGGCGCGAGACGTACGACGATCTGTTCGCGCGCGATGCCGACTGAGGCCGGCGCCGCCGCAGCGAGCCCTGGCGCGATCTACCGGATAGGCCTCCTCGGCCACGGCACGGTCGGCACCGCCTTCGAGACCCTGCTCGAGCAGCGCGCCGAGCACGTCGCCGCGATCACCGGCCTGCGGCCGCAGATCAGCGGGGTCCTGACGCGCTCGCGCGGCGACTTCGACGAGATCCTCGCCGGCTGCGACCTCGTCGTCGAGCTGATCGGCGCGATCGAGCCCGCGCGCGACTACGTGCTGCGGGCGATGCGCGCCGGACGCCACGTCGTGACCGCCAACAAGCAGCTGCTCAGCCAGCACGGCGAGGAGCTGTGGGGTGCCGCGCGCGAGCACGGCGTGCAGCTGCGCTTCGAGGCGGCGGTCGCGGGTGTCGTGCCGGTCATCCGCGTGCTGCAGGAGTCGCTGGCCGGCGCGCACGTCGACCGCGTCCACGGGATCGTCAACGGCACGACGAACTACATCCTCACGGAGATGGCCCGCACCGGCTGCTCGTACGGCGATGCGCTCGCCGATGCCCAGCGCCTGGGCTACGCCGAGGCCGACCCGACCGAGGACGTCAACGGCAAGGACGCGGCCGCGAAGATGGCGATCATCGCGCGGTTGGCGTTCGACACCCCGGTCCACATCGACCAGGTCACCTACGAAGGCATCGAGCAGATCACCGCCGACGACATGGAGTACGCCCACGAGCTCGGCCTCGGCCTGAAGCTCATCGGCACGGCCGAGCGGATCGACGGCAAGCTCGCCGTGCGCGTCCATCCGGCGTTCCTGTACTCCGGCCATCCGCTGGCCAGCGTGCACGGGCCGTTCAACGCGGTCACCGTCGAGTCCGAGGCGATCACGGAGATCACGATGTCCGGTCCCGGCGCCGGCGGCCCGCAGACGGCGAGCGCCGTGCTCGGCGACGTCATCAGCGCGATGATCCCGCCCGCCTCGACACCCGAGACGACGCAGGCGCTGGAGATCATCGACGACATCGAGTCCTCGTTCTACCTTCACATGGAGGTCGACGACCGGCCCGGCGTGCTGGCGCAGGTGGCGGTCGTGCTCGGTGAGCACGGCGCCTCGATCAAGTCCGTCGTGCAGAAGGGGCTGGGCGAGAAGGCGCGGCTCGTGATGGTCGTCCACCCGGTGCTCGAGTCGCAGTTCTTCGCCGCCGTCGAGGAGATCGCCGCGCTGGACTTCCTGCGCTCACGCCCGCGGGCGATCCGGGTCATCGACGAGGAGTTCGTCTAGCCGGTTCAGGTCTGGGTGCGTGCCGCCGGGCGCCTACGCTGGGAGACCCCACCGATGTCTGCTGCCTGAACTCATGCAACCACCATCAACGCCGTTTACGCAGCACGTGACGGACGAGCCAACTAGATCGCTCGGCTACGGAAGGCTGCCCGGCATCGCGATCCACTGGCTCGTGAAGCCGAGCACGGTTGCCAGCCGATCGAAGTGATGGTCGTAGTGCAAGACGCCGCAGCCACGCTCGGCGGCAGCAGCGGCGATGAGCGCGTCCGGAACGCGGACGCGATGCGAGCCCGCCGAACCGGCGGACGCGAGGTCGCGCACGGCGCCGATCGCTGCATCGGTGACCGTTCGCGTGACCGGCGCCTGGGCCAGACTGCTGAGCGCCATCGCCACGCGCTCGACGTGCTCGCCGTCGAAGAGCAACTCCAGCGTGACGATCGGGCAGGCGACGAGTTCTCCGGCGCGGGCGGCGGCCGACCACGCGTCGGCAACGCCCGGCGCGCTCGCGCGCGCCCACGCCGATGTGTCGGCGACCCAAGGGCCGCCTTGCCAGCTCAGCGCCACGCGCGGTCGCGCGCCGTGCGAAGGGCCTCGAGATCGAGGCCGGAGGTGCCGTCGGCGACGCTGACGAGGAACTCGCGTCCGGCGCGCTCCGCCACCCGATCGGACTCGAGGCCCTCGGCACCGCGCAGCGCGAGCGTGCGCAAGACCTGTGAGGCGGGCGCGGCTTGGCCGATCACGCGTCGCCCCTCAGCGATGGCGTTGGCGACCGCTGCGTCGACGGGAACCTGGACACGGGGATGACGGCTTGCCATCGGCGAGTGTACCCGCTCGTGGAGACACCGTGCTCCAGAAGTCGCGCATGATCCGCTCGCAGGCGAACGCCAGCACGCCGACAGGCCCAGAACGTCGCGGCGATCGCGACGACGGTCACGCCGAGCGCCACGCAGGTCCAGCCGAGCGTCCAGTAGTGCGTTCGCGCGCGCAGCAGGATGGTCGCCGAGGATCAGGCCCTCGTGGGGGTGCACGAGAACCCAACGCGCCGCCCCAGACCCAGGCGTTTCTGAAGGCGCGCCGCTGCGCGCGGCTGCAGAACCAGTACGGGGCGGGCGCCGACTCATACGAAGTCGGCGGCAGGCCCAACGACATGAACCTCGCGCTGGCCAGGGGCAGGAGCCTGGGCTGCGCCTGGGCGGGCCCGTACGGCTTCATCACCAACTGACGTCGATCGCGCTTGCGATGCGCTCGGGGCGCGGCACTGGGTGCCGCGCCCTCGCGTGCGTGAGCGACCGCAGGCGTCTGCGGCCGTGACGGTAGGGTCACGCCGATGCCAGGACTGATGGAGCGCTACCGCGAGCGCCTGCCCTTCGCCGCCGACGACCCGGTCGTCTCGCTCGGCGAGGGCAGCACGCCGCTCGTCCACGCGCCGCACCTCTCCGCGCTCGTCGAGGCCGAGGTGTGGCTCAAGCTCGAAGGCCTCAACCCGACCGGCTCGTTCAAGGACCGCGGCATGACCTGCGCCGTCAGCGCGGCCGTACGGGAGGGCGCCAAGGCGGTCATCTGCGCCTCGACCGGCAACACCGCCGCCAGCGCCGCCGCCTACGCCGCGCGCGGCGGCCTGACCTGCGCGGTGATCGTCCCGGAGGGCAAGATCGCCCAGGGCAAGCTCGCCCAGGCGCTCATGCACGGGGCGCGCGTGATCGCGCTGCGCGGCAACTTCGACCAGGCGCTGACGCTCGTGCGCGCGCTCACCGACCGCCAGCCGATCGCGCTCGTCAACTCCGTCAACGCCTACCGGCTCGAGGGCCAGAAGACGGCGTCGTTCGAGATCGTCGAGCAGCTCGGCGAGCTTGACGCGCTCTGCATCCCGGTCGGCAACGCGGGCAACATCACCGCCTACCACAAGGGCTTCGTCGAGGATGGCGTCGCCCCGCGCCTGTTCGGCTTCCAGGCCGAGGGCGCCGCGCCGCTGGTGATCGGCAAGAGGGTCGACCAGCCCGAGACGATCGCCAGCGCGATCCGGATCGGCAACCCGGCCCGCTGGGAGGAGGCGATGGAGGCGATGACCGCCTCGCGCGGGATGGTGCGCGCCGTCTCCGACCGGGAGATCCTCGCCGCCTACAACCTGCTCGCCAAGCACGAAGGCGTCTTCTGCGAGCCGGCCAGCGCCGCCTCCGTCGCGGGGCTGCTGCGCTACGGCGCCGGCGGCGCGGCGCGCGTTGCCTGCGTGCTGACCGGCCACGGCCTGAAGGACCCGGAGACCGCGCTCAACCAGGCCGGCGGCGTGATCCCCTGCGAGCCGGACCTCGCAGCCGTCGAGGAGGCCGTGCTCGGGTGAGCACGAAGCGCCGCCGGCTCGTCCGCGTGCCCGCGTCGTCGGCGAACCTCGGGCCCGGCTTCGACGTGTTCGCGGCGGCGCTGGCACTGCACGTCGAGCTCGAGGTCGTCGAGACCGGCCGCTTCGGCGTCGACACGACGCTCGACATCGCGCGCGACCGCCGCAACCTCTGCGTGCGCGGCTTCGCGCGGCTGCACCCACCCGACCGCTTCACGTTTCGGATCCGCTCCGACGTCCCGCTCTCGGGCGGCCTGGGCTCGAGCGCCGCGGCCTACACCGCCGGCGTGCTGGCCGCCGCGCACATGTTCGAGCTGCAGGAGGATCTGCTCGGCCACGTCGCCGAGCTCGAGGGCCATCCCGACAACGCCGCAGCCGCGCTGCTCGGCGGCTTCGTGATCGTCACCGGCGGCGAGGTCGCGCGCTTCGAGGCGCCCGACGGCCTGGAGGCGGTCGTCGTCGTTCCGCGGGCGGCCGTGCGCACCGCCGTGGCGCGCAAGGCGCTGCCCGCGCGGGTGCCGATGGAGGACGCGGTCGCCAACGTCGGCCGCGGCGCGCTGCTGACGCTCGGCCTCGCCACCGGCGACTTCAGCCTGATCGGCCGCGGGCTGGCGGATCGCCTGCACCAGCCATACCGCGCGCACCTCTTCCCCAAGTCGATGGCGCTGCTCGAGCGGGCCCGCGAGTTCGGCGCGATCGGCGCGACGATCTCCGGCGCCGGGCCGACCGTGCTCTTCTGGACGCAGGCCGACGTGACGGGCGCGGTGGTCGGACGGCTGCGCAGCGAGGCCGAGGACTGGGCCGACGTGCTGCGCGCGCCGTTTCAGTCGCTCGGCGCCGACGTGCGCGAGCTGTAGCGGGTCTCGCGTGCAACGGTGCGCGAGGCCGACCCGCTCGACCGCCCGGCAACGATCTCTACGCCCGGATGCGCACCTGCACGCCCACCGGGATGCGCTTCATCATCCAGCGCATGTCGCGGTCGCTCGCGCGCAGGCAGCCCGAGCTCGCCGGCGTGCCCAGCGAGTCCTCGGTGTTCGTCCCGTGGATCGCGATCCGGTCGCCGCCGGTCCAGCCCTGCGGGACGTTGGGCTGGCGGCCGGTCAGGGCGAACGCGCAACAGCCGTAGGGACCGTTGCCGTCGCCGCTCACGCGCAGCGTGTCGGTGATCGCGTAGCGCCCCGTCGGCGTCTCATGGCCCGGGCGCCCGATGGCGACCCGAACGCGGCGCACGACCTGGCCGTCGCGGCGCACGAGCAGGCGCAGCGCGGAGAGGTCGACCTCGATCGAGTAGGGCTCGTAGCGCAGCTGGGCGGCATCGGCCGGGATCCAGCCGGCGCGGGAGTTGGGCATGTAGTGCGACAGCACGCCGAGCCAGCCCGGCCGGCGCGCGACGACCGCCAGCACGCGGTAGGAGCCATAGCCGGTGCGCGGATGCAGCGCGCGGACGACGCGGCCGCCGGGGCGTTCGCGCAGCTGCACGCGGCGCACGAGCCGCGCGCCGAGCGGCCAGCGCTTGCCGGGCTCGGGGCGCTGCTGGGGCGTGCGCGAGACCTCCCGCGGTGCTCGCACGCCGGGCTCGGGCGTGTCGTCCTCGGGCCCCAGGAACAGCACGCCGACTCCGGCCCCGAGCACGAGGGCGACCACGGCGACCGCGACGAGCACCCGGCGACGCACGGGCTACGCGGCGGAGGCGAGCGCCTTCAGGCGCGCGCGGGCGTCGGGCATCTTCAGCCGTTCGAGGATCTCGTCGGTCAGCGCGAGGTAGTCGGCGCCGAGGTCGGGCCGGTGGTCGAGGATCGAGACGGCGCGCTCGGCCGCCTCGGCGTAGGCGATCGAGGAGCGGATCGACGATCGAAACAGCTTGCGCCCGACGTGCTCCTGCAGGGTCGCGAATGCGTCGCGGCTGTGGCGCGTGCGCATGTCGGCGATGTTGAACACGACGCCGAGCCAGCCCAGCTCGGGGTTCAGGCCGTCGCGGGCGAGCTCGATGACCTCCAGCGCCTGCTCGACGCCCTGCAGCGCGAAGTACTGCGCCTCGGTCGTCAGCAGCGCGTGGTCGGCGGCGACGAGCGCGTTGACGGTCAGCAGGCCCAGCGACGGCGGGCAGTCCAGGAGGATCACGTCATAGCGCTCGCGCAGCGGCTTGAGCGCGCGCCGCAAGGTCAGCTCGCGGCCCATCTTGCCGGCGAGCATGAGCTCGGACTCGGCCAGCGACAGGTTCGCCGGGATGACGTCGTCGTAAATCGCCTCCGCCGCCTCGGCGCGGCCGGCGAGCACGTCGGCGATCGACGGCGAGGCGTCGGGGTCGACGTCGAAGTAGTCCGACAGGTTGCCCTGCGCATCGAGATCGACGGCCAGCACGGCGAGATCGATGCGGCGCAGGACGTCGGTCAGGGTCCGCACCGCGGTCGTCTTGCCGGTGCCCCCCTTCTGGGAGAGGACTGCGATCGTGGCGCCCAAGGGCGCCAAAGGCTACTCGGCGGTGAGTGGTGTAGCCGCCGTCTTCGCGCCGGGTGCCGAGCGATCGGCGAAGCGCAGGCGGTAGCGGCCGATGACGATCTCGTCGCCGTCGGCGAGCAGCTGGGAGACGACGCGCTGGCCGTTGACGAACACGCCGTTGAGGCTGCGGTCGTCGAGCACGCGCACGCCCTCGGCCTCGGCGATCAGCACGGCGTGACGGCGGGAGACGGTCGGGTCCTCGAAGCGCAGATGAGCCGACAGGCTGCGGCCGATCCGCATCGAGTCGCCGGGCATGACGACCGTGCGCACCTCACCGGCGTCGTGGAAGACGAGGTAGCGGCCGGTGTCCGAGATCGCGTCGCGGGCGGCGTCGATCGCGTCGCCGTCGGTCGCCGTCGGCTCGGCGCGCTGAAAGCGCGTGCTGCCGGCGAACAGCGAGGCCCGCGTGAAGCTCGCCCCCTCGCAGCCGGGGCAGGCCGGAAGGACGTCGGCAGTGGTCATCTCCACGACGTGACCACAGATCTGGCAACGAAACGTGCCGGTTCCGGCGAGCGTTCCTGACGTGAGCGACTCCATACCGACACTCCCTTCGCCTGTTGATGCAGCAGCCGACTGCCCGGAGCTTGTGCGGATTATGACGATCGCGTCAAGTCGTTGGGGTGGTACGACGAGACTCGCTCGGGGCGTGACCTTTACCCATGTTCGGGCTCAACCTAAACGCACCCTCAAGGAATCCGAGCAGGAACCTAGGAAAACACGCAGAACCACCGGCCATGGCTCGCGCAGCAGTCACGATCGACGAGCAGGACCTCGAACGCGCGTTGCTGCGCAAGAGCGTCGGAGTCCTCTCCGACGACCGCCACCGCTGCGTCGACTGCGGCCGCACGCCGCTGGTCGGCGAGACGCTCTACCACTATGCCGGCGGGCCGACGGTCTGCGAGCTGTGCCGGCCGCTGCGCCGCGGCCAGGCCATCGAGAGCGAGCTCGTGCGCCACAGCGAGTACGGCAACGCCGTCCGCGTGCGCCGCGTCTGATCACGGCTCCCGCGAGCCAAGCGCCAAACGAATAGATTTCCGGCTTGCGATGGAGCCGATCACCCTGACGACGATGATCGCCACGCCGCGCGAAGCGGTCTTCGAGTACCTCGCCGACGTCGCCAACCACGCCGAGTTCAGCGACCACTGCATGGTCGACTGGCATCTCACGCGGGAGGACTCCTACGGTCGCGGCGCCGGCGCGCGCTTCCGCGTCAAGTCGCGCTTGGACCGCTTCTCCTACGGCGACATCACGCTCGCCGAGCTCACCGCCCCCGAGCGGATCGTCGCGACCGGGCGCGGCGGACGCTTCAACCGCATCCACACGCGGTCGACGTGGACGCTGGAGGAGGCCGGGGAGGGCCGCACGAAGGTCACGTTCGAGACGGACTCGACCCCCGTGCTGAAATCCGACGAGCTCATGGAGAAGCTCCTGCGCCTGCGCACGGCATCCACCCGCTGCCACAAGCGCGCGCTCGAGCGGCTGCGCTCGATCCTCGAATCGGGCGAGGGGCGCGGCGAGCACACGACGGTCTCCGGCGGGGCGCGTAAGCCCGCCAGCGGCTTCAGGCTGTAGATTTCCCGCCCGTCATGTCCCGCCTGCGCCGTCCCCTCGCCGTGCTCGCCGTCCTGCTCGCCAGCGGCGGCCTTGCCGCGTGCGGTAACCACCACGACGAGGAGGCCAAGCTGCAGAAGATCGAGAACGAGGGCTTCTACCTCTCGCTCGGCGAGCTGAAGTACCAGGTGCAGGGCTCGCGCCAGCTCAACCCCGACGACGTCCAGGACGAGGCGCTGCTGGCCGGCGTCCCGGTCGCCGACCAGGGACTGCAGGACGACGAGGTCTGGTTCGGGGTCTTCCTGCAGGTCGAGAACGAGTCCGAGGAGCCGCTGCGGCCCGCCTCGGACATCGAGATCATCGACACGCAGGAAGACGTCTTCAAGCCGGTCGAGCTCGAGCAGACCAACCCCTTCGCCTACCGCGCCGAGGACGCGATCGAGGGCGGCGACGTCGTTCCGTTCTTCGACACGCCCGCCAACAACACCGCCAACCAGGGCTCGCTGCTGCTGTTCAAGCTCACGCTCGACGCGCTCGACAACCGGCCGCTCGAGCTGAAGATGGAATCCTCGACCACCGACCAGACCGGGATCATCGACCTCGACGTCTGATCGACCGGCCGCTACCGCGTGGCCTTGAGGCCCGCGCGCAGCACGGCCTGGGCGACGGGCGCGGCGGTGTCGCCCCCGGCGCCTGCCTCGACGAGCAGCACCCCGACGGCCACGCGCGGCTCGCCGGCCGGCGCGTAGGCGGCGAACCACGCGTCGGTGTCGGTCGGGTCGTTGGCATCGACCGACGGGCAGGGCGCGGCGGCGGGGTCGGGACTGGGCGTGCAGTCGGGCTGGCTGGTGTCCTTCAGCTCGGCGGTCCCGGTCTTGCCCGCGACGCGCACGCCGGTGATCGCCGCGGCCCGGCCGGTGCCCTCGCGCACGACGGACTCCATCATGCTGCCGACCATCCGCGCGACCCCGGCGGGCACGACCTGCGTGCGCCGGGGCGGCAGCCCGCGCTCGAGCGTCAGCCGCGGGCGCCGGCCGCGGCCGGCGATCGTCGCCGCTGCCCACGCCATCTGCAGCGCGGTCGCCTGGACCTTGCCCTGGCCGATCGCCGAGGAGCCGACCGCGAGGCCGTCGCCGATCTCGCCCGCCGCGGGGATCGTGCTCGTGGCGGCACCCGGGATGCCCGGGTCCGTGTTGAAGCCGAACTGCTCGGCGGTCTTCACGAGGCGCTCGGGGCCGAGCCGGGTACCGAGCGGGGCGAAGACCGAGTTGCAGGAGTGCGCGAACGTCTGGCGCAGCGTCCCGCCACAGGACTCGCCGTTGGCGTTCTCGAGGTCGACGCCCTCGATGACGGCCTTGGTCTCGATCGGGTACTTGGAGTTCGGCCCCGCGAGCTTGTGCTGCAGCACCCCGGCGAGCGTGATGATCTTGAACGTCGAGCCCGGCGGCTGCAGGCCGGAGAAGGCGATCCCGGCCAGCGCGAGGATCTCGCCGGTGCGCGGTCGCATCGCCGCGACGCCGCCGAGGTAGGCGCCCTTCGCGGCGACCGCGGCGCGCTGCACGTCGGGGTCGATCGAGGACGACACGGCCGTCGCGGGGCGCGGCTCGCTGCGCGCGAGGTTGCGGGCGCCGGCGCGCAGCTCGCCGCCCGGGCGTCCGGCGACGCGCTCCTCGAAGACGCGCTCGAGCCCGTTCGTGCCGACCCGCGCGTCGTCGGGATAGCCCAGCTCGCGCAGCCGCGCGACGCGCTCGGGCGGCGGCGCCGCGAGCTCGCCGACGATCGAGTCCGCCACGTCGGCGATCGGCGACGAGCGGTCCTCGCCCTGTGCGAGCGGGGTGCCGTTGCGCGCCAGAATGGCCGCGCGGCGCGGCAGCCGGGTCCTGCGGGTGAGCGCCTCGTCGAGCTTGAGCCCCGGGAAGACCATGTTCGGCGTCCACGCCACGCGCCGGTCGTCGCCCTCGCCGGAGAACGTCAGTCGCAGGGTCTCCCGCAGCGTCCCGAAGATGCGCGTGGTGACCGTCATCGGGACGGCGACGACGCCGTCCTCGGCTCCGCCCACCTCGCCGTGGCGAAACCCGGTCGCGGTCGCCGTCGCCGCCGCGGAGCGGTAGCTCTCCCGGAACCGGCGCAGGGATAGGGCGCTCTGGTCGTCGGGCGTCAGCTCGGCGTGCATCGCGGCGTAGTCGCCGGTCGACCAGGCCGCGACGAAGCGCTTGGCGGCGGACTGCTCGGCCGGCGGCCCGCCGGTCAGCAGCAGCAGCCCGACGACCACGCACACGCCCCCCGCGGCTACGCTTGCGAAGATGAGCGACCGGGCAGGAAGTGACCGGCGCACGGGAGACGTTCGAGTGAGCATGCGGGTGAACTATGGCCTGCCGGCGGACGTACCCGCGCCATCCTTTTCCTGCACTGACGAAAAACACTCCCGTGACCGCAATCGACATCATCATCATCGTCCTCGCGGGCCTCTTCGGGCTGATCGGCTTCGCGCGCGGCTTCCTCATCGGGGCGCTGTCGCTCGTCGGCTTCGTGGGTGGTGCGTACCTCGGCACGCGCTTCGGCCCGCAGCTGCTCGAGGAGGGCAACGCGTCGCCGTTCGCGCCGCTCTTCGGCCTGCTCGGCGCGCTCGTCGGCGGGGTGATCCTGTCGGCCGGGGCGGAGGGCATCGCCGGCACCATGCGGTCGGGGATCCGCTCACCGGTGTTCGGCGTCTTCGACGGGCTGCTGGGCGGCGTGCTGGCGATCGCGCTCGCGCTCGGCCTCGCCTGGCTGGTCAGCGTGATCGTGCTGCAGACGCCCGGCGTGCGGGAGTACCGCGCGACGATCCAGAACTCCGTGATCCTCAAGGAGCTCAACCAGGTCCTGCCGTCCGACCGCGTGCTCAAGGCGCTTGCCCGCTTCGATCCCTTCCCGAGCATCAACGGGCCGGCGATCGACGTGGACCCGCCGCGCGGCACCGTCGCGCGCGACCCCGACATCGAGGCGGCCGGCCGGTCGGTCGTGCGCGTGCTGAGCAACTCCTGCGGCCTGGGGGTGGCGGGCTCGGGCTGGGTCGCGGCGCCCGGAATCGTCGTGACGAACGCCCACGTCATCGCCGGATCGGACAACACGCACGTCGAGCCCAACGGCTCGGGCAGCCGCCTGGACGCCACCGCGATCCACTTCGACTCGCGCAACGACGTCGCGGTTCTGCGCGTGTCGTCGCTCGACCGGCCGGCGCTCCAGTTCTCGCGCGAGGTCAAGCCCACCGAGCCGGGCGCCGTGCTCGGCTTCCCGCTCAGCGGGCCCTACCGGATCGTGCCGGCGCGCGTCGGGAACACCGCGGTGGTGCTCGCCAACAACGCCTACGGCACCCGCCGCGTGCGGCGCGAGGTGACGGCGTTCCGGGCCGACGTCAAGCCCGGCAACTCCGGCGGCCCCATCGTCGACGTGGCCGGCCGCGTCTCGGGGACGGTGTTCTCCAAGCTCGTCGGCAGCCCGGGCGGCTACGCGGTCCCCAACGCGATCGTGCGCGACGCGCTGGCCGGCGCCCGCGAGCCGGTCGGCACGGGGCGCTGCGTGCGGTAGCGACCGCGTGACGGGTGCGCTGCGCGATGTCAGCACACGGGCGGCGCGGTCGGACCGCATCGCTGAGGGGGTGAGTCCGGCTGGGCGTTCGCGCCGCGCCCAGCGTGGCGCGTTGATGTTCGTAGCGAACACCTTCCCGCCACGCTCGTGTGAGCCCGGCCCGCGACGGCCCAGCGTGGCGCGTAGATGTTCGTAGCGAACACCTTCCCGCCACGCTTTGCCTGAAGGCCGCTGCGCGAGCGGGGAGATCGCAGGGGCGACCCGCTCGAAGACGCCGCTCGCCACCACCGTTGCCGACCTGCCACGAAGTCCGCGCCGCCTGCGCACGTCGCGGCGGCGTGGCGCCGGGGCGCTACCCTCGGCCCCTTGTCCGAGTCAAAGACACTCGTCATCGCCGAGAAGCCGTCGGTCGGTCGCGACCTCACGCGCGTGCTCACAGGGCCGTTTCAGAAGCAGGAGGGCTACCTCGAGGGTCCCGAGCACGTCGTGACGTGGGCCGTCGGGCATCTCGTGCAGCTCGCCGAGCCCGACGAGTACGACGCGAAGTACAAGAAGTGGCGGATGGCCGACCTGCCGATCGTGCCCGACAAGTTCAAGCTCGTCGTGCGCGACGAGCGCTCCAAGAAGCAGATGGCGGTCGTGTCCAAGCAGCTCAAGCGCGCCGACGTCGCGACCGTCGTCAACGCCTGCGACGCGGGCCGCGAGGGCGAGCTGATCTTCGCCTACCTGTACGAGAAGGCGGGCTCCAAGAAGCCCGTCGAGCGCCTGTGGCTGTCCTCGATGACGAAGGCCGCGATGCAGCGCGCCTTCACCGAGCTGCGCCCGGCCGCGGAGTTCGCCCGGCTCGAGGCGGCCGCCCGCTCGCGCTCGGAATCGGACTGGATCGTCGGCATGAACGCCACCCGCGCGGCCACGATCCGCCTGCGCTCCTCCTTCGACGGCGCCGTCTCGCTGGGCCGCGTGCAGACGCCGACGCTGGCGATCATCACGCGCCGCGAGGAGGAGATCCGCGCCTTCGTGCCCGAGCCGTACTGGCTCGTCGACGCGCTCTTCGCCGCGCCCGGGGAACGGCTCTACGAAGGCCGCTACCACGATGGTCCGGGCACCGCGGGGGGAGCCGATCGTGCCCGCGCGACGGGTCGAGCCCGTGGTCCGCGCCTGAAGAGCGCCGCGGACGCCGACGCGGTCGTCGCCGCCGTGCGCGGCCAGACCGGCATCATCACGCAGCTCGAGCGCAAGAAGCGCACCGAGCGCGCGCCGCTGCTCTACGACCTGACGTCGCTGCAGCGCGAGGCCAACAGCCGCTTCGGCTTCACCGCGCGGCGCACGCTGGCCGCCGCGCAGCGCTGCTACGAGGAGCACAAGGTGCTCACGTATCCGCGTACGAGCTCGCGCTTCTTGACGAGCGACATGATCGGCGAGCTGAAGCCGATCGCCGGGCACGTCGGGGGCGCGTCGCGTGACTACCAGACGGCCGCCGCCTACGTCCAGGGCCTCGACCTGCTGCCGCTGCAGCGCGTCGTCGCCGACGACAAGGTCGGCGACCACCACGCGATCATCCCGACGAACTCGACGCACCACCTCGACAAGCTCTCCGACGACGACCGCCGCGTCTACGATCTCGTCGCGCGCCGCTTCCTCGCGGTCTTCCACCCCGAGGCCGTCTTCGAGAACACGAAGGTCGAGACGACGGTCGCCGACCACATCTTCCGCACGCGCGGCAAGGTCCTGCTCGTGCCGGGCTGGCGCGGCGTCTACGGCGAGCTCGCCGAGACGAGCAGCGCGACCGACGACGACGAGGGCCGCGATCAGCAGCTGCCCAAGCTCGCGCTCGACGAGGCCGTGCAGACCCGCGACGTCACCTCCGCCGAGAAGGAGACCCAGCCGCCGCGGCGCTACTCCGACGCCTCGCTGCTGGGCGCGATGGAGACCGCCGGCCGGCTCGTCGACGACGACGAGATGCGCGAGGCGATGAAGGAGTCGGGCATCGGCACGCCGGCGACGCGCGCGTCGATCATCGAGCGGCTCATCGACGTGGGCTACGTCGAGCGCGAGGCGCGCTCCCTGGTCGCAACCGAGAAGGGCCTGAACGTCATCCGCCTGCTCGGCGAGCACCCGCTGACGTCGCCGTCGATGACCGGCGACTGGGAGCAGCGGCTGGGCATGATCGAGCGCGGCGAGGAGCCGCGCAAGCGCTTCATGGCCGACATCAAGGGCTTCGCGGAGTCCACGGTCGCCGAGCTCGACGCGAAATTGAAGGACGTGCGCATCCCACGCGCGAACCTCGGACCGTGCCCCGTCTGCGGCCACGACATCGTCGAGAACCGCAAGGGCTTCTCCTGCTGGTCGCGCGAGGACCCCGGCTGCGGCTTCGTGATCTGGAAGGCGAAGGCGGGCAAGACGCTGCCGCTCGTCGTCGCGCGCGAGCTCATCGCGACGGGCCGCACGGCCAAGCCGGTGACGGGCTTCAAGGGTCGCAGCGGGCGGTCCTTCCGTGCGAAGCTGGCGCTGCAGCAGAGCGAGGAGGGCAAGTGGCGGGTGGAGTTCGATGAGCCGTGGGCGCGCGAGGGCGGCAAGAGCGCGCCGGACCCCGCAGATGCTGGGGCCGAGCGGGCAGAGCCGGCCGCCGCGCAGAGCGCGACGGCCGAAGCCGCGGCGTAGGCGTCGCCGGTCCGGCTGGGCGCTGAGGCTGCTGGCGCTCGTCGTCGCGCTCGCGGGCGCCGGCGCGGCGCTGCTTGCCTCCGGCGTCCTCTCCGGCGACAGCGGCGCCGGCGCGCGCGACATCGCCCGTACCGTGCCCCGCCTCGACCCGCCGCTGCCCGACCGGATCGAGCTGCAACGCGAGGTCGGGCCGCTGCCGTCGCCGGCGGGCGCATCGCACGTCGATCTCTCGCAGCCGTCGCTCATGCCCCACCTGAAGCTCAAGCGCGGCCCGAAGGCGGGCCTCGCGTTCGACTTGACCGACGGCGCGGTCCTCTGGCGCCACCACGCGACGGCCGTGCGGCCGATCGCGAGCCTGACGAAGATCATGACCGCGCTGCTGGCGGTCGAGCGCTTCTCCGCGCGCACGCTGGTGCGCATCCCGCGCGTCTCGGAGCGGGTCGGCGGCTCGCGGATGGCCGGTCTGAAGCCGGGGCGCCGCGTGCGCGCCGACGTCCTGCTCAAGGGGCTGATGATCTCCTCCTCCAACAACGCGGCGGTGGCGCTGGCCGTCGCCGGCGCGGGCTCCGAGCGCGCGTGGGTGGCGCTCATGAACAAGCGCGCGCAGCTGCTCGGCCTGACCTGCACGCACTACGTCGACGCCCACGGCCTCGACCGCCGCAATCGCTCCTGCGCCGCGGACCTGGCGACGATCGCGATGCGCGCGATGAACGAGCCGCGCATCGCCGAGATCGCCCGCAAGAGCTACGCGCGCGTCTGGCCGGGCGCCGGCAAGAAGTTCACGCTGTACACGACCAACCACCTGCTGCGCGACCACTATCCGGGCGCGATCGGCCTGAAGACCGGCTACACGAACCCGGCCGGCTTCTGCCTCGTGGCGGTCGTCAAACGGGGCGCGCGGCGGATCGGCGTCGTCCTGCTCGGATCCCGAGACTCCTTCTCCGACGCGCGCCGCCTCGCCCGCGAGGCGGCGCGGATCGGCGCGCTGCCCGCCGCGAGCTGATCCAGGGTCAACGACGCACGGCCCGAGAGAGGCTGAGTGCCTGGCCGGAGGGCAGCGTCACGCTGCGGTTGGCGCGCAGCTCGGCGTGAGCGACGAGCCCACGGCCGCCGGCCCAATCGGCTGGGACGGGACGGCACACGCCGGATCGTGCCTCCGCGGGTAGAGCAGCGGCAACTCGTCCCGCCAGAAGAACGACAGGAGGCCGCCATGGCCGCTTCGTACACCCTGAAGAACCTCAGCGACGTCAAGGACTCAGCTGACGCGTTCGGCTACGGCGAGATCCAGGAGGCGCGCTTCGCCGGCAAGGATCTCGAGGCCTCCGACACCGGTGTCGCGCTCGAGCGCATCAAGCCCAACCAGCGCACGCCGTTCGGGCACGTCCACGAGAACGCCGAGGAGATCTACGTCGTGCTCGCCGGCTCCGGTCGCGCGAAGCTCGACGACGAGATCGTCGACCTGTCCGCGCTCGACGCGCTGCGCGTCGCACCGACGGTCACCCGCGCCTTCGAAGCCGGGCCCGACGGCCTCGAGTTGCTCGCCTTCGGCCCGCGTCACGAGGGCGACGGCGAGATCATCCAGGGCTGGTGGAGCGACTGATCGGCGCGCGCGACGTTCTACGGATGACCGGCTGACCCATGTGACGTAACGCCCGCCAGGGCGTAGTGTCGGCGTGAGGACCAACCAGGGAGGGACGGCATGAACGCATCGGCACACGGGACACCATCGGCTCTGCGAGCCGCGCTCGCCGTACTCGCCGCCCTCGCGGTCGTGGCGGCGTGCCTGCTCGCGCCGGCCGCGGCGCCCGCCGCCGCCAAGCGGCCCGTCAAGCCCTCGGCGCTGCCGGCCTTCCCGTCCTGCGCCTCCTTGCTGAGCTACGCCCGGCGCAACGCGCGCATCACCGGCGGGCGTACCGGGGTGCCGACGCGCGCCGGGGTGATGGCGCCGCAGGTGCTCGACGGGCCGGTGCCGGGCGATGTCGCCGCCGATGCGCCGGTGGCCTCGCCGTCGGCGCCGCCGTCCACCGCGCAGGGTGCGCCCGCACCGGCACGCGGCGAGTCGGCCGCGCCCGACTTCTCGCAGACCAACGTCCAGGAGGCCGGCGTCGACGAGCCGGACATCGTCAAGACCAACGGCCGCACGGTCTTCGCCGTCGCCGAGGGCACGCTGCACGCGCTCGACGTCACCGGCGCCGCGCCGCGGATCGTCGGGACGCTCGCCCTCGCCGGCGCCTACGGCCATCAGCTGCTGCTGCGCGGCGACCGCCTGCTCGTCATGGGCAGCTCCTACGGCGGCGTGCCGATCGCCGGCGACGTGATCATCTCGGCCGCGCAGGCCGTCATCACCGAGGTCGACGTCAGCGATCCGGCCGCCCTGAAGGTGCGGCGCACGATGACGATGGAGGGCGCGTTCGTCGACGCGCGGATGACCGGGGGCACCGCGCGGGTCGTCGTCAGCGCCTCGCCGAGCGCGATCCGGCCGGCCGCCGTCGGGCGGGCGTCGCTGCGCACCTTCGTCCCGCAGACGGTCCTGCGCAGCCGGCTGTCGGGCAAGACGTTTCGCCGCTCGATGGTCGCCTGCGACGACGTGCGCCACCCGCGCCGCTTCTCCGGCCTGGACCTGCTGACGGTCCTGACGATCGACCTCGACAGGGGCCTGTTCAACGTCGACCGCGACGCGATCATGGCCGGCGCGCAGACGGTCTACGGGTCGGCGACCGGCCTGTACGTCGCCTCCCAGCGCTACGTCGAATCGCTCGAAGAGGGCCGCGCGATCCCGCAGCGCAGCCGCACCGACATCCACCGCTTCGACGTCTCCAAGCCCGACCAGACGAGCTTTGCGTCGTCGGGCAGCGTCACCGGCTTCGTGCTCAACCAGTACTCCATGTCGGAGTTCGAGGGCGCGCTGCGGGTGGCCTCGACGGAGCAGCCGGTCTGGTTCGAAGGCCGCCAGGACGGTGAGAGCGAGTCCTACGTCACCGTGCTCGCCGAGCACGGCAGGTCGCTGGATCTCGTCGGCCGGGTCGGCGGCCTGGGCCGCGGCGAGCGGATCTACGCCGTGCGCTTCGTCGGCGACAAGGGCTACGTCGTGACGTTCCGCCAGGTCGATCCGCTCTACACGCTCGACCTGTCCAGGAAGACCGCCCCGCGCGTCGTCGGCGAGCTGAAGATCCTCGGCTACTCGGCCTACCTGCACCCGGTCTCCGACGACCTGCTGCTCGGCGTCGGCCAGGACGCCGGCGCCGAGGGCCGCACGCTCGGCACGCAGCTGTCGCTGTTCGACGTGTCCAACCCGCGCCTGCCGTCGCGCAAGGCCCAGGTCTCGCTGGCGGGCGCGAACTCGTCGGCGGAGTTCGACCCGCACGCCTTCCTGTTCTGGAAGCCGTCGAACCTCGCCGTCATCCCGCTGGACTCCTTCAGCTCGGGTCAGAGCTTCTCGGGCGCGGCCGGCTTCAGGATCGGGACGGCGAGCATCACCGAGGCCGGCCGGATCGCCCACCCGGCGGATCCGGGCAGCACGTACACGCCGCAGATCGGTCGCTCGCTGGTGATCGGCGACGCGCTCTACACGCTCTCCTACGCGGGACTGGCCGCCAACCGGCTCGACAACCTCGCGTCGCTGTCGTTCACCGCGTTCCCGCGTGACCCGCGGCCGACCCCGCCGCCGAACCCGGAACCGGTGCCCCAGCCCGTGCCGTAGCCGGGCTCAGCGGCGGGCGTTTACGTCGGCGTTTGCGCCGCCCGGCGGCGTACCGTGATGGCGGCGACGTCGCGGCCGGCGTGGCGCAGGAGGATCCCGATCGTGTGCACCCCGCCAAATCGGAACGCGTCGAAAATGGCCCTGAGACCGGGGCCGCGGTCGTCACGCCGATGATCTGCACGACGGAACGAAAACATTCAGCGCCGGAGCCTCGGCTCGGCTGCGGTCCGGCCGGACATCGCTCGCCGGAGGACCGGTGGCTCGGCGCTGCCGTTGGCTCAGGCCAGGCCGTCGGAGCGGTAGCGCTCGAGGGCGCCGTCCACGAGCGCCGCGAGCTCCTCGAGCAGCTCGGGCGTGAGCGTCTGCACGGTGAACTCGAAGTTGGCCTTGCCGCCCAGGCGCTCGCGCAGGCCGTCGCTGAGATGCTCGAGCACGGCCGGGTGGCTGTAGATCGGCATGAGCTGGAAGCTCACCGACTCGGCGCCGGTGCGCACGGCGCCGAACGACATCGCGGTGCCGCTGGGACCCAGCTTGCGGGTGTGCACCTGCAGGTCGCCGGGCTCGTCCTGGGCGACGGCGAGCGAGTCGGCGTGGCGCGCGAGCAGGGGGTGCAGTGCGGCGAACACGTCGTCGAGGCTCTCCACGGCCGCCGATGATACGCGCGCAAAGAGCGGACGCTCGCGCGAGACCGTCGGGTCGACGCGCAACCATGGTGGTGTGCCGCTCAAGCTCGTCACCGGTCCCGCCAACGCCGAGAAGGCGAAGGTCGTCCTCGACGGCTACCGCGCGGCCCTGCGCCGCGGCGAGGATCCGATCCTCGTCGTGCCGACGTTCGCCGACGTCGAGCGCTACCGCGCGCAGCTCGCCGCCGACGGGGTCGTCTTCGGCGCGCAGGTCGTGCGGTTCGCGTGGCTCATCCAGGAGTGCGCGCGGCGCGGCGGCGTGCGCGGCCGGCCGCTCGCCCCGCTCGGCCGCGAGCGCATCGCGGCGGCGGTCGTCGCCGCCACGGCGCTGCAGTCGCTCGCCGCCTCCGCGCGGACGCGCGGCTTCGCGCGCGAGCTGCTGCGCCTCGTCGACGAGCTCGAGGCGCTGCGCGTCACGCCTCAGCGCCTGACGCAGGCGCTGCGCGCGTGGGCCGGCGAGGACGCCGGACGGCGCGCGTACGCCGACGAGGTCAGCGGCCTGTACTCCGGCTACCGGCGCCGCCTGGAGCGCCTCGGCCGCGTCGACGCGCCGCTCTACGAGGCCGCCGCGCTCGACGCGCTGCGCTCCGATCCCGCCCTCTGGGGCGCCACGCCGGTGTTCTTCTACGGCTTCGACGACCTGCAGCCGCTGCAGCACGACGCCGTCGAGACGCTCGCGGCGACCGGCGCGCAGGTGATGCTGTCGCTGCCCTTCGAACCCGGCCGGATGGCCTTCGCCGGCCGCGCCACCGCGTTCGCCGAGCTGCACCACGAGGGCGTCGAGCACAAGGTCCTCGCCGCGCGCGCCGAGCACTACGCGCCGGCCTCGCGCGCGGCGCTGCACCACCTCGAGCGCGGCCTGTTCGAGCTCGAGGAGGTGCAGCTCTTCGATCCCGACCCCGTCGACCCGGGCAGCGCGATCACCCTGCTGCAGGGCGGTGGCGAGCGCGCCGAGCTCGAGCTCGTCGCGGCCGAGGCCGCGCGGCTCATCCGCGCGGAGGGCGTGGCGCCCGAGGAGATCGCCGTCGTGCTGCGCAAGCCGTCCGAGCACGCCGCGCTGCTGTCGGAGGTCTTCGCCGCCTTCGGCGTGGCGGTGGCGCTCGACCGCCGCGTCGCGCTCGGACATACGCCGCTGGGCCGCGGCCTCGTCGGCCTGCTGCGCTGCGCGCTGCCCGACGGCGGCGCGGAGGATCTGCTCGCCTACCTGCGCACGCCGGGGCTGCTGGAGCGCCCCGAGCTTGCCGACCGGCTCGAGTCGCGGGCGCGCAGGGAGGGCGCGCGCAGCGCCGACGCCGCCCGCGCGATCTGGGAGCAGGACCGCTGGCCGCTCGACGCGATCGACCGCGTGCGGGCCGCGCAGCGCCGCGGCGGCCCGGCGCTGTGCGAGCGCCTCACGGCCGAGCTGCACGCGCTCTTCGCCGCGCCGCGGCGGCGCGCGGCGCAGGTTCTCGTGGGTCCCGAGCAGCAGGACGTGGCCGTGCTGAAGGCGGGGCTGGGCGCGCTCGAGCAGCTCGTCGCGCTGGCCCGCGCCGATCGCGCGCTCGCGCCGCAGGCCGAGGAGCTCGCCGCGCTCCTGCACGACCTCGAGGTGTTCGTCGGCACGCGCCCGGCGGCCGGCCTGGTGACCGTCGCCGAGCCGCTCGCGCTGCGCGCCCGCCGCGTGCGGATCCTCTTCGCCTGCGGACTGCAGGAGGGCGTCTTTCCCGCCGCGCCGCGCACCGAGCCGTTCTTCGGCGACGTCGAGCGCGAGCAGATCGCCGAGGCATCGGGCCTGCGCCTGCGCCGCCGCGACGACCTCGGCGCCGAGCGCTACCTCTTCTACGCGGCGGTGTCGCGGCCCGAGGAACGCCTGTACCTCGCCTGGCACGAGGCCGGCGACGACGGCGATCTGCGCGTCCGCTCGTTCTTCGTCTCCGACGTCTGCGACCTGTTCGGCTCCGCGCTGGAGGAGCGCAGGCGGGTCCGCTCGCTCGGCGAGGTCGGCTGGCGCGACGGGGGCGCGCCGAGCGAGCGCGAGCGCCAGCGCGGCGCGGCGGTCGGCGAGCCGCCTCGGCGCGAGGCGCCGGTCGCGCCGCTGCGCGACGCGGCGCTCGTCGCCGGGCTGCGCGACCGTGCCGCGTGGTCGGCGTCGGGCATCGAGCTGTGGGCGAGCTGCCCGGTGAAGTGGTTCGTCGAGCGGATGCTGCGGCCCGAGGGGCTGACGCCCGATCCCGAGGCGATGCTCCGCGGGGCGCTGACGCACACCGTGCTCGAGGCGATCCTGCGCGGCCTGATCGAGAAGACCGGGTCGGGCCGGCTGGATGCCGCGACGCTGCCGCACGCGCGGTCGCTGGCCGCCGCGGCGCTGGAGCGCTTCGAGGGCACCGAGGCGATGACGATGTCGCGCGATCCCAGCCGTCAGCGCGCGATGGAGCACCGCCTGCGGTCCGACGTGCTGCGCTACCTCGAGCACGCCGCGGGCGACGACTCGGGGCTCGTCCCGGCCGAGCTCGAGGTCGACTTCGGCGGGCCCAACGACGTACTGCCTGCACTCGAGCTGCCCGGCGGGGTGCGCCTGCGCGGGCGCATCGACCGCATCGACACCGACGGCGCGGGCCACGCGCTCGTCTACGACTACAAGGGGCGCATCGCCGTCGAGTCCGCCCAGTGGCGCGCGAAGCGCAAGTACCAGGTGGCGCTGTACCTGCTGGCGGCCCGCGACGTGCTCGGGCTCGAGCCGCTCGGCGGCCTCTACCAGCCGATCGGCGGCCGCGACCCGCGCGCCCGCGGGCTCGTCCGCGACGACGCCGACCCTGGCCTGGGCACCGTTCGCACGGACCGCCACCCGCCCGCGTCCTTCGAGGCGATCGTCGACGGTGTGCTCGAGGACGTGCGCGGTGCGGTCGCCGAGCTGCGCGGCGGCGCCCTGGAGCCGCGCCCGTCGACCTGCTCCTACAACGACAAGGGCTGCATGTATCCCACGATCTGCCGCTGTGAGGCGGCCTGATGGCCGTGGCCATCCCATCCCCGCTGATCGGGCCCGGCGGCTGCGCGTTCACGACCGAGCAGTCCGAGGCGATCCGCCGCCGCGACGGCTCGCTGCTGCTCGAGGCCAACGCCGGCAGCGGCAAGACCTCGGTGCTCGTCGAGCGCTTCGTGCGCTCGGTGCTCGAGGACGGCGTCGCGCCGGCGCGGATCCTCGCGATCACGTTCACCGAGCGCGCCGCGGGCGAGCTGCGCGCGCGGGTGCGCCAGCGCTTCGTCGAGCTCGGCCGGCGCGACGCGGCCCGCGCGACCGAGAGCGCCTGGGTCTCGACGATCCACGGCTTCTGCACCCGGCTGCTGCGCGCGCACGCGATCGCCGCCGGCCTGGACCCGTCCTTCACCGTGCTCGACGAGGCCGCCGCCCGCCCGCTGCACGACCGCGCCTGGGACGACGCGCTCGCGCGGCTGCTCGCCGGCGACCACGCCGCCGCGGCGCTCGACCTCGTCGCCGCGTACGATCCCGACCGCCTGCGGATGGCGATCGTGCAGGCCCACGACGCGCTGCGCAGCGCCGGCCAGACGCGGCCCGCGCTGCCGCGCCCGCCGGCGCTCGGCGACCCGCACGCGCTGCGCGCGCCGCTGCACGCCGCGGCGGCCGCCGCCGCCGCCGACCTCGCCCTGGCGGGCGCCGGCAAGACCGTGAGCACCGCCCGCGAGAAGATCGAGCGCTGCGTCGACCTGCTCGCCGCCACGCCGCCCGGCGCGCCGGTCTCCTCGCTCGCGCGGCTCACGTTCTCGGCCGGCAACACCCGGGCGCTCAGGAGCGCCGCCTGCGACGCGTACCGCGCGGCGCTCGAGGCCTACGGCGCAGCCTGCCGCGACGCCCGCGCCGCCGCCGCGGTGCAGCTGCTCGACGAGCTGCTGGGCGACTACGCCGACGCCTACGCAGAGACCAAGCGGGCGCGGGCGGCGCTGGACTTCGACGACCTCGAGCTCCACGCCCGCGACCTGCTCGCGCGCGAGCCGGCGCTGCGCCGCGCCTACGCCGAGCGCTTCGAGCGCGTCATGGTCGACGAGCTGCAGGACTCAAACCCCCTGCAATTGGACCTCTTCCGCGCGCTCGATCGCGACGACCTGTTGCTCGTCGGAGACGAGCAGCAGTCGATCTACGGCTTCCGCCACGCGGACGTCGACGTCTTTCGGGCGCTGCGGACGCAGTTCGCCGCGGACGGGCGCGTCGCGACGCTCGCGACGAACTTCCGCTCGCACGGCGCGATCCTCGACACGATCAACGCCGCGTTCGCGCCCCGCCTGGGTGACGGCTTCGTCGCCCTGCGCGAGGGCCGCGCGACGCAACCCGCGCGCGAGCCGCTCGTCGAGCTGCTGATCACCGACCAGGCCGGCTGGGACGACGTCGACCTCGGCGAGGTGCGACCGGGCACGAAGGCCTGGCGCCAGGCCGAGGCGCGCCTGCTCGCCCAGCGCTTGCGCGACCTCGTCGACGCCGGAGCGCACCGGCCCGAGGACGTCGTCGTGCTGCTGCGCGCGCTCGGCGACCTGCCCGTCTACGAGCGTGCGCTCGAGGACCAGGGGCTGCTGACGATGTCCGTCGGCGGCCGCGGCTACTGGGGCCGGCAGGTGGTGCGCGACCTCTGCGCCTGGCTCGCCGCACTCGCCAACCCGCGCGACGAGGCGGCGCTGTACGGCGTGCTCGCCTCGCCGCTCGTCGGCCTGTCCTCCGACGCGCTCGCCCACGTCGCACGGGCGGGCAGCGGCAACGCCTGGCGGGCGATCGAACACGACGGCGCGCTGCGCACCCGCCTGCGCGAAGACGATCGCGAGCGCCTCGCGGTGTTCGCGACCCGCTTCGCCGCCGAGCGCGCGCTCGCGCCGCGCCTGGCCCTCGACGAGCTGCTGCGCCGGGTCGTCGACGCGACCGGCTACGACCTGCACGTCCTCGCGCTCGCCGGCGGTGCACGCCGGCTGGCGAACATCCACAAGCTGCAGCGGCTCGCCGCCGCCTTCGAGCGCGACCGCGGCCGCGACGTGCGCGGCCTCGCCGACCTCGCCACCGCCGAGCTCGAGGCCGAGGCGCGCGAGACCGACGCACCGGTCGAGCTCGGGGACGTCAAGGCCGTGCGGCTCATGTCGGTGCACGCCGCCAAGGGCCTCGAGTTCCCGGTCGTCTGCATCGCCGACCTCGGCCGCCAGCGCCCGGCCGACGGCGACGAGGACCTGCTCGTCGCCGACGGCCGGATCGGGCTGCGGCTCGTGGGCCTCGACGGCACCAGCGAGCCCGCGCTGGACTACGGCCCGCTGCGCGACCGTGCACGGGGGCGAGCCGCCCGCGAGGAGGAACGCGTCATGTACGTCGCGACGACGCGCGCGCAGGAGCGCCTCATCGTCAGCGGCGGCGTGCCGCTCGCCAACTGGCCCGCCGAGGGGGCCAAGGCGCCGCCGCTGGCCTGGCTGGGTCCGGCGCTGCTCGGTGGCGACCTGCGCGCGCTGCCCACCGAGGCGCAGCCGATCGGCGAGCTCGCCTGGGGCGACGGCGCGCGCGTGCGCTGCGTCGTCAACACGCCGCAGACCGTCGGCCGCGTGCTGCGCGCGGACGGGCTGGCGCCGGCGGGCGCGCGGCTGCCGCTCGCGCCGCCACCGCCGCCGCGGCCGCTCGCGCCCGAGCCGGCGGGAGCGCCGCCCGCGCCGCGCACGCTGTCGTACTCGCGCATGGCGGAGTGGCAACGCTGCGGCTACCGCTACTACCTGCAGCGCGAGCTCGGCCTGCCCGACGAGCCGGTCGAGCACGACGACGCGGGGGCGGGGTCCGTGGCGACGCCCGCCACCCTGGATCCGCGCACGCGCGGCTCGCTCGTCCACGCGCTGCTCGAGCACGACGACGCCGATCTCGTCACGCTTGCGGCGACCTGGGGGCTGGAGCTCGACGAGGCGCAGCGCGCCGATGTCCTGCGCTTGGCGGCGGCGTTCGCAGGCTCACCGCTGGCTCGCCGCATCGAGCGCGCCCGCAGCGTCCACCGCGAGCACGCGTTCACGGTCGCGCTCGGCGACACGCTGCTGACCGGCGTCGTCGACGTGCTCGCCCACGAACGCGGCGGCCAGCTCGTCGTCGACTACAAGACCGACGCCCTGGACCCCGCGACCGATGTGGCGGCGTACGTCGCGCAGCACTACGCCATCCAGCGCCGCGTCTACGCGCTGGCTGCGTTGCGCGGCGGCGCGGCGCGCGTCGAGGTGGCCTACGCCTTCCTCGAGCGGCCGGGCGAGCCGATCGCCGAGCGCTTCGAGGCCGCCGACGCCGACGGCCTGGAGGCCCAGCTGCGCACGCTGGCGGCCGGCCTGCTCGCCGGCGAGTACCCCGTCGCCGCCGTGCCGCACCGGGGGCTGTGCCTCACCTGCCCGGGGCGCCGCGCGCTGTGCTCTCACGGCGAGGAGATGACGCTGCGCGAGCTCGGCGGCGCCTGATCGCCGGTTGACCACGGGTTGCGGTGCCCGACTGCGACCCGCTTCGCAGGCAGATGACCGGGCGCGCCCGGCGCCGCGCCGCGCGCTGACCGGCGGGTGTGGCGGATCGGTCGCGCGCAGCGCGAACCATTCACCACACCGCCATACGGCACGACGTCAGGTACGGCGTCCGCTCGCCTCGCTGAGCGTTGCGCTGAGTGAGGGGCTACCGGGGCGCCAGCGCGTCGCGCCCGTAGCCGTCGCTCGCGGCGCTGGGCGGGGGGGACGCCGCCTGCGGCTTGGGCGTCCGCCGCGACACGCCGTCGACGAAGCTGTTGAGCTCAGCGCCGAACAGGAAGGCGATGTTCGAGATGTACAGCCACAGCAGCAGGATCACGGCGCCGGCAAACGCGCCATAGGTCGCCCCGTACTTGCCGAAGTTCGCGACGTAGAAGAAGAAGGCGGCCGAGGCGAGGATCCAGATCGCGACGCCGACGAGCCCGCCGGGGCTGACGATCCGTCGCCGGCGCGCGTCGATGTCGGGCGCGAACGCGAACACCAGCGAGTACAGCGACAGGATCGCTCCGATGGCGACGGCCCAGCGCGCCACGACCCAGATCGCCGCGGCCGTCTCGCCGAGCCCGATCGTCCCGAACAGGTCGCCCGCGAGATCGCCGCCCAGAAAGACGGAGAACAGCGCGACGATCGCCAGCAGGATGGCCACCACGGTGAAGCCGACGTCGGCGAGCTTGTGCATGAGAAAGCCGCGCGTCTCTTCGACGTCGTAGACGTAGTTCAGCGCGCGGCCCGCCGCGCCGAACGCGCCCGACGCGCCGTACAGCGCGACCGCGATGCCGAAGAACAGGGCGATCGACACCGCGCCGCCGGCCTCGACGGTCTTCGTCAACAGCGCCCGGAGCGCGTCGGTGACCTCGGCGGGGGCGCCGTTCTCGCTGGCGTAGTCGACGGCCTGCGTGACGAGCGAGCGGTCGCCGAGCAGGCCGAGCAGCGAGACCCCCACGAGCAGCGCCGGGAACAGCGACATCATCATGTAGTACGTCAGTGCGGCCGCGCGATCGATCATCTCGTCGGCCTGGAACTCCTTGAAGGCCTGCTTGAGCGTGTCGAGCATGGATGCAGGCTGCCCGCGTGCGCACCCCGATAAGCCGCGGGCCCGCTACTCGGCGTGATCGGGCAGCAGCGAGTGGCCGTCGGCGACGGCGTGGGCGAGCTCGACGACGCGCCGGTTGGAGCGGCGCGCCTGCTGACGCATGAGCTCGAACGCCTGGCGCTCGTCGACGCCGTGGCGCTCCATGAGGATCCCCTTGGCGCGCTCGATCGTGCCGCGGCGCTCCAGCGCGCTCTCGAGCTGCTCGACCTGCTCGACGAGCCGCGCCTTCTCGGCGTGGCGCTTCATGACGAGCTCGATCGCGCCCTGCACCTCCTCGTCGAACTGCGGGCGCGCGAAGGCGTCGATCCCGCGCTCGGCGGCGCTGCTGACGAAGTGCGACTCGTGGGAGCCGAGCAGCACGATCAGCGGGCCGCGCGCGAACTCGGTGATCTCCTCGATGAGGTCCAGCGCATGGTCGTCGTCGTCGTGTACTACGACGACCGACAGATCGGGGTCGTCGCGGGCGATCAGGTCGGCGGCCTGCGTGGGCGTGACCGCGTGCGCCATGACTTCGTGGCCGAGGCCGTTGAGCAGCACGTCGGTCGCCCGCAGGGTGGTCGCGTCCTCGTCGGCGGCGAGGATCCGCAGGCCTCTGGTTTTCGTTGTTTCGGCCATGAAAATGCGCTCGTGTTTGCCGTTGCCTTGGGTATCATGCCCTACGCACGGCCGAGCCCCCGCCGCGCGATGCCAGCGCCCTTGCCTTCGGCGCTCATCCCTTGCGGAGGTCCTACGTGCTCGCTGGCCAAACAACGCTGTCTCGGTTAGGCAACCGGTCATGCGCATGAGCGCGAGCCCGCCCCCTGGCGCCAGCGGGTCAGGAGCCGAGCGCACGCGCGAGGATCGCGAGCTCTTCATCCGCTGTCACCGCGACGGCGACGCCCGCGCCCGCGACCTGCTCGTCGAGCGCTTCCTTCCACTGGCGCGCCAGCTCGCCCGCCGCTACCAGCGCGCCGGCGAGCCGCTCGACGACCTGTTGCAGGTCGCCTCGCTGGGGCTCATCAAGGCCATCGACCGCTTCGATCCCGACCGCGAGATCGCCTTCTCCTCCTACGCCGTGCCGACGATCCTCGGCGAGATCAAGCGCTACTTCCGCGACCGCACGTGGGCGGTGCGCGTCCCGCGCGACCTGCAGGAGCTGACGTTGAAGGTCGACCGCGCCGTCGGCGAGCTATCCGAGCAGCTGCGCCGCCAGCCGTCGGTGGGGGAGATCGCCACGGCGGTCGGCGCCGAGGAGGAGGACGTGCTCGAGGCACTGCAGGCGGGCGGCGCCTACCGCGCCGTCTCCTTCGACGCGCCCCGCACCGGCGGCGACGAGGACATCGCGACGCTCGGCGATTCGGTCGGCATCGACGAGGACGGCTTCGACCGCGCGGAGCAGCGCGCGACGCTGGCGCAGCTGATGGCGACCGTGACGCCGCGCGAGCGTGAGGTGCTGCGCATGCGCTTCGAGCAGGACATGACCCAGGCGGAGATCGGCGCCGTCATCGGCGTCAGCCAGATGCAGGTCTCGCGGGTCATTCGCCAGGCGATCGCGCGGCTGCGTGCGGCGGCGGACGCCAAGCCCGCTTTGCCGCCGGCCTGAGGGGTCGTGGTCGGTCCGGCGACTGCTTCTGCCGAGGGTGTGAGCTTACGGCCGGGCCGGCCGGCGAGCCGGGTCGATGTCCGTCGAACAGCAGCTCTGAGGGTGTGGGTTTGTCCGGGTGGGAGCGTCCGTTCCGGGGCTGCGTCCGGGGGCGGGTCGAGTTGTTCATGTGGGGCATGCTTAACTCGACCCGCCCTGCTGCGCCCGCGCTGGCTCTTGGGGCCTGGTCGGTTTGTGCACGTCGGGCATGCACCCCGCGCCGGCCCCGGAACCAACGCCCCCAACCCGGAGGAACCCACACCCTCACAGACGCCGTTCGCCGACGGCCACCCGGGCGCCGCGCGACAGCGCACCGACGAGCGCGCAGAGTCCGCGTTCGCCGCACGCCCCCACCGGGCAAGAACGTTCGCGATGGCCGACGTCGCCGACACCGCGCACGCCGACAGCGAGGAATCCGAGGCCGAGCGCCTCGACCGCGAGCTGCACCAGCTGCTCGGGGCGCTGCGCGTCGCGATGCCGGGCGCGACGCTGCTGGCGTCCGCCGCCGCCTCCGCGCGCTTCGTCGCGCCGACGGCAAACCACCGCCTCATGCTCCGCGAGCGCGACAAGCCGAGCCTGCTCTCGATCTCCACCAAGCTCGCCCTCCTCGGGCTCGTCTGCCTGGCCATCGCGATGTACGGCGCCGTGCTGCTCGTCACCGACGTGCTCTTCGGCCGGACGCCCGCCGTCGTGACCGTCGCCGCCACCGCAACGCTGTTCGTCGGGCTGTGGTTCGGCGTCGGCCTCGTCCGCAAGATCGCCAAGCAGCGAGGCGACGAGTGAGCGCACCGGCGGCGATCCTCGACGTCGACGGCACGCTCGTCGACTCCAACTACCAGCACGCGCTGGCGTGGTACCGCGCGTTTCGCCTGCACGGCATCACGATCCCCGTCTGGCGCTGCCACCGCGCGATCGGGATGGGCGGCGACCAGCTCGTGCCCTACCTCGCCGGCGAGGGCTTCGACGCAGAGCACGGCGACGAGGTCCGCGACGCCGAGCACGTGCTGTTCGAGCAGATGATCTTCGAGATCCAGCCCTTCGAGGGCGCCCGCGGGCTGCTCGAGGACCTCAAGTCGCGTGGCTGCAAGGTCGTGCTTGCCTCGTCGGCGAAGTCCGAGGACATCGCCCACTTCATCGACCTGCTCGACGCCCGCGAGCTCGCCGACGGCTGGACGGACTCGAGCATGGTCCAGCAGACCAAGCCCGCGCCTGATCTCGTCCAGGCGGCGCTCGATCTCGTCGGCGGCGGCCCGGGGGTGATGGTCGGCGACTCGACGTGGGACGTGAATGCCGCCAAGAAGCTGAAGATCCCGACCGTCTGCGTGCGCACCGGCGGGTTCGGCGCCGACGAGCTGCTCGAGGCCGGCGCATCCGACGTCTTCGACTCGATCGCCGAGCTGCGCGAGGGGTTGTCGAAAACGCCGTTCGGGTAGCGCCAGAGGATGATCCTGACACTCGCCCGCTCCGCTCCGGAGCTCAAGGTGCCCTCGCCCTCGGAAGATCCCACGCCGGTCGTCCCCGAGCCCTCGATCGTGCCCGACCCCTCGCCTGCGCCGCAGCCCACGCCGCCGGGCGATCCCCAGCCACCGAGCGTCCCCCTGCCCGATCCGGAGCCCGGTCCCTCGATCGATCCGCAGCCCGGCCCCTCGATCGATCCGGGTCCGGGCCCGTCGATCGATCCGCCGGCCACGCCGCCCGAAACGCCACAGCCGATCTAGGGCGGATGCAACACAGCGTGCGATCGGCAGGAAACCGTCCCCCGCGCCGGTAGTCTCATCGCATGCCTAGGTCGATCTGGACCGGTGCCGTCTCCTTCGGGCTCGTCACCGTCCCCGTCAAGCTCTATTCGGCGGTGTCGCGCAAGAGCGTGCGCTTTCACCAGCTCAACAAGGAGACCGGCGTGCGTATCCAGCAAAAGCGCGTCGATCCCACCACGGGCGAAGAGGTCCGCTACGAGGACATCGTCAAGGGCTACGAGCTGACGCCCGATCGCTACGTGATCATCGAGCCCGGCGAGCTCGAGGCGCTCGATCCCAAGAAGACGAAGTCCATCGAGATCGAGGACTTCGTCTCCGAGGACGAGATCGACCCGATCTACTTCGACCACCCGTACTACCTGGCGCCCGGTCCCGGCGGCGCCAAGCCCTACCGGCTGCTGCTCGAGGCGATGCGCGAGACCGGCCGCGTCGCGATCGCCAACGTCGTCATCCGCCAGAAGCAGCAGCTCGTCGCGGTACGGCCGATGGGCGACTCGGCGCTGTCGATGTCGACGATGGTCTATCCCGACGAGGTCGTCGACCCGACGTCGATCGACGAGCTCGCCGCCGCCGAGGATGTCGAGATCAACAAGCGCGAGCTCGACATCGCCAAGCAGCTCGTCGACTCGCTGGCCGGCGCGTTCGAGCTCGACAAGTACCAGGACACCTACCGCGAAGAGGTGCTCGCGCTCGTCGAGCGCAAGGCGCAGGGCGAGGAGATCGCCGTGCAGCCGAGCGCCGAGGAGGACGAGGCGCCGGTGCCCGACCTCATGTCGGCGCTCAAGGCCAGCCTCGACGCGGTCAAGGCGCGCGACGGCAACGGCGGCGGATCGTCGTCGGCCAAGCCGGCGCCGGCCAAGAAGTCCGCGGCCAAGAAACCGGCCGCCAAGAAGTCCCCGGCGAAGAAGACCGCCGCGAAGAGTTAGCCGCGCGCGGGCCATCGGGTACGAGGGCCGGACTCTCGTCCGCATGGCCACCGCCGTCGCCCCCACCAGCTCGCAGCGCCTGCGGCGCTCGAACCTGAGCGCCCCGGGCTACACGCGCCGGCGCTGCGGCAAGGGCTTCATGTACCTCGACGGGCAGAGCGGGCGGATCACCGACGCAGAGCTCGTCGCGCGGATCGCCGGGCTCGTCATCCCGCCCGCCTGGCAGGACGTCTGGATCTCACCCGATCCGTTCGGTCACATCCAGGCGACCGGTGTCGACGCCCGCGGTCGCAAGCAGTACCTCTACCACCCGCGCTGGCGCGCGCGCCGCGACACGGCGAAGTTCGCGGACATGATCGAGTTCGCGCGGTCCCTGCCCGCGCTGCGCTCGGTCGTCGAGCACGACATCGCGCTGGGCGACCTGTCGCGCGAGCAGGTTCTCGCCTGCGCCGCGCGCCTGCTCGACCGCGGCTTCTTCCGGATCGGCTCCGAGGAGTACGCGGTCACGAACGAGACCTACGGCCTGGCGACGATGTGCAAGCGCCACGTGACGGTCCGCGGCGACACGGTCAGCTTCGACTACATCGCCAAGGAGTCCAAGCGGCGCCTGCAGGCGGTGATCGACCCGCAGGTCGCCGAGATCATCGGCACGCTCAAGCGCCGGCGCGGCGGGGGCGAGGAGCTGCTGGCCTACAAGGAGGGCCGCCGCTGGGTCGACGTCCGCTCGCCGGACATCAACGCCTACCTGAAGGCCGCCACGGGCGCGGACATCTCCGCCAAGGACTTTCGCACGTGGGGGGCGACCGTCCTGGCCGCCGTCGGCCTGGCCGTCAACCAGCCCGACGAGCTGACGGCGTTTCAGCGCAAGCGGGCGATCATGCGCGCCGTCAGGGAGGTCGCCTTCTACCTCGGCAACACGCCGACGGTCGCGCGCAACTCCTACATCGACCCGCGCATCTTCGACCGCTACCGCGACGGCGAGACGATCACGCTCGACCTCGTCGCAATCGAGCCCGGCGCGACGGCGATCCAGGGGCCCGTCGAGTCGGCCGTGCTCGAGCTGCTGGAGGGCTGAGCGCTCGAGGCGCGACCTCGACCCCGGCTGACGCCCAGCGCTCAGCCCGCGGTGTCGTGCGCGGGATCGACGGCTTCGATCGCCTCCTCGCGCGTGGCGACGATCGTGAAGATCTGATCGAGGCCGGTGATCTCGAAGGTCTTGGAGATGTTCTCGTCGACGTTGACGATCGCCAGCGCGCCGTCACGCGAGCGCAGCCGCTTGACCGCGCCGATCAGCACGCCGAGCGCGGTCGAGTCCAGAAACGTCGTGTCGCTCAGATCGATGACGATCCGCACGCACCCGCTCTCGATCGACTCGGCCAGGACCTGCTTGAGCTCGGGGGCGGTGAAGAGGTCGATCTCGCCGCGCACGGCGAGGACGTGGCGATCGCCCTCGCTCGGGTGCTCGGTGATCGCGAACTCAGGTGACATCGAATTCCAATCTGTCGCTCGTGGTGGGGCCCTGAGCGTCGAATGCGAGGCGGATGACGAGAAAGTCACCGCTGCCGTTGCGCTCGGGCTCGAGCACGTCCGCTACCCGTTCGAGCACATTTCCCACGCCGGGCAGCGCAGCCGATGCGACGAGCTCCTCGGCGCCACCAGCCCGCAGCGGGCCGACCCGCAGCTCGACGGACCCGATGCGTGCGAGGACGTGCACGTTGACGCGCCCGTCCTCGCTGAAGGAGCCGGCCTTGGCGGAGATCGCGTCGGCCACGAGCAGCGCGTCGTCGAGACGGTCGATCGGGCAGTCGGCGCGCGCGGTGAGCATCCCGACGACGCGGCCCAGGACCGGCGCGACGAGCGGGCCGCTGGCGAGGCCGACCGAGGCCTCGTTCTCGACCGGGGTCATACGTCGAGCTCTTCGTCAAGGCGAAAGGTCATGCGCACCTCCGTGTGCTCGTCGCCGTTCGTGCCGAGCTCGAGCGTCTCGGCCAGCGTGGCGATGAGGGGCAGCCCGAGGCCGAGCCCCGGTGAGTCCGGCCGGGGGACGATGCCGCGCCCGTTGTCGCGGATGACCACGGTCAGCCGCCCGTCGTCGATCGTGGCGTCGACCTCGAGGTTGCCGATGTCGTCGCGCTCGTAGGCGTGGATGACGACGTTCGTGCAGGCCTCGGTGACCGCGAGCTTGATGTCGGCGAGCGTCTGCTCGTCAACGCTCAGCGCTTCGGCGAAGCCGCCGAACGCGTGGCGGACGACCGCGACGTTCTCGGCGCGGGCAGGCAGCTTGAGCTCCAAGTCGGGCGTAGCGGTCATTTCTTCGCGAGTTCGGGGACGGCAAGGTTCGGGCCGTCAGTCGCCATGGTGCCCGTCGGTGTCGCGTTTCACTCTCGTCCCGATTCGCCGGGTTGGCCAGGGGCGCGGTTTCGCTCCGATCCGCCAGCGCAGGATAGACGGCGGGGGAGTCCGACGGAGAACCGCCGGGCGGGCGATCTGCGCAGTCCGTGCGACCGCGATCTACGGGTCCAGCGCGTGCGCCAGCGCGTCGCGCGCGCAGCCACCGCCGACGCCCGCCAGCAGGATCATGCGCGCCGCCTGCGGCGACAGCGCAGCGGCCGGCAGCGCCCCGCTGGCGCGCAGATCGCCCTCCGCTCCCTCGAAGCCGTAGGTCTCGTGCGCGAGCACCCCGTGCGCGGGCCGCACGGTCAGCGCCACGGGCACGGCGGCCGCCGCCTCGCGCAGCGCGGCCAGCACCGGCGGGGAGACATGGCCCGCCCCGAACGCCACGAAGACGATCGCATCGGCGCCGTCACGCAGCGCGGCGCGCAGGCCGGCGCCGTCGTCGCCGAGGTAGGTCGGCACGATCGGCACGCGGGCGGGCAGCACCTCCGGCAGCGGCAGCGGCGCGGGTCGGCGCGGCGGCGCGGCCGTCACCCGCACGCGTCCTTCGGCCACAGTGCCGAGCGGGCCGCGCCCCGGCGAGCCGAACGCCGCCGGCGACAGCGAGGCGACCTTGCGCACCGCGCGGGCGGCGTGGATCTCACCCGCGAAGACGACGACCGCGCCGAGGTTGTGGCACCGCGCCGCACCGGCCACCGTGACGGCGTCGAGCAGGTTGGCGGGGCCGTCGGCGCCGGGCGCGCTCGAGGGCCGGATCGCGCCCGTCAGGACGATCGGTTCCAATCCTCCGTGCAGCACGTCGCAGAGCACGGCGGTCTCCTCGAGGGTGTCCGTTCCGTGCGTGATGACGACGCCGCGCCCGTCCGCCGCCTCGGCGACCGCCGCCCGCGCGATCGCCAGCGCGTCGGCGGCGCTGAGATGCGCGCCGGGCAGCTCGAGCAGGCCGCGTGCCCGCAGGCCGGGGACATCGGCCAGCGCCGGGATACCGGCCAGCAGCGCGTCGACGTCGAGCGCCGGCGTCGCGCGGGCGCCGGCCATCGCGATCGTGCCGCCGGTGGACAGGATGGTCACAGGTCGCGCAGCGTGCACCATTCGTCAGAGATTCGGCGCCTAACCGCTGCTACCCTTGTGCTTCCGCCTCACAGTGCCACGCGCCGCCTTCTGGAGGCACTCCTATGACCGCGAAGACCCCGCCCGCACAGGCCGCTGGCCTCTACGACCCTCGCTACGAGCACGATGCGTGCGGTGTGGCGCTCGTCGCCCGCCTGGACAACGTGCCGTCGCACGACGTCGTCGACATGGGCCTGCGCGCCGTCGAGAACCTCGAGCACCGCGGCGCCACGGGGGCCGACGCCTGCACGGGCGACGGCGCCGGGATGCTGCTGCAGCTGCCCGACGCGTTCTTGCGCGCCAGCGTCGACTTCGAGCTGCCCGACCGCGGCCGCTACGGCGTGGCCGTCTGCTTTCTGCCGACCGACGAGAAGCGCCGCAACAAGCTCGAGGCGATGCTCGAGCTCAACGTCCGCGTGGAGGGCCAGCGGGTGCTCGGCTGGCGCGACATCCCCGTCGACACCGACCACGTCGGCGAGACCGCCGACCAGACGCGCCCGCTCATGCGCCAGCTGATCGTCGAGGCCGGCGCCGGCTTCGAGAACGACCAGGACGCATTCGAGCGCAAGCTCTACGTCATCCGCCGCATCTGCGAGCTGGCCGCGGGGCCGGACCTCTACATCTCCTCGTTCTCCTCGCGCACGATCGTCTACAAGGGGATGCTCATCCCCGACCAGCTGCGCGGCTTCTTCCCGGACCTCAGCCACCCGAAGATGGCCAGCGCCATGGCGCTCGTGCACTCGCGCTTCTCGACGAACACGTTCCCGAGCTGGCCGCTCGCGCACCCGTACCGCGTGATCGCCCACAACGGCGAGATCAACACGCTGATGGGCAACGTCAACTGGATGCGCGCGCGCGAGTCGCAGCTGTCCTCCAAGCTCTTCGGGCTGGACCTGCAGAAGATCATGCCGATCGTCGTGCCCGGCAACTCCGACACGGCGACGTTCGACAACGTGCTCGAGCTGCTCATGCTCGCCGGCCGTTCGCTGCCGCACGCGATCATGATGATGATCCCGGAGGCCTTCCAGGATCGCGAGGATCTGCCCGATCACCTCAAGGGCTTCTACGCCTTTCACTCCTGTCTCATGGAGCCGTGGGACGGCCCCGCCGCGGTGGCCTTCACGAACGGCTCGATCGTCGGCGCCACGCTGGACCGCAACGGCCTGCGCCCCGGCCGCTGGGTCGAGACCCACGACGGCCTCGTCGTGCTCGGCTCCGAAGCGGGCCTGCTGCCGATTCGCAACCACGAGATCAAGCGCCTGGGCCGCCTGCAGCCGGGCAAGCTCTTCCTCGTCGACCTCGAGCGCCATCGGATCGTCGAGGACGAGGAGGTCAAGCGCGAGGTGGCCACGCAGCGCCCGTACGGCGAGTGGTTCGAGCGCAACACGATCCACTTCGACGACCTCGCCGAGGCACGCGTGACGATGACCGGCCTGCAGCCCACGAGGCTGCGCCAGCTCGCCTTCGGCTACACGCAGGAGGATCTGCGCGTGCTGATCGCCCCGATGGCCACCACCGGCGCCGAGCCGATCGGCTCGATGGGCAACGACAACGCGCTCGCGGTGCTCTCCGACCGCCGGCCGCCGCTGTTCTCGTACTTCAAGCAGCTCTTCGCGCAGGTCACCAACCCGCCGATCGACCCGATCCGCGAGAACATCGTCATGTCGCTGGCGACCGCGATCGGCGGCGAGCGCAACCTGCTCGCCGAGACGCCCGAGCACGCCCACAAGCTCATCCTCGACCAGCCGATCCTGCGCAACCACGAGCTCGAGACGCTGCGCATGGTCCACGACGAGATCTTCCGCGCGCATACGCTGGACATCACGTGGCCGATCGAGGACGGCGCCAGGGGCATGCGCAAGGCGCTGGCCAAGCTGTGCGACGACGCCCACGACGCCGTCGCCGCGGGCGTCAGCGTGCTGATCCTGTCCGACCGCCAGGTGGGCCCCAAGCGCGTGGCGATCCCGTCGCTGCTGGCCGTCGCCGCCGTCCACGAGCACCTCGTGCGCGAGGGCACGCGCCTGCAGACCGGTCTCGTGCTCGAGTCCGGCGAGCCGCGCGAGGTCCACCACATGGCGACGCTGATCGGCTTCGGCTGCGAGGCGATCAACCCCTACCTGCTGCTCGACACCGTCGACGAGATGGTCGCCGAGGGCCGCATCGCGAAGATCGACGACGCCGACACGGCCGAGCGCAACACGGTCAAGGCGATCGGCAAGGGCCTGCTGAAGACGATCTCCAAGATGGGGATCTCCACGACGCAGTCCTACTGCGGCGCGCAGATCTTCGAGGCCGTCGGCCTGGAGAAGGACCTCATCGACCGTCACTTCACCGGCACCGCGTCGCGGATCGGCGGCATCGGCCTGGAGGTGCTGGCGGCGGAGACGCTCGACCGCCACGCCGCCGCCTACCCGGCCGACCACGAGCAGCTGCTGCCGGTCGGCGGCATCTACGCCTGGCGCCGCGACGGCGAGTACCACCAGTGGAACCCGGAGACGATCGCGCTGCTGCAGCACTCCGTCCGCGCCAACGGATCCGATCCCGCCCACCCCGACGCGCTGGCCAAGTACCGCGAGTACGCGGCGCTCGTCAACGACGACGCCTCGCGCCGGGCCACGCTGCGCGGCCTGATGACGTTCAAGACCGCGGGAATCGAGCCGGTCGATCTCGACGACGTCGAGCCCGCGAAGGAGATCGTCAAGCGCTTCGCCACCGGCGCTATGTCGCTGGGCTCGATCTCGCGCGAGTCGCACGAGACGCTGGCGATCGCGATGAACCGGCTCGGCGGCAAGTCCAACACCGGCGAGGGCGGCGAGGATCCCGTCCGCTTCACCCCCGACGCCAACGGCGACTCACGCCGCTCGGCGATCAAGCAGGTCGCGTCCGGGCGCTTCGGCGTGACGATCCACTATCTCGTCAACGCCGACCAGCTGCAGATCAAGATGGCCCAGGGCGCCAAGCCCGGCGAGGGCGGCCAGCTGCCCGGCCACAAGGTCGACGACTACATCGGCGGCGTGCGCCACACGACGCCCGGCGTGGGCCTCATCTCGCCGCCGCCGCACCACGACATCTACTCGATCGAGGACCTCAAGCAGCTCATCTACGACCTGCGCTGCTCGAACCCGACGGCGCACGTCTCGGTCAAGCTCGTCTCCGAGGTCGGCGTCGGCACCGTCGCCGCCGGCGTCGCGAAGGCCAACGCCGACCACGTGCTGATCGCCGGCCACGACGGCGGCACGGGCGCCTCGCCGCTGAGCTCGATCCAGGCGGCCGGCGTGCCGTGGGAGATCGGCCTCGCCGAGACCCAGCAGACGCTGCTGCGCAACGACCTGCGCTCGCGCATCATCGTCCAGACCGACGGCCAGCTGAAGACCGGCCGCGACGTCGCGATCGCGGCCATGCTCGGCGCCGACGAGATGGGCTTCTCGACGGCCCCGCTGATCGCGGCGGGCTGCATCATGATGCGCGCCTGTCACCTCAACACGTGCCCGGTCGGCATCGCCACGCAGGATCCCGAGCTGCGCAAGCGCTTCAAGGGCACGCCCGAGCACGTCGTCAACTACTTCTTCTTCGTCGCCGAGGAGGTCCGCGAGATCATGGCGTCGCTGGGCATCCGCTCGGTCGACGAGCTGATCGGACGCTCGGACCTGCTCGTGCAGGACGAGGCGATCGAGCACTGGAAGGCGCGCGGCGTCGATCTGACGAACATCCTCGCCCGGCCCGACCTGCCCGAGGGCGCGCCGCTGCACCGGGTGCGCCCGCAGGAGCAGGTGCTCGACGACGCGCTGGACTGGGAGCTCGTCAAACAGTCCTTGGAGGCGATCGGCGACGGCACGCCGGTCGCGCTGGAGCATCCGATTCGCAACGTCCACCGTTGCGTCGGCGGCATCCTGTCCAGCCACATCGCCCGCGAGCACGGCGCCGAGGGGCTGCCGGCGGGCACGATCAAGGTCGAGTTCCGCGGCTCGGCGGGGCAGTCGTTCGGCGGCTGGCTGGCGCCCGGCGTCGAGTTCACCCTGCACGGCGACGCCAACGACTACACCGGCAAGGGCCTGTCCGGCGGGACGCTTGCGATCATGCCGCCCGACGGCGCGACGTACCGCGCCGAGGACAACGTGATCATCGGCAACACCGTCCTGTACGGCGCGACCGAGGGCAAGATGTTCGCGCGCGGCCTGGCCGGCGAGCGCTTCGCGGTGCGCAACTCGGGTGCGAGCGCCGTCATCGAGGGCGTCGGCGACCACGGCTGCGAGTACATGACCGGCGGGCGCGTCGTCGTCCTCGGCCCGACCGGGCGCAACTTCGCGGCCGGCATGAGCGGCGGGCTGGCGTTCATCCTCGACGAGGACGGCGTCCTGCCCGGTCGCGTGAACCCGGAGATGGCCGACCAGCTCGAGGATCTCGACGAGGGCGACGCGATCGAGCTGCGGGCGCTGATCGCCGAGCATGTCGAGCGGACCGGCTCGGAGGTCGGCCAGCGGGTGCTCGACGAGTGGGACGAGCTGCTGGCGCGCTTCGTGAAGATCTTCCCGACCGACTACAAGCGCGTCCTCGCCGAGCGCGCGGCCGCCGAGGCGGCGGCGTCCAACGGGGCGTCCGCCGCGACCAACGGCGCGTCGCCCACCCGGCCCGCCACGAAGCAGGTGGGTTCCTAGCGATGGGCGAGCTCGGTGCCTTCCTGAAGATCGAGCGCGTCGGCGTCCCGTACCGCGATCCGAGCGAGCGCGCGCAGGACTACGAGGAGTTCATGATCACGCGGCCCGAGGACGAGCTCGCCGCGCAGGGCGCGCGCTGCATGGAGTGCGGCGTCCCGTTCTGCCACAACGGCTGTCCGCTGGGCAACCTCATCCCCGACTGGAACGACCTCGTCTACCGCCATCGCTGGCGCGACGCGATCCGCCAGCTGCACGCGACGAACAACTTCCCGGAGTTCACCGGGCGGCTGTGCCCGGCGCCGTGCGAGGCGGCCTGCGTGCTGGAGATCCGCGAGGGCGACTCGGTCACGATCAAGCAGATCGAGAACTCGATCATCGACCGCGCCTGGGAGGAAGGCTGGGTCAAGCCGCTGCCGCCCAAGCGCGAGACCGGCCGCAGCGTCGCCGTCGTCGGCGCCGGCCCGGCGGGCATGGCGGCCGCGCAGCAGCTGCGCCGCGCCGGCCATGCGGTGACGCTGTTCGAGCGCGACGAGGCGGCCGGCGGCCTGGTCCGCTTCGGCGTGCCGGACTTCAAGATCGAGAAGCACGTCGTGCAGCGCCGCGTCCGGCAGCTCGTCGACGAGGGCGTCGAGGTGCGCTGCGGCGTCGACGTGGGAGAGGACATCTCCGCCGACGAGCTGCTCGGCTCGTTCGACGCGGTGGTGCTCGCGACGGGCTCGCGCGCGCCGCGCGACCTGCCGGCGCCCGGCCGCGACCTGGACGGCATCCACTTCGCGATGGACTACCTCTACGACCGCAACCGCTGGGTCGCGACGCAGACCGGCACGCCGACCGGATGCGAGCCGCCGGCGCTGCGCGGGCTGACCGCCAAGGACAAGCACGTCGTGGTCATCGGCGGCGGCGACACCGGCGCGGACTGCGTCGGCAACTCGCTGCGCGAGGGCGCGAAGTCGATCACCCAGCTCGAGTTGCTGCCCGAGCCGCCGCCCAAGCGACCCGACGACCGCACGCCCTGGCCGCTGTGGCCGCAGAAGTACCGGCTGTCCTATGCGATGGAGGAGGCCAGGGAGGTCGGCCTCGGCGAGCAGGACTTCTCGATCGTCACGACGCACTTCGCGGGCGGCGACGACGGCCACGTGCGCTCGCTGCACTACGCCCAGGCCGAGCCGAAGCCACCGTTCAAGCCGGTGCCCGGCACCGAGGGCGAGTTCAAGGCCGACCTCGTGCTGCTGGCGATGGGCTTCCTGCATCCCGAGCAGCCGCTGCTCGACAAGCTCGGCGTCGCCAAGGACGCGCGCGGCAACGCGAAGGCGATCACGCCGTACACGACCTCCGTCGAGGGCGTCTTCGCCGCGGGCGACGCGCGCCGCGGCCAGTCGCTCATCGTGTGGGCGATCAACGAGGGCCGCCAGTGTGCGCGGATGGTCGACCGCTACCTCGGCACGCTCGGACCGGCGCCCGGAGGGCCCAACGAGGACGCCGACGCCGGACCCTCGGGCCCGCCGATTCACGTCTCGCCCGGCGTTCCGGTCTAGCCCGGGCCGCGGCGCCGGCCAGGCGCTGTCCGACCAACTGTCACAACTGATGAAGAGAGTTCCGCTGTGGCCACAGGCGCAGGACGGGCCGACGTGGTGATCGTTGTAGATCAGCTTCCGGGTCGGCCGGTCGGGTAGCAAGCTTCTGCCCGACTCGGTGCCCTTCGTCGGCGAGATGTCGTCTGCGCGGCCATCTTCCTGGCGCTGTGGCCGGTCACGATGGCCCTGACCCGCCAGCTGGGCGAGCTGGGACGACGACCGAACGCATGACCGTCTCGAGGGGTCGCTCGGCGGGGGCTGGCAGGCAGGCCGGCGGGGCTCAGCGCGTCGGGCATGGGCAGCCGTGACGGGGGGTATTGTTCGGCGCATGGAACTGTTGACCTTCATCATCGCGATGGCCCTCATCGGCCTCGTCGTCGGCGCGTTCGCCCGGCTCGCGCTTCCCGGCCGTGACCCGATGAGCATCCCGATGACGATCGGCATCGGGCTCGCCGGCTCGTTCATCGGCGGCCTGATCGGCCGGGCGCTGTTCGGCGACGGCGGCGGGTCGCTCCTGCTGTCGATCATCTGCGCGGCGGCGATCGTGTACTTCATCCGCCGCTCGCGCGGCGGTGGCCTGACCGATCCGGGAGCGCCGCAGGGCTATTAGTTCAGATCGTCGATTCCGCGGGTCGTGGAATCAGCCAACTCTAGTGCTGGGGCCGGCATGATGGTCCGGCTGACTTCTGTCCTGCGCCGCGCCACCGGCGGCCGCACCACCGTTGTGGCGGCCGTGCCGCTGCGCCGCCGCGCGGCCGGCGGCCCCGAGTTCCTGCTCGTTCGCACGAGCAACGCCGACCGGTGGACGTTTCCCAAGGGCGGCGTCGAGCGCGGCGAGTCGATGTCGGCGGCGGCCGCGCGCGAGGCGCGCGAGGAGGCCGGCGTGACGGGCGCGATCGGCTCCGAACCGCTGGGGGTCTATCGCTACGCGCCATCCCGCCATGGCCACGACGACGTGACGGCGTTCCTGCTCGAGGTCGATCGCGACGGGCTCTGCGCCGAGCCCGGCCGCGACCCCACGTGGCTGGGCTACGAGGCGGCACGCAGCCGGCTCGTGCAAGGCCGCGAGGCCGGCTACGGCGAGCAGATGGAGCGCATCATGGCGGCGGCGCAGCACGCCGCCGGCATGTGACGCCCGCGCCCGCGCCACCCGTCTTCCTCGCTCGTCCCGTTCTGCAGCCAGAACAAGCTCGCGCGCCGCGAACGCGCGTCGTCGGAGAAGTCGCTGAAGAGCCCGTCGACGCCCAGCTCGTAGAAGCGCAGGTACTCGTTGACCGGATCGGCGCCGTAGTCGAAGACGAGTCGCCTCCGCTCGCTGCGGAAGGTTCACGGGTGCAGGAGCAGCCCGCGGGCGTGGGCGCGCTCGACGAGCGTGCTCGGCACCCTCGGCCGTGCGGTTCAGCGACGCGCTGAAGGCCGCGACGCGCAGCGTGCGGTCGCGCCGGTCGTCGTGTGCGGAAGCGGCGGCGGGAGCCGCGAGCAGCGTGAGCGCGGCGGCCACGGCCGCGCGGCGGGCGGGGATGCGCATGCCGGCGAACCTGGCCTTGCGGGAACGTTCCAAGGACCGGCGTTCCCGGAACGTTCACGGCGATGTGAAGATGTCGAGGAGGAGCGCGCGCGGGGGTAAGGTGCCGGGTCCGCCACCTTCGACTGCCGCGCACCGAGGAGGTCGGATCGCGCATGCCACCGCTGCCCACCGTCGCGATCATCGGGGCCGGCTCCTGCGGGATCACCGCCGCCAAGGCGCTGCATGAGCACGACGTCCCGTTTCACTGCTTCGAGGCCTCCGACCGCGTCGGCGGCAACTGGGTCTTCGACAACAAGAACGGGACGTCGGCCGCCTACCGCGAGCTGCACATCAACACCTCGCGCGACCGGATGCAGTTCTCGGACTTCCCGATGCCGCGCTCGCTGCCGGACTTCCCGCACCACACCCAGATCGCGCAGTACTTCGACGACTACGTCGACCACTTCGGGGTGCGCGACCACATCCGCTTCGAGACGGCGATCAGCCACGCCGGCCAGCGGCCCGACGGCACCTGGCGGCTGACCGGTGCAGACGGCGTCGCGTGCGAGTACGACGCGCTGATCGTCGCCAACGGCCACCACTGGGACCAGCGCTGGCCCGAGCCCGCGTTCCCCGGCGCGGACGACTTCGAGGGCATCCAGCTGCACGCCCACGACTACCGCGACAACGCGTCTCTGGCCGGCCGGGACGTCGTCGTGCTGGGCATGGGCAACAGCGCGATGGACATCGCCGTGGAGTCAAGCCACGTGGCGAACACGACGCACCTCTCCGCGCGCCGCGGCGCCTGGATCGTGCCGAAGTACCTGTTCGGCAAGCCGCTGGATCAGCTCAGCACGATCCCGCACGTGCCGCACTGGCTGGGCGCGCGCATCGGGGAGGCGGTCGTGCGCCTGCACACCGGGCGGCCCGAGCGCTACGGCCTGCCCAAGCCCGACCACCGCTTCGGCGCGGCCCACCCCACCGTGAGCGGCCGGATCCTCGACCGCATCAGCCACGGCGCGATCGCACCGCGGCCGAACATCGCGCGGCTCGGCCCCGACTGGGTGCAGTTCGCCGACGGCACGCGGGTGCACGCCGACGTCGTCATCTACTGCACGGGCTACCGGATCGCGTTCCCGTTCTTCGACGAGGGCTTCCTCGATGCGCCGGACAACCGCATCGAGCTCTTTCGCCGCGTCTTCGTACCCGGCAACGCGCGCCTCGCGTTCGTCGGCCTGCTGCAGCCGATCGGCGCGATCATGCCGCTCGCGGAGGCGCAGGGGCAGTGGATCGCCGAGTACCTGCGCGGCGAGTACCACCTGCCGGCGCCGCGGGCGATGGCGGCCGACCTGCGGCGCGAGAACGCGCGCATGCGCCGGCGCTACGTCCCCTCCGCGCGTCACACGATCCAGGTCGACTTCGACACCTACCTGGCCAACCTGCGCCGTGAGCGCCGCCGCGGCGCCGCGCGTGCGGCCGCGGCGGGGCATGCGCTGCCGGTACCCGCGCGGGCTCGCGTGGGGGAGGCGGCGCCGGCGTGAGCGTCAGCGAGCAGCCGACCGCCGCGCCCGGAACCGCTGCCGGTGGTGCCGGCGGTGGTCGTCGTGCCGCGACGAAGGCGGCCAACCGCGCCGCCATCCTCGACGCCGCGCGGGCGGTCTTCGCCGACGTCGGCTACGGCGGCGCCTCGGTGCGCGACATCATCCGCCGCACCGAGCTCGCCAGCGGCACGTTCTACAACTACTTTCCCGACAAGGCGTCGCTGTTTCGCGCGGTCCTCGAGCAGAGCGCCGAGAAGGTCCGCGCGCGGGTGCAGGCCGCCCGCCAGGAGGCGGGGTCGCTCGAGGAGTTCGTCGCCGCCGGCTATCGCGAGTACTTCGGCTTCCTCGCCGACGATCCCGAGGCCTTCGCGCTCATGCGCCGCAACAGCGGCACGATCCGGGCGATGTTCGACGAGCCGATCTTCGGCGCCGGGATCGACGAGCTCGCCGCCGACCTGCGTGCCGCGATCGGGCTGGGCATCGTGCCGCCGATCGACGCCGACTACATGGCCGCGGCGATGGTCGGCGCCGCGCTGGAGGTCGGCGTGGCGATGATCCAGCGCGAGCCGCCCGACGTGGAGGGCGCGACGCGGTTCGCGACGCGGGTGTTCCTGGGCGGGATCGAGCGGTTGGCGCAGTAGGGTCGATCTCAGATCACCCACTGCAATCCGAGACCCTGGCGAGCGGCTGATCTCATCGTGTCGGTCGCCGGCAGGCGGCGAACCGCCTGATGTCGTTCGCCACGCGACGGCGACCCGCCGGGCGGGCCGCCCCGATCGGCGTCCTCCAGCCATGACGCCAATGCCAACGAGCTCGGCGGTCGCGCGCGTGGGGCTCCACCCGTCGGAGCAGGCCGAGCAGACGTGACAGCGGGCGGAGCAGCAGCACTCAGCGATCGCGAGCATCCACAGCGGTGGCGCCCCCACCACGACCAGGCCGGCGCCCCACACCGTGCGCGGTTCGTCGGCATCCGAAGCACGGATACTGACGGGCGAACCGTCGACACCGGGTCGCCGCACGAACCTCGGTTGGCAACCGCCGCACGGCGCGCGAGACTGTCGCCACGATGCAGACCGCGGGACCCAAGGCCACGACGCCAGTCGAGCTCAAGGCGCAGATCGAGGCCGAGCGGGCGGGCGCTGCGTTCCTCGTGCACCGCGACGCCGACGGCGCGCAGCGCATCGTGACGCTCGCCGATCACGCGCTGTGGGTCGGGCGGCGCGATTCCGTCGGGCTGGCGCTGTCCTGGGACGACCAGGTCTCCGGGGTGCACGCCGAGATCGAGCCGACCGGCGGCGAGTGGACCCTCGTCGACGACGGCCTGTCGCGCAACGGCTCCTACGTCAACGGCGACCGTGTGACCGGGCGGCGGCGGCTGCGCGACCGCGACATGCTGCGCTTCGGGCGCACGGTCGTGCTCTACCGGGCGCCGACCGAGCCCCGGGCCTGCAGCACCGTCCTGGCCAGCGACGTGCTGGTGGCGGCCAGTCTGTCGGAGACCCAGCGCAAGGTGCTCGTCGCGCTGTGTCGCCCGTTCAAGGACGAGGCCGTCCACGCCACGCCCGCGACCAACCAGCAGATCGCCGACGAGCTCTTCCTCAGCGTCCAAGCCGTCAAGGCGCACCTGCGGGCGCTGTTTGAGAAGTTCGGCGTCGAGAACCTCGCCCAGAACAGCAAGCGCGCGGCGCTCGTGCAGCGTGCGCTGCAGAGCGGCCTCATCTCCGGCCGCGAGCTGGCCTGAGGGGCATGCGCGGCGAGCCTCAGATCGGCACGGACTTCGGCAACTACCGCCTCGAGGAGCTGCTCTCGCGCGGCGGCATGGGCGTCGTCTACCTCGCCGCGGACGTGCGGATGGGGCGCACGGTCGCGCTGAAGCTCATCGCCGCCGAGTTCGCCGAGAACGACGCGTTCCGCGCGCGCTTCCTGCACGAGTCGCGCGTGGCGGGGGCGATCAACCATCCCAACGTCATCCCGGTCTACGACGCCGGCGAGCACGACGGGCTGCTGTACATCGCGATGCGCTACGTCGAGGGCACCGACCTGCGCGGCCTGCTCGACACGGAGGCACCGCTCGAGCTCGCGCGCACCGTCTCGATCGTCTCGCAGGCGGCCGCTGCGCTCGCCGCGACGCACCTGCGCGACCTCATCCACCGCGACGTCAAGCCGGCGAACATCCTGCTCGTCCCGCGCACGAGCGAGGACGGCGTCGATCACGTCTACCTCTCGGACTTCGGGCTGGCCAAGAACCTCGGGTCGCTGAGCGGCCCGACGCGCACCGGGCAGTTCATGGGCACCGTCGGTTACGTCGCGCCCGAGCAGATCCGGGGCAAGGGCGTCGAGCGGCGCACCGACGTCTACGCGCTGGGCTGCGTGCTGTTCGAATGCCTGACCGGGATGGCGCCGTTTCCGCGCCAGGACGACTTCGCCACGATCATGGCCCACGTCAACGACGCGCCGCCGCTCGTGTCCCAGTCCCGTCCGGACATCCCGGACGCGGTCGAGACGGTCGTGCAGCGGGCGCTCGCCAAGGCCCCCGAGGACCGCTTCGCCGACTGCGACGAGATGGGCGTCGCGCTGCGGCGCTCCGTGGGGCGATCGGGCACGACGCCGCTGCCCGCGCGGCAGGACGAGCGGGCCGCGGCGCGCGGGAGCGTCTGGTTCGACGCCGACGCCGAGAAGGCTGCCTCGGCGAGCGACGAGGCGGCGTTCGGCCAGACGGCGGCGGTCGGCTCCACGGCTGACACGCCGGTCGCTGATCGGCCAGGCGGCGAGACGACGCCGCCCGAGCCGTCCGCACCCCCGCGGCCCGGAACCCCGCTGTCGCGTCGGCTGCGCGGCGTCCCGCTCGGCGCGCGCGCGCTGCTCGGCCTCGTCGTCGTCGGCAGCCTCGTCGCCCTGGCCGCGGTCCTCCTCGGCGGCGGTGACGACGGAGACGGCGGCGACGCCGGCACGCAGGTCGCCGCGCCCGGCCCGCCGCCGCCGGCGACCGCGTCCGGCGCCGGCACCTGGCGCAAGGTCGACGGCGCACCGACCGCCCGCCAGCAGGTCGCGACGACCGTCCTGAAGGGCCGCATCTGGGTTGTCGGCGGCCTCGTCGGCACGGATACCGCGACCGCCACCGCCCGCGTCGCGTCCTACGACCCGGCGATCAACTCGTGGATCACCGCGCCGCCGCTGCCGCGCCCGCTGCACCACGCGACCGCCGTCGCGTACCGCAACCAGCTCGTCGTGATCGGCGGCTGGGAGCCGCGCGGGACGAACCTGCTCGGCGTCACCTCCCGTGAGGTGCTCTGGCTGCGCAACGGGAAGTGGGTGCGGATGCCGCCGCTGCGCCATCCGCGCGCGGCCGCCGTCGCCGCGGTCATCGACGACCAGATCGTCGTGACCGGCGGCCAGGCCGGCGGCAAGCTCGTCAAGGAGACGGAGATCCTGCCCGGGGGCTCGCGCTGGAGAACGGGCGCGGACCTGCCGACGCCACGCGAGCACCTCGCCGCCGTGTCCGACGACCGCTTCCTCTACGCCGTCGGCGGGCGCGAGCTCTCCGCGGACAGCAACAGCCGCGCGGTCGAGCGCTACGACGTCGCCGAGAACCGCTGGAAGAAGCTCGCGAGCATGCCGGTCGCCAGCGGCAGCCTCGGCGCGGCGATCCTCAAGGGTCGGCTCATCGCCGTCGGCGGCGAGACCTCGACGGGCGTGATCGGGACCGTGCAGTCCTACGACCTGAGCTCCGGTCGCTGGTCGCAGCTGGCGGCGCTGCCGACGCCCCGTCACGGGCTCGGCGTGGCCGCGTTCGGCGGCACGCTGTACGCGCTGGGCGGCGCGCTCGGCGCCGGGCACCTCGAGTCCACGGACAAGGTCGAGGCGCTCGACCTCGAGTAGGGCCGGGGGTTCGGGGGCGGCGCGCGCGTCGTGCAGCACTGCTGGGCCTGGGAGGCCTGCCGCGACGGCGCGAACTGGGAGCACTACTACGACCTGACGCACTCGAAGGTCGGCTAGCCGCGGCGGCCGTCCGCGCGGCCGGGGCCGCCCGTCGTCGCAAAGCCTGCGAACGTCGTATCGGCCTAGACTCAACGCCGAATGCCACCGAGTTTCTGCCGTCACAACCGCTTTGTCCAGAACTGCGCGATCTGCAGCCCCGCCGCCGTCAAGCCCCCGCCCGCCGCGCGACGCCAGCCGGGAGGGGCGCCCACCCGAACGCCGCGCAGCGCCGGCCGCCAAGGGCGCAGCAGCGCGGTGCGCGTGCGCCAGCTGCATCAGGCGGCCGACGACGGCTACCGCTCCGAGCTCGTCACCGGGCTGAAGGCGACGGCCGACGCCGAGCGCCTCGCCACCGAGCTGGCGTTCGCCACGGCACGCCTCGCGCAGCTCGCCGCCGACCCGCCCGGCCTGTACGCCGACATCGTCACGCTCGACGACGCCGAGGAGGCGCTGTGGCTGGCGTTCCTCACGGCCTACGTCTGCCCGCTGCCCGACGACGCGGACCCGTTCGCCAACGTCCGCGAGGCACATGTGCCGTGGGCCTCGGGTGAGCTGCCGCGGCTGGACACCGCGCGCGGCCCGCGCGGCGCCGTCGACCCCGACGCGGGCGAGCGCACGATCCTCGCCTACCGCACCTGGGTCAAGCGCGCCGGCAGCCAGTCCGCTGCGATCGCCGGCGAGCCGTCGTGGACGCCGGAGCGGCGCTTCGATCGCGTCTTCGAGCGCCTCGCGCTGCCGGGCCTCGGCCGCGACCAGCGCTTTGAGCTGCTCGTCTCGCTCGGACGCCTGGGCCTCGCCGAGCTGCGGCCGGCCTCGCTGCAGCTCGGCGACGGGGACACGACGATCGCCGCCAAGCGCGTGTTCGGCATCGGCGACAAGCTCCTGCTCGAACGCCGCGCGCGTACGCTGGCCGACGCGGTAGATGTGCCGATCGAGGCGCTCGACCTCGCGCTGTTCAACTGGGGCGCGCGGGGCGGGTCGCGCGCGACGTACGGCTCCCGCGCCGAGGTGGTCGACGCCGAACGCGAGGCGATCGCCGGCGTGCTGGGGGCCTGACGCTCGCCTGCCATGGGCCCTCGCACGTGCGTCCAGTGCGCGCGCGCCGCCGCTGGGGTTCGGGAATGCCCGTGCCGATGCCGTGCTGCTGCGCTCCCAGACGCGCCACATGCTGCCCGACGTGGCGTTTCCGCGGTAGCCCGCGGCCGGAGCCGGAGGTTCGCTCGTTTCGCCCGCATCGCGGCGTGAAGTCGTTTCGGTTGACGCGTGTGGAGCGCCGGCCGGTGCACCGCGGTGGCGCCCGCGTCGTCGTGGCCGCCTGACAAAAAAGCCGCAATTAGCGCACGTTTGCGGGGTTGCCGGGGACGAATATCCCCTTACGCTTGCCTTGGAGGGAGAGAGGGTCCGGCGGAGGCCCTGAGCGGGGGAGGCTCGCGTTGGACGACGGTCGGGGAGGAAGGCGAGGCCGGGACTCGGAGGAGCTGATTCTTCGCACTGTCGCTGCGCACGCGGACTCGCTGCTGCGTGCCGCCCGCCGCTGCTCGCTGTGCCCCGACGACGCGCAGGATGCCTATCAGCGGACGCTCGAGATCTTCATGGCTCACGCCGATCGGCTGGAGGCCGACGCGGTGGCCGGCTGGTTGCACGTGGTCGTCAAGCGCGAGGCGCAGGCGATCCGCCGGTCGCGGCAGCGCTACGTCGGCTCCGACGCCGTGGACCTCGACAACTACGAGTCGGGCTCGGTTCCGACGGCTGAGGAGCGACTGGCGTCGTTCGATCTCGTCGGCCGTGCCGCGGAGGCGCTGCAGCGACTCAAGCCGCAGGAGCTGCGCGCGCTCTGGCTGAAGGCACAGGGCCACAGCTACAACGAGATCTGCGCGCTCACCGGATGGTCGTACACGAAGGTCAACCGCTGCTTGACCGAGGGCCGGCGCAGCTTCCTCTCGCGCTACGCCACGATCGAGTCGGGTGCCGAATGCGAGCGCTGGCTGCCGGTCATCTCCGCGATGGTCGACGGCGAGGCATCCGCCCAGCAGGTCATCGGCCTGCGGCCGCACCTGCGCAACTGCCCCGGCTGCCGGGCGACGCTGAAGACGCTGCAGGACAGCTCCGAGCCGCTGGCGGCCGTGCTGCCGATCGGGCTCATGGGCGGGGGTGTCGGGGCCGACGGCGATCAGCTCACGAACCTCCTCACGCGCGTCTACGAGACGGTCGCGGGCGGCCTGCACGAGCGCGCGATCTACTCGTTCACGAAGGCGCAGACCGTGGTCGAGGCGGCGTCCGCCGGCAAGCTCGCGGCGGTGGCGGCCTCGGCGGCGGCGGTCGTCGGCGGCGGTTACGCGACCGTCGAACGCCAAGTGCCCCACACCCGAGGCCAGGACAGGCCGGCCAAGGCGGCACAGCGGCAACCGCCCGAGCCCACTCCCCGCGCCGCGGCGCCGGTCGCCGCGCCATCGCCGCCTCCGGTGCGCAAGGCCAGCCCGACGCGACCGGCGCGCAGCGTTCGAGAGTTCGAGCCGCCGGCGCGCCGGACGCCCGCGCGCTCGCCGGAGTTCGCGGCGGCCGATCGGCCCGCGGCGCAGTTCGCCCGAGCGGCCGGCACGCAGCCCGGCGGCGGCAGCGCGCCGCCGGCGAGCAGCACGCCGCCCGCGAGCACGGCGCCTGTGCGGCCGCGCTCGCCGGAGTTCGGCGCGCCGCGCGCCGCGCCCGAGTTCGGCGGTTGAGGAGCCACACGGGCGGCGCCCGCACCGGCTGACGCGCCCGTTGTCGCGGTGGGCGCTGCACTACCCTCGACGCCATGATCGAGCGCCTCGTGGAGCAGATCGAAGTGCGCTTCGCCGACGCCTCGCGCACCATGTCCGACCCCGACATCTTCGGGGATCGCAACCGGGCGGCCGCGGCGGGGCGGGCCTACCGCCAGCTCGAGCCGGCGGCGAAGCTCGCCGAGGCATGGCGCCGGGCGATGGACGACGAGGCCGGTGCGCGCGAGATGCTCGACGAGGGTGAGGATCCCGAGCTGCGCGAGATGCTGGGCGCCGCGCGTACGGAGATCGAGCGCATCGAGCAGGAGATCCGGTTGGCGATGGTCGAGCGCGACCCCAACGACGACAAGAACGTGATCGTCGAGATCCGCGCGGGCGCGGGCGGCGACGAGGCGAGCATCTGGGCCGGCGACCTGTTTCGGATGCTCACGAAGTACGCCGAACGGCGCAGCTTCACCGTCGAGGTGCTCGAGGCCTCCGAGGGCGCCTACACGTTCGCGATCAAGGGCGACAGCGCCTACTCGATCTTCAAGTTCGAGGGCGGGACGCACCGCGTCCAGCGCGTCCCGGCGACCGAGTCGCAGGGCCGCGTGCACACCTCGACGGCGACCGTCGCCGTGCTGCCCGAGGTCGAGGATGTCGACGTCGCGATCGACCAGAACGACCTGCAAATCGACGTGTATCGCTCCTCCGGCCCCGGCGGGCAGTCGGTCAACACGACGGACTCCGCCGTGCGGATCACGCACAAGCCGAGCGGGATCGTCGTCTCGATGCAGGACGAGAAGTCCCAGCTGCAAAACCGCGAGCGGGCGATGCGCGTGCTGCGCGCGCGCCTGTACGACGCGGCGCTGGCCGAGCAGCAGGCCGAGCTCGCCGCCGACCGCCGCTCGCAGGTCGGCACCGGCGAGCGCGCCGAGAAGATCCGCACGTACAACTACGGCGAGCGGCGCGTGAAGGACCACCGCATCAACCTGCTCGTGCACAACCTCGACGAGGTGCTCGAGGGCGCGCTCGACGAGTTCACCGAGGCGCTGCAGAACGACGAGAAGCGGCGCGTCCTGGAGCTTCAGGCGACCGCGTAGGAGCCTTGGCGGTGAACGCGTTCGGCGGGGCCTCGGTCCGTGAGGCGCTCGACTCGGCCGTCATCGCGATCGCGGCGGCGGGGTCCGATACGCCGCGGTTGGATGCCGAGGTGCTGCTGGCCGACGCGCTCGGCGTCGATCGCACCGCGCTGTTCATCGATCCGTCGCGCGAGGTGAAGGGACCGGCGGTACGCGCCTTTCAGAGCGCGGTGCGGCGGCGCTCGGCGGGCCGCGAGCCGGTCGCCTACATCACCGGCCGGCGCGGCTTTCGCCACCTCGACCTCGCCGTCGACCGGCGCGTGCTCGTGCCGCGGCCGGAGACCGAGCTGCTCGTCGAGATCGCTGTCGAGCTGCTGGCGCAGGGCGCGCGCGTCGTCGACGTCGGGACCGGCAGCGGCGCGGTGGCGCTCGCGCTCGCGCAGGAGCGCCCGGACGTCGAGGTGCTGGCGACCGACGTGAGCGCCGACGCGCTCGACGTCGCGCGCGCGAACGCCGCGCGGCTGGGGCTCGACCGCGCCGTGACGTTCTTCGAAGGCGACCTGCTGGCCGGCGCCGACGCCCGCGCGGTCGACGCCGTGGTGTCCAACCCGCCCTACGTCGCGGAGGCCGACCGCGCCGCGCTGGCGCCGGAGATCACGCGTCACGAGCCGCCCGGCGCGCTGTTCGCCGGGGAGGACGGCCTCGACGTCATCCGCCGCCTCGTGCCCGCCGCGGCGAAGGCGGGCGCGCGGCTGCTGGCGATCGAGCTGGGGGAGGGGCAGGCCGCCGCGGTCGCGCAGCTCATGCGCGACGCCGGCTTCGGCGACGTCCACGGGCGGCCCGACCTGGCGGGAATCGAGCGCGTCGTGATCGGATCGCGATGACGACGACGACGGCGGCGAGCGCCGCGTTCGAGGGATGCATCATGGCGGGCGGCGTCGCCGTCTTCCCCGCCGACACGGTCTACGGCCTGGCCTGCGACCCGACGTCGCGCGAGGCCGTCGCGCGCCTGTACGCGCTCAAGGGGCGCCCGGCCGACAAGCCCGCGGCGGTGATGTTCTTCTCGCTCGCGCCGGCGCTGGCCGCACTGCCCGAGCTCGGCCCGCGCACCCGCGCTGCGATCGGAGCGCTCCTGCCGGGCGCGGTCACGCTCCTGCTGCCCAACCCGCTCGCCCGCTGGCCGCTGGCCTGCGGTCACGACCCGTGGACGCTCGGGCTGCGCGTGCCCGCGCCGGGGATGCTCGCGGACGTGAGCGTGCCGGTCATGCAATCCAGCGCCAACCGCTCGGGCGGCGCCGACCCGCGCTCGCTCGACGCGGTCGACGACGCGCTGCGCGAGGGCGCCGACCTCGTCGTCGACGGCGGGGCGCTGCCGGGGACACCGTCCACCGTGATCGACCTGCGCGCCTACGGCAGCCATGGGACGTGGTCGGTGCTGCGTGAGGGCGCGCTGTCGCGGGACGCGGTCGAGGTTGCGCTGGGCGGGGGCTGAGGTCTGCGGGGCGGCGTGCCTGGGCCGGCCGGGGTTGGGCAAGAACTGCATCGCCGAGGGGTCGGTTGGTGCAGCTGTCGGCGATGGGTCCGGGGCCGGGGGATCCGGCGGCCGGGTCGAGTTGTTCATGCCCCACATGAATATCTCGACCAGGCCCCGCGGGCTGGCGCGTGCGAAGCAGGCCGGGTCGAGTCATGCACCTCGATGGGGACAGAAGTCGCCCCGGCCTCCGCCCGCCGCTACCAGACGTCCGAGTCGCGCCAGTCGGCCGTGATCTCGCGGCTGACGTCGAGCGCGACGGTTACCGGCAGGACGTAGATCTCGCCGTCCTCGTCCGGTGTGCGCTCGATGCCGCGCGGCGTGAGCGCCGACGTCGGCCCCTGCCACTGCTGCCACCCGCGCGCCACATAGAAGCCGCGCGCCATGTCCGTCGTGCCGAGGGCCCCGAGGTCGTAGGCGCCGCGGATGACCTGCTCCAGCGGCTCCATCAGCGCCGCGCCGACGCCGCGGCCGCGGCGGTCGGCGCGCACGCCCACGCCCTCGACATAGCCCGTGCGCAGCGCGCGATCGCCGAGCCACAGGCGCCGCTGGATCACCGAGGCATGCCCGATCAGCACGTCGCCCTCCCACGCCAGCGCGTGGATGCCGCCGAGCGCATGCTCCCAGTCGGCGTCGGTCATCTCGCCCGCGAAGACGTCGTCGAGCAGGGCGCGCGCTGCCGCGCCGACGGACGGCTCGAGGTACGCGGTGTGGGCGGTGCGAACGTCGAACATGCGGCGAATACCATGGCAGCCATGCGCATCGCAATCGCTTCAGACCATGCAGGCTTCGAGCTCAAGGAGCACATCAAGGCGCAGCTTCAGAGCGCGGGCCACGATGTCGTCGACGTCGGTCCCGAGACCGACGACTCGACCGATTACCCGACCTACGCGCGCCCTGCGGCACAGCTCGTCGCCGACGGCGACGCCGAGCGTGGGGTGCTCGTGTGCGGCTCCGGCGTCGGCGTGTCGATCGTCGCCAACAAGGTGCCCGGCGTGCGCGCGGTCAACGCCCACGACCCGGAGGAGGCGCAGCTCTCGCGCGCCCACAACGACGTCAACGTCGTGACGCTCTCCGGCCGGCGTATCGACGGCCCTGCCGCCGACGCGATCGTGGAGGCGTTCATCGAAGGCGAGTTCGAGGGCGGCCGGCACGCGCGCCGCGTCGCGGCCATCGAAGGCGACTGACCCGCGCGAGCTGCAGGTAGTTGGTCTCCTCGCGACGAAGCTCGTCGACGAGATACGCCGCGTCCGGCACGACCCCTGCCCATCCGGAGTTCGGGGTACGGCGATGCCGACGTGGGCGTGCTGCAACTCGCACGCGACCATGCCCAGGACCGCTCTGAGCGATCGTTCGGAGCGGCGGTGGTCAGCGATCCGTCCGCCGGCTCGCCACGGCGCGCTCGAGCACGGCGGCCATCCGCGCAGCCTGCAGCCGCACGTCGTGCTCGGCGGCCGCCGCTCGCGCCGCGGGGTTCGGCGCGGGAAGCTGCGCCGCCTGCGCCAGCGCCGCCGTCAGCGCGGCCCCGTCGCCCGGCGCCACGAGCACCCCCGCGGCGGGCGTGACGAACTCCGGCGGGCCGCCCTCGGTCGTCGCCACCACGCTGCGCTGCATCGCCATCCCCTCGAGCGCCGCCTGCCCGAAGGGCTCGACGAGCGACGGCTGACAGAGCACGTCGCAGGCGGCGATCCAGTCGGCCACCGCGGCGTGCGGCACGCGGCCGGCCAGGTGCACGCCCGGCCGGCCTTCGAGCTGCGGGCGCAGCGGCCCGTCGCCGACGAACGCGAGACGGCCGCGCCCGAGCGCCGCGAACGCGTCGGCCAGCTCGACGACCCCCTTGCGCTCGATCAGCGAGCCGACCGCGAGGAAGGCGGGACCGTCACCGCCCCAGCCGACCCGCGCGCGCGCCGCCGCCGCCGGCCGCGGCGCGAACACGTCCAGGTCGACCCCGCAGTCGATGATCTCGACGTCGCCGCGGACCGGTCCGAGCCGGACGGCCAGCCAGCGCGAGTTGCAGAGCACCGTCGACGCACGGTTCGTGACCAGCCGCGTGGCGCGCGCCAGCCCGGGAGAGCGGCGCGCGTTCTCGACGTCCGTGCCGTGCGCCATGACCACGAGCGGCGCGCGCGCGGCCACCGCCGCCGCGGCGCCCGCCGCACCCGCTGGAAACAAGAAATGAGCGAAGACGGCGTCGGGGGCAAACCGCCGCGCCGCCACCACCGCCGCGCCGGTCAGCCGCACGTACTTCGCCGGACCCCCGCCGCGCCGGTCGATCGCGCTCACCCGCACCGTGTGCCCGAGCTCGCGCAGCTCGCGCACGATGTCGAAGACGAACACGCCGAGGTCGGGGTCGCTCGGGCCGGGCCACATCTGGGTGACGAGCAGGATCCGCATCTGGCGCATGGCCTTCCCTGGCGACGATCGGCGTCAAGCCCCGGCCGACGAGCGGGGGGCGAAGTCTCGCAGGCGGGGCGGCCCCCCGCCGCGCGGGATGGGATGCTGTCGGCGATGCCGCCTACGACCTGGGACGCCCTCGCGGCCGCGACGGTCGCAGCGGTGCTGGTGGTCTGCCTGACGCCGATCTCCAACCGCCTCGCCCATCGCATCGGGGCCGTCGACGAGCCGCGCGCGCGCGGACTCTCGGAGCGCTCGATGCCGCGCCTGGGCGGCGTCGCGATCTTCGCCGGCGTGCTGGTCAGCGCGATCCTCTTCCTGCCGCTCGACGGGCGCTTCGGCTCGATCGTCGCCGGCGCCGCCGTCATCACGATCGTCGGCGCGCTGGATGACATCTTCGAGCTGAGCGCGCCCGTCAAGCTCGCCGGCCAGATCACCGCGGCGCTCATCCCGGTGCTCGACGACGTCCGCGTGGAGAGCTTCACGCTGCCGCTGCTGGGGCGCGTCGAGCTCGGCGACCTCGGGATCCCGATCACCGTGCTGGGGATCGTGCTGATCATGAACGTCGTCAACTTCTCCGACGGCATCGACGGTCTGGCGGCCGGCGTCTGCGCGATCGCCGCGGCCGCGTTCGTCGTCATCGCCTTCGACCTCGAGCGCGCCAACGCCGCGGTCCTGTCGGCGATCATCGCCGGGGCCGCGCTCGGCTTCCTCGTCTACAACTTCCACCCGGCGACGGTCTTCATGGGCGACTGCGGCTCGAACCTGCTCGGCCTGCTGCTCGCCTGCGTGGCCGTCGAGGGGACCCTGAAGACGCAGTCGTTGATCGCGCTCGTGCTGCCGCTCGTCATCCTCGCGGTGCCGTTCCTCGACACGACCTTCGTCGTGCTCAAGCGGCTGAAGTACAAAAGGCCCGTCTACCAGGCCGACCGCGAGCACTTCCATCACCGCATGGACCGCATCGGCTTCTCGACGCGCCGCACGGTCCTGTACCTCTACACGTGGACGCTGATGCTGGCGGGCCTGGCGATCGCCCTGCGCTTCGTCCCGTACTCCGACCGCTCCGGCAGCCTGCGCGCCGGCTGGGCGAGCGTCATGGCGCTGCTCGGGGTGCTGGCGCTGATCGCGTCGGTCTACCTCGTCTACGTGCTGGAGATCCTGAAGTTCAAGCGCCTGGACACGATCCGACTGCGGCGCGTCAAGCCCGACGCCAGCGAGGAGGAGATCGACGCCGACGTCGCGCAGCGCATGGAGACCGGCGAATTCGACGCTGTGCGGCGCGAGACCGAGGAGTTCGAGCGGGTCCGTCCCTAGGCAGGCGGCGGGCCGTAGACCGTCGCCGTCCAGATCCGCGCGAGCGCGCGGACGAGCTCCTCGTCGCAGACCGGGTCGTCCTGCACGAGCATCTGGTACAGCGCGCGTTCGGTCATCCAGACCAGCGAGAAGGAGATCGCGTGCGGCACGAGGATCGCTTCGGCGCGACCCGCCTCGACCTCCGCCGCGATGCGCTGCGCGCTGGCGTCGACGAAGCGCCCGACGAGCGCGCGCCAGAACGGGCCGACGACCTCGTCGTAGGCCGAGACCTCGACGATCGCGCAGACGAGCGGGCGGTGCACGCGGTAGAGCGTCGCGATCTTGCCGACCGCGGCCGTCAGCTGCTGGGAGCCGTCGCCGGCGCCCGACCACCAGGCATCGGCCTCGTGGTAGAGCTCGTCGGACAGCTCGGAGGCCAGGCGCATGAGCAGCTCGCGCTTGTCGGCGAAGTAGAAGTAGAACGCGGTGCGCGAGATCCCGGCGCGGGTGGCGATGCGCTCGACGCTGAGCGCGGCGTAGGGCGTGCCCTCGGCGAGCAGCTCCTCCATCGCCGAGAGGACGGCGGTCTCGGTCGCCTGGCGCTTCTCGGAGGGCACATCGGGCCGGCGCGACAGCGTCTGGACCTCGGTCACAGCGCCCAGCGTAGTGCGATTCGGCGCAAGCGGCATCCTGCGCCCACTACCGTTCTGCGCGATGCACGTCTCCCACCTCGACGATGCCGCGGCGTTCGTGACGCTCGACGGCTCGACGATCCGCGAGCTGGCGGGCCGCGTCTCGCTGCCGGCGGCGCATCAGTCGCTCGCCGAGGCGACTGTCCCCGTGGGCGGAGCGACGGCCGAGCACTACCACGTCCTCAGCGAGGAGCTGTACTTCTTCACCGCCGGAACCGGCCGCCTGCGCCTCGGCGACGAGATCCGCGACGTGCGCGCCGGCGAATGCGTCGTCATCGCGCCCGGCGCGGTGCACAAGCTCACGAACACCGGCGACGAGCCGCTCACGCTGCTGTGCTGCTGCGCGCCCGCCTACAGCAACGACGACACCGTCCTGACGGGCGGTTGAGCCACGTGCGCCGACCGGGCCGGCGCGCCGGGCTCGCGGCGCTGCTCGTCGTGACGGGCGCGCTCGCCGCCACGTACCTCGTGCCGGGCGCGGGTGCGATCATGGACATCCCGCAGTCGCAGCCGCCCCAATCCCCGCCGGCGCCGGCATCCCCGCCGTCCCCGCCGCCGCCGTCGCCGCCGCCACCGCCACCGGCAGGCGTCGAGATCGGCATCGCCGACCAGAAGCGCGAGATGTTCGGCGACCTGCGCTTCCAGGCGCTCCAGATCCGCTATGCGCGCCTGGCCGTCGGCTGGGACGTGCTCTCCAACCGTCGCACGGCCGCCGAGCTGCGGGCCTGGCTGCGCGATGCCCGGACGACCGGCGTGCAACCGCTCATCTCGTTCATGCACTCGCGCGGAGCCAACCGGCGCGCGCTGCCGTCGCCGCTGCGCCTGCGCCGCGAGTTTCGCAAGCTGCGCCGGCTCTATCCGTGGGTGACGACGTACGCGACCTGGAACGAGGCCAACCACTGCGGCGAGCCGCTCTGCCATCGGCCGAAGACCGCCGCCGTCTACTACCGCGAGCTGCGTCGCGCGTGCCCGACCTGCACGATCCTCGCCCCCGAGGTGCTCGACATGCCCAACATGGCCACGTGGGTGCGCCGGTTCTCGCGCCACCTCGGCTTCACGCCACGGCTGTGGGGCCTGCACAACTACGTCGAGGCCAACCGCTTCCGGACGACGCGCCTGCGCCAGCTCGTGCGCGCGACGCGCGGCGCGCAGATCTGGCTGACCGAGGTGGGCGGCCTCGTGCGGCGCGACAACAACAGCCGCACGAGGATTCCCGAGGGCGTGCGCCACGCCGGCAACGTGACGCGCTTCATCTTCGACGAGCTCGTCCCGCGCATCCCGCAGATCACGCGCGTCTACATCTACCACTGGAACTCGTCGTCGAGGAAGGACACGTGGGATTCGGCGCTGATCAGCCCCACCGGGCGCGAGCGCAGCGCGCTGAACGTGCTCAAGCGCGTGGTGCGTGACGGTCCACGGCCGCCGGGCACCTTCCGCGCGGCGCGCGCCGGGTAGTCACGCGATGGGGGCGTCCGCCTGGCCGGGCGGCCGTCTGCTCGTCGCGTGGCTGGCGCTGGCGGCCGGCGCGCTCGTCGCGCTCGCCGCCTGGCAGGGCCAGGGCTACTGGGAGTACTCCGACGGCGTCTACTCGCTCAGCGCGCGCCAGCTGCTCGAGGGCCAGGCGCTCTACCGCGACTTCGCTGCCGCCCAGCCGCCGCCGCTGTACCTGCTCGGCGCCGGCGCGCTCGCGCTGAGCGACTCGCCGGCAGCGATCCGCGTGCTGATGGCGCTCTGCGAGGCGGCGACCTCGCTGCTCGTGCTCGTCGCCGTGTGGCGGCTGACGCGCCGGCCCGGCGTCGCGCTGGCCGCCGCGCTGGCCTGCCTTTTCACCCCGTGGGCGCTGCGCGAGCACGCCCAGCTGCTGCCCGAGACGGTCGCCGCACCGCTGGTCATGGCGGCCGCGCTCGCAGCCGGCCGGCACGGCCGCGGCGGCCGCGCCGCGTTCGCCGCCGGCGTCCTCGCGGCGCTGGCAGCGTCGTTGAAGCTCGCCTTCCTGCTGCCGGCGCTGGCGATCGTGCTCGCGACGCGGCAGCGACGCCGCGCGCTGTCGGGGCTGGCGGCTGCCGGCGGCGGCCTCGCCCTCACCGGCCTGCTCGTCTTCGGTGAGCCGCTGTGGTCAAACGTCGTGGCCGCCCAGGCCCAGACCGGCCGCGCCGCTCTGAGCTACGCCGGCGGTCTGTGGGCGCAGGCGGGCTGGAACCTCGCGGGCCTGCTCGTCCTCGCCGCGCTGGCCTGGCCGGGTCGGGCGGCACTCGCCGACCGCGACCTGGCGCGCAGCCTGCTCGCGGCCGCGCTCGGCTCGCTGCTGCTGCTTGCCACGCTGCTGAAGCACGGCAGCTACCTGACGGTGCTCGTCGTCGCCGAGCCGCCGCTCGTGTGCTTGGCGGCGTGCGGCGCGGCGGCGTTGCTGGCCGGGCGTGCGGCGCCACGCGCACGCTGGTGGCGGGCGCGCGTGCTCGCCGCCGCGGCCGCGCTGGCGCTGCTCGTCGCCCAGGCGGCATCGCTGCTCGCCGCGCCCGGCGATCCGGTCCTGTTCACACGGCCGCTGGCGGCGTCCGGCCCGGCCCGGGTCCTGTCGGATGGCGCGGTGGCGCGAGCCGCAGCGGCGATCCGCCGCTGCCCCGCCGGCTCGACGTACTCGGGGCCGCCGTACCTCGCCTTCGTGGCCGGCCGCGACATCGCCGGCCGGCAGCCCGATCAGTTCATGATCGCGAACGCCGCGAACCTCGCGCGCTTTCGCCGCGCGGTGCAAGCCGACCGCGCGATCTGCCCCGGCGCGCCGGCCCCGCCGCGACGCTGACCCGGCCATCGGCGGGGATAGGCTCAGCGGACATGATCCTCGACTGCGCGCACTACATGGACGGCGCTCGCCAGAACGAGCAGCCGCTGGGGATCGACGAGGCCGCCGAGCGCTGCCGTGGCGAGGGCTTCATCTGGCTGGGCCTGCACGATCCGCCGCCCGAGGAGCTCGAGGAGGTCGCCACCCGCTTCAACCTGCCGGACCTGGCGGTCGAGGACGCGACGAACGCCCATCAGCGTCCCAAGCTCGAGGACTACGAGCACGGCTACTTCCTCGTGATGCACACCGCGCGCTACCTCGACGACATCGAGGAGGTCGAGTTCGGGGAGGTGCACGTGTTCACCGGCGACGGCTTCGTGATCGTCGTGCGCCACGGCGCCGCGAGCGAGCTGCACTCCGCCCGTGAGCGCCTCGAGGCCCAGCCCGAGCTGCTGCGCGAGGGGCCGCTCGCCGCGGTCTGGGCGATCATGGACAAGATCGTCGACGACTACGAGCCGGTCATGGCCGGCCTCGAGAACGACGTCGAGGAGGTCGAGGTCGACGTCTTCGGCGAGCGCAGCGACGAGACGAAGCGCATCTACTTCCTGCGCCGCGAGCTGGCCGAGTTCTACCGCGCCGTGCACCCGCTGCTGCAGCCGGTCGAGGTGCTCGCCGCGGCTGACCGCCCGGGCGCCGCGTCGCTGCTGCGCGAGCACCTGCGTGACGTCAGCGACCACATCAAGCGCATCGAGGACGCCATCTCGACCCAGCGCGAGCTGCTGACGAGCGTGCTGCAGGCCAACCTCGCCGTGATCTCCGTGCAGCAGAACGACGTCGTCAAGCTGATCTCCGCGTGGGCCGCGATCATCACCGTGCCGACGCTCATCGCGAGCATCTACGGCATGAACTTCGACCACATGCCCGAGCTGCATTGGACCGTCGGCTACCCGCTGGCGCTGGCCATGATGGTCGTGGCCGGTTTGTTCCTGCACCGCGTGCTGCGCCGCGCCGGCTGGCTGTAGCAAGATCCCGCGATGGGACACCTGGGTAGCCTGATCCTGATCGCGGGCCTGCTGCTCGCGCTCGGCCTCGCGGCCTCGCTGCTGGCAGGACGCCTGCGGATCCCCGGCCTCGTCCTGTTCCTCGGCGTCGGGATGCTCGTCGGCTCCGATGGCTTGGGCCTCATCGAGTTCACCGACTACGAGCTCGCGCGCACCATCGGGATCATCGCGCTGGCGCTGATCCTGTTCGAGGGCGGTCTCGCCGCGGGCTACTCCGAGATCCGGCCGGTGCTCGGCTCGGCGGTCGCGCTGGCCACGATCGGCACGCTCACGACGGCGGTGGTCACCGGGCTCGTCGCCCACTGGCTGCTCGACGTGACCCTGCTGCAGGGCCTGCTGATCGGCGCGATCGTGTCCGCCACGGACGGCGCCGCCATCTTCGCGCTGCTGCGCGGGTCGACGCTCAAGCGCCGCCTCGCGCGCACGCTGGAGGGCGAGGCCGGCATGAACGACCCGGTCGCCGTGCTGCTCGTGCTCGGCTTCATCGAGTGGATCCTGCACCCCGGCTACGGCGTGCTGGACCTGGCGCTGCAGTTCACGCAGGAGCTCGGCATCGGCGCTGTCGTCGGCGGCGCCGTCGGCTGGCTCGCGGTGCAGGCCTTTCGCCGCGCGAAGCTCGCGACCGGCGGCCTGTACCCGGTCGCCTCGCTGGCGGTCGTCGCGATCTCGTTCGGCGGCGCCGCCGTCCTGCACGGCTCGGGCTTTCTCGCCGTCTACCTGGCCGGCCTCGCGCTGGGCTCGGCGACGCTGCCGGCACGGCAGACCGTGCACGCCTTCCACGACGGCCTGGCCTGGGTCGCGCAGCTGGCGATGTTCCTCGCGCTGGGCCTGCTCGTCTTCCCCCACGAGCTCGTCGACTTCGTCTGGCAGGGCACGCTGATCGCGCTCGTGCTCGTCTTCGTCGCGCGGCCGCTGGCGGTGACCGTGGCGACCGCGTTCGCGCCGGTCAGCTTCACCGACCGTCTCGTGCTCGGCTGGGCGGGGCTGCGCGGCGCGGTGCCGGTCGTGCTCGCGACGTTCCCGGTCATCGCCGACGTGCCCGGCAGCGAGACGTTCTTCAACATCGCGTTCTTCGCGGTGCTCGTGTCCACCCTCGTGCAGGGCTCGACGTTCGAGCCGCTGGCCAAGTGGCTCGGCGCCACGACCGAGGAGCCGGCGCTGCCCCGGCCGCTCGTCGAGGTCGGCTCGATCCGCCAGCTCGGCGCCGACGTCGTCGAGGTCGAGATCGCCGAGGGCGACGCGGTGATCGGCGTGCGCGTGCGCGATCTGGGGCTGCCGCGCGAGGCGCTCGTCAACGTCCTCGTTCGCGGCGAGGAGGCGCTGCCGCCGCGCGGCTCGACGCGCCTGGAGGCCGGCGACCGCCTCTACATCGTCGCGCGCCAGGGCGCGATGACGGCGATCGAGGAGGCGCGCCAGCGCTGGCGCACCGGACCCGTCGGGCCGGCGCCGCGCCCACCGCGCTCGCCCTCCACGGGCGCGCCGATCTTCACGACGCGGCCGTGGACCGAGGAGGACGGCGACGCCGACGCGCCCGACGGCGTGCTCGGCCTGGACGTCATCGAGCGGCTCAACACCCGCTGGGACGTGCCCGGCGCGCTCGTCGTCCTGTCCGACGGCCGCTACGCCGTCACGGGGCCGCACGTCCTCGTCGGGTCTCGCGAGCAGATCCAGTGGCATGCGCGGCGGCGGCTGCGGATGGCCAAGACGGATGCCGAACGGGCGTGGTGGCAGGAGGTCATCGGGGCGTCGGCGCTATAGCGCGAAGGCCCTACCGCGACTCGATCTGCACGAGCGGCTGCCAGGATTCGTGGTCGACCTGCAGGGTGGTGTGGCGGATGTCGAAGCGTTCGTGTAGGAGGGTCTGCAGCTCGCGGCGGCGTAGGTGGCAGTCGTCGTCGGGGGCGACGGTGACGTGGGCGGCGAGGGCGACGAAGCCGCTGGTGACTTCCCAGACGTGGAGGTCGTGGATCTCGACGATGCCGGTCATGGCGGCGAGGGTCTGGCCGATCTCGTCGGGGTTCAGGCCGGCGGGGGCGGCTTCGAGCAGGACGCGGGTGGCGGCGCGCAGCAGCGATGAGCCCGAGCCGATCATGAGGGCGGCGACCGTGAGCGCGGCGAGCGCGTCGATTTGGGTGGGGCCGCCGAGCGCGATGATGCTGCCGGCGCTGATCGCGGCGACGGAGCCGTAGAGGTCGGCGAGTACGTGGGCGCGCGCGCCGGCGATGTTCAGGCTCTGGCGCTCGGCGCGGGAGAGGGCCCAGAAGGCGGCGATGTTGACGAGCGCGCCGAGTGCGCCGACGGCGATGACGATCGTGGCGTCGATGTGGTGTGGGTTGTCGAGGCGGCGGATGCCTTCGACGGCGATGACGCCGGCCAGGACGAACAGTGCGACGCCGTTGATCTGGGCGGAGACGATCTCGGCGCGTCCGAAGCCGAAGGTGTAGTGGCCTTTGGCGGGGCGCGCGGCGAGGTGGGCGGCGAGCAGGGCGAGGGCGATCGAGGCGGCGTCGGTGAGCATGTGCGCGGCGTCGGAGAGCAGCGCCAGCGAGCCGGCGATGAGGCCGGCGATGACCTCGACGGCCATGAACGCGGCGATCAGTGCCAGCGCGACGGTCAGCCAGCGCCGGTCGGCGTTCGCCGAGGGCGCGTGCGAATGCGCGCCGCCGGGATGGGCGTGCCCGTGCCCGTGGCCGTGCCCGTGCCCGTGCCCGTGGGCGTCTGCGCTGTGCACGCGCCGAATGCTACGCCGGCGGCGTGCCGCGCAGCGCCACGAGCGCGACGTCGTCGCGCGGCGGCGCGTCGATGCGCTGCAGGCATCGACCAGCCGGCGACGGGGTCCGCCGCGCTCGCGCCCGCAGGCCCCGTCGGCAAGCGCCAGCCGACCGCGCCGACAGAGCGCGATCGACGCCACGGGCCAGCGGCGGGGCGATGTCGTACCGCCTGTCACTAAGTTGTTACAAAGTCTTCGACATGGCTATCTTGGGGTGCGTCATCCGCACGCTCCGGCCGCGCTCCGCTCGCGGTCGCGCCCGTGTAGGGTGCTGCCCTCCCGCCATGCCCCTGCTTATGTACACCGAGCCCCGATCCTGCGAGCCGACCCTCGGCGCGAGCCTTCGCGGGCTGCCTGCACCCATGCTTCGGGGGGACCGTCCTTGTCGGTGACCGCTGCTTCCGCTCCCAGCGAGCGCGGATCCGTGGCACTGCAGTACCTCGACATCGTCCTGGTCATGATCGTTGCCGCCGCCCTGCTGGCGGTCGGCGTGCCGACGGTCGGACTGCTGGCCGGCAGTGCGGCATGGATCGCGCTGCGGGTCGCCCAGGTCGCGATGGACAAGCAGCTCGTCAACGTCTACGACCTGCGCCGCCGGCTCGGCCTCGGCGTCGCGTTCTCGATGCTCCGCGTCTGGCTGCTGGCCACCGTGATCATCGTCTGCGGCGTCGCCGTCTCACGGGCGGACGGGCTGACCGCCGCCCTCGTCATCTTCGGCGCGTTCTCGGTGAACTTCCTTCGCAACGCGGTCTCCCACATCAGCCAGGCCCAGGCAAGGAGCACCACCGGATGAGCACGCGTCGCAAGCTCGGACTCGGCATCGGCGGGGTCTACATCCTCGGCTTTTTGGTGATCGTCGGGATCTTCGGCGCCAAGCGCCAGGACAACACCGACTTCTTGCCCCAGAACGAGTTCAAGCTCGACACGTGGCTCTCCCTGCCAGGCCCGATGGATCTCAACAAGGGCGTGCTGTACCTGCTCATCACGACGGCGCTGACGCTGGGGACGATGCTCTACGTCTCCAAACGGATGAGCGAGGCGAAGCCCAATCGCCTGCAGATCGCGGTCGAGTGGCTGTACACCGGCATGAAGGACAAGCTCGTCAAGGACAACATGGACGAGGACATGGCGCGCAAGTGGTTTCCGCTCGTCTGCACGCTGTTCGTCTTCATCTGGTTCTCGAACATGATCGGCTACGTCCCGCTGCCGGTGAACACCGAGCACACCGTCAGCGTCTTCGGCTACGACATGCCGGCGTTCCAGCTCTACGCCGCCACGGCCAACGTCTCGATTCCGCTCGTCCTGTCGCTCATCGTCTTCTTCACCTACAACGTCGAAGGCGTGCGGGCCAAGGGGCCGTGGGGCTATCTCAAGAGCGTGGCGATCCCGCCGGGCGTCAGCGGGGGGATCCTGATCATGATCGTCCCGCTGGAGATCATGTCGCAGTTCCTGCGGCTGATCTCCCTGACCGTCAGGTTGTTCGCCAACCTGCTGGCCGGCCACATGCTCATCCAGTTCATGTCCGGCGGTCTCGCGGTGCTGCTCGGCCTCGAGGTCCTGGCGTGGTTCACGCTGCCTGCCGGCATCGCCATCTTCCTCTTCGAGGTCACGTTGATCGCCACGCTGCAGGCGTTCATCTTCGCCATCCTGACGTGCATCTACCTCGGTAGCGCCGTCTCCGAACACCACTAGTACAAGGAGCCTGACCACCCCCATGCCACTCGACATCGACACCCTCAACGTCATCGCGCAGGGCGGCGCAGCGGCGAACGAAGTCATCGGTCAGAAGGCCGGCCGCGCGATCGCCCTCGGCGTCGGCGCAGGCGGCGGTGCCGCGGGCGCCGGTGCCGGCATCGGCATGCTGTTCGGCAAGGTCATCGAGTCGGTCACGCGCCAGCCGGAGATGCGCGACGAGATCGCGTCGATCCAGTGGCTCGGCTTCGCGCTCACCGAGGCCTGCTTCTTCTACGGCCTCGTCGGCGGTCTCATCGCCTTCTTCCTCTAGACCACGATGGACGTCATCAGCCTGATCGCCGTACTACCGCTCGCGGCCGCCGAGGGCGGCGCCGCCGAGGAGGAGGGCGGGTCGTTCCTCGTCTCCCCGAACCTCGGGCTGATGATCTGGACGCTGATCGTCTTCACGATCTCCCTCTACGTCCTCAAGAAGGTCGTCTACCCGCGCATCCAGGAGATGCTCGACAAGCGCCAGCGGATGGTCGAGGAGCAGATCAGCGCCGCCGAGGGCACCCGCAAGGAGGCCGAGGAGCTGCTGGCCGAGTACCGCGAGCGCCTCTCGGAGGCACGCGAGCAGGCCGAGACGATCCTCGCCCGCGCCCGCAAGGCGGCGGAGGCCACCGAGGCGGCGACGCTCACGGAAGCCAAGGCCAAGCGTGAGGAGCTGATGGAGTCCACCAAGCGCGAGATCGCGGCCGAGACGCGCCGCGCGATCCAGGACATCCGCAACGAGGTCGCCGAGCTGACGATCCTCGCGACGGAGAAGATCACCCGCAAGACGCTCACCGAGGACGACCAGAAGCGCCTCGTCGAAGAGGCCCTCAGCGAGCTGGACTTCTCCGCGCTCGCCGGCGAGCGAAGCGACAACTGATGGAGGAGATCGCCGAGGTCTACGGACGGTCGCTGTTCGCGGTCGCGCAGGAGCACGACAAGCTCGACGACATCCGCGAGCAGCTCGGGCAGTTCGCCGATGCGCTGAACGACAATCGCGACCTTGCGATCTTCTTCTTCTCGCCGTACTTCTCGACGCCCGAGAAGAAGGACGGGCTGACGAAGACGGTGCAGGGCGCCGACCCGACGCTGATCAACTTCCTCGAGCTGCTCATCGAGAAGCACCGCATGCCGGCGGTCTTTCGCATCCGCCGCTACTACGACGGGCTGTGGGAGCAGGAGAACAAGATCCTGCCCGTCCAGATCTCCACCGCCACGGCGCTCGACAAGGCCACCGTCAAGCAGATCGGCGACCGCATCGCCAAGGACACCGGCCAGAAGATCGAGCTCACGGAGGAAGTGGACCCCGACATCCTCGGCGGCATCGTCCTGCGGGTGGGCAACTCGATCCTCGATGCCTCGATCCGCAACCGCCTCGACAACCTGAGAAAGCACGTCGCCCGCGGCGCGTGACGCCAACCGCGGACAACGTAAGGAGCTGACACGACCTCCATGAAGATCAAGCCAGACGAGATCACCTCCATCCTCAAGAGCCGTATCGAGGGACTGGACGCCGGCGATGCCGAGCTGACCGAGGTCGGCACCGTTCTCTCGGTAGGGCGACGGCATCGCGCGCGTCCACGGCCTCGAGGACGCGATGTCCTTCGAGATGCTCGAGCTGCCCCACGGCGTGACCGGCCTGGCGCTGAACCTCGAGTCCGACAACGTCGGCGTCGTGCTGTTCGGCGAGTGGGACAAGATCGTCGAGGGCGACACGGTCAAGCGCACCGGCTCGCTGCTCGAGATCCCGGTCGGCGAGGAGATGCTGGGGCGCATCGTCGACCCGCTCGGCAACCCGCTCGACGGCAAGGGCGACATCAACACCGACACCAAGCGCCCGGCCGAGTTCAAGGCGCCCGGCGTCGTGCAGCGCCAGCCGGTGATCGAGCCGCTGCAGACCGGCATCAAGGCGATCGACGCGATGATCCCGATCGGCCGCGGCCAGCGCGAGCTGATCATCGGCGACCGCCAGACCGGCAAGACGACGATCGCGGTCGACACGATCATCAACAACCGAAAGTCCGGCGTCATCTCGGTCTACGTCGCGATCGGCCAGCGCATGGCGACGGTCGTCGCGCTCGCCGAGACGCTGTCGGAGGCGGGCGCGATGGAGAACACGATCATCGTCGCCGCCGGCGCCGACGAGGCCGCCCCGGTGAAGTTCCTCGCGCCCTACGCGGGCGCCGCGATGGCCGAGTACTTCCTCTATGACGGCAAGGCCGCGCTGTGCGTCTACGACGACCTCACCAAGCACGCGTTCGCCTACCGCCAGATGTCGCTGCTGCTGCGCCGCCCGCCGGGCCGTGAGGCCTACCCGGGCGACGTCTTCTACCTGCACAGCCGCCTGCTGGAGCGTGCCGTCAAGCTCAGCGACGACCTCGGCGGCGGCTCGATGACCGCCCTGCCGATCATCGAGACGCAGGCCGGCGACGTGTCGGCCTACATCCCGACGAACGTCATCTCGATCACCGACGGCCAGATCTTCCTCGAGCCCAAGCTGTTCTTCTCGGGCGTGCGGCCGGCCATCAACGTCGGCATCTCCGTCAGCCGCGTGGGCGGCAACGCACAGATCAAGCCGATGAAGAAGGTCGCCGGACGGCTGAAGCTCGAGCTGTCGCAGTACCGCGACCTCGAGGCCTTCGCCCAGTTCGGCTCGGACCTCGACGCCGACACGCAGGCGACGCTGGCCCGCGGTGAGCGGCTCGTCAAGACGCTCAACCAGAACGAGCGTTCCCCGATGGCCGTCGAGGAGCAGGTCGTCGTCATCTACGCGGCGACCAACGGCTTCATCGACCGCATCTCGGTCGACCGTGTCCCGGAGTACCACCAGGATCTCGTCTCGCGGATGCGCGCCGAGCACGCCGATACGCTGGAGAAGATCGCCGGCGGTGCGTGGGACGACGACATCGTCGAGACGATCCACGATGCCGTCGAGGAGTTCACCAAGGACTTCGGCGAGGACATCGACGAGGACGGCGTCGCGATCGACTCCGGCTCGGACGACAAGGCGTCGGCCAAGGACGACGACGACGCGGGCGACGAGGAGACCGTAGACGAGCCCGAGAAGGAGGCGGCACCGGCGTGAGCGCGACCCAGCGCGACGTCAAGGCCCGCATCGGGTCGGTCAAGAACATCCAGAAGATCACCCGCGCCATGGAGATGGTCGCGGCGGCGCGCCTGCGTCGCGCCGAGCAGCGCATCGCCGCGCTGCGCCCGTACGCCGGCGCGATCCGGCGCATGACGCGCAACGCCGCCGAGGCCGCCGGCAGCTCGGAGATCTCCAACCTGCCGATCCTCTCCGAGCACGACAGCGAGAGCACGATTGCCCTGCTGCTGGTCACCGGCGACCGCGGCCTGGCCGGCGCGTTCAACTCGCAGATCGTTCGCGCGGGCCTGCGGGCCGGTCGCGAGTACGAGGGCGACGGGCGCAGCACGCTCTACAGCGCCGTCGGTCGGCGCGGCGTCTCGACGCTGACGTTTCGCGGCAAGGACCCCGTCGGTCGCTACGTGGGCTTCACCGACCGCCCGTCCTACGCCGACGCGCGGGTGATCGCCGAGGACCTCATCGCGGCGTACGTCGACGGCAAGACCGACCGCGTCGAGATCTTCTACAACGGCTACATCTCGCCGCTGACCCAGGAGGTCCGTCGCGAGACGCTTCTGCCGCTGCAGCAGGCGACGATCCTCGAGGGCGGCGACGACGAGGACGAGGCCGACGAGAGCGACGGTGCAACGCACCACGCGCTCGTCGAGTACGAGCCCGACGCCAAGGAGATCCTCGCGCGCCTCGTGCCCGACTACGTCGAGATCTCCGTGTACCGCGCGCTGCTGGAGTCGACGGCGTCCGAGCACGGCGCCCGCATGACCGCGATGCGCAACGCCTCCGAGAACGCCGGCGAGCTCATCGAAGACCTGACCCTTGAAATGAACCGTGCCCGACAGGCCGAGATCACGCAGGAGATCATGGAAGTCGTCGCTGGCGCCGAGAGTTTGACCTAGGAGAACGATGGCCACCACCGAAGAGACCGAGACCGAAGAGACCGCAGAGAACGCCACGGGCCGGATCGAGGAGATCCAGGGCGTCGTCGTCGAGGCGACGTTCCCCAACGGCGAGCTGCCGGAGATCTACAACGCGGTCACCGTGATGCGCGGCGACGACCTGCTGACGCTCGAGGTCCAGCAGCACCTCGGCGACGACCGCGTGCGCTGCGTGGCGATGGACTCCACCGACGGCCTGTCGCGCGGCCAGGAGGTCACCGACACCGGCGGCCCGATCACCGTGCCCGTCGGCCGCGGCGTGCTGGGCCGGATCATGAACGTGCTCGGTGAGCCGATCGACGAGGTCGGCGAGGTCGAGTACGAGGAGCGCTGGCCGATCCACCGGCCCGCCCCGAACGTCGAGAACCTCACGCCGACGACCGAGATGTTCGAGACCGGCATCAAGGTCGTCGACCTGCTCGCGCCGTACGCCAAGGGCGGCAAGGTCGGCCTGTTCGGCGGCGCCGGCGTGGGCAAGACCGTGCTCATCCAGGAGCTCATCAACAACCTCGCCCAGGAGCACGGCGGCCTGTCGGCGTTCTGCGGCGTCGGCGAGCGCTCGCGCGAGGGCAACGACCTCTGGCTCGAGATGAAGGAATCGGGGGTCATCGACAAGACGATCCTCGTCTTCGGGCAGATGAACGAGCCTCCCGGAGCGCGCATGCGCGTCGCTCTGTCGGGCCTGACGATGGCGGAGTACTTCCGCGAGGAGGGCGGCCAGGACGTGCTGCTCTTCATCGACAACATCTTCCGCTTCGTGCAGGCCGGCTCGGAGGTCTCGGCGCTGCTGGGCCGGATGCCGTCGCAGGTCGGCTACCAGCCGACGCTGGAGACGGAGATGGGCCAGCTGCAGGAGCGCATCACCTCCACGCGCGACGGCTCGGTGACCTCGGTGCAGGCGATCTACGTCCCCGCCGACGACCTCACCGACCCGGCGCCCGCGTCGGTGTTCGCCCACCTCAACGCCACGACCGTGCTCTCGCGGGCCATCTCCGAGAAGGGGATCTATCCGGCGGTCGACCCGCTGGACTCGACGTCGACGATCCTCAAGCCCGACGTCCTCGGCGAGGAGCACTTCACGACGGCCAACCGCGTCAAGGAGATCCTCCAGCGCTACAAGGAGCTGCAGGACATCATCGCGATCCTCGGCATCGACGAGCTCTCCGACGAGGACAAGCTCATCGTCGGCCGTGCGCGCCGCGTGGAGCGCTTTTTGTCGCAGCCGTTCTTCGTCGCCGAGCAGTTCACCGGCACGCCGGGCCAGTACGTCCCGATCGCCGAGACGATCCGCGGCTTCAAGGAGATCATCGACGGCCAGCACGACGACGTGCCGGAGTCGGCGTTCTTCTTGAAGGGCACGATCGACGACGTCGTCAAGGCCGCCAGCGGCAAGCAGGACGACGACGACGACAAGAAGGCCGCCGACGAGCAGAAGAGCGACGACGACGAGGACGGGGACGAGTAGTGGCCCAGACGCCGTTTCGCGTCGAGGTCCTGACCCCCGAGGGCTCGGTGTTCGACGAGGAGGTCACGATGGTCTCCACGCGCACGGAGGTCGGCTCGATCGGCATCCTCGCCCGCATGCAGCCGCTGCTGGGCATGCTCGTGCCGACCGAGCTGCGGCTGTACCGCAGCGAGTCCGACATCGTGCGCTACGCGCAGGGCGAGGGTTATGTGCAGGTCTCCGAGGACGGCGTGCTCGTGCTCGTCGAGGAGGCGCACACGCCCGACGAGCTCGACGTCGCCGATCTGCGCGAGAAGCTCAAGGTCGCCGAGGACGGGCTGTCGTCGGCCGAGGAGGGCTCCGAGGATCTGCGGCGCTGCACGCGCGACAAGCGCCGCTGGGAGGCGTTCATCGAGATCGCCGAGGGCGGTTCGCGCTAGCACCGCCCCCGCGCCGCGCCGCCGCACGCCGTCATCAGCCGGCGGTGCGCAGCTTGCCGCTCGACCAGGTGGCGTAGGCACGCGCGGCGGAGCGGTCCTGGCGCTCCTCGGTGTGCTGGATGCCGACGCCGTTGCCCTGGTCCTGGTCGATCAGGCCGACGTACTGCTGCTCGACCGAGCTGACGCCGACGAGGTTCGGCGGCGGCTCGGCACGCCAGCGCTCGAGCTGCTCGACCGCGCGCTCGTGGACCTTCTCGCGCGTGAAGCGCAGCTCGAGCTCGCCGAGCAGTCCGTCGGGCGCCTCGGAGCGGATCCAGCCGTCGGGGCCGGCGTCCGGATCGCCGGGGTCACACCACTCGGCGCGGCGGGCGCGGACGGAGACGTAGAGCGGCTCGCCGGCCCCGGACTCGAGGACGGCGCGGATGCTGACGCCGTAGAAAGCGCCGTCGCGCGTGACGCGGAGGTCGCCCACGGCACCGAGGATATCGGCGGCCGGGGTGGTCCGGCGGGTTATCGAGGACTCAGCAGGCGACGCCGCGGTCGCGCCCGGCGCCGAACGTCGTCGACCAGTACCACCCGAACATCGAGTCGGCGCGGTGGGCGCGCCCGATCCCGACGGTCTTGAGCCTCGCGGACAGCATCCCCTTGCGGTGCGACGACGACCGCTTGAACTGCTTGAACGCCGCGCTCGCCTCGGACTCCCCGGCGGCGAGGTTCTCCGCCTTCGTCATTCCCCGGTAGCCGAAGGCGGCGACGCGCCGGTCGAAATCACGGCCGCGGCTGTCGATGTGGTCGAAGGTGTCGTGGACCGCCATGTCACGGCTCATCCACTTCGCGGCTCGCGTCAGCGGGGTCGAAACCCGCAGCGCCGCACGTCCGTTCGCCGCCCGGAACGCGTTGATCTGCTGGCAGAGCGCCCGCTCCTGCGGGTGGAGGACGGGGGCGGCCACGGCCGTCGTCGTGCCGGCGAATCCGCCGCAGGCTCCGGCGACGGCAACGGTCGCAGCGGCCAAGCGCGATCGTGCGCCGCGCAATGCGGTCCGGTTCGGCATCGGTACTTCCCCCTTGCAAATCCCCTCGAAACCCCGACCGATGGAGCGGCCGGGTCGGCGGGGCGACGGAGCCCGTCCGGCTACGCTCCGCGCAGCTGGACCATCGTCCCGCTCTCCAGTCGCAGGGTTGTAGACGATCGGACGAGCCGCATCGGCGACACTTGCGTCTTTGCACCGCTTCGGCTCGGCATCTCGCGCACGCCGGTGCGTGGAGCTCCTCCCGCCGGCCGGCGGGAGGGGTCGGCGCCCGCCACGCGCTGCTGCTGCTCTGACGCGCTACCCCTCGCCGAGCCGCAGCCGCGCGTGCAGGCGGGCGAGCGGCGGCGGCGCCCACCAGTTGCGCTCGCCGAGGAGCTTCATGAGCGCCGGGACGAGCAGCGCCCGCACGATCGTGGCGTCGATCAGCACGGCCACGGCGGCGCCGAAGCCGAGCTGCTTGATGAAGCCGATCTCCGACGTGGCGAACGCGCCGAGCGCAACGCAGAGCAGCAGCGCCGCGGCGGTGACGATGCGCCCGGTGCGCTGCAGGCCCAGCGCCACGGCCTCCTCGTTGGTCGCGCCCGCGTCGCGGGCCTCCTTGATGCGGGTGAGCAAGAAGACGCCGTAGTCGGTGCTCAGGCCGAACACGATCGCCAGCAGCACGAGCGGCTGCGTGATCTCCAACGCTCCCTGGCTCGTGTAGCCCAGCAGCCCCTCGAGGCGGCCGTCCTGGAAGACGAGCACGAGCACGCCGAACGCGGCGCTGATGCCGAGCACGTTCATCAGCAGCGCCTTGAACGGCAGCACGACCGAGCCGGTCATCACGAACAGGATCAGCAGCGTCGTGATCGCCAGCACGGCGAGCGCGAGCGGCAGCCGGTCGGCGAGCCCCGCGCGCTGGTCGACGAAGCGCGCGGACTCGCCGGCCACGCGCACCGCCCCCGGGGCGGGTCCCGCGCGCACGGCCCGCACGAGGTCGAGCGCGCGCTCGCCGAGCGCTCCGCCCTCGGGCGCGACCGTGACCAGCCACGTGGCGTCGCCGACGAAACGCGGCGGATCGACCGCCGCGACGGCCGGCAGCGCCCGCAGCCGCCGCGCGTAGTCGCGCAGCGCCGCGGCGCGCTCGCGCGGGGACTCGACGGCGACGTGCAGCGGCGACGTCCGGCCCGGCGGGAACTCCGTGCGCAGCGCGCTGTCGACCTGCTTGGGGATGGCGCTGTCGGGCAGCACGCTGGCGTCGACGCCCGTGAACTGGATCCGCGTGAAGGGGATGCCCGCCGCGATGAGGACCGCAGAGGTCGTGACGGCGACGATCAGCGGGCGCCGCATGACGCCGTGCGACAGGCGGTACCAGAAGCCGCGCTCGGTGGCGACGTCGCGGCGGCGCCAGCGGCGGGGCGCGAGCGCATCGACGTGCGGGCCGAGCACCATCAGCAGCGCCGGCAGCGCGACCAGCGAGATGAAGCCCGCGGCGAGCGCGGTGAGCGATCCGCTGATCGCCATGGAGTACAGGAAGCGCTGCGGGAAGACGAGCAGCGAGAGCATCGCGGCGGCGACGGTGAGCGAGCTGAACACGACGGTCCGCCCGGCGGTGCGCAACGTGCGCGTCAGCGCGGCGCGGCCCGGACCGTCGCGCTCCATCTCCTCGCGGTAGCGCGACAGGACGAACAGCGAGTAGTCGATCGCCAGCCCGAGCCCGAGGCCGATCGCGAGGTTCAGGGCGAAGATCGACAGCGACGTCGCCTCGTTGAACAGCCGCAGGCCGAGGAACGTCGTCATGATCGTCAGCAGGCCGACGAACAGCGGCAGCAGCGCGGCGATCGCACCGCGAAAGACGAACAGCGTGAGCAGGAAGAGCAGCGGGAAGGCGAGCATCTCGGCCTTGGCGAGGTCCTCGGAGACCTGGTCGCCGACGACCGGGCCGGCGACCGCGCCGCCGCCGACGAGGACCCCGGGCATGCCGTCGAGCCGCTGCTCGATGCGCGTTCCGGCGTCCTCGCCGTCGGCGCCCGAGCGCAGGTAGACCGCGACGAAGCTCGAGCCGCCGTCGCGCGATACGAACGGGCTCGACGGCCGCGGGTCGGTCAGCGCCGAGTTGATCTGGGCGACCGCCGGATCGGCGTCGATGCGCTGCGCGACCTCGCGCAGCTTCGCCTCGCCGGGGGCGCTGCGGACCGGGTCCTCGGAGCGCACGAGGACGACGATGCCGGGACCGAGGCCGCGGCCGATCGCGCGCCGCAGCTGCGCCTCGGTGACGTTGCTCTGCGCCGCCGGATCGACGAAGTCGAGGTCCGGATCGACCGTCAGCTTGCCGGTCACCGGGGCGCCGAAGCCGACGGCGACCGCGAGCAGCGCGACCGTCGCGACGAGGACGCGCCGCGGATGCGCGGTGACGAGGCGGGCAATCGCGGCGAGCATGGCGCGGGGAACTGTAAGTAATCACTCACTCACGAGTCAAGGGCGGATGTACAGGGCGTGCGCGCAGCTGTGTGTGGCGCGTGTCGTTCTTCAGTCGCTGCGCGCGATGCCGGCCTCGGCGACACCGGCCTGCAGCTCGTCGAGCCCGAACGCGTCGACCGGCCCGAGCGCGCCGCTGGCGCGCAGGCCGCCGCCGGCGGCCGCGATCGCGCCCCAGGCGAGCATCGCGCCCGTGTAGTCGTAGGGGTTGTCGCCCTCGAGTCGCACCGTGGCCAGCGCGGCGCCGGCGGCATCGGAGGCGACGGCGACGATGTGCGAGCGCGCCCGCGCGCGCGTGGCGCCGTCGGGCCCGCCCGTCGATCCCTTCACGAACCGACTCCCCACGGCGCCGATCGCACCGCGCACGCCGGGCAGCTTCGTGGCCAGGGCCGTGGCAGCGGAGATCGCCTGCAATGGGCGGGTCGCCGGCCCGAACCAGCCCAGCCACACGCGGGCGTCGCGCAGCCCCGGATGCACGCGCGGCAGCGCGAACTGCTCGGTCGCGCCGACCGACACGGCGGGGCGCCCGTCGAAGCCGCGCACGCTGCGCGCGGAGCGCTGCGTGACGATGCGCCCGCCCGTGAACGTGTAGGCGGGCTCGGCGAGCATCCCGACGGCGGAGGCGCGGGTGCCGCCGCTGGGCTGGGCGTCGCCGCTGACGAAGTAGCCGACGTCGACGCTCACCGCGCGCTCGCCGGCCTCGCGCAGGGCCAGCGCGCCGGCGAGGTTGCCGGGCACGTAGTCGTAGCCGAACGCCGTCAGCAGGCCCACGCCGGCCGCTTCGGCGCGCGCGCCGTGGCGCTCGAACACCGTGCGGATGAACGGCGGCTCGCCGGTCGAGTCCAGGTAATGCGCGCCGGCGTCGATCGCGGCGTGCAGCGCGGGCTCGCCCCAGCGCACGAACGGCCCGACCGTGGAGACGAGCACGTCGCCGGCCTCGACGAGCGCGCGCACGGTGCCGGGCTGCTGCACGTCGGCGACGGCGAACGGCAGGCCGCCGAGCTCGGCGGCGAGCGCCGCGACGCGCTCGCGCGAGCGCGCCGCCAGCAGCGGCGTCGCGCCGCGCGCGACGAGCGCGCGCGCCGTGAGCTCGCCCGTGTAACCGGTTGCGCCGAAGAGGACGATCCGCTGCGCCACGCGACCCACGCTAGTCGACGGCGCGCTCCATAACCACAGGCCCGCTCGGGCGCTCTGGCGGGTACCCTCTACGCCAGCGATGGACGAACGGGTCCTGGCCGAGAGGCTGATCACCTACGACACGTCCACCCACGACGGCCTGCGCGCGGCGGTCGGGTTCATCAAGGGTTGGCTGGAGGCCCGTGACGTTCCCGTGACCGGTCGCGAGTTCGGTGGTCTGCCGGTGGTGATCGCCGACATCGGGCCGGCTGCCGGCCCCTGCGTGATCCTGCACGGACACGTCGACGTCGTGCCGGCGCACGACGACCAGTTCAAGCCGCGCATCGAGGGCGACCGGCTGATCGGCCGCGGCGCCTACGACATGAAGGGCGGGCTGGCGGCGATGATGTGCGCCGTCCACGACTGCGCACAGAACGCCAAGGTCCGCCTGCGGTTCATCTGCGTGCCCGACGAGGAGTCCGACAACCTCGACTTTCGCTGCACCGACGCGCTCGTGCAGGAGGGCCTGACCGCGGACTTCGCGATCACCGGCGAGCCGACCGACCTGCACATCGGCGTCCAGGCGAAGGGGGTTCTGGCCGTCCGCGTCGAAGTCAGCGGGATCGCGGCCCACGGTTCCGCCCCCTGGCTGGGCGACAACGCGATCCTCAAGGCCTACGACGTGTTCCGACGGATCGAGACCCTACGCTTCAGCCGGGAATCGTCGGATCTCTTCGACCGGCCGTCGATCAACGTGGCCCGGATCGTCGGCGGCGACGCCTTCAACAAGGTGCCCGACCGTTGCACGATGGACGTCGACATCCGCTACCTCCCGACGCAGGACGCCGGCGAGATCCTCGCTGAGATCCGCGCGCTCGAGGACGTCCAGATCGTCAAGACCTTCCAGCGCGCGCCGGCCCGCGTGTCGCGCTCGAACCCGTACGTGCGGGCGCTGCGCGAGGCGGTCTCCACCTCGCTCGACGACGAGGCGCTGTCGATCGGCCGCGACGGGGCCTCGGACGCGATCTCCTTCCTGCAGGCGGGCATCCCGGCGGTCGAGTTCGGCCCCACCGGCGGCGGCCACCACGGGCCCGCGGAATGGGTCTCGATCGACTCGCTCGCGCGCTACCGGCGGGCGCTGCGCGACTTCGTCGTCGACCTGCCCGGCTGGCTGGCGCGGATGGACGAGACGGGTGTCCGGGCGCCGCTGCGCGCGGTCGACGGAGGCCTGGCGTCGTGAGCGTCTACGAGGAGAGCGAGGGCGTCACCCGGCTGGGCTGGGACATGTGGAAGCGCTTCATGATCGGCGCCGTGCTCGTCGTCCTGCTGAGCGCGACGGCGGTGGCCAGCGGCGTGCTGTTGCAGGTGCACGAGACGATCGCCGTCTTCCAGAACGAGTCGACGCCGATCCCCGGCATCAAGAACGAGCTCGACAAGGTCGACCCGGGCGGCCCGCAGACGATCCTCGTGCTCGGCTCCGACGGGCGCTACGGCGAGAAGGGGATCCCGGTGCGCTCGGACACGATGATCGTCGTGCGCCTCGATCCCGACAAGAACGCGACCGCGGTCATGTCGATCCCGCGCGACCTCAAGGTCGAGATCCCGGGCCGCGGCACGGGCAAGATCAACACGGCCTTCGCGCTCGGCGGTCCGCGGCTGGCGGTCCGCACCGTCAAGACGCTGTTGAACATCCCGATCAGCCACGTCGTCAACGTGAACTTCAACGGCTTCCAGCGCGCCGTCAACCGCCTCGGCTGCGTGTACGTCGACATCGACCGGCGCTACTTCAACGACCGCGGCGGGCCCGGCGGCTACGCGACGATCGACCTCAAGCCCGGCTACCAGAAGCTCTGCGGATCGGACTCGCTGGACTACGTGCGCTACCGCCACACCGACGACGACTTCGTGCGCGCGGCGCGCCAGCAGGACTTCCTGCGCCAGGCGAAGGGCCAGATCGGCCTGGGCAAGGTCTTCGGCGACCGCGAGGAGCTGCTGAAGATCTTCGGGCGCTACACCGACACGGACATCGCCCGCGACAACGACGCGGCGATCCTGCGCCTCATCAAGCTCGCCTACGAGTCGACGAAGAACCCGATCCACGAGGTGCGCTTCCGCGCGGCGCAGGCCGAGGACCCCGATTACGTCGAGATCAGCGAGGAGAACCTGCTGACGACGCTCGACGAGTTCATCGACGTCGGCCTCGGCTCGCCCGCCGACAAGGCCGCCGACGAGCAGGTCGAGCGCCAGAAGCCCAAGCGCATCAAGAACACCGGCCGGCTCGCGCCCGGCCTCGTCCTGCGCCGCGAGGCAGGCGAGAACCACGTCCTGACGATCACGAGCAAGCAGCAGGCGCTGCCGGTCTACTTCCCCAAAGCGATCTACGCCCGCGGCGGCTACCAGCGCGAGAGCCCGCGCATGTACGACATCTACGACCGCAACAAGAACCGCTACCGCGCCTACCGGCTCGTGCTGTCGCTGGAGGGCAAGGGCAACGGCCAGTTCTACGGCGTCCAGGGGACGACGTGGAAGGCGCCGCCGATCCTCGACAACGCCACCGACGAGGTGCGCATGCGCAAGCGCACGTACAAGCGCTACTTCGACGGGCGCAAGATCCGCCTGATCGCCTGGGAGACGTCGAAGGCGGTCTACTGGGTCGCCAACACGCTCTCGCACACGCTGACCAACAAGCAGATGATGGACATCGCGCGCTCGCTGCAGCGCATCGGCCAGTAGTGCCCGGCCTTCCGGCGGTCGGCGCCGTGGCCGGCGCTCGCGCCGCCGCTCGGCCGGAGCGGGCGGTAACGTGGCGCGCCGCATGAGCAACGAGCGCCAACCCATCGGTGTCATCGGCACCGGCTATGTCGGACTGGTCACCGCCGCGGGCTTCGCGCACCTGGGCTGCGACGTGTACTGCATCGACATCGACGCGGACAAGGTCGAGCGCCTGAAGGCCGGTGAGATCCCGATCTACGAGCCGGGTCTCGCCGAGATGGTCGCCGACAACCGCGACCGGCTGCACTTCTCGACGAACATCGCCGACGCGCTGGAGCACGCGCGCCTGCTGTTCGTCGCCGTCGGCACGCCACCGACCTACTCCGGCGACGCCGACCTCAGCGCCGTGCACACCGTCGTCCACGCGATCCCCGCCTCCGACCGCCACGCGCTCGTCATGAAGTCGACGGTCCCCGCCGGCACCGGCGCCGCGATCAAGCGCGTCCTGGTCGCCGAGGGCAAGGCGGGCCTGGCCTACGTCTCCTGCCCGGAGTTCCTCAAGGAGGGCTCCGCCGTCATGGACTTCCTCAACCCCGACCGCGTGGTCGTCGGCGACGACGGCGACTGGGCCGGCGACGCGGTCGTCGACCTCTACGCGCCGCTCGACGCGCCGCTCGTGCGCACGGACATCGCCTCGGCCGAGATGGTCAAGCTCGCCTCCAACGCGTTCCTCGCGACGAAGATCTCCTTCATCAACGAGATCGCCAACGTCTGCGAGGAGACCGGTGCCGACGTCATCGAGGTCGCGCGCGGGATGGGCCTGGACGACCGCATCGGTCAGAAATTCCTGCAGGCCGGGATCGGATTCGGCGGGTCGTGTTTTCCGAAGGATGTGAACGCTCTCAAGCAGCTCGCCGGCAACTCGGGCTACCACTTCCAGCTGCTCAACGCGGTCATCGAGGTCAACGAGCTGCAGAAGCGGCGCGTCATCTCCAAGCTGCAGAAGCACCTCGGCTCGCTCGTCGGCCAGACGATCACGCTGCTCGGCCTGGCCTTCAAGCCCAACACCGACGACATGCGCGAGGCGTCCTCGCTCGTGCTCAGCGCGCGGCTGCAGGCCGACGGCGCGAACGTGCGCGTCTACGACCCGGTCGCCGAGGAGGAGGCGCGCCACCTCATTCGCGGCGTCTACTTCGCGACCGACGCGATCGACGCGATCGCCGGCGCCGACGCCGTCGTGCTCGTGACCGAGTGGGACGAGTTCAAGACCCTCGACTGGGCCCAGGTCGCCGAGCAGATGGCCGGGCGGGTCGTTCTCGACGGTCGCAATGCCCTCGATCGCGAGGCGGTCGCGGCGGCGGGGCTGACCTATGAGGGCATCGGGCGGGGGACGCTGACATCCTTGCGCTGATGGATCACGTCGCCGCACGACAGGACCCATGCAGGCGGTGATCCTCGTCGGCGGCGAGGGCACGCGCCTGCGCCCGCTCACCTCGACGATCCCCAAGCCGGTCGTCGCCCTCGTCGACCGCCCGCTGATGGCCTACATGTTCGAGTGGCTGCACGGCCACGGTGTCGACGACGTGATCATGTCCTGTGGGTTCAAGGCGACGAAGGTGCGCGACGTGCTCGGCGACGGGTCGCAGTACGGCATCCGCCTGCGCTTCGTCGAGGAGCCCGATCCGCGCGGCACGGCGGGCGCGCTGAAGTTCGCCGAGGAGTACCTCGAGGAGCGCTTCCTCATGCTCAACGGCGACGTGCTCACCGACCTCGACCTCTCCGCCCAGCTGCGCCAGCACGAGGCGACCGGTGCGACCGGCACGCTCGCGCTCGTCCCGGTGCCGGACCCCTCCGGCTACGGCCTCGTGCGCCTGCGCGAGGACAACGCCGTCGAGGAGTTCCTCGAGAAGCCGTCGGCCGACACGGTGCTCGACACGAACCTCATCTCGGCGGGCGCCTACGTGCTCGAGCGCCCGGTGCTCGACCTCATCGCCCCGGACCGCAACGTCTCGATCGAGCGCGAGATCTGGCCCGCGCTCGTCGACCGGGGCCTCTACGGCTACGTCGACGACGACGCGTACTGGATCGACGTCGGCACCCCCCAGCGCTACCTGCAGGCGACCTTCGACATCCTCGAGGGCAACGTCCGCACCGGCGTCGTGGCGAAGCTCGGCGACGGCTACCTCTCGGTCGATCCGTCGGCCGAGGTGGCCGGCCGCGCCGTGCCGCCGGCGATCGTCGGTGCGGGCGCGAGCATCGCCGCCGGCGCCCACGTCGGCAGCCTCGCCGTGCTCGGCGACGACGTCAGCGTCGGCGAGGGATCGATCGTCGAGCGCGCCGTCGTGCTCGCGGGCGCCCGCATCGGCGAGGACTGCATCCTGCGCGAGTGCATCGTCGGCCCCGGCGCCGGCATCGGCGACCGCAGCCAGATCATCGGAGGCGCGATGATCGGTGAGGGCGTCATGATCGGCGCCGACAACGTCGTTGCGCGTGGTGCGCGCCTGTTCCCCGGCATGGAGGTACCCGATGGCGGCCTCGCCTTCCAGTGATGTGACCGAGATGCGCCTCGACGCCGAGGCGATCGCCGCCGTCGACCGCTCCGACATGCTCGCCGACATCGTCGGCCTGCCCGAGCACCTGCGCGACGCGCTGTGGAAGATCGAGTCGGCGAACCTCAAGCCATGGGACAGCCCGGGCGGTCTCGTCGTCGCCGGCATGGGCGGCTCCGCGGTGGGCGGCGCGCTCGCCCGGGCGATGCTCGGCGACCACGCTTCGCGCCCCGTCCTCGCCTCGCGCCAGTACGGGCTGCCGGCCTGGACGACGCCCGACACGACCGTCCTGTGCGCCTCCTACTCGGGCCACACCGAGGAGACGCTCGCCTGCTACGAGGCCGCCGGGGCGCTCGGCGCGCCGCGCGTGGCGGTCACGAGCGGCGGCAAGCTGGCCGAGCTCGCGCGCGCCGACGGCGTGCCGGTGATCCCGGTCGCCGGCGGCTTTCAGCCACGCGCCGCGGTCGCCTACATGACGGTCGCCGCGCTCGAGGTCGCCCGGCTGTGCGGGGCCGGGCCGCGGATGGGCGCCGAGATCGACGTCGCCGCCGACCACCTCGAGCAGCTCGTCGTCGAATGGGGGGCCGACGGCGCGGAGGACTGCGAGGCCAAGGCGCTGGCGCGTGCGCTGCACGACAGCGTTGCCGTCATCGCCGGCTCGGGGCTGACGACGCCGATCGCCTACCGCTGGAAGACGCAGATCAACGAGAACGCGAAGATCCCCGCCTTCACGCACGAGCTGCCCGAGCTCGACCACAACGAGATCGTCGGGTGGCGGGATGCGTCGGCGCTGGGGCGCTTCGCCGCGGTCTTCCTCGACGACAGCGACACCCATCCGCGGGTCAAGGAGCGCATCGCGCTCACGCGGGCGCTGATCGGCGACGCCGCCACCGGCACGCACGTCGTGCACTCGCGCGGGCATACGGCGGTCGAGCGCGTGCTGTCGCTCGTGTTGCTCGGCGACCTCGTCTCGCTGTACATCGCGGTGCTGCGCGGCACCGACCCGACGCCGGTCGACGTCATCGAGTCGCTCAAGCGACGGCTGGCGGACGGATAGGCGCGACCCGCGGTTCGTACGGTGCCCTGCGGGCACGCGCGCTCGAGCTCGACGTCGCGAGGCTGACGGTGGCGATCGCGGGCCGTGACGATCTGATCGCCATGAAGCGGGCATCGGGGCGTCCGATCGACCGCGGTGACGTCATCGCCCTGACCACGGTGCAGCGAAGCACCCAACTGCAGCCACCACCCGGTCCAGGCGAACCTTGACACAGTCGTGGTAAGGTTGCCGCGGATGGACGCACTGACGATCCAAGAGGCGGCGCAGACCACGGACTGGTCGCCGCGCATGCTGCGCTACATCGAGCGCGCCGGGCTCATCGAGCCCCAGCGCTCGGAGGCCGGCTACCGGCTCTACGGGCCCGGCGAGCTGCAGCGGCTGCGGACGCTGCGCGAGCTCGCCTCCCGGTACGGGATCGGTCTTGCGGAGATCGGCTTTGCCCAGCGGCTGCGCCGCGACGAGGAGCTCGCGAGCGCCGTGGACGCCTGGTTCGAGGCCGAGCCACGCCGCCCCGAGGACGTCCCGCCGGCCGAGTGGCTGCGCTGGGAGCAGGACAAGCACACGAAGCTGCTGGCGCTCGCCAGCGCCACACCGGCGACAACGCACGCCTGACCTGAGGAGGAAGCAACGGATGAATCCACCCACCGCCGCCGTCGACACCAAGCAGGACTTCAAGGTCGCCGACCTCTCGCTGGCCGGCTACGGCCGCAACGAGATCATCCTCGCCGAGCACGAGATGCCCGGCCTCATGCAGACCCGCGCCGAGTACGCCGACGCGCAGCCGCTCAAGGGCGCGCGCATCATGGGCTCGCTGCACATGACGATCCAGACCGCCGTGCTGATCGAGACGCTCACCGCGCTCGGCGCCGACGTGCGCTGGTGCAGCTGCAACATCTTCTCCACCCAGGACCATGCGGCGGCCGCCGCGGTCGTCGGTCCGAGCGGGACCGTCGACGATCCGCAGGGCGTGCCGATCTTCGCATGGAAGGGCGAGACGCTCGACGAGTACTGGTGGTGCACCGAGCAGGCGCTGAACTGGCCGGGCGAGGATGGCCCGAGCCTCATCCTCGACGACGGCGGCGACGCCACGATGCTCGTCCACAAGGGCGTCGAGTTCGAGGCCGCCGGCGCCGCGCCGGACCCGTCGACCGGTGAGTCCGAGGAGTTCGTCGCCTTTTTGAAGGTGCTCAACCGCTCGCTGGAGGATGACTCGCAGCGCTTCACGAAGATGGCCGCGGGGATCATCGGCGTGTCGGAGGAGACGACGACCGGCGTCGGTCGGCTCTATCAGATGGCCAAGCAGGACCAGCTCCTGTTCCCGGCGATCAACGTCAACGACTCGGTCACGAAGTCGAAGTTCGACAACCTCTACGGCTGTCGCCACTCGCTCGTCGACGGCATCTTCCGGGCGACGGACGTGATGCTCGCCGGCAAGGTCGGCGTGGTCTGCGGCTACGGCGACGTCGGCAAGGGCTCGTCGGCCTCGCTGCGCGCCCAGGGCTGCCGCGTCATCGTCACCGAGATCGACCCGATCTGCGCGCTGCAGGCGGCGATGGAGGGCTACGACGTCAAGACGCTCGAGGACGTCGTCGCCACCGCCGACGTGTTCGTCACGACGACCGGCAACAAGGACATCATCACCGCCGATCACATGGCGCGGATGAAGCACCACGCGATCGTCGGCAACATCGGCCACTTCGACAACGAGATCGACGTCGCGGGCCTCGAGAGGATCCCCGGCATCGAGCGCGTGAAGATCAAGCCGCAGGTCGACAAGTGGGTCTTCCCCGACGGCCACGCGATCATCCTGCTCTCCGAGGGGCGCCTGCTGAACCTCGGCAACGCGACCGGTCACCCGTCGTTCGTGATGTCCAACTCGTTCACGAACCAGACGCTCGCGCAGATCGAGCTGCACACGAACAACGACGCGTACGACAGGCAGGTCTACGTGCTCTCCAAGGAGCTCGACGAGAAGGTCGCGCGCCTGCACCTGGCCGCCGTCGGCGCGAAGCTGACGGTGCTCACACCCGAGCAGGCCGAGTACATCGGCCGTCCGGTCGAGGGTCCCTACAAGTCGCACGAGTACCGCTATTAGGAAGGCCGACCGCAAGCAGCCAGGCCGGACTGTATGGGTGCTCGGCCTGCGGTCGTCGGTTCCGATGCAGGCAACCGAGGCAGGAACTTGCCCCGTACCCCATCGCAACCGCTGACCGCCGGACGACGTCACACGGTGGCGGACCTGTCCCTGGCCGAGGCCGGGCAGGTCCGCATCGCGTGGGCGGACGGGCAGATGCCCGTCCTGCGCTCGATCCGCGAGCGCTTCGCGCGCGAGCGCCCGCTCGACGGCGTGCGCGTCGCCGCCTGCCTGCACGTCACCTCGGAGACCGCGAACCTCCTGCGCGCGCTGATCGCCGGTGGGGCGCAGGCGCAGCTGTGCGCGTCCAACCCGCTGTCGACGCAGGACGACGTGGCCGCGGCGCTCGCCGACCGCTACGGCGTCGGCGTCCACGCGATCCGCGGTGAGGCCGGCGACACGTACGCCGCGCACGTCGTCGGACTCGCTTCCCGCGCCCCGCACGTCACGCTCGACGACGGCGCCGACCTGCTGAGCGTCCTGCACGCCGGCGACGAGAGCTGGCGCGCCGCGCTGCTCGGTGGCACGGAGGAGACGACGACCGGCCTGGTGCGCCTGCGCGCGCTCGAGCACGACGGCCTGCTGCGTTGCCCCGTCCTCGCCGTCAACGAGTCGCTCACCGAGCGCACGTTCAACGACCGCTACGGCACCGGCCAGTCGACGCTCGACGGCATCCTGCGCGCGACGAACATGCTCCTCGCCGGCCGCACCGTGGTCGTGTTCGGCTACGGCTGGACCGGCAAGGGCGTCGCGCTGCGCGCCAAGGGCGCGGGCGCATCGGTGATCGTCTGCGAGGTCGAACCGATGCGCGGGCTCGAGGCCCGGATGGACGGCTGCGAGGTCATGCCGGCACTGCAGGCCGCCGCGCACGGGGATGTCTTCATCACGGTCACCGGCGGGCGCGACGTGCTGACCCGCGAGCACTTCGCGGTCATGAAGGACGGCGCGATGCTCGCCAACGCCGGCCACTTCGACGTGGAGATCGCGGTCGACCAGCTCGCCGCGCTGGCGTCGAGCCGCCGTCAGGTGCTGCCGCTCGTCGAGCAGTTCGAGGTCGGCACGCGGCGGCTGAACCTGCTCGCCCAGGGCCGCGTGGTCAACCTCGCCGCCGCCGAGGGCCATCCGGCCGCGGTGATGGACATGTCCTTCGCCAACCAGGCGCTGTGCGTCGAGCACCTCGCGCGCCACGGGGCCGAGCTGCCGCCGCGGGTGCTGCCCGTGCCGCCCGCGATCGACCGCGAGGTGGCGCGCCTGAAGCTCGCCTCGCTGGACGTGCGCATCGACGAGCTCAGCGACGCCCAGCGCGCGTACCTGACGAGCTGGCGCAGCTGAGCGTCGCGGGCCTCTCGCGGGTAGGTTGCGCGCCGTGACCGACGACGCACTCCGGGCAGCCCTGGAGAAGATGCGCGGCGACCACGTCGCCGACGTGGCCGTGAGGACGTTCGCGCACTACTACGAGCTGCTGTCCGCGGGGGAGACGGGCACCCTCGCCGAGTCCGAGATCGAACCCGTGGCGGACCTGCCCGACGCCGACGAGCTGCCCGACGACGAGGCGGGTGCGCGCGAGGCGCTCGCGCGGACGGTCGTCATCAAGCTCAACGGCGGCCTCGGCACGAGCATGGGGATGACCGGCCCCAAGTCGCTGCTCGAGGTCAAGGACGGGCTGACGTTCCTCGACATCACCGTGCACCAGATCCGCGGCCTGCGCGAGCGCACGGGCGCGCGGCTGCCGCTCGTGCTCATGAACTCGTTCGCGACGCGCGACGCGTCGCTGAAGGCGCTGGTGGCGCACGACGACCTCCCGGTCGACGGCGTGCCGGCGGACTTCCTGCAGAGCAAGGTCCCCAAGCTCGCCGCCGACGATCTCGCCCCGGCCGGCTGGTCCGCCGACCCGTCGCTGGAGTGGGCGCCGCCCGGTCACGGCGACCTGTATCCCTCGCTGCTGAGCTCGGGCCTGCTCGACGCGTTGTTGGACGGCGGCTATCGCTACGCGTTCGTCGCAAACGTCGACAACCTCGGGGCGGTCCTCGAGCCGCGGATCCTCGCCTGGTTCGCTCGCGAGCAGATCCCGTTTCTCATGGAGGTCGCCGATCGCACGGCCGCCGATCGCAAGGGCGGCCACCTCGCGCGGCGGGTGGGCGGGGACGGCTTGCGCCTCGTCCTGCGCGAGATCGCCCAGACGCCCGAGGCGGACGTCGACGCCTTCCAGGACACGTCGCGCCACCGCTTCTTCAACACGAACACGCTGTGGATCGACCTGCGCGCGCTGGCCGCCGTGCTCGACGAGCGCGACGGCGTGCTCGGGCTGCCGATGATCGTCAACCGCAAGACGATCGACCCGGCCGACGCCGACTCGACAGCGGTGATCCAGCTCGAGACCGCGATGGGTGCGGCGATCGACGTCTTCGAGGGCGCGCAGGCGATCCGCGTCGGGCGCGAGCGCTTCGCGCCGGTCAAGACGACCGACGACCTGCTCGCCTTGCGCTCCGATGCCTACGAGCTGACGCCGGACGGGCGGATGGTGCTGGCGGACGCGCGCGCCGGGGCGGGCGCGCCGCTCGTCCGGCTGGACCCGAGGTTCTTCAAGCTCGTGCGCGACTTCGACGCGCGCTTCGCCGACGGACCGCCGTCGCTGGTGCAGGCGCAGCGGCTCGCGGTGCGCGGTGACGTCGCATTCGGCGCCGACGTCGTGGTGCGCGGCGCGGTCACGGTCGAGCACCGCGGCGACGGGCAGCGGCGCATCGACGACGGCACCGTGCTCGAGGGCTGACCCCACATCGAGAGGGGTCTTGCGTCTTGCGTCCACCTGGTGGACGTTTCGCGCACAACCCCCGGCGTGACCGCCGACGCCGCGCGAGCGATCGGACCCCATTTATCAGTGGAATATGGCACGAACACGCAAGCGTCTGTGACATCACTCACACATCCTGCACCCCGCTCGCTTAACCGGTTAGTGTCGTCGCGACGGATGGAGTCGGCGGTAGACAGCGTCCTCCACTAATGGATCTAAGGGAGGCTGCCGTGCGGCGAATCGGGTTGGTCTTTGCGTTGCTGCTCGTTTGTGCCGCGACTTCCGGTGAGGCGATCGCCGCCCAGCCGACGATCGGCGGCCCGGCCACCGTCGCCAAGCTGACCGACGCTACTTTCACCGCCGGCCTGCCGGGCTCGCCGGCGGATGCGCAGTTCGACTGGCACTTCAGCGACGGAACGATCACGACGGGGACCGAGGTGACACATCGCTTTCGCTTCGTAGGGCCGGCCAGCGTCCGCGTCGACGCGACCACCGGAGGCGTCACCGAGTCCACGGCGAAGGCCGTGACGGTGACCGGCCAGACGCCGGTCGTCGGCAGCGCGGGATGTAGGGACAACACGCTCGCCCGTAACGACGACGGATCCACGGCGCTTGTAGACCTGCCATTCAACGTGAACTTCTTCGGCGAGCAGCGATCCTCGCTGTACGTCAACAACAACGGCAACGTCACCTTCGATCAGGCGCTCCCGCAGTTCACACCCTTTGGCCTGGACAGCGCGAACCGCGAGATCATCGCGGCGTTCTTCGCCGACGTGGACACGCGAAACCTCGATTCGGCACAGACGACGTGGGGCATGACGACCTTCGGCGGGCGCCAAGCCTTCTGCGTGCTGTGGGGTGGCGTCGGACCAGTCGGCTACTACGCCAGCCACGTCGACAAGCTCAACATGTTCGAGTTGCTGCTCGTCAGCCGCGGCGATCAGGCCGCGGGCGACTTCGACATCGTCTTCAACTACGAGCGCATCGAGTGGGAGACCGGTGACGCCTCGGGCGGCGCGGGCGGCCTCGGGGGCCTGTCGGCCCGCGCCGGCTACAGCAACGGGTCGGGTACGGTGGGAACCTCGTTGGAGCTCGCCGGCTCGGGTGTGAGCGGCGCGTTCCTCGAAGGCGGAGCGTCTTCGCTGTCGGCCAACTCGCGCGGCACGCTGACTCCGGGGCGGTACATATTCGAGGTCCGCAGCGGCCTCGCACCCAGCGGCGGCAACCTGGTCGGAACCGTCAACAACCAATCCGCCGCGGCTCTGCCGGGGTCACTGGTCCAGGTCTGTCCCGTGACGGGCACCGCGGCATGCCTCGTCACGCGGTCGAACTCGACCGGGAGCTTCACGTTCTCGGGGCTCACCGCCGGCGACTATGAGCTGACCGGGCGGCCGGCCGCAGGCGACGCGACGCACACGCAGGCGACGGTCGGCCCCGTCGCCGTGGTGCACGGACAGACGACCACGCAGGACATCGTCCTTGGCGGCGTGCATCCGCTTCCGGCGGGCAGCGGCGTCGACAGCGCGATCGCCACGGCGCCCGGCGGAGTTCCGGTCATCTACTGGAACGACCCGCTGCGCCTACGTACGGCGGCGTGCGCGGACGGTGCGGTGCAGTACACGGTCACCGTCGACGGTGACGTGGTGCGCCAGGGCAGCATGACCCGCGGCCAGGTGACCGGATCGCCACCCAACCAGCAGGCGACCTACACCGCAACGGCGGCGGCGCTGTATCCGATCACCGGACCGGCCACGATCACGTTCACCCCGAGCGGCTGCCCGCCGAACGACCCGATCGTGTTCAACATCTACATCGATCCTTCCGGGCACGTGATCACCGCACGCGACGGTCTACCGGTAAGCGGCGCGACGGTCCGGCTCATGCGCTCGGACTCCTCGGCAGGTCCGTTCACATCGGTCCCGGACGGCAGCGACATCATGTCGCCCGCCAACCGGGAGAACCCGGACGTCACGACCGCCGACGGCGCATTCGGCTGGGACGTGATCGCCGGCTACTACCTCGTCCGCGCGTCGAAGCCAGGTTGTCGCGCGACCGCCGGCAACTACCCCGGCGCCTTTCCCGGCACCTACCCCGGGGACTATCCCGGCGGCTACCCGGGCGGCTACCCCGGTTCGGAGTTCGCGACGACGCCGGTGTTGCAGATCCCGCCACCGGCGCTCGACCTCGAGATCCGCCTGGACTGTGGCGGTCCGAAGGCCGCGGCGACCCCGACCGCGCTCACGTTCGCTGAGACGGCGGTCGGTGCCAGCTCGGCCGCTCAGACCGTCGCGATCACCAACACCGGGGCCGAGCGCCTGCATCTGACGCTTGCGCTGGCGACATCGACCGGCGACGCCGCGGACTTCGTCGTGACGAGCGACTGTCCGAGCGCCGTCGATCCGGGTTCCGGGTGCACCGCCACCGTACGGTTCGCTCCGACGGCGCCGACCGGCGGCACTCGCACCTCGCAGATCGTGCTCGACGGCGACGGCGACGGCCCGACGCCCGTCATCACGCTGACCGGCAGCACTCCGGCCGCCGATGGCGGCGGCGACGGCGGTGGCGGTGGTGGCGGCGGTGGTGGCACTGGCGGTGGCGGCGGCGGCGGTGGTGGCACTGGTGGCGGCGGTGGCGGCACTGGCGGCGGCGGCACTGGCGGCGGCGGCGCCACGACGCCGAGGTTCCGCGGCGGCATCGTCGGGGCCTTCACGCGCGTCTCCGCGACGGGTGCGGTCGTCTTCCGGTGCCGGCTCTCGGTCGTTGGCAGCGCACGGTTCTGCCGCATCTCGCTCGGCCGGCTCGGCGTCGGATCCTCGGCGCTGTCGGCAGTGGCCTCGGCCTCGAAGAAGAAGAAGGCCGCCAAGCCCGTCTCGGCACGGTCGGTCAGGCTCGTGAGAGGCGCTGCGACCGTGAAGCTCCAGCTGTCTCGAGCGGCGCTCAAGCGCGTCCGCCGGTCGGGCCGCAAGGGCGTCCGCGTCATGGTCACGGTGCGCGCGCTGAACGCGACGAAGAAGCCGCTGGTGAAGACCAGCAGGCAGACCCGGCTGCGCCGGCGCTAGGCGGTGTGCGCGGCGATGATCGCCGGCGCAGGCGGCCGAGGTGGATCACGCCGCGGTGGGGCCGGCCGCCGGTGGCCGCGCGTGCTGCGCGCGACGGTCGCGGCTGCGGCGTTGGCCGCCGGCCTGGCCGCGTCGGCGCACGCCGTGGTCGTCACCGGTGTCTCCGATCAGCGCGCGGCGTTCTTCGACTCACCCGCCTACCGCGCGCTCGAGCTCGATGCCGTGCGCCTCGTCGTCCCGTGGGATGCCGGCACGCGGCCGGGACCGTGGAACGCATGGATCGAGCGAGCGCTGCGCGACGGGTCGCGCGTGCAGATCGCCTTCGAGCACGGCCCGGGCAGCCGCTGCCCGGACACGCCGTGCCCGCTGCCTTCGACCCTCGCGTACGGCGATGCGCTCGCGGCGCTGCTCGCTGCGTATCCCGCGATCCGCGAGATCACCCCGTGGAACGAGCCCAACCACAACTCGCAGCCCACGTTCCGCAATCCCGCGGCGGCGGCCGCGTACTACGAGGAGGCGCGGGCGCGCTGCCCCGCGTGCATCGTCGTCGCCGGCGACTTCCTCGACGACGGCGCGCTCGTCGGCTACCTGTCGTCCTACAGGGCCGCGCTGACGAGCGCGCCGCGGGTCTGGGGCCTGCACAACTACTTCGACGCAACGTACTTCCAATCGCGCGGCGTGGAGACGATGCTGCGCGAGACCGACGGGGCGCTGTGGCTCAACGAGACGGGCGGGATCGTCTCGTTCACGCCGGGCAACGGCGGCGGGTTGCCCTACGACGAGCAGCGCGCCGCCGACAGCGTGCGGTGGCTCTACGACCTCGCCGACCGGCGGCCCGCGGTGGAGCGGATGTACCTCTACCAGTGGCAGGGCGCGCGCGACAACGGCTTCGACTCGGGCCTGCTCGGCTACGACGGGACGCCGCGTCCGTCGTACTCGGTGGTCGCCGCCCGCGTCGGGCCGCGCGGCGGCGTGCCCCCGCCGGCCGGCGCGGCGCACGTGGCCGGCCCACCCGGCAGGCTCGCCTCGACCGGCTCGCCCGGGGCGCCGGAGACCGTCCCGACGGGCCCCCGCGCCGTCGTCCTCGCGCCGCCCGGAGGCACCGCTGCGCTTCGCCCCGGCCGCCGGATGCGGTTCTTCGCGGACGGACGCCTGGAGGTGCGCGCGCGCTGCGTGGCGCGCCGGCCGGACGCCACGCGCTGCCGTCAACGCCTCGCGGTTCGGGTGGCCGGAGCCGTCGTCGCGCGCCTCCGGGTCGATGTCGCGGTGCGCCGCACGTTCACGCGCGTCGTGCGGCTGCCGCGCTGGGCGGCGAGCCGCCTGTTGCGGTCGCGCGCGCGCCGCGTGCAGCTGCAGACGTGTGCGATCTCCGGGCGCAGGTGCGGCCGCCGGGTCACGGCGCTGGTCGCGCTGACGGCCCCCGCGCGGCGGCGCGCCAGCGGCGTCGCCGCACGCTGACGTCCAGCGGCGTGCCGGCCTCCTGACCGCCTGCGCACAATCGCCGCGATCCGCGCCCGCCGCGAGGGGGTCTTGCGTATTGCGTCCACAGGCAGGACGTTTCGCGCACGACCCCCCCGCGGCGACCGGCCAAGGCCGCCGCACCCGCGCCCCCGCACGGAGAAGATGGCGATGGGGCATCCTGAGGCGCATGCACGAGCGCCTGCGCCCGCGATGATCGACCCCGCCTCGAGCGTCGGGGTCCTCGCCGCGCTGGCCGCCGGCCTCATCTCGTTTCTCAGCCCCTGCGTGCTGCCGCTCGTGCCCGGCTACCTCTCGGCGGTGTCGGGCGTCAAGCCCACCGAGCTGGAGGAGGCGTCGCTGCGCCGCGTGCTCGTGCCGTCGCTGCTCTTCGTCGCGAGCTTCTCGGCGATCTTCATCGTCCTCGGCCTGGGAGCCACGAAGCTCGGCTCGACGCTCAACGACCACCGCGAGACGCTCGAGCGCGTCTCGGCGGTCGTGATCGTCACGCTCGGCGTCTTCTTCCTCGCGACGCCCTTCGTCGCGCGCCTCAACCAGGAGTGGCGCATCGACGCGCTCATGGAGCGCGCGGGGCGGGGCGGACCGCTCGTCGCCGGCGCGGCGTTCGCGATCGCCTGGACGCCGTGCGTCGGTCCCACGCTGGGCGCGATCCTCACCGCGGCGTCGCTGTCGGAGTCCTCCGCCCACGGCGCCTACCTGCTGGCCTGGTACTCGGCCGGCCTGGCCATCCCCTTCCTGCTGACCGCGATCGCCTTCGACCGCATGACGACGCTGTTCACCGTCGTCAAGCGCCATTACGCGGCGATCGTCGCGACCGGCGGCGCGATCCTCATCGTCATGGGCGTGCTCATCTGGACCGGCGAGCTCACGCAGCTGAACGTCGAGGCCCAGAAGCTGCTCGACAGCATCGGGCTGGATTTCCTCAACGGCATCTAGCGATACCTGCCGGTGCCGGGCCGAGCTGAACCTGAGTCCAGTCCCGGACCCGGCGCGGCGCCGTAGCGACGCGGTGCTCGCCCCGCAGCACACGGCGGGCAACCGGGCGGCGCGCGCATGCTCTCGCGCTCCCCCGCCTGAGCCCGCTGGCTCGCCCGCCAGGGCAAGGGGCAGCCACCGGCGGCGGCCGTGCCTGTTGCCGACGACGGCGCCGACGTGCCCGACGCTCGTCGTCAAGCTCGAGCTCGCCGGCGGCACGTTCGAGCTGTGGGAGCACATGCCGGCACCCGACGGGTGGACGATCGAGGTCTCGACGAAGGACGCCCGCCCGCCGGTTCAGGAGCTCGCACCGCGACCGAGCTGGGAGAACGCCGGCACCCTCTATGCCGTCGTCTGGCGCTGGGAGCGGCTGTTTGCCGCCGAGCGGGCGTGGCGGCTCGGCTTCGCGGACGTCTACGATCTGCCGCTCACGCCCGCGCAGTGGTCGAGGCGTGCGCACCGGTCAGACCGGCGTGACGTCCGGCTACTGGTCCGCGTCCAGGAAGCGCTCCGCACGCTGGTCGGCGCGTTCGCTCTCGGCCAGCGCGCGGGTGAACAGGAACACGAGCGCGACGCCCATGACGATCGACTGCTCGAGCGCCATGATCAGCCCGCCCACGGACTGGTCGGTGCCGGGGGAGAGGCCCCAGTATCCGGGTTGGCGCTCGTAGAAGCCGTAGATCGCGTCGGGCGAGAAGGCCAGCAGGATGCCGAGCAGGCCGACGAACACCTTCGTGGCGAGCATGTAGACGACGGGCCCCATCCCGCCCAGGCGCCGGCGGGCGCGGATCGGCGACAGCAGATGCCACCAGTACAGCCCGCCGGCGATGGCGAACGACACGTGCTCGAGGACGTGCAGCACCGGTGTCTCCAGCGCCGCGTCGTACAGCGCGGGGATGTGCCAGGCCGCCATCGTCGCGACGTAGAGGACGATCGCGAAGACCGGGTGGGCGAGCACGCCGGCGCGCCGCTCGATGCGCACGAGGCGCCGCGTCAGCGGACGCAGCAGCACCCGCGTCAGCCCGAGCAGCGCGAGGATCGGCGCGAGGTCGAGCAGCAGCAGGTGCTGGACCATGTGCATGGCAAACAGCTGCTCGCCGAGGCGGTCGATCGGCGAGCACAGCGCGATGAGGATGAGCGCCATTGCCGCCAGGAAGCTCGTCAGCCGCCCCGCCGAGCCGTCGATCTCCCGCCAGCGACGGACATAGAGGAACGTCAGCGCCGCGACGAGCACGATCGCGCCCGGCTCGAATGACCAGCTGGCGTCGGGGGCGACGGCGAGGGGTGCGGCGAGGATGCCCGCGATTGTGCCAGCCTCCTGCGTGACTGCGCACGATCGTCGCGATCCGCGCGCCCGCCGGAACACCGCGAGCAGCACGATGAAGTCGATGCTGGCCGAGCTCGTCGCGCTCGTCGTTCCCCCGCGCTGCGCGGCCTGCGGCGCGCCCGGCCGGCACGCCGGCGACGTCCTCTGCGCGGCCTGCCGGCGCGGGCTGCCGTGGCTGCCCGCGCACTGCTGCGAGCGCTGCGCGCTGCCGCTGTCGGATCGCCGCCACCGCTGCCCGGCCGGCGACGCCGCCTTCGATGCCGCCTGGGCGGCCGTCGCCTACGACGGCGCCGCCCGCGCAGCGATGCACGCCCTGAAGTTCGCCGCCGCCCGCCCGCTCGCGAACGTCATGGCGGCGCAGATCGCCGCCGGCGCGGCCCCGCACCTGCTCGCCCGCGACGGACGGGGCGGTCTCACGCTGGTCGCCGTGCCGCCGCACCCGCGCCACCGCCGCGCCCGCGGCTTCGACCCCGCCGAGCTCATCGCGGTCGCGCTGGCGCGCCGCACGGGCCTGCCGCTGCGCCGCGTCCTGCGCCGCGGCCGCGCGGCCTCACACCAGCTGGGCGCCTCGCGCGAGGCCCGCCGCGATCCCGCCAACCTGCACTTCGCCGCCTGCGGGCCGCCGCCGCCGCGCGTCGTTCTCGTCGACGACGTCCACACGACCGGCGCGACGCTGCACGCGTGCGCGCAGGCGCTGCGCGACGCAGGCAGCGAGCACGTGGCCGCCGTCACATGGGCGCGGACCCTGGACGAACGGCTGCGTTGAATCCGTCGGGACCGAGGCGTACCATCGACAGCTCGCACGTCCGTTCGACAGAGAGGACTTCGAGATGCAGATCGAGGTCAAGGGCCGCAACGTCCCCGTCAACGACGAGCTGCGCGAGCTGGTGGAGCGCAAGTTCCGCAAGGTCGCAGCCCAGGTCTCAGATCTCGCCCGGATGGAGGTCGAGCTGCACGAGGAGCGCAACCCGAAGATCGCCGACTCGCAGGTCGCCGGCGTCACGCTCTATCTCAAGGGCGTCACGCTGCACGCCGAGGGCGCATCCCGCGAGATGACGCACTCGATCCGCCTCTGCTCCGACGAGCTGGCGCGCCAGGTCAAGCGTCACCGAGACAAGCGCCGTCGCCGCCGCGAGGCCCGCGCCGCGCAGCCACAAGCCGCCACCTAGTCCACCCCCGACCACAGCGGTACGGACGCGGCGGGCGAGCCCCGCCGCGTCGGTATCCTCCAGCCCTATGGCGCTCCTCGATCGTGCCCTGCGGATGGGCGAAGCCAAGCAGTTCAAGCAGTTCGAAAAGCGCGTCGCCCGGATCAACGATTTCGAGCCGGAGCTCGAGCTCGAATCGATGGACGAGCTGCGCGAGCGGACCGACTCCCTGCGCGAGCAGGCGCACAACGGCGCCAAGCTCGACGACCTGATCCCCGAGACGTTCGCGATCGTCCGGGAGGTCGGCAAGCGCGAGATGGCGATGCGTCATTTCGACGTGCAGATGATCGGCGGGATGGTCCTGCACTCGGGCTCGATCGCCGAGATGAAGACCGGCGAGGGCAAGACGCTGACGGCCACGCTCGCCGTCGTCCTCAACGCGCTGCCCGGCCGCGGCGTGCACGTCGTGACGGTCAACGACTACCTCGCCCGCCGCGACGCCGAGTGGATGAGCCCGATCTACCACGCCCTGGGGCTCAACGTCGGCGTGCTGCAGAACATGCAGCCGGTCTCCGAGAAGCACGGCTCCTACGGCGCCGACGTGACCTACGGCACGAACTCCGAGTTCGGCTTCGACTACCTGCGCGACAACATGGCCTCCGCGCTGGAGGAGAAGGTGCAGCGCGGCCATCCGTACGCGATCGTCGACGAGGTCGACAACATCCTCATCGACGAGGCGCGCACCCCGCTGATCATCTCCGGCCAGCCCGAGGCCGCCGCCGACCACTACGACAAGTTCGCCAAGCTCGCCAGGAAAATGATCCCCGGCAAGAAGCCCGAGGGGATGGACCCGCGCCTGAAGAAGGAGTTCGTCGCCGACTTCGACTTCGAGTTCGAGGAGAAGCACAAGACGGTCTCGGTGTCCGAGCAGGGCGTCGCCAAGGCCGAGAAGTTCCTCGGCATCGATCATCTCTACCGCGCCGAGAACGGCCCGCTCGTCAACCACCTGCAGCAGGCGCTGAAGGCCGAGTCGCTCTACAAGCGCGACGTCGACTACGCGGTCGTCGACGGCCAGGTGATGATCATCGACGAGTTCACGGGCCGCATCCTCGAGGGCCGGCGCTGGTCGGAGGGCCTGCACCAGGCGATCGAGGCCAAGGAGGGCGTGCACGTCCAGGAGGAGAACCAGACCCTCGCGACGATCACGCTGCAGAACTACTTCCGCCTCTACGACAAGCTCGCGGGCATGACCGGCACGGCGCTCACCGAGGCGACCGAGTTCATGAAGATCTACAAGCTGCCGGTGGTCGAGATCCCGACCAACCAGGCGATGATCCGCAACGACCGCAACGACCAGGTCTACAAGACGCGCAACGGCAAGTGGGACGCCGTCAGCCGCGAGATCATGGAGCGCCACGAGACCGGTCAGCCCGTGCTCGTCGGCACGGTCTCGGTCGAGGTCTCCGAGCTGCTGTCGGGCATCCTCGACAAGCACGGCGTCAAGCACACGGTGCTCAACGCCAAGCCGGAGTACGCCGAGCGCGAGGCCGAGATCGTGGCCGAAGCCGGCCAGTCGGGCGCCGTCACGATCGCCACGAACATGGCGGGCCGCGGCGTCGACATCAAGCTCGGCGGCAACCCCGAGCACCTCACGCAGCGCGAGCTCGCGCGGCTGGGGCTGCAGCCGGGCGATCCGGACTACGAGGCCCGCTTCTACGACATCCTGCCGAAGATCGAGGAGCGCGTCGCCGCCGACAAGGAGAAGGTCATCGCGGCGGGCGGCATGTACATCGTCGGCACCGAGCGCCACGAGTCGCGCCGCATCGACAACCAGCTGCGCGGCCGCGCCGGCCGCCAGGGCGACCCCGGCGAGTCGCGCTTCTTCCTCTCCGCCGAGGACGACCTCGTGCGCCTGTTCGCCGGCGACCGGATCTACAAGATCCTCGATCGCCTGGGCGCGACCGACGAGGAGGGCCGCGAGGAGCCGATCGAGGCCGGCATGCTCTCCAAGCAGATCGAGAAGGCGCAGAAGAAGGTCGAGGAGCAGAACTTCCTGCAGCGCAAGCGCGTGCTCGAGTACGACGACGTCATGAACGAGCAGCGGCGGATCGTCTACAAGTTCCGCAACGAGATCCTCGAGGGCAAGGACATGGGCGGCCAGGTCCGCGGCGAGATCGGCAACGTCATCGAGCGGACCGTCGCCGAGTTCACGCCCGGCGACTTCATCGAGGACTGGGATCTCGATGGCCTCTTCACGGCGCTCGACGACATCTTCCCGGTGTCCCTGCTCGACAGCGGGGAGCTCTCGCCGGAGCAGACCGACCGCGAGCTGCTCATCAAGAAGATCACCGACGACGCGGTCGCGCTCTACGACGAGCGCGAAGCCGAGCTCGGCGACGAGATCATGCGCGCGGTCGAGCGCTTCTTGCTGTTGCAGTTCATCGACACCCGCTGGCGCGAGCATCTCTACGACATGGACTACCTGCGCGAGGGCATCCACCTGCGCGGCTTCGCCCAGATCGAGCCGATCGTGGCCTACAAGAACGAGGCGTACACGCTCTTCGCCGACCTCATGAACACGATCTGGGCGGACTTCACCCGGATGGTGTTCAACCTCGAGTTCGAGGCCGCCGAGGGCGAGGAGCCCGAGCAGCGCTATGAGACCAGCGGCACCTCCACCCGCCCCGGGCGCGTGTCGTACTCGGGCGGCACCGGCGCCCCCAGCGCGCTGGCGTTGGCGGCCGCCGGCGGCGTCGCCGAGGATGAGCTGTACGCCGAGGAGGAGCTGCCACCGCCCGTCGAGCAGCGCGTCCTCTCCGAGGAGCAGACGATCGGGCGCAACGATCCGTGCTGGTGCGGGTCGGGCAAGAAGTTCAAGAAGTGCCACGGCGCCTGAGCCGCACCGCCCGCGGCTGATCGCCGGCGGCGCGCCGGCCGGGCCCGCCTCCGGTCGGCCGGAGCGAGCGCCTGCCTGTCAAGCGCTGCGAGCGGCCGCCGATCGCTGCCGCCGCTGGCCTGAGCGGACCGCTCGATTTGCGGCGCAACGCACCCGAAAGGTTCTCCCCAACGTCGAAACGCGGCGGCCGATCTTCGGCTGGCGGGCCATATCGAGCCCCCTCCCACCGCCCGTAGGTTGCTCGCAGCACTCGCCCGCCGTGGGCGTGCTACTCGACCTGAGGGGGTTTCATGCATCGTCCCGTCCGTGGGCAACGCCGTGCTGGGTGCACCGCGCTAGCCATCGTGGCAACCGTGCTGGCAGCGGTCGCCGTGGGCTGCGGCAGCGAGGACTCGGACACGTCGAGCTCGTCCGACGGGGGCGCCGCCTCGGGCAGCACCATTCCCGTCGGGATCCTGCATTCGCTCAGCGGGACGATGGCCATCAGCGAGGTCTCGGTGCGCGACGCCGAGCTGCTCGCGATCGAGGAGATCAACGCCGGCGGGGGCGTGCTCGGCAAGAAGCTCAAGCCGGTCGTCGAGGATGGCGCGTCGGACTGGCCCACCTTCGCCGAGAAGGCGCAGAAGCTCATCTCCACCGACAAGGTCGCCGCCACCTTCGGCGGCTGGACGTCGGCCAGCCGCAAGGCGATGCTGCCCGTCTTCGAGCGCAACAAGGCGCTGCTGTACTACCCCGTCCAGTACGAGGGCCTCGAGGCGTCGCCGTACATCTTCTACACCGGCGCCACGACGAACCAGCAGATCGTCCCCGGCCTCGAGTTCCTCAAGCAGGAGCTGAAGGTCAAGGATCTCTTCCTCGTCGGCTCGGACTACGTGTTCCCACGCACGGCCAACAAGGAGATCAAGGCCTGGGCCAAGGCCAACGGCATGAACGTCGTCGGTGAGGAGTACTCGCCGCTGGGCAACACCGACTACGCCACGACCGTCAACAAGATCAAGCAGGCCGACCCGGACGCCGTCTTCCAGACGATCAACGGTGACTCGAACGTCGCCTTCTGGAAGCAGTTCAAGGACTCCGGCCTGGACGCCAAGAAGCTGCCGGTGATCTCCGTCTCGACGGCGGAGGACGAGGTCCGCGGCGTCGGCATCGACAACATCGTCGGCCAGTACGTGGCGTGGAACTACTACCAGACCACCCCGGGCACGACGAACGCGAAGTTCGTCAAGGCCTACAAGGCGAAGTACGGCCAGGACCGCGTCACCGACGATCCGATCGAGGCGGGCTACGTCGGCGTCCATCTCTGGGCGCTGGCGGCCGAGAAGGCCGGCAGCACCGACCCCGAGAAGGTCAAGGCCGCGTCCAAGGGCCTCGTGTTCGAGGCGCCCGAGGGCAAGGTCACGGTGGACGGTGACAACCAGCACATCTACAAGACCGCGCGGATCGGGAAGCTGCGGCCCGATGGGCTGATCGACACGGTGTTCGAGTCCGACGGGCCGATCAAGCCCGATCCGTGCCTTGAGACCTACGACTGGGCCAAGGGCCTGGCGCCCGCGGACGCCTGCAGCTAGTGGACCCGTCCGCAAGTTCTGCGGGTTTTCCGGGCGCCCGATCCGTGCCTGACGGGCGCCGGCGCCCGCCCACGTGCCACCAGCACGAGGGCGGGACACCGTCGACCCGTCAGATCCCGGCCGGGCATCCCGGAAAACCTCCCAGAACGTCCGGCCGCGCCCGCTAGGCGACCGAGCGGCGAGCCGCAGAAGCGACGATGGACGTCTTTCTCAACCAGCTCTTCGTCGGGCTGAGCATCGCGTCGATCCTGCTGCTCGTCGCCCTCGGGCTGACGTTCACGTTCGGCCAGATGAACGTCATCAACATGGCGCACGGCGAGTTCATCATGGCCGGCGCGTACACGACCTACGTGCTGCAGACGGCGCTCGGGACCGGGGCGATCACCCTCGCGTTCGGTCTCGCGCTGCCGGCGGCGTTCCTCGTCGCGGGGACGATGGGGCTGATCCTCGAGTTCCTCGTCATCCGCCGGCTCTACGGTCGGCCGCTGGACACGCTGCTGGTGACCTGGGGCGTCGGCCTCATGCTCCAGCAGCTCGCCCGTGACCTGTTCGGCGCGCAGAACGTCAACGTCTCCGCGCCCGCCTTTCTCGACGGCGGCATCACGATCGCCGGCGCCGACCTCTCTTATCCGCGCCTGTTCATCATCACGGTCGTCGCGCTCGTCGTGGTCGCGATCGCGTTCTACATGATCCGCACCCCGGCCGGGCGGCGGATGCGCGCGGTCATGCAGAACCGTCCGCTGGCGGCGGTCAGCGGCGTGCGCACGACGCGCGTGGACCGCACGACCTTCTTCATCGGGTCCGGCCTCGCCGGGCTGGCCGGCGTCGGCATCACGCTGCTGGGGCCCGTCGGCCCGACGCTCGGCCTGAACTACATCATCGACGCCTTCCTCGTCGTCATCGTCGGCGGCCTCGGACAGCTGCGCGGGGCGATCGTGGCCGCGCTCGCGCTCGGCATGGCGAACTCGTTCATCGAATACAACACCTCGACGAGCATCGCCAAGGCCGGCGTCTTTTTGCTCATCGTGCTGTTCTTGCAGTGGCGGCCCGAGGGGATCGTCGTCCAGAAGCGCCGGGGGCTCGCCTGATGACCATGCTCGCCAAGCTCCTGCCGCGCAGCAGCACGCCGTCGGCGAAGGGCTTCGCCGTGCGCTTCGCGCTGATGGCCGTGACGCTGCTGCTGATCGCCCCGGCCGTCCTGTCGGACTTCCGCCTCTCGCTGCTGGCGAAGTTCCTCTGCTTCGCGATCATCGCCATCGGCATCGGCCTCGCCTGGGGCCAGGGCGGGATGCTCGTCCTCGGCCAAGGGCTCTTCTTCGGCCTCGGCGGCTACTGCATGGGCTTTCACATGAAGATCGTCGACGCCGGTCCCGGCAACCTGCCCGACATCCTCACCTACAGCGGCCAGTACGCCGCGCTGCCGTGGCTCTGGAGGCCGTTCTCCGCCGCGTGGTTCGCGGTCCCGATGGCGATCCTGCTGCCGATGGCGATCGCCGCGCTGCTCGGCGCCGCGGTGTTTCGCCAGCGCATCCGCGGCGCGTACTTCGCGATCCTCAGCCAGGCGCTGGCGGCCGCGTTCGTCATCGTCATCGTCGGCAACCTCTCGCTCACCGGCGGCACGAACGGGCTGACGAACTTCCAGACCTTCTTCGGCCTGTCGGTCGTCGACCCGGCCGACAAGAAGATCCTCTACTTCGTCGTCGTGATCGCCCTGCTGCTCGTGTTCCTCGCGACGCGCTCGCTCGTGCTCGCGCGCTACGGGCGGCTGCTGATCGCCTCGCGCGACCACGAGGACCGCGTGCGCTTCCTCGGCTACGACCCGGCGCGCATCAAGCTCGTCGCCTACGTCCTCGCCGCCGGCATGGCGGGACTCGCGGGCGCGCTGTTCGTCCCGGTGGTCGGGATCATCTCGCCCGCCCTGCTCGGCATCGTCCCGTCGATCGAGATGGTCATCTGGGTCGCGCTGGGCGGGCGCCAGGCGCTCGCCTGGGCGGCCGCCGGCGCCGTGATGGTCAACCAGGCGAAGACGAGCATCTCCGAGGGGTGGCCGTCGGGCTGGCTGTACGTGCAGGGCCTGCTGTTCGTCGTGGTGATCCTGTTCTTGCCCAAGGGCGTCGGCGGTGCGGTGCAGCGCATCCGCGAGTACCTCGCGCGGCAGCGCTCGATCCGCGGCGGCGTGCCGCGGATCGACCCGCCACCCAGGCCCCCGAAGGTGACCGCGACCGCGGCGCCGGCGACCGCCGCGCCTCCCAAGGAGGTGGTCTGAGATGACCACGCCGCTGCTGGAGATCCGCAACCTCGTCGTCGCGTTCGACGCCTTCCACGCGATCGACGGCCTCGACCTCACGCTGCAAGAGCAGGAGGTGCGCTTCGTCATCGGACCCAACGGCGCGGGCAAGACGACGCTGATCGACTCGATCACGAACCTCGTGCGCCCCACGAGCGGCTCGATCAGGTTTGCCGGCGCGGAGCTCGTCGGCCGCTCCGAGCACGCGATCGTCCGCTCCGGGATCGGCCGTACGTTCCAGAAGCCGTCGGTCTTCGACGAGCTCACGGTGGTCGAGAACGTCGACCTCGCGGCCTCGTTCCGGCTGCCGTTTCGCGCGCTGCTGCGCCGCCGCAAGGGCGTCTCGGAGGCGGTCGCCGAGATCCTCGCTTCGGTCGACCTCACCGCCCAGCAGGACGACGCCGCCGGCTCGCTGTCGCACGGTCAGAAGCAGTGGCTCGAGGTCGCGATGGTGCTCGTCCAGCGCCCGCGCCTGCTGCTGCTCGACGAGCCGGTCGCCGGCATGACGCAGCGCGAGCGCCTGCACACCGGCGAGCTCGTGACGAGGATCGCCGAGCAGGGCACGACGGTGCTCGTCATCGAGCACGACATGGACTTCGTGCGCCGCTTCGCCCACAAGGTGACGGTCATGCACGAGGGCAAGATCCTCACCGAGGGCACGGTCGCCGAGGTGCAGCGCAACGAGACCGTCCGCGAGGTCTACCTGGGCCGCCCGCGCGACGCGCGCGGTGCCGCGGCGGTCGTGGCATGACCGAGGTCCACCAGCCGGTGCAGCGCACCGCGGTTGCGCACGTCGACCCGCCGCCGATCCTCAGCGTCTCAGACCTCGAGGTCGCCTACGGCCCGACGCAGGTGATCTTCGGCGTCTCGCTCGAGGTCGCCGAGGGCGGGCTGTGCTGCCTCATGGGCCGCAACGGCGTCGGCAAGAGCACGCTGCTGCAGACGATCGTCGGGCTGCAGCCGGCCAGGCGCGGGACGATCTCGCTGGGCTGGCAGGAGATCACGAATGCCGCCCCCTACAACCGCACGAAGGCCGGGATCGCCTACGTGCCCCAGGGCCGCGAGGCGTTTGCGTACCTGACGGTGTTCGAGAACCTGCGCGTCGTCGCCGACGCTTCGGAGAGGTCCGGGCCCGAGGACATCGAGCGCTCGCTCGAACGCTTCCCGCGGCTGCGCAAGATCCTCGACCGGCCGGCCGGATTTCTGAGCGGCGGCGAGGCGCAGCAGCTCGCGATCGCCCGCGCGTTGGTGACCCGCCCGCGGCTGCTGCTGCTCGACGAGCCGACGGAGGGCATCCAGCCGTCGATCATCCTCGAGATCGAGGATGCGATCGCCGATCTGAAGAACGACGGGATGTCGATCCTGCTCGTCGAGCAGTACGTCGACTTCGCGATGCGCCTGGCCGACACGTACGCGGTGATGGACGTCGGAAGGATCGTCGCGTCCGGCCCGACGCAGACGTTCGAGCGCGAGCGCATGCAGCAGCTCATGTCCGTGTAGCCCGCGCCGGGGTGATCGGGGTTTCGCGAGCGTGCGCGCGGGCAGTCCCTCGTCGTGCGCGTGGTCGTCGACAACAGCAGCGGGGGCGACGCGCAGCTCGCCGCCAGCGTGACCACGGGGCTGCGCGAGCGCGGGCACACCGTCGAGAACCTCGAGCCCGAGCCGGCGTCGATGTTCGACACCGCCGTGCACGTCGTCTCGACGGGGATCGTCCTGCGCGTCGACGAGCGGCCGCAGCCGACCGAGCTCGACGAGATCTCCGCGGTCGTGCGCGACGCGCTCATGCGTCACCCCAGCCAGCGGCGCCGCACGCGCGCGGTGCCCGTCGCCCTGGGCACCGGCGGCCAGGTGCTCACCTGGATCGACGTCTTCGGCTGACGTCGCCGGGCGATGCGGTCAGGCGTCGATCTGCGTGCGAAACGCGGAGGCGCAGAACGTGCTTGCGCCCGCGGCGTGGACCTGCTGAGAGAGCACGCCGTCGGAGGTGACGACGCGCACCGACGCCGGGTCCGGCGCCGCGCGCACGAGGCGCACGATCTCGTCGTCGGCGGAGTTCGGCCGCGGGCGCTTGGCGTGTGCGACCTCGATGACGCTCGACACGATCGGCGGGCGCGGCGGCTGCTCGAAGACGACCGTGACGTCCTCGCCCTCCGCGGCGGCCCAGCGCTCGAGCCGGTCGACGAGCCCGACCATCGCCGCGTGGCGGTCGCGCCACCAGCCGTCGGGCCGGGTGCCGATGACGTTCATGGCGTCGATGATCCAGCGCATGTGGGCGTGCGGGCGGCGGCGGCGCTACGGCCGACGGCGCAGGCGCGCCAGCCGCCGCGTCCTGGCGTTGAACGCGGCCTTCGTCGCGCGATCGGCGCGCGAGCGGTCGGGCGCCAGCAGCCCAAGCCGGCGTGCGAACTGCATCTGGTCGAAGACGACGAAGTTCGTCGCGATCGTGCGGTCGCGGACGACGAAGTGATCGATTCCGTCGATCGCGAGGGCGCGGCCCGTCGGTTCGATCCCCTCCAACGCGGCGCCGGTCACGGCATCCGCCGCGTCGCGCCGTCGTGCTCGTCGGGGACCGCGAAGGTCCGGCGCACGAGCTCGCCGCTGGAGGCGCCGGGCGGTGGCATGGCGTTCGGCATGGCCTGAAGGCTAACCCGCGCGGTCGGTGGCCTGGTCGCGATGGGTTCGAACCCACGTGCGCCTCGTCCGGTGCAGCGTCCCGACTTCCCGGGAACTTCGCCTTGACGGCCAGGTGGCGCGTGCTTTACGGTAATCGAACATGACGCTCTCTACGGCCCACACGACGATGCTGCTCATCCATGGCGTTTCCAGCGCCGGGTTCGCCTCGTGCCGGCCGATCGACGAGCCTGCGCAGCGCACCAACGACGCGGCCGACGCGAACTAGCGGGAGACCTCTCACATGGCTCCCGCGACAATCGCGGGAGCTGCGCCACATGCCCGGACCGGGCGTGGGGCGGGGTGGGACCGCGACTCCATCATCATCGCCATCCGTGAATGGGTGGCCACATACGGCGAGCCGCCTCGTGCGGCCGACTGGAACCCCTCCTCGGCGAAGTGGGCCGGCCAGCTGTGGCGCGTCGAGCGCTACCGCGACGGCCGTGCCGACGGGTCGCCCTGGCCCGCGCTGAACTCGGCCAAGCGCCCGTTCGGCGGGTCGCTGAACGAGGCGATCCGGGCGGCGGGCTACGAGCCGGCGCGGCCGGGTCCGCGGCGGCGGGTCGGCGTCGATCCGCAGCAGGCTCACCGGGCGGTCATCAGCCCGGAGGGCCGGGCGATGGTCGCGGCGGCGCTCGCGCAGGCGCGGGACGCCGAGCGGCGCGTGGCGCTGCTCGAGGCACGCCTCGATCGTGCCGGTGAGCGCGCGTCGCGGGCCGCCGCGGAGCGCGACGCCGCACGGCGGGCCGGCTCGCGGGCGGGTGCCGCCAAGCCGAGGGTCGTTCGTGAGCGTGTCGTCGACGACGCGGCGCTGGCCCGCGCAGAGCGCCGGGCGTCCGCTGCCGAGGCGAAGGCCGACGTCACCGTCCGTGACCTGCGCGACAAGCTCGCGGAGGCGCGGATGGACGCGGCCGAGGCGCGCACGGCGGCCAAGCGGATGGCGGCCAAGCTCGAGCGGGCGGAGGCGACGATCGGGACGCTGCGCGGTGAGCGCCGCGAGCTCAAGGCAACCGGCGACCGGCTGGCCGACGAGCTCGTCGCGGCCGAGCGGCTGCTCGAGCGCGCGCACGCCGAGGCCGAGCCGGCACCCGCGGTCGTGACCGTGCGCCAGCCGGCGCCGGCGGCGGCCGAGACGGCCCCCGCGCGGGTCGCGGCGGCGCGGGATCGCCGGGCGGCCGCCGAGGCCGAGCTGCGGGCCGCCCGCGCCGAGCGCGAGCTGCGCGAGACGGTGGCGGTGTTGCGCGGCGAGGCGCGGCGCCTCACGCCGGCCGAGCTCGCCGAGCTGCGGGTCACCGGCCCGAGCGGACCCGCCGTGATGGCGGCGGCGCTCGATGCGCTCACCGCGGCGCGCCGGACCAACAACCCGACCCAGATGCAGGAGGCGCTACGGCGCGTGGCCCAGGCCGCCGTCACCTGGCAGGAGCGGATCTAGAAGATCCGCTCCTGCCGGCGGCAGCGTCACGCGGCTACGGGGCGGCGCCCCGCCAGCTGAGCGGGAGCGCGTTGGCCGCGCCGAAGTCGAACGTCGTGTTCGCAACGCCCGCGCTGTTGAAGTTGCGCAGCGACCAGGTCGTTCCCGCCACCGTCCTCACGCCGACGGTCTCGTCGTTGTCGAGATCCCAGTCGCCGACGACCGGGTAGGTGGTGTTCGCCGTCCCGTAGACGAACGATAGGTCGGGCAGGCCGGCGCTCGCTGCCTGGCGCAGGTTCCACGTGGCGGTGGAGTACGTGTACGTGCCGATCCCGTCGATCCCGTTGCCGTCCCAGTCACCGCTCACCGGCACAATGTTGGGCCAGGAGCCGGAGCCGAACGTGAACGTGTCGGTCGCGCCGTCATCGGTGTAGCGCACCTGCCACGTGCCGTTGCGGTAGACGGCGAGGTCGTCGCGCGCATCTCCGTCGAAGTCGCCGCCGACCGGGAACCCCTTCGGGTCGCCGAACGGGATCGTCGTGTCGGGGGCACCCGCGCTGTTGGAGTGGCGCACCTTGAAGCTGCCGGCCTCGTAGCTGACGGGCGTCTCGTCGCCGTTGCCGTCCAGGTCGCACACGAACGGCACGTTCGGCCTCGTGCCGTAGACGAACGTGTTGGTGGCGGCCCCGGTCGAGAGGGCATTGCGCAGGTTCCAGGTCGTGCTCAGGCCGACCCCCGCCGCCGTCGCCGGATACGACGCGCTCGTGACCACCTGGCCGCGGATCTCTCCACCCGGAAACGTCGTCGAGTGGATGTTGAAGTACCACTGCCCGGTGCGGGCCTTGAGCACCTCGGCGGGGGTGACCGCGAAGGTCTGGCTCGGGATGCAGCCGCTGGTGGCAGCCGGAACGCCGGTGAATCCGAAGCGCACGCTGGCGTTCGTGCCCGGGGGCGCCTGGGCGGGAGGATTGTGGGCGTGGATGTGACCGACGGTCGCGTTGGATGTCAGGCCGGCGAAGCAGGCGTTGACGGTGATCACCGTCTCGGCGGCGTTGAGGTCGACGGTCCCCGTGCCCGTGGCGGTCGAGCCGTTGGGCGGAAACTCCTGGGTACCCACCAGCGTGGCAACGAACGACTGCGCGACCGCCGAGGCCGGGCTGGCGGGGATGAGCACGGCGGCCGCGACCAGGCACAGCAGCCCGCCGAGACGGCGCAGCCCGTGCCGCCGCTGCACGCCCGCAACCGTGGGGCCGGACGTCGGACGTCGAATGCCAGACATGATCGCAACTCCTCTGCTCTCTGCGGCCGATAGCGCAGCGCGAGTCTAACCGCCGACGCGGCGCATGACAGGAAGTTTCGCTTGTCGCCTAATTGCGGTGAAGCCGACCGGATCGCCCCACGGCCAGCCCCGCCCTGACGTGCCCGGCGATCGCCGCCGCGGTGGCCGGGCGCAGGTCCGAGAACGTCCAGCGCTTGCCGCCGAGGCGCGGCTCGACGCTGAGCCGTGCGCGCGTGCGGCGCGGCCAGACCAAGCGCTGCTCGGCGCGGGCGGTGTCGCGGAAGCGCAGCGAGCGGACGCGGTTTCCGACCGCGTCGTCGAGCAGCCACAGCAGGCGCCGGTCGGTGACGGCGAGCAGCGTGCTGGGGCTGGCCCAGGTCGCGGTCGGGGTCACGAGCTCGACGGGCTCGTCGGCCTCCAGCGCGTCGAGCAGCTCGCGGCCGAGCGCGCGACGCATCGCCTCGGGCAGCCAGTCGCCGGGCCCGCGCCGCGCGCCGGTGCGTGCGCTGTTGGTGGCGCCGCCTGTCGCCGGCGCCACGGGCGCGCCCGCGCGCGGGCGCTGCTCGGAGCGCAGCAGCTCGTAGGCGACGTTGAGCTGGACCATCTGCGCCATGCCCGCGTCGCCGACCCGGTCGGGGTGAAAGCGCTTGGCCAGCTCGCGGTAGGCGCGGGCGGCCTCGTCGACCGACGCGCCGGTGGCGAGCCCGAGCACGGCGTAGGGGTCCATCGCCCCATTGTCGCGCGTCGGACCGCGCGCCCACACCCCGCGGCGAGCCGGCGCGTGGTCGCCTCGCCACCGTTCGGCGCAGCGCAGCTCGCCGGCTCATCGCCTCGCGAGCACCCTGGCCGCCCTCGCGCGATAGCGCTCGTCGGACGCGAGCCGCAGCAGCAGCGGCTGCTGGACGAAGGTCTTGCGCAACGACGCTTCGACGTCGGGTGGCAGGTCGCGCAGGAACAGCGCCACCGCGACACCCGGTCGCCCGCGCGGCTTCACATAGGCGGCCTCGGTGGCCACCCCCGGGAGGCTGCCGCCCTTCAGCAGCACCCGCGCGTAGCGCTTGCGCAGCCCGGCGTCCTGGCGCCGCGGCCAGTCGAGCAGCTCGACCAGCCGCCGGTCGCCGGCGCGTCCGATGCTGCCCATGAGCGTCGCCCATTCCTGCGGCGTTCCCGCGACGGATGCCCCGGCGAGGCGCCGTTGATCGGCGATCGCGGGCATGGTCACCTGCTCGGCCGAGACGCTGCCGGCCAGCTCGCCGGCACGGCGGGCCCGTTGGGCAGGCGACAGCTCGGTCCAGCGCGGCTCGCGGGTCCAGGCCGCCAGCTCGCCGAACCCGCTGTAGATCGGGTCCTGGGCTCGCATGCCCGCACGCTTGGCGTAGGCATCCACGGCATCGGTGCCGAGACGGTGCAGCAGTGCATCGGCGGCCGCGTTGTCGGAGAACTCGAGCGCCGCCCGCGCCACCTTCTGCAGCGTCAGCGGCTCGTCGAGATCGGCCTCCTGGTGCGCGCCGCCGTCGCTGCCCGGCACGTAGAAGCGCTCCACCGCGGAGCGCGGGATCCTCGTCGAGAGGTCAGCGGCGGACTCCGTCAGCGCGCCGGCGACCAGCACCTTGCGCACGGAGGCGAGGGGAGCGCGGCGACCGGCTTGAAAGCGCAGGCTCCGCGCGCCGTTCTCAGGGAGTACGGCGAGGCCCGCGTTCTCGGGGTGGGCGGCCATCCATTTCAGCAGGGCGTCGGGCGTGCGCACATCGGCCGCGGGCGCCGCGGCTGCCTGCGCCTCGTTGCGATCGCCGTCGCCGCCGCCGGTTGCGCCGGCGAAGGCGAGGGCAAGCGCGGCGGCGGCGACACAGCCGAGCACGGTGAGAGGATGCGATGAGGGGCGGTCGGCCGGGGTTCGCGGGGTGCGAAGCATGGCGGGCTCTCCTTTCATCTCAGGATGCGAATACGCTGTAGCGTAGCAACAGTATGGAAAAACGTATGTCAAGCTCGACTTCGGAAACTCCGGACCCGCAGGAGATGGCGCGGGCGATCGCGCGCCTGCAGGCGCGCGTGGACGCCCTCGAGGCCGCGGTCGGGGAGCCCGGCGGCGCGGCCCCCGGTCCGTCGATGCCGGCGGAGCCCTGGTGGCTGCTCGATCGCCTCGCGCGCAACACGGGTCCGGGCTTCGCCGGCGGCGACGTGGCGGGCAGCGTCGCCTACGGCGGTCGGGTGCGCGCGCCGGGCACCGGCGAGCTCGTGTGGCAACTCGAGCACGCGGTGCCCGATCTCGTCGACGCCGACCTCGGCGCCGTCGCCGCGATCCTCGGCGCGCTGGGCCACCCGCTGCGCCTGGAGATCCTGCGCCGACTGCTGCTCGGCGCGCGGAGCCTCTCCGAGCTGCAGGAGATCTCCGGCACCGGCACCAGCGGCCAACTGCACCATCACCTGCGCGAGCTGCGCACGGCGGGACTCGTCGCGTCCCAGCGGCGCAACCACTACGCGATCCCGGCCGACCGCGTCGTCGCGATCCTCGTCATCGTGGCGGCGGCGCTGGGTCGCGACCTCGCCGATGCGGACGGCTGACACCCCCGGCCGCGACTACTCGACGGCGAGGTCCCGCGTCATGGCCTCGTGGCCGTCCAGCGAGCAGTACAGCCGCCAGGTGCCGGGCGTGACGGGCACGGTCTTCGTGGCACCGCCGCCTTCGCCGACCGCTTCGCTGATCATCTGGGAGGCGCCGCCGGCCGCCGCCGGTGCGTCGAACCAGAGGTTGTGGTCGGCGACGTCGTTGTTGCGAAAGTAGATCGTGAGGTTGCCGGCCGGCACCGCGGTGCGGGTCAGGCGCAGGACGAAGGCGCCGAAGTCGTAGGCCTCGGCGCCGACGCTGCTGGCCACGGGGGCGGGCGGGGGCGGCGTGCCTCCTGCCCCCGGCGCGGCGGGCGCGGCGGGCGTGGCCGGGCCGGCCGGGCCGGAGGCGGCACCGGCGGCGGGTTTCGCAGCGGCACCGCTCGGGGCGCCGGTGCGCGGGGGCGCGAGCAGCGCGCGGCCGCGGCGGGCGCCGCGCTTGTAGCCGGCGCTGACCCGCGCGCGGCGGCACTTCGACCGCGCCCGATCGCGCTTCGGGCACGCCGCCGGCGCAGCGCGCGCCGAACCGCCGGCCTTCGCCGAGCGCTGGGCGGGGTCGGCCGCGGTCGCGCCGCCGCCGATCGGTGCGCACACGAGCGCCAGCACGACCGCCAGCCCCGCCCGGCGTCCGGTCACGACAGCAGCGTCGGCCGCGCGAACGATCCCGCCGAGGGAATGATCCCCGCGGCGTCGGTCTGAAACCACTGCTCGAGCAGCGCGCAGTACAGGCCGCGGAAGTCGGCGGTCGCGCGCACGTTGCCGTACGGGTCCAGCCCGGTCCCGGCGGCCAACCCCGGAAACTCGCCGATCAGCCCCTGGCGGATGTTCTTGCCGATGACGAACGCCGCGCCCGCCGCGCCGTGGTCGGTGCCCGCCGAGCCGTTCTCCGCCGGCCGGCGGCCGAACTCGCTCCACAGCGAGATCACGACGCGGTCGGCCAGGCCGCGCAGCTCGAGGTCGCGCCACAACGCGCGGATGTTCGCGGTCGTGGTCAGCAGGCCGGCGGACAGTCCCGCGGCCTGGTTTGAGTGCGTGTCATAACCGCCCGCCGCGTTCAGCGTCACGCAGCGCACGGGCAGGCTGGCGCCCGAACCGTCCGTCGTCGCCAGCAGCCGGGCGATCGCCTGCAGGCGGGTCTTGAACTGGCTGGCCGCCGCGGGGTAGGCCGCGTCGGCGGACGGCCCGCCGGTGCCGACGCTCGCCAGGTCGCGCGCGAGGCCCGCCGCGTTCGCGGTCGCCTGCCGGACCTGCGCCGTGACCGGGTCGGCGGAAGGAAGCGTGCCGAGCGCCGCATGCGTCGCGCGCATCCGCGTCTCCATCTCCAGCCAGACGCCGGCGGCCGAGAAGCGGTAGTCGCTGAGGCTGCCGGTCGCGGAGACCGCGACCCGGCTGGTGGCCAGCTGCGGCGAGAGCATGCCGTCCAGCGAGATGCCCTGGATCGGGACGTCGGGGTGCCCGACGCGATCGAGGTAGCGCCCGAGCCAGCCGGTCGCGGCCATCGGGTTGGTTTCGCCGACCTCCCAGAAGTGGCGCGAGGTGAAGTGCGACTGGTTCGGTGCGTCGTAGCCGATCGCGGGGGCGACGGCGACGCCGCAGCCGGCGTCGTCCCACAGCTCCTTCAGGCCGCCCGCCGAGGGGTGCCAGCGCAGCCGCGGGTCGCCCGCGAACTCCCAGCCGGCGTTGGGCGCCAGCCGGAGCGTCGGGCGCAGCGCGGCGTAGAGCGGGTCGCCGGTCGGCGCGAGCAGGCTCAGCGCATCGACACCGCCGTCCATGAAGATCGAGATGAGCACCTTCTGCTCGCCCGCCGCCTCGGCGACGGCCGCCTCGAAGGCCTCCGGCGTCAGCATCCGGCCGGCGCCGTAGACGGCGAGCGCGAGGCCGCTCGAGCGCAGCAGCATCGAGCGCCGCGTCAGGCCGGTCCCGGCGGGCGTCGGCATGCCGGGCTCGGTGACGGGCAGCCCCGCGCCGGCGCGCGCGACCGAGGCGCGCAGCAGGTGCGAGCGGGTGAAGTCGTCGCAGCAGTCGGCCATGTCAGGACACCTGGGCGTCGGGAGAGGCGGCGGCGAGCTGGCGCAGCGCGTTCTGACGCAGCGCGCGGAAGTCGTTGTCGCCCATGCCGACGGGCTTGGGCTGCTCGGCGAACGCGAGCAGCGCGGCGTACGTCTCGGCGGTCAGCGCGGGACGGCCGGCCGCCTCGATCGCGGCCGCCAGCGCCTGCGCGCCCGTCTCCGTCGAGCCGGCGTACGAGGCGGAGGTCGCGAGGGTGGGCTTGAGCGCGTAGTACGCGACGCACCAGCGCCCGTACGTGGTGGAGGTGTCCAGCCACGCCCGGTCGTTCCAGCCCGAGACGTTGGGCGGATAGAAGAGCTGCTGGCCGGCGAGGGCCGCGAGCCAGACCCAGGCGTCGTGGGCGATCGTCTGGCCGGTGGCGCGCAGCAGCCCCGCGATGCAGACGGCCGGCGGCTTGACGAGCGGCGCGCCCGTGTAGAGGTCGGGGTGCAGCAGGATCGCCTCGACGACCTGGCCGATCGAGTGCCCGCTCGTCACGTAGAGCGACTCGAGCGCCGCCTGCGTGCTCGCGCTCGGCGGGCTGGGGATGAAGTACGACCACAGCTTCAGCACGAAGTGCGAGCGGTGAAACGGGTTCTCGAGGACGAGCGTGCAGGCGTCGCGCCAGCCGAACGCGCCGCTGCGTTCGTAGGCCGTGCCGGCCCACAGCGTCTTGCTCGCCGTGTCATGGCGCGTGGCGTCGAAGCGGAAGTTGACGAAGCCGAGCGCGTCATTCCAGTCCGCCCGCCAGCCGGTCAGGGCGCGGGCAAGGCTGCGCACGTCCGCTTCGGTGTAGGCGCCGCGGTCGGCGCCGAGCGTGAAGAGCTCCATGAGCTCGCGGGCGTAGTTCTCGTTGGGCGCCCACCGGTGGTTGGAGATCCCGCTGAGGAAGACGAGCATGGCCGGGTCGATCGTGACGTCGGCGACGAGGTCGGAGAACGAGCCCAGCGCGTGGCGCCGGAAGAGCTCGTTCTGTGCGCGCATGAGCGGGCGGCTGTTGACGTCGGCGTTCGTGGTGGCCAGCCAGTCGTGCCAGATGAGCGTCATGCGCTCGACGAGCGGCTGGTCGGACCGGATCATGCGATCCAGCCACCAGAGGTGGTCGTGGCCCCACGAGTCGTAGGGCGCGATCGGCAGGCCGCCGACCGTCGGCGCCGCGCCGGTCAGGGTCGGCGCACCGCTCGGGCGGGTAAGGCTGCGCACGGCCGCGACGACGCCGAGCCCGGCGAGCGCTTCGGCCTGGGCGGGCTTGGGACCGAAGCCGGCGCGCCAAAGCAGGCGCTGGGCCTGGGCCACGCCGAACGTACCGTCGTAGACGCGCAGCCCGGGGGCCGTCGGCGGCTCCTCGGGCGGCGCGGGGCCGGGGTCCGGCGGCGTCGTGACGGGCGGTGCGGCGGGGGAGGGTGCAGGGACGAGACCGCCACCGGTGACGGGCGGCAGGGTAACGATCGACGCGGGCGGCTTGGCGACCGGCGCGACGACCTTCTTCTTTGCGGCGGGCGTCTTCTTGACGACCTTCTTCTTCTTGGGCCTGCAGACGGTCTTCGTGCGCCGCGTGCCCTTGATCTTGACCTTCTTGCAGACCTTCTTGACCGCTTTGCGCTTCTTGGCTTTCTTCTTGACGGCCACCTTCCGATGCCAATCGGCACGCGCGGACGGATGCTTGAGGGCGGGGCCGGCGGGGTGTGGCGCATTCGTCGCGCCGGGGTCGCGAACAATTCGACACACCCTCCCCGCGCGAGTACCCACCGGCCGCCGCTGCCGGCCCCCGCACGCCGCCGGCCGGATCTGGGGCGCGCGGACAAGGCCGCTCTATCCTGAGCGCCATGGCCGCAACTCCCACCCCCGAGGGCATCCCGCAGCGCCTGGCTGCGATCCGCGCGCAGATGTCGCTGCTCGCGGACTACCTTTGACCCGACTTCGCTGAGCGAGCGCGTCGCCGAGCTCGAGGGACGTATGTCCGAGAGCGGCTTCTGGGATGACCAGGACAACGCCGCGAAGGTCAGCGCCGAGCACTCGCGCGCCGCACGCCGCCTGGAGGAGTTCGCCACGCTGCAGACCGACGTCGAGGACCTCGACAGCCTCGCCGAGATGGCGCAGGAGGATCCCGAGATCGAGGCCGAGCTCGAAGGCCAGCTCGCACCGGTCGAGCGGCGCTTGGAGGCGCTCGAGGAGCAGCGCCTGTTCTCCGGGCACTACGACGGCAACGACGCGCTCGTCACCGTCAACGCGGGCGCCGGCGGGACCGACGCGCAGGACTGGGCCGAGATGGTGCTGCGCATGCAGATGAAGTGGGCCGAGAAGCGCGGCTTCAAGGCCGAGCTGCTCGAGGTCAGCCCGGGGGAGGAGGCCGGCATCAAGTCGGCGACGTTCCGCGTCGAGGGCGACAACGCCTACGGTCTCTACGCTGCCGAGAAGGGCGTGCACCGGCTCGTGCGCCTGTCGCCGTTCGACTCCGCCAACCGGCGCCAGACGTCGTTCGCCGGCGTCGAGGTCGCGCCGGTCATCGAGGACGCCGCCGAGGTCGAGATCGAGTCCGACGACCTGCAGGTCGACACGTACCGGGCGTCCGGCGCCGGCGGCCAGCACGTCAACAAGACCGACTCCGCCGTGCGTGTCACGCACCGCCCGAGCGGGATCGTCGTGCAGTGCCAGAACGAGCGCTCGCAGACCCAGAACCGCGAGACGGCGATGAAGATGCTGCGCTCCAAGCTCGTCGAGCGCGAGGAGCGCCGCCGCCTGGAGGAGATCGCGCGTGAACGCGGCGAGGCGCAGGACGTGAACTTCGGCTCGCAGATCCGCTCCTACGTCCTGCACCCGTACTCGATGGTCAAGGACCACCGGACCGATCACGAGGTCGGCGACACCGGCCGCGTGCTCGACGGCGATCTCGACGGGTTCGTACGCGCGTACCTGCTGCGCAGCGCCACGCACGCGTAGCATCCACGCTTAGAAGCGGAGGGGTTCGGAGACAGTCCTCCGAATGCACAAGATCACGCACATCTCGGTTGGCCCCGGCGACGACGCCGATTCCGACCATCCGCCCAAGGCCGCCTACGTCGAGGCGCCCGACGCCGACGTGCTCGACGAGGAGCCGTTCGCGTCGGGCCGCCATCGCATCGAGCGCACGCCGGAGGGCGACGACGACAAGCCACGCCGTGGTCGTGGACCGAGGGCGGCGGCTGAGGGTCACCCGGACGACCGACCGCGGCGGCTGTTGAAGGCGCGCGCGGATCCGTCGGCTGCCGGTCTACCACCGCAGCCAGCTCAGGTACTTCCCCTTGGGGGCGCGGGGCCGGGTTCGCACGGCGTCGATGATGTCCCGCGCGCATCCGCCGCCGCGGCAGCCGCGACGCCGGACGCCGCCCGGCACCTCAGGCGCCGCGCAGAGCCGCCAGCCGACCGACGAGCTCGTCCAGTGAGCCGGCCACGAAGCCGCCCGACAGGACGATGAACGCCTCGAGCTGCAGGTTGACTCGCATGCCGGGCTCGCCGGACGTGCGCAGGTCGCTGCGCACGCCGAGGCAGGGCAGGCCGAGCGCCGCCGCGTAGCCGACCTCGGCGGCGGTGCCGGCGTCGACCTCCTGCCCGTCGAGCTGGGCGATCAGCAGCCGCGAACCGCGGATCGCGACCGCGTTGCGCTCCCCGACCTCGATGCCGAACGCGTGCTCGCGGCCCTCCGCCCGCGCGGCCGCGAACTCCTCGGGCAGCGACAGCGTCCACGGATCGACCGGCTCGACGTGCGCGGCGAGCGCGGGAACGTAGCGCTCGGCGTAGTACGCGCGGCCGGCCTCCGAGAAGCCCAGCGGGCTGGCGATGTAGGCGGGTGGGCGGGCACCGCCGGCGAACAGCTCGGCGAGCGGCGTCGGCGGTGTGGGCGGCGGCGTGGGCGGGGCGGCTGGCACGCGACCATCCTGTCAGGGACGGCGGCCGTCCAGACGCTCGGCCTGCGCCGTCGCGAGCGCGAGCGCCTCGGCGCCGATGAGGCGCTCGAACGGCCCGACCGCCAGCCACAGCGCCCGCAGGCGCATCGTCGCGATCCGGTCGGTGGGCCCGACGCGCGCCTCGCTGAAGAGCGTGCTCGACCCGCCGCCGGGATCCGCGACGACCCAGTGGGCGAAGAGGACGCGCACGGTGTGCGGCTCGCTCCAGGCGAGGAAGTCGTCGGGCCCGTCGAGGTGGCCGTAGTCGCGCGCGAACGTCCAGATGCGCCCGCACAGCCCGGAGATCGCGTGGTGCGGGCCCTCGTCGAGCAGCGTGAACGGCTCCTCGCTGAGCAGCCCCATGAACGTCTGCGCGGGCGGCACGCCAGGGATCCGCCAGCGCACGAGGCGCCCGATCGTGCGCGTATCGTCGAGTCGCACGTCGCGCGCCGCCGCCCACAGCGTGTCGGCGTCGATCGCCGCCGCGCGGCTGTGGCACGTCGTGATCTCGGGGGTGGGCAGCCAGCTGTCGAGGTCGATCATCGCCTTCCATCTTCCCCCTATCCTGCGCCCTCTCATGAGCCGTGACGCACAGACGCTCGCCGGGCTCGTCGCGCGCGCGCTGGCCGAGGACGTCGGCGACGGCGATGTGACGTCCCAGGCGACGGTGCCCGCGGGCACCCGTGCCGTAGCGACGATCACGCAGAAGGCGGCCGGCGTCGTCTTCGGCCTCGACGCCGCCGAGGCGACGTTCCGCGCGCTCGATCCCGGCGTGCGGCTCGAGCGGCTGGGGCCGGAGGCGCAGTGGCGCGAGCCGCCGGCCCCGGTGCTGCATGCGACCGGCGACGCGCGTGCGCTGCTCGGCGCCGAGCGGACCGCGCTGAACTTCCTGCAGCGCCTGTCGGGCGTGGCGACGCTGACGGCGCGCTGCGTGCGCGCGGTCGAGGGGACCGGCGCGCAGATCCTCGACACGCGCAAGACGACGCCGGGCTTGCGGGCGTTGGAGAAGGCGGCGGTGGCCGCCGGCGGCGGGGTCAACCACCGCCGCGGCCTGCACGACATGCTGCTCATCAAGGAGAACCACGCGACGATGGCGGGCGGCGTCGCGGCGGCGGTGCGAGCGGCGTCCGAAGCCTTCCCCGACCTGCCGCTGGAGGTCGAGTGCTCGACGCTCGCCGAGGTCGACGAGGCGCTGGCGGCCGGAGCGACGCGCATCCTGCTCGACAACATGGGACCGGCCGAGCTGCGCGCCGCGGTCGTCCACGTGGCGGGCCGCGCGCGGCTGGAGGCCAGCGGCGGGATCGGCTTCGACACGCTCCGGGCCCACGCAGAGACCGGCGTAGACTGGATCTCGATCGGGGCCCTGACGCACTCCGCGCCCGCCCTGGACCTGTCGCTCCTGCTCGAGACGCTGCCATGACCCTGCTTCAGCTCTACGACGTCGCTTCGCTGCAGGCCGAGGTGCGCGCGCTGGCACGCGAGCGCGACGCGGTCATCCTCGCGCACAACTACCAGCTGCCGGAGATCCAGGACGTCGCCGACTACGTCGGCGATTCGCTCGGCCTCTCGCGCAAGGCGGCTTCGTCGCCCGCCTCGGTGATCGCCTTCTGCGGCGTGCACTTCATGGCCGAGACCGCGTCGGTCCTGTCGCCCGACAAGACCGTGCTGATCCCCGACGTCGACGCCGGCTGCTCGCTCGCCGACGCGATCGTCCCCGACCAGCTGCGCGCCTGGCAGGCCCAGCACCCGGGCGCCATCACCGTGATGTACGTCAACACGACCGCCGAGATCAAGGCGCTCACGGACTACTGCGTGACTTCGGCCAACGCCGTCTCGGTCGTCGAGCACATCCTGCGCGAGCACGGGCCGGACACAGAGATCCTTTTCGGCCCGGACATGTTCCTCGGTGCCTACGTCGAGCGCCGGATCGGCCGCGCGCTGCACGTCTGGGACGGCGAGTGCCACGTCCACGCCGGGATCCGACCGCGCGACATCGAGCAGGTGCGCGCCGAGCATCCCGGCGCCGACTTCCTCATCCATCCCGAGTGCGGCTGCTCGACGTCGGTCATGGAGTACGTTGCGGCGGGCGACCTCGACGCGGACGGCGTGCACATGCTCTCGACCGGCGGGATGCTGAAGTACGCGGCCGACGCGGCGGCGGCCGACGCGGACCGCGCGGATGCCGATGCCGCCCGGCCGCGCCGCAAGGCGATCGTCGCGACCGAGATCGGCATGCTGCACCCGCTGCGCGCGGCAGCGCCCGACACGGAGTTCATCGCCGCCAACGAGCGCGCGGCGTGCACGTACATGAAGATGATCACGCTGCCCAAGCTGCGCGACGGCCTGCGCGATCTCGTCTACGAGGTCAAGGTGCCCGCCGAGATCGCCGAGCGCGCGCGGGTCCCGATCGAGCGGATGATCGCGATCTCCTGACGGGGCCGGGCCGCGAGGCGACCATCTAGGCTGGCGCGGTGCTCCGCGCCCGCTCGCCCCGCTGCCTGGCCGTGCTGCTGCTCGTCCTCGCCGGCGGGCTGGCGCTGCTCGGCGGCTGCGGCGGCGACGACGGCCCGCAGACGAAGGAGGGCTTCATCCTCGAGGCCGACGGTGTCTGCGAGGACTTCCTCGGCGAGTTCGCCGACGCCGGGGACGCCAACCCGGGCACGGCCAAGGAGGTCGCCGACGCCAACAAGGTCCTCGCCGACACCTACGAGCGCTTCCGCGAGGAGATCGCCGACGTGCGGCTGCCCGACGCCGGCGCGGCCCGCACGCAGGCGCAGGCCTACGTCAACTCCGTGCGCAGCTCAGCGCCGCTGCTCGACCGGCTGCGGGCCACCGCCGACGAGTTCCTCGCGGCGGCCGCGGGCAGCGACGCGCAGGCCCTCACGGTCGCGGGCAACAACCTGCGCCGCGCGCTGGATCGGTTTCGCGCCAACCGCGCGCAATCGGACACGCTGGCGATCGGCTACGGCCTGAACCTCTGCGGCAACCTGGACTGACCCCGGGCGCGGGGCCCTCGGCACGGTCCGAACGGGCGGCCCGATACGTGCGTATAGTGGCAAACGTGCCAGAAGGCGACGCACCCCGCGTCGGGAGGACTCGCAGCGGCCGCGACCGCATCCTGAGCGCTGCCTACGAGCTGTTCAGCCGCTCCGGGGTCCGGGCCGTCGGGGTGGACACGATCGCCGACGCAGCCGACGTGGCGAAGATGACGCTTTATCGCAACTTCGGCTCCAAGAGCGCGCTGGCGCTGGCGTTTCTGGACCTGCGCGAGGAGCGCTGGCTCAAGGACTGGCTGCAGGCCGAGACGCACGCGCGCGCCGCTTCACCGGCGGGACAGCTGCTGGCGATCTTCGACATCTTCACGGAGTGGTTCGAGCACGACGACTTCGCGGGCTGCCCGTTCGTGCGGTCGCTGCTGGAGGTCGAGGACCCCGGCGATCCCGTGCGTCAGGCATGCGTCGAGCATCTCGCGGGCGTCCGCGCCTACCTCTGCGAGCGAGCCACCGCGGCCGGCGTCTGCGATCCCGAGCGATGTGCGGCGCAGTGGCACATCCTCGTCAAGGGCTCGATCGTGGCCGCGCTCGAGGGCGATCTCGACGCGGCGACGAAGGCACGCGAGCTCGGCGTGCTCCTGCTCGAGCGCGAGGGTCTCGCGCCACTCGCGCCACTCGCGCCGCTGGACCGCTTCAGCTATCTCGCGGGCGCCCTCGTCGGGCCCGAGCCCGTGCTGCGGCTGACCGGCGAGCTTGACGCCGAGGCCGCCGCGACCATCGCAGCGGTCGTCGACGAGCATTGCGTCGGGCCGATCTGCCTCGATCTCGCCGACCTCGAGTTCGTCGACGTCGCCGGCCTGCGCGCGTTGCGCGGTACCCACGATCAGCCGTTGGCGATCGCCGCGCCGCCGGACTGCGTGCGCCAGCTGATCGACCTGCTGGGCTGGGACTCGGATCCCGGCGTGCAGCTGCAACCGGCCTGCGCCGCATGATCCTGCGCCACGACGCCTTCCTCTACGACTGCGACGACAGCTTCGTGGCGCACATGAGCGCACACCTCGAGGCGGGGCTGCGCGCGGGTGCGCACGCGGTCGCGCTGACGACGCAGCACAACCTGGGGTTGCTGCGCGAGTCGCTCGCAGCCGACTGCGAGCACGTCGTGTGCATCGACCGCGAGGAGTGGTACCAGCATCCGGCCAGGGTGATCGCCGGCTTCGATCGGGTGGTGCGCGACGCTCGAGCCGCCGGAGCGCCGGCGGTCTTCGCGATCGGCGAGGTGCGCTTCGGCACGACGCCGCGCGAATGGGACCGCTGGACGGCCTACGAGGCGACGATCGATCGGGCCCTCGCGGACTGCGAGCTCGAGGTCATCTGCCCGTACGACGAGCGGGTGCTGTCCGCCGCCGTGCTCGGCGGCGCGTGCATGACCCACGAGCACGTCATCACCGACGCCCGCCGGCCGAGCGCGAGCTACGCCGACGCGGCCGCCGTCGTGCGCGCGCGAACGCCGGCGCCCGAGCCGCTGCCGCAGCTGCGCCAGCTGCCGCCGCCGGACGGCACGCGCGGGCTGCGCGAGCTGCTGGCCGCCGAGATGGCGTCCGAGGCCGTTCCCGGTCACGCGGCCCGCAGCATGCTGCTCGCGGCGGGCGAGATCTTCACCAACGCCCGGCAGCACGGCGGCGGTGCGACATCCCTCTCCGTGGGCCGGGTCGGCACCCACTTCGTCTGCGAGATCGCCGATGCCGGCGCGGGCCTCGACGACCCGCTCGCCGGCTACCTGCCGCCCCGGCCGGCGCAGCGCAGCGGCGCAGGGCTGTGGGTCGCACGCCAGTCGACCAGCTCGCTCGAGCTCCTGCACCCGGACGGCGGCGGGCTGACCGTCCGGCTCTGGACCTGACGCAGGCGGGGCTGGACTCAGCCCACGGCCAGCAGGTCGACGCCGTCGCCGACCGCCTCGCGCACGACGCGCAGGCTCACCACCTTGCGCTCGAGCTCGGCCGGCGTGTAGCAGTGCACATCGGCGCGCGCGCCCATCTCGCCGGCGTCCCACAGGTTGCCGGCGTGGTAGACGCGCTCCAGCCACGGCATGCCGTCGAACGCTCCCGACACGAGCACCACCACGTACTCCGCGCCACGCTCGCGTTGCGCGGGCGCGCCGCGCAGGTCGGCCACCCGGGCACCGCCCAGCACCGCGCGCTCCAGCGGCCAGCGGTCGCCGACCCGCCCGGCGTAGCGCGAGAGCTCGCCGCGGTTCAGGCCCGGATCAGGCTCAGCCGAAGTCACCCTCGCTGTGCGGCCCGACGCAGGCGACCGCCAGCGTGTCGGCGACGTCGCGCGCGACCTCGGCGACCTCCTGCGGCGTCACGGCGTCGAGCGCGGCGATCGCCGCATCCGGGTCGATCTCCTCGCCGAAGACGATCGACTGCGCGGCCGCGTAGCGCGCGACGGCGTTCGTGTTCTCGAAGGCCAGCACCCGGCGGCCGGCTGCATACGCGCGGGCACGCTCGACCTCGGCCGTCGTCGGGCCGTCGTCGCGCAGCTCGCCGACGATCTCGCGCATGCGCGTGTAGGCCTCGACGCACTTCGTCGAGTCCAGGCCCGCGGCGAGCTGCAGCAGCGGCACGTCGGCGTGGGCGTGCGAGATCCCGTAGACCGAATAGGCCAGGCCGCGCTGCTCGCGGATCTCGTCGAACAAGCGTGAGCTCATCGAACCGCCCAGCAGCGTCGCGTAGATCGTCATCGCCGCGCGCTTGGCCGGATCGGAGACGTCGACCTGTGGGCGGTAGGACATCCGCAGATGGGATTGGTTGGTCTCGCGCTCCTGCACGATGACCTGCGGCGCGAACGGCGGCGCCGGCTCGAACGGCGCGGGCGCGGGCAGCGTCGGGAAGCGCTCGAACAGCGCCGCGAAGGCGCCGTCGCCACCGCCGCCTCCGGGCGGACGCCGGCGGCCGTTCGGACGGGGGCCGGAGGCGGTGGTGGGGACGTGCTCCAGGTTGCCGACGACGAACGCGCCGCCGCGCGAGCCGGCCCAGCGGCGGTTGCGAAACTCGATGATCGCGTCGCGCGTGAACGTGCGCAGGTGCTCCTCGGGACCGAGCACCGGGCGGCCGAGCGGATGCTCGCCGAAGGCCGCGCGGTCGATCAGCTCCTCGGCCACCGAAGAGGGCTCGTCCTTGTAGCGCTGGATCTCCTGGATGACGACGCCGCGCTCCTTGTCGAGCTCGCCGGCGTCGACGTGCGGGCGCCCCACGAAGTCGGTCAGCAGGTCGGCTGCGTCGGCGGCGGCCTCGGCGCGCACGGTGATGTGAAAGGCGACGAGGTCATGCGAGGTGTAGGCGTTCAGCGAGCCGCCGAGCCGCTCGGCGGTCTCGTTGACGTCGCGGTAGTGCGGGAACTTCTCGCCGCCCTTGAAGACGAGGTGCTCGAGGAAGTGCGCCATCCCGTTCTCCTCGGGACGTTCGGTGCGCGCGCCGGCGTCGAAGGCGACGAGGATCGTGACCGCGCGCGTTCCGTCGATGGCGATCCGGTGCAGCGGCAGGCCATTGTCCAAGGTGGAGGTGACGATCGTGGTCATGTCCCAACGGTAGCGCCCACCGGACGCGCTTCGCCGCGGCCCGTTTCAGTGATGGTTGGCGATCGCCGCGACCGCCACGCGCTGCACGGCCAGCACCGCCGTGTCGTCGGCCTGCTCGCCGACCGCGAACGCGCTCAGCGCTCCGTCGATCCGGGCGACCGCGTCGTTGGCATCCGTCGCGCCCGCGAGCGTACGCGCGAGGCGCTCCTCGCCGAAGCGCCCATCCTCGCCGACGGCGTCGAACACGCCGTCGGTGAACAGCACGATCACGTCGCCGGGCTCGAGATCGATCTTCGTGCTGGCCCACTCGTCGATCGCGTACGCCCCGAGCATCGGAGAGAACTCGCCGATCGGCCGCACCACGCCGTCGCGGACGAGCAACGGCAGCGGATGGCCGGCGCAGACGACCTGCGCGGTCGCGGCGCCGGCGTCGCCGTCGCACAGCAGCACCGCCGCGACCGAGCACAGCGACATGTCCTCGCGCGCGAGCAGCTCGTCGTTGAGCGTGTGGACGGCGCCGAGCGGATCGTCGAGCAGCGTCGCGGCGGTGCGCAGCGTGTGGCGCGCGAGGCCGGTCAGCGCGGCCGCCGGCGCACCATGACCCACGACGTCGCCGACGATCGCCAGCCAGCCGCCGCCGACCCCGATCGAGTCATAGAAGTCGCCGCCGACCCAGTTCTCGTCGCCGGCCGCGCGGTACAGCGTCGCGGCCCGCCAGCCCGGCATGTGCGGCAGGCTGCGCGGCAGCAGGCTCGTCTGCAGCGTGCGCGCGATGTTCGAACGCTCCGTGTACAGGCGCGCGTTCTCGACCGCCGCTCCCGCGCGCCGCGCGAGTTCCTCGGCCAGGATCACGTCGGCCTCGGTGAAGCGCCGGCCGGACTCCGCGCTGATGAGCGAGAGCGCACCGATGATCTTGCCGCTCGCCATCATCGGCACGGTCAGGCCCGCCCGCAGGCCGACGGCCAGCAGCAGCTCGAGGTGGTCCTCGTCCTGCGCGGCGGCCGTGAGCATCTCCGGCGGGATGTCGTTGAGCAGCTGCGACTGCCCGTCGCGCAGGAGCTGCGCGCTCCCCGTCGCCGCGTCGGTGCGCATCGGGTAGCGCTCGCCGATCCGCCGGGCGAGCGCGACCTTGTCGGGATCGACGTGCGCCACGGCGACGGTGCGGATGAAGCCGTGGCCGTCGGGCATGCTCACCGTGCACCAGTCGGCGAGCTCGGGCACAGCCAGCTCGGCGACCTGCTGCAGCGTGCGCTCGTAGTCCAGCGACGAGGCCAGCAGCTCCCCGGCGCGGGCCAGCGTGCGCTGCGCCAGCTCCACGCGCTTGACCTCGGTGATGTCCTCGATGACGTTGACCAGGAGCTTGAGCTTGCCGTCGGAGCCATGGACGCCCGACGCCTTCGTCACGCGCCAGTCGACCCGGCCGGTCGCCTTGTCCACAGCGCGAATCACGAGCGGCTTGGGATGGGGCTCGCCGGCGAGCAGCCGGCGTCCCGGCAGATCCTCGAGCCGCAGCGGTGAGCCGTCCTCCTTCGTGGAGTCGAACGCGCTGACGATCTCGTCGACCGGCGTGCCGAGCAGCTCCTGGGCGGATGCATACCCCAGCATGTGCGCCGCCGCCTCGTTGGCGTAGATGAGCGCGCCGCCGGTGTGCTGGACCGTGACGGCCTCGCCGAGCGTCGACAGCACGGCCGTGAGCTGCGCCTCGATCGTCTCCAGCTCGGCGAAGAGGCCGGCGTTGTCGAGCGCCAGCGCGGCGCGGCCGGCCAGGACCTGCGCGAACGCGAGGTCCTCGCGCCCGTAGCGGCGCTGCGACTGTGCGGTGAGCAGCAACGTGAGCGCGCCGAGACGCCGGCCGCGGGCGCGCAGCGGGACGACGATCGCCGAGCCGATCTCCGCGTCGCGCAGCTGCTCGAGCTCGACGTCGTCTGCGGCCAGGCCGCGCAACAGGTCATCGCCGACCTGCTCGGCGAGAAACGGCTGCTCGGGCAGGCGCGGGTCGTCGGACTGCAGCGGCGCGCGGGCGGCGAACACCGCGGCGAGCTGGTCACCGCGCGGCCCCGTGGCCCGGACGGCCAGGCGCCGCATCTCGCCGCCGCTGACGGCATCGACGATGCAGATGTCGGCGATCGTCGGCACGAGCAGCTCGTTGAGCGATGCGACCGTCGAGGCCAGTTCGCGCGTGCCGTCGGCGATCTCGCCGGTGGCGGCGAGCACCGCGAAGCGCTCGCGATCGCGGTGGATGTGATTGCGGTTGCGGGCGGCGAACACCGCGATGATCGTGATCACGATGCATACGGTGATGCGCTGGACGTAGACCCCGTCTGCGATGTTGTCGTTCCACGCGGCGCTCAGCGCGATCAGCAGCGTCGCGGCGACGCCGACGATCGCGACCTCGCGCGGGTCGCCGAACAGGCCGCTGACGAGCGGGGCGAAGACGACCAGCCCGACGAGCACGTGCGAGGACCCGATCGCGACGTCGAGCACGGCGAGCAGCGCGGCAGTCGCCAGTCCTGTGACCAGCGTGAGAACACGCCGGCGAAACCCGACCGGACGGACTGGTGCCACGGGGCGATCATAGGGTGCGCCGGCGGGTCCGCCGGACTGCGCTCACGCCGGCTGCAGCGCGGACTTCTCCTCCAACGCGTCGGCGGGCCTGAACGCCATCCGCTCGGCGAAGTCCTCGACGTCGACCGGATCGCTGAGATCGACCTCGCGTTCGGGGACGCCCAGCCGCGAGAAGGCCAGGCAGACGAGCCCCATGAGCGCGTAGCCGAGCGCGAGCTTCGCCTGGATGTCGTCGGGCGACAGCGAGACCTCGGCGCCGTGGATCAGCCCGACGAGGCACAGCGCGCCCGCGAGGAAGCTGAACCCGGCCGCCCACACGAACCGCCGGTCGATCATGAACACGGCGATCGCGCCGAGGATCAGGCCGGCCAGGACCGCCCCCTGACCGAGCTTGAGCAGCCCCTCGTAGACCACGCCCGCGTTGCCGAGCGCCTCCGGCCCGACCTTGGCCGCACTCGTGCCGGCGGCCGCCAGCGAGTTGTCGATCAGCCCGGATGCCCAGGCCGCGACGTTCGGCACGAGCGCGAGCACGATCGCCGCGTAGTGCGCCTTGGGCACCGCGCGGAACGCCTGCGCGCCGATGACGAGGCCGATGTAGAGCAGCACCGGCACGATCGCCGGCACCGGCAGCAGCGCGCCGAGCAGCGGGAACAGCCCGAAGAAGCACAGGACGAAGATGAGGATGCCGGTCGCCAGCGAGTAGCTGACGCCTCCGCCGGCGGCCTTCCAGCCCGGATGCCCGACGTAGACGGCGGGCGGGAACGGGCTGCCCAGCGCGGAGCCGACGACGGCGCCGGTGCCGTCGGCGAGCAGGACGTGGCGCAGGTTGTAGTCGTCGCCCGCCGCCGCCGCGCTCTCGACGTTGCTCATCGCCTCGGTGAAGTTGTAGATGCCCAGCGGGATCGCGGTCGCCAGCAGCGGCGAGATCCCGCTCAGGCCGTCGAACAGCAGGTCGAGGTTCAGCGACGGGATGCCGACCGCGATGTCCTTCGCCGCGCTGGTCACCGCGGCGGTCTCCATGAAGCCGCCGGCCCAGGCGATGGCCGAGCCCAGCAGGAGGGCGGCGAGGCCGATCGGGAAGTTGCCGGGCAGCCGGACGCCGGAGATGAAGCCGATGACGATCAGCGCCAGCACCGGCAGCGCGATCCACGCGGCCTGCCACATCTGCGCCGCGGGCCCCATCGAGATGAACGTGATCGAGATGCCCGCGAGCGTGCCCAGCAGCGCCGCGCGCGGCGTGAACCGGCGGATCGTCGGGCCCACGAAGGCGCCGATGAGGATGATGATCCCGATGATGAAGGCCCACGCCAGGCCGGCCGTCCAGGCGGCGATCGGGTCCTTCGTCGCGATGAACGTCGGCAGCATCACGACGAACGTGACGATGAACATGTGCGGCACGCTGGGGCCGTAGGGCAGGGCGGTGACGTCGCTGCGGCCCTCCTTCTGCGCCAGCCGGCGGGCCATGTAGAAGTAGAAGATGTTGCCGACGAGCAGCTCGATGCCGAGCGCCGGCAGGATCGTCCCGAAGACGTCACCGCCCGAGATCTGCACGACGCCGGCGGCCAGGCCGGTGAGCACGAGGACGTTGACGAGCATGTTGATGCCCAGCCCGAAGAAGGCGTTGAGGTCGCCGCGCGTCCACAGCGGCGGCGACGACGGCGAAGCGGGTACGGCGGCAGCTGACATCGGTGTCGGCCTCCCTCAGGTGACGACGGCGGGGGTGGGCAGGTGGGCGAGCAGATCCTGCGAGGAGGCGACCCAGCCGAAGATCCCGCCCTGCGCGGCGATCATCTTCAGCCCGACCGCCTGGAACTCCGGGAAGTAGGAGCCGACGCAGTCCGACAGCACGAGGCACTCGAAGCCGCGGTCGTTGGCCTCGCGCACGGTCGTGTGCACGCAGACCTCGGTGGTGACGCCGGTGACCACGAGGTGCGTGATGCCGGCGCTGCGCAGGATGTGCTCGAGGTCGGTCGCGAAGAAGGCGCCCTTGCCCGGCTTGTCGAGCACGACCTCGCCCTCGGCCGGCGCGAGCTCGTCGATGATCCCGTGGCCCGGCTCGCCGCGCACGAGGATGCGGCCGTTCGGTCCTGCGGCGCCGATCGGCGTGTCGAGGTGGCCGCGGGCGAGCTTGCTCGGCGGGCAGTCGGTGAGGTCGGGGCGATGGCCCTCACGGGTGTGGATGACCGCCATCCCGGCCGCCCGCGCCGCCTCGAGCACCGTCTCCAGCGGCTCGACGACCGCCAGCAGCAGCGAGACGTCGTTGCCCAGCAGCGCGCCGAAGCCGCCGGGATGGAGGAAGTCTCGCTGCATGTCGATGATGACCAGCGCGGTGACGGCGGGATCGAAGGCGAACGGGTAGGGCGCGGCGTCGACCGCGGCGGGCTCAGGGCTCATGCGTGGTGGGGCCTTTCTGTCTGCGCCGGGACGCGTTGTATGCAACGCGGTCCAGAAGGCTCGGATGCCATGCCAACCTACGGCGGCCTCGGAGGCCGTCGCATTGGCCAGATGGCCGAGTCGCCACGGGCACATTTCGCCACTTGGTCCATGCCGTGACGGGGCGGCCGTCACTAGCGTCCGGGGCACGATGAGTACGCCGTTGTATGCAACCGACCGCGCCGTCGCGGCGCTGGCCGCCGCCCGCCCGATGCTCGTGGGTGTCGTCCCGGCGGCCGTCGTCGTGGCCCATCTGGCGGCCGGAGGCGCCTGTCATGCCGGGCCGCCGATCGCCTCGACCGCGATGTGCCCGCCGATGCGCGCGGCGCTCGGCGTCGCGCTGGCGCTGGAGGGCGTGGCGGCCACGCCGGCCGCCGCGCTCGCGCTGGCCGACCGCGGCGGCGTCGCGCTCGCGCCCAACCACGACTGCGGCGGCGTGGGTCCGATGGCGGGCGTCGTCACGCGGTCGATGCCCGTGCTCGTCGCGCGCGACGAGGCGACCGGCCGCAGCGCCTGGTGTCCGCTCAACGAGGGATCGGGGAAGGTGCTGCGCTACGGAGCCGACGACGAGGAGGTCGTGGAGCGCCTCGTCTGGATGCGCGACGTGCTGGCGCCCGAGCTGGCGCGGGCGCTGCAGGCCCACGGGCCGCTCGGCCTGCTCGAGCTGCACGCGGCGTCGCTGCAGCAGGGCGACGAGGCGCACCACCGCACGCAGGCCGGCACGGCGGTCCTCGCCGATGCGCTCGCCCCGCTGGCGCCCGCGGTGGACGCGTTCATCCGCGGCAACGGCCAGTTCTTCCTCAACGTCGCGATGGTCTTCGCCAAGCTCGCGCTCGTCTGCGCGCAGGACGTCCCGGGCTCGGCGCTGGTCACCGCCGTCGCGCGCAACGGCGTCGAGGTGGGGGTGAGGCTGTCGGGCACCGCCGATCGCTGGTTCACCGGTCCCGCCGCGCTGCCCGATCCCGCCGCGCTGTATCCCGGCCACACGCCGGACGAGATGCAGGCCGACCTCGGCGACTCGGCGATCATCGAGGTCTACGGGCTCGGGGCGCTGGCGATCGCGGCCGCGCCGCTGTCGGCGCCGTCGGTCGGCCTCGATCCGGACACGATCCCCGCGCGGATGGCGGCGTTTCGCTCGATCGCCGCCGGCGAGCACCCGGCGCTGGCGCTGCCCGACGGACCGGCGATCCTCGGCGTCGATGCGCGCAAGGTCGTCGCGACGGGGATCGTGCCGCCGATCCACACGGGCATCGCCCATCGCCGGGCCGGCGTGGGGCAGATCGGCGGCGGCGTGACGCTGCCGCCCTTCGAGGCGTTCGTTGCCGCGGTCGATGCGCTCGACGCGCGCGAAGCGCTCGATGGCTGAGCCGCGCCCGCGCCCGAGCCCGCGCGCGGGTCGGGTCTCGGCGACACCGAGGGCATGACGCGCGCCAACGGCACACGCACGACGTCCCAGGCCGAACGGGTCTACTTCGAGCTTCGCGAGCGCCTGCTGCGCGGCGACCTGCCGGTCGGCCGGCGGCTCGTCGAGCAGCAGCTCGCCGCCGACTTCCAGACGAGCCGCACGCCGGTGCGCGAGGCCCTGCGCCGCCTGGAGGGCGACGGGCACATCGTGCGTGAACCGGGCGGCGGGCTGTCGCCGAGCGCCCCGAGCGTGAGGTCGATGCGCGAGCTCTACGAGGTGCGGGTGGCGATCGAGGAGCTCGTCGCCCGGCGCGCGTCGGCGTCCGGCGACCACGCCCGGCTGGAGGCGATCGAGGAGCAGTGGCGCGACCTGGAGTCAGGCTGGCACGGCACGCGCGACGTCCCGCGCGGCCCGGAGTTCGTCCACGCCGACGAGGGCTTTCACCTCGCGCTCGCAGCCGCGAGCGGCAACGACGTCGCCGAGGCGATGCTCCGCGACCTCAACGACCGCATCCGGATCCTGCGCGTGCACGACTTCACCACCGACGACCGGATCGCCGCCACGATCGCCGAGCACCTGGAGATCCTCGGCTGCGTCATCGCCGGCGACGCCGACGCGGCCGCTGCGTTCATGCGCGCCCACGTCCAGCGCTCCGCACTCGTCGTGCGCGAGCGCGTGGGCGAGGCGCTCGCGCGGATGTTCGAGCCGTCGTAGACCGTCCGTCCCAGCGCTACGGCGCCGGGTCCTGCGGCGTCTGGAAGCGGTCGCCCTCGATGAGCTCGATGCGGTAGCCGTCCGGGTCGGCCACGAAGCAGATGAGCGGCAGCTCGTCGCGGCCGCCGGGATGAAACGGCGGCTTCTCGGGCTGCACGCCGAGCGGCTGGAGCGTCGCCAGCGTCGCCGCGATGTCCGGCACGGTGATCGCCATGTGGTTGTACCCCGTCCCGATCTCGTAGGGCTCGTCCTGGCCGAGGTTGACGGTCAGCTCGAGGACGTCGCCGTCGCCGGGCAGGCCCATGTAGATGTTGTACGCGGTCTCGAAGTTCAGGCGTCCGCGCGGCTCGAAGCCGAGCGCCTCGTAGAACTGCTGCGACGCCTGCGGATCGAAGACGCGGACACAGGTGTGGGCGTATTGCTTGGCCATCGTGGGTCCTCCCGCCGCCCACGCGTGCTCGCGCATGGCGACATCGTTCGGGGTGGTCGTCGAGGTGCACGCTCGGCACGGGCCGGCGAACCGGTCGAGCTCGTTGCGGTCAAGCGCCGAAGCTACCCGCGGCACGGCCGGCGCGAAACCGCTGCCGTGCCGCGCGCGGGCGTCAGCGCACGCGGATCGTCTGGCGCTGCGTCGCGAGCTCGGCAGACCTCGCCTCGAGGCTGTAGCGCCCACGCCGCAGCGGCCGGCGCAGCATGATCGCCACGCGCCGCGCGACGCCGTCCACCGTCCGTGCACGGCTGGTCCCGACGACCCCTCCGCCGCGCGTGAGCACGAGCCGCACGGCCGGCGTCCGCGCCGCGTCCGCGACGCTCAGGCGCACCGACAGCCGGCGCGCGCCCGGCCGTGCGCGCAGTGCCCTGACGCGCAGCCGCGGCGCGGCGACGCGGTCGGCGAGGAAGTCGGAGACGAGCCGCTCGGTCTGCTGCACCGCCTCGACCTGCGGCCAGTGACCGATCCCGTCGAGGATCTCGATGCGCGCACGAGGAAACGCCAGGCGCTGTTGCTCGGCAACGCGCGCCGGGACGTATGGGTCGCGCGCGCCCCAGATCACGAGCGCGGGAACGTCGGCCGGGCGCAGGATCGCGGCCTGCCGACGCCCGAGCGCGTCGGGATCCTCGACCGAGCGGTAGTAGTGCAGGATCGCGCAGCGCGTCGCCCGGTCGTAGTCGTCGTACAGGCGGTCGAGGAACCGCTCGGGGAGCGGGTTCTGCAGGCCGATCAGGGCTTTGAACCCCGCACGGTCGGTGACCGCCATGAACGCCTCGCCGGCGACCGGCGTGGAGAACGTCAGCGCCGTCGGATGGCCGAGGAAGCCGACGAGCACCCCGCCGTCGAGCAGCGTCGCGCTGCGCAGTGCGGTCAGGTGGGTGGTCGCCCACTGCAGGCCCCAGGTCCCGCCGAAGTCGTGCATCACGAGATGAACGCGCGCGATGCCGAGCGACTCCAGCGCGCGTGCGATGAAGCGCGCGGCACCGGTGGTCGAGTAGTCCAGCCCGGGACCGTCGTCGGCGTGGCCGTAGCCGGGCATGTCGAAGGCGACCGCGCGCCCGAACCGGCCCGTGCGCGCCAGCAGGGCGTCGAAGTCCCGCGCCGAGTCGGGGTTTCCGTGCACGAAGACGACGGCCTCCGCAGCGGTGGCGGGGCCGGACTGCAACACCCGGGTGCTGACGCCGTCGACGGTCAGGCGCTCCTGCGTGACCCCCGCGGGCAGCGGCTGCTCGGGGAGCCGCACGTCGTGCTCGGCATCGGTGTAGGCGCCGATCGCACCACCGTCGAGCGCCTCGTCGCAGTACGCGAGCGGATCGTCGGCCGGGGCCAGCAGGCCGTACGGCGACGCCGCCGCCACCGGCGTCGCCGCCGACGCGGCGAGCGCGAGGCACACCAGGAAGGTGCCGGGGCGCATGCCCGCACCCTACGGCCCCGCCCGCGCCGACGAAACCGGTGCGGTGACGCGACTACGGCCGCGGCCCCGAGAACGGTGCCCGGAACGCCGGCCCACCGCCGCGCCGGCAGCGCGCACGCGAGCCGATCCGGTAGACGCCCAGGCCCTTGCCGGGCGCCGCCGCGGTGCGGTCGTCGGCGGCCGGGAAGAGCACGGCGTTGACCCGCAGCCCGCCGGAGCAGCCGGCCAGCGCTCGCGCGAACGGGGCGATCCGCGGGCGGACGACGAAGCGCCCGGCGCCGTTGGCGTAATCCACGGTGGCGACACGCCGCTCTCGCCCGCGGCGGCGCTGCTGGACGAGGCGCAGCGTCCCGCGACAGCCGGCGGGGCAGCGCAGGCCGAGGCCGACCCGCCCGCTCGGCGTGGCGCGCAGCCGCGACGGCCCTGAGCGCCGCACCGGGCAGGAGCGCAACGTCGGCAGCGGCAACCCCGGCGGCGGGCCGGCCGCGTTCGGGTCGACGCGGATCAGTCGGTCCGCGTCGCAATCCACACGGGTCGCGTAGGCGGTGGTCCCGTCGAACGCGAGCGCCGACTGGCTGCCTGCGGTGTCGCGCACGAACCGCGCCGAGCCGGTCCCGTCGGTCACCGCGTAGCCGCCGGTCGCGGGGTACACGATCCGCCCGCCGGCCACGACCGCGGTGCCCGTCGGCAGCGGGCAGAGCCCCGCGGGGAGCGCGAGGTCGCGCGGACCGGGCGCCGCGGGGGAGACGACGCGGATGGCGCAGTTCTCGAAGCTCGGCAGCGCGACGGTGCCGTCGGCGCCGAGCCCCAGCGCCAGCGGGAACGCCTCCACCGGCGTGCGCAGCAGGATCTCTCCGGTCGCCCCGCGCGCGATCACGAGCGTGGTCGTCGGGCCGGGACCGCTGATCGGCAGCCGCATCTCGACCCACGCGAGCACCGGCCCGGTGGCGCGCAGGTCGGAGATGTCGACGCCGAAGTCAGGGCGGTCGTCGGGTCCGAGGACGGTGGGGATCGTGTACGCACCCTGCGGTGTACGCACCCGGACCGCGTCCCTCGTCTGGGCGCAGGCCTCGCCGACGGTGGCGACGAAGCCGTCGCCGCCGGCGGCGAACTCCCCGAGCTGGCTGGTGGCCGGCGCGCACACCGCGAGCGTGCTCGACGTCGGCAGGATCGTCATCACGCGGCTCATGAGCTTGCGCGGGATGAGCGCTGCCACGCCGCTGCCACGGCCGAACACGCCCGCGGTGGCGGTGACGATGTGGCCCGAGCCCGCGAGGTTCAGCCGCGTGAACAGGCGGCCGTCGGCGAGCGGCGGGAAGGCTGCCAGCTGTGCGCTGGAGCGTGTCCGCGGATCGATCGCGAGGACGCGCACGGCGCCGTTGCCGCGGTGCTCGCCGATGACCACGCGCCCGTCGGGCGCGAGCACCGGCCCCGCGGCGTAGCCCGATACCGATGACGCGATCGTGGCCGCCTGCGCGCCGGCCGTCGCCCCGGCGGTGAGCAGGGCCGCGAGCAGGAAGGCGACGGCGGCGAGGGGATGGGGCGAGCGAGCACTGAGCATGAGATCCGCCTGTCGGGAGGGGGGCCTGCCGATGGCAACGGCGCCCGTGTCGCGCAGGTTGCGCTGCGCGGACGAACGTTCGATTTCGGCCGGCGGCGCCGTGGCGAGCGTAACCCTGGCGCGCGTCGCTCGTTCACAGAGCATGCGACTTCCTGCGCCCATCCTCGATCGATCAGGGGCGCTGCTCGCCGGCGCGGTCGCGCTCGCCGCCGGCCTGTTGCTCGCGCCTGCGGCGACGGCCGCCTTCGTGCCCGCTCCCGGCGTTCGCGCGAAGAGCATCCGCGCGCCGCACTGCACGCTGAACGGCGCGAAGACGATCGCCGCCAACCGGCACGTGCGCGTGTTCCGAGCGCGCGGGGAGGTCTTCGGCTGCCGCCGGACCGCGAATCGCGCCTACGCGATCGGCCACGGGGGCGCGGAGTGCCAGAACAGCGACCTGATCGACAGCGCGGTCGTCGCCGGCAACGTCGTCGCCCTCAACGTGCGCACGTGCAGCCTGACCAACTCGAGCTCGAGCGTGCACCTCGTCAACCTGCGTGACGGGCGGGGGCGCTTCGCCTCCGCGCCGCTGTCGACGCCCGGCTCCGAGTCCGGCTACGACGCGATCCGCGGGATGGCGGTCACCGCGGCCGGCCGCCTCGCCTGGATCGGCGTGCGCGTGGCCCGTGGTGTCATCGTCGCGGCCGAGGTGCGCCGCCGCCGCCCCGAGTTCTCCGACCGGTCCGTCGTCCTCGACAGCGGCACCGGGATCGACCCGCGCTCGCTGCGCCGCGCCGGCTCGAGGGTGCGCTGGCGCCACGATGGCGCGGCCCGCTCAGCGGCGATGTGAGCGGCCAAGACGGCCGGCAAGAGCGCCGCCGGACGCCGTCGGCGCACGAATTCCTGCACCCTGCAAGACGGCGTGCGCCTGGCGCGATCTCGCACCCCTCCCGCTAGGTTGCTCCTACATGTCTGCTTCCGAGCGACACACCCGCTCGCGCCATCTCCCGGCCGAGCGGCACCGTGCCCAGACCCCGCCCGCCGCCCGCCCGACGCCCGCCGCGCAGCTGCCGCCGGACGCCCGCAACGTCATCGAGTTTCGCAACGTCTGCATGCACTACCCGGCCGGTGACATCGGCCTGGACGGCGCGACGTTCAACGTGCGGCGCGGCGAGTTTCTCTTCGTCGTCGGCTCCACCGGGTCGGGCAAGTCGACGATCATGCGGCTGCTCATCAAGGAGCGCGAGCCGACCTCCGGCACGATCCGCGTCGCCGGCCGCGACCTCGGCTCGCTGGAGCACACCAAGGTGCCGTATTACCGGCGCAACATCGGCGTCGTCTTCCAGGACTTCAAGCTGCTGCCCAACCGCACCGTGTACGACAACGTCGCCTACGCGCTGTCGGCGACGGGGGCGCGGCGCAAGGAGATCCGCACCAAGGTGCCCGACGTCCTGCGCCTGACGGGCCTGTCGACGAAGCTGCACAACTACCCCGACCAGCTCTCCGGCGGCGAGCAGCAGCGCGTCGCCGTCGCCCGCGCGTTCGTCAACCACCCGCCGCTGCTGCTCGCCGACGAGCCGACCGGCAACCTGGACCCGAACACGTCGCTGGGCATCATGCAGCTGCTGTACCGCATCTACCGCGCCGGGACCACGGTGATCGTGGCCACCCACGACTCGCACATGGTCGACCGCATGCGCCGGCGGGTCATCGAGCTGCGCGGCGGACAGATCATCCGCGACGAGGCGAGCGGCATGTACGCCCAGGGCGACCAGTCGACCGACGAGTTCAGCGACATGCTCGATCGCGCCTACGGTCAGCTCGGCCGCGACCAGCCGACCGACGACTTCATGGCACCGCGTCAGCCGCCGCCCGCCGACCCGCACCACCCGGCCACGCAGCCGCACCTGTGGGCGCCGGGCGGCGGCGGGCCGCCGTCACCGCCGGCGCCGGCGCCCAAGCCCGACCCGTCGTCCGGCGGCTGGCGCAACTACTAGTGCTCGGTCTCTGACATGAACTTCCCGTTCTTCTTGCGCGAGGTGTCGCGCTCGCTGCGCCGCGACGCCGGGCCGCCGTTTGCGGCGATGGCCTCGGTGCTCGTCACGATGCTCGTGCTCGGCGTCTTCATCCCGATCGTCCAGGCGACCAACGGCGCGGCCAACGAGGTGCGCGGCAAGGTCCTCGTCGACGTCTTCCTGAAGACCAGTGCGACCGACAACGACGTCGAGGCCGTTCGCCGGCAGCTCACGCAGGACACGCCCCACGTCGGCAAGGTCGAGTTCGTCTCCAAGGCCGAGGCCTACGCCAAGGAGAAGAGGCAGAACCCCGAGGCCTACGAGCTGCTGGGCTCCAACCCGCTGCCCGACACCTTCCGTGTCACGCCGAGCTCCCCCGGCGAGGTCGGCAAGCTGCGCGACGCGCTCGCGCCGCTCACGCCCAGCGGCGAGCGCGGCGTCGTGCACCCGGCGATCGACGAGGTCAAGAACCGCCGCGACGAGACGACGAAGATCCTCTCCGCCACCCGTGTCGTGAAGCTCTCGATCGGCCTGCTCGCGGCCCTCCTCGTGCTCGCCTCCGTGCTGCTGATCTCCAACACGATCCGCCTCTCGCTCATGGCCCGCCGGCGCGAGGTCGCGGTGATGAAGCTCGTCGGCGCGACCGACTGGTTCATCCGCTGGCCGTTCGTGCTCGAGGGCATCTTCGTCGGCGCGATGGGCGGCCTGATGGCGATCGGCACGCTGCTCGTCGCGAAGGTCGCCCTCATCGATCCGCTGAAGGACGACTTCTCGCTCATCGCCGCGCCCGACACGATCAACTTCGGCCTGCTCGTGCTGGTCCTGCTCGTCGCGAGCATCGCGGTCTCCGCCGCGGGCTCAGGCCTGTCGCTGCGCCGCTTTTTGCGCGTGTAGTCGCTGCGGCGACGCGCGATGCGTCGCTGCCTGTGTGCGCGATCTGTTCGGTCGTGGCGCGCCGGTGCGCGGGGCGCGGCCTGGTCGCGCGTCCGCTGCGCTCACCCGATCCTGCGCGCTGCACGTCCCTCACCCAGCTGTCACAATCGCGCCGGGTGAGCCTGCGCCGGAGGAGCCTCACGATCGTGCCGGCCGTCGGGATGGTGGCGACGGTCATCTGCCTGTGTACGCCGCTGGCCGGCGCCGCGACCCCGGCCGCCGGAACGCTGACGCCCGACGCCAACGGGGCGGGCTCGGTCGCCTGGACCGGCTCGGTCACGATCGGCTCGGAGACGCTCGCCTCCGACCAGGGGGCGAAGTGCTTCGGCGCCGACCGGCGGCCCGTCGCGACCTCGGGCTGCGACGCGTTCGCGCTCGACGTCGCCGTGCCCGAGAGCTTCTACCGCGACCACCCCGGCGCGGTGAACATCAGCGCCAGCGGCTTCGGCCTCGCCGACCTCGACCTCTTCGTCTACAAGCGCAACGCCGACGGCACGCGCGGGGACTTCGTCACCGGCGACGGCCAGACGCTCGGCACCGCCGAGGGCGTGGGCATCGACAAGGCCGCCGGCGCCTACTGGGTCCTGCTCACGCCGTACACGACGGTCGGCGCGCAGAGCTATGCTGCCAGCGCGGCGCTCGTCACCCGCCAGGGCGTCTCGCAGGCCGAGGTCGAGCTGAGCGCGCCGCCCGGCGTCACGAACTACCGCGCCTCGCGCGATCGGTACACATCGCACTCCGAGCCGACGATCGCGATGGATCCGCTCGACCGCGACCACGTCATCGCCGGCTCGAAGATGTACGAGAACAACGCGAAGTACCTCTTCAAGGTCGGCACCTACGAGTCGTTCGACGGCGGGCGCACGTGGGAGGACCAGGGCCACCTGCCCGGCTACTGCGCGGCGCCCGGCCAGTGCGACCCGGCCAACGAGGTGGCCTACCGGACCACCTCCGACCCCTCGATCGCCTTCGACGACGAGGGCAACGCGTACGCCAACGTGCTCGATGCGCCCGGCGGCACGAACGCCTTCGAGGGCTTCAACATGACCGTTCACACCAAGCGCTCGGGCCAGCCGTGGACCGGCCCGACGGTCGTGCACGACAACCGCGTCAACTCGCTGACGACGCAGCTGTTCCTCGACGACAAGAACTGGATCGCGGTCGACAACCACACCGACGTCAACGGCGGGCCGAACCGGCCCAACGACGGCAAGATCGGGACGATGTACATCTGCTGGAGCTTCGACGGGACCGGCACGGTGCCGCTGCAGCAGATCGTCGTCATGCGCTCCACCGACGGCGGCAAGAGCTGGGGCGGCCTCAGGCCCGGCGACAACATCCCGTTCCCGGTCAGCCAGAAGACGCTCATCTCGGGCATCGGCTGCCACATCGCGATCGGGCCGAAGGGCGAGGTCTACGCGACCTGGTACGACAACCAGCTCGACGCGCTCATGCAGGCGAAGTCCAACAACCGCGGGCGGCTGTGGTCGCTCGCCGTGCCGATCGCCGGCATCACGGGCGTCAACGAGCCGTTCGCCGGTGAGGCCTTCCGCAACCTCTCGATACCGGCCACCGCGGTCGACGGGCAGGGCAACGTCTACGTCGTGGCCGCCTCGCGCAACGGCCAGGGCACGCCGCTGCTGGGCAACCTCCCGGCGCTGGGCCGGCAGATCAAGCGGGGCGAGATCTCCGTCGCGGGCCTGCAGGCGCTGCTGACCACGAAGAAGGCCAACAACCTCGCGGGCGTCAGCTACAAGGCCGGCGGCGACGGGCTCGGCCCGCTGTCGGGCTCGGACATCGTCCTGTTCACGTCATCCAACGGCGGGCGCTCCTACGGCAAGCCCGTGCGCGTCAACCAGGACCCGGCCAACGGCGACGCCGACCAGTTCCAGCCGTGGATCGCGGTCACCCCGTCGGGCCAGGTCAACGTCTCGTTCTTCGATCGCCGCAACGACCCCGCCAACTACTTCATCGACACGTGGCTGGCCCGCTCGGAGGACGGCGGGCGCACGTTCACCGACCGCCGCGTCTCGCAGCACAGCTGGGACCCGGCCGTCAACGCACCGACGTCGGTCTCGGGCAAGTTCATCGGCGACTACCAGGGTCTCGTCGCCGACGACGAGGTGGCGATCCCGTTCTGGAACGACACCCAGCTCGCCGCCCTGCCGGAGTCCGACAAGGAGCACTCGCCCTACCAGGAGGTCTTCGCGGCGCGCGTGCCCGAGGGCGCGGTGACGCCGGACGAGCGGACCCGCTGCTTCGCGAAGTCGCTGAGGGTCGGGGCGCGCTCGATCGGCAGGCTCTCGCTGCGCTCGACGCGCACGCTCGTCGGGCGGCGCATCGGCCCGCCTGCGCGCACCGCCCGCGGCGTGCTGCGCTACTGCGTCACGGGCGGCGGCAGCGTGGTGACGGCGTTCGACGCCACGGGCCGGGTCGCCCTCGCGGCCACCACCGCACGCGGCCACCGCCGTCAGAAGATCGGCCGCGGCAGCTCGCTGAAGGCGCTCACGAAGCGGTTCGGGCGGCGGCTGCGCAGCGCCGGGCCGGGCGTGCGGCGCGTCGCGAGCGGCTCGTCACGAGGCGTGCTCTTCGGGCTGCGCCGGGGCAAGGTGACGTTCGTCGCCGTCGCCGACAGCGCGCTGCTGCGCCGGCAGGCCGCGCTCACCACGCAGCTGCGCCGCGCCGCCCTCGTTCGCCAGCGCTAAGCCCGCCCCGCGGCCGCCGCCGCGCTCGAGCTCGCGCGCGACCAGCTCAGCCATCCGCTCGCAGGCACGCCGTGCGAAGCGCGTCTGCTGGCCGCGGCCGACGAGCCGGAAGCCGAGCCGGATGATCGGGTTGCGCACGTTCGCCCGGCACGAGACGACGTGGATGCGAAACTCGACCGTGCCGTCATCGAGCCATTTCCAGACCGTCCAGTCCATCTGACCGCGCTCGACATGACCGGTCAGCGTGCCGTAGCTCCACCCCCAGACGCGCGCCGACCGGCCGTCGACGGTGCGCGTCTCGTCGGTGACCGTCCCCACGCGGCAGCCGAGGAAGAAGCGCAGCGGGCCGAAGCGCACCTGCAGCAGCATGTTGCGCTCCGCGAGGTCGCCGGCCGGGTCGTAGACCGCGCGCACCATCGCCGGGTCGGCGAACGCGTAGTCGCGCATGAGCCGCTGCGCGATCGCGAAGCTCCCCCCGGCGACCGGCTCGCCGGGCGGCTCGGGCACCAGCGCCTGCTCGTAGTCGTCGATGTGCCAGCCGGAATCCGCGACGCCCGACCGCGCCACCTCGGCCAGCTCGTCCGGATCGAAGTTCAGCGGCCGGTCGCGCAGCGCGGCGAGCGCGCGCCGGGCGCGCGGTGTGGCCGCCAGCGCCTCATCGAGCATGGGCCAGCTCGCGCGGGTCCACGCGTTTGGTCGTGATGTCGACGAGGCCGTCGCGGCGCCCGCCGGACAGATCGGTCAGCTGCTCGAGCACCGAGGTCCACATGTGCAGCTGGACCTCCTTGTTGAGCGGCAGGCGGTCGAACAGCAGGCTCGACAGCCGATCGCCGCCGCGCGCCCAGGCCTCGATGCGGATCTCCAGCCGGCCCGGCTCGAGGTCCCGTGCGCTGAAGCGGATCCGGCCGGCCTCGAGATGGCCGTCGAGCGTGACGAAGCTGAAGCTCGCCGGCGCCACTTCGACCGTGCGGACGGGACCGTCCCAGGGACCGGGCATGCGCACCGTGAACTCGTCGCCGACGCGCAGCTCGCCCTCGTCGCCGCGCAGCTTGACGAAGCTCGCCAGCGCGGTGGGCGACGCGCGGTTGGGCTTTCCGGCGAACGCCGCGATGAGCTCCTCGGCGTCGAGCTCGGCCTCTCGCACGCGGGTCGTGAAGGTGCGGTGCATGAGCGGGCCGACGCCGTCCTCGACGCCCTGCATGTCGGTGCGCTCGGTCGCCGGCGGCAGCGGCGGCGGCATGTCGTCGGCCACCGAGCCGGGCTCGTCGGAGCGGTGCATCGGCGTCGTGCGCCAGAGGTAGTCCCAGCCGGTGATGAGCACGCCGAGCGGCCAGCGCGCGGCGGTCGCGACGCGGCGGCGAAGGGGCAGGCGGCGGGGCATCTCCCATTGGTACCCGCTCAGCTGAATCCGCCGACCCTCGCGGCGAAATCGGTGGATGCAGGCTAGCCCGGCCCACACCGGGGTACAAGCGCCGCGATGATCGCCAAGACCCTGCACCGCGCCGGCGTGCGCAGCGACTACCTGGAGCTCGTCTCGATCGGCAGCGTCGGGCTGTGCATCGCGCTGTGGATCCGCGCGAAGACCGTCGATCAGGACGAGCGCGGCAACGCCGAGCGGCGGGCGCTGTTCGTCGGTCTGTGGCCGCCGACGATCTGGCTGATCGGCGATTCGCTGGGGCGCATCGAGCGCCGTCGACGCTGGCGCTGAGCCGTACTTCGTAACGTATACGGCGAGCATGCCCTCTCGCCTCCCCAGCTCGAAGGTCGTGCTGCTCCTGCTGCTGCCGTGCATGCTGGTGCTGGGCATCTGGCTCGGCGGGCACCCGCGCTTTCTCGTGGACCCCGTCGCCGATGTCCTCGTCGGCCCCCAGGAGCGCCGCACCACGCTCGCGGCGCTGGACACGATCGAGGAGAAGTACTACCGCGAGGTCGACCGCGGCGATCTCACCGACGCCGCGCTGGCCGGCGCCGTCGAGGACCTCGACGACCGCTTCTCGGCCTACCTGTCGCCCAAGGAGTACGGGCAGTTCGAGCAGTCGCTCGACAACGCGTTCTCCGGCGTCGGGACGGCGATCATCGCCGTCGAGGACGGCCTGCGCATCGTCACCGTGTACGCGGACTCGCCCGCGAAGCGGGCCGGCCTGCAAGTGGGGGACGTCGTCACGCACGCCAACGGGCGCAAGCTGGCGGGCCTCCCGGAGCAGGCTGCGACCGCGCTCATCAAGGGTCCCGAGGGCTCGCGCGTCACGCTCACGCTGCGCCGCGGGACGCGCACGTTCAAGCGACGCATGACGCGCGAGCGGATCGACGTGCCGGTCGTCGAGTCGCGGATCGCCAGCGCCGGCGGGACGCGGGTCGCCTACGTCGCGCTGTCGTCGTTCGGCCCACGGCAGGCGCACGTGCAGATGGCCGACGCGATCCGGCGCCTGAAGCGGCGCGGTGCGAAGGGCATCGTCTTCGACCTGCGCGGCAACGGCGGCGGCCTGGTCACCGAGGCGCAGCTCATCGCGAGCATGTTCCTCGCCGACGGGACGATCGTCACGACGAAGGGACGCGCCGTGAAGACGCAGACGCTGAAGGCGGTGGGCCAGCCGATCGCGGGCAAGCTGCCGACGGTCGTCCTCGTCGACCGCAACACCGCCTCGGCTTCCGAGATCGTCGCCGGCGCCCTGCAGGACCGCAAGCGCGCCAAGCTCGTCGGCGTGCGCACGTTCGGCAAGGGCGTCTTTCAGCAGGTCATGCCGCTGGAGAACGGCGGCGCCCTGGACATCACCGTCGGGCAGTACTTCCTGCCCAGCGGGCGCAACCTCGGCGGCGCGGGGACGAAGCCCGGCTCGGGCCTGAAGCCCGACGTCGTCGTCCGCAACGACACCAAGGCGGAGGGCGACGAGCAGCTCGACCGCGCGCTCGACGTCCTGGCCGGCCAGCTGTGAGCGGTCGCCGTCACGGCGGACCGGCCAAGCGCAAGCCGCCCTACGAGGACGCGCTCGGCCAGGGGCGGCCGAAGCCGAAGATCAGGGCCGACCCCGCGGCGCGCCCCGCCAGGACCAAGCCCGGTGCCCGGCCGCCGCGCGCCGCCAAGCCGGCCAAGGGCGCCAAGCCCGTCGGGCCGAGGGGCGGGGCCGCGCACGCCGACCCGCCTGCGAGGGGGAGCGGCCGGGGTCCGGCGCCGGCCGCTGCGCACGGCCGCGCGACGCGCGAGCCGCCGGTCGCCGAGGGGGTCGTCGCCACGGTCGACAAGCGCGGGCGCTTCCTCGTCGCCGAGCCGTTCTTCGCCCCCGGCAGCCGGATGGTCCTCGACCGCGACTCGCGCATCGCGATCGGCGACCTCGTGCTCGTGCGGCCGGCCACGCGGGCCGGTGGGCACGCGAAGGTCCTGCGCAGCCTCGGCCGCCCCGACGTCGCATCCGACGTGCTCGAGGCGCTCATGCTCGACCGCGGGCTGCGGCGGCGCTTCGATCCCGCCGTCGAGCGAGCCGCCAAGCAGGCGCGCGACCGCGGCGTCGATCCTGAGGTGACGCGCCGCGACCTCACCGCGCTGGCGACGTTCACGATCGACCCGGTGACCGCGCGCGACTTCGACGACGCGATCTCCGCCGAGCGCCGCGCGGACGGGACGACGCGGATCTGGGTGCACATCGCCGACGTCGGCGCCTACGTGCGGCCCGGATCGCTGATCGACCGCGAGGCGGCGCGGCGCGGCACGAGCGTCTACGTGCCCGGGCGCGTCGAGCCGATGCTGCCCGAGCCGCTGTCCAACGACGCCTGCTCGCTCGTCCCGCAGCAGCGCCGGGCGGCGGTCACCGTCGAGCTGGACTACGCGGGAGCCGACGTCACGCGGGCGCAGTTCTACCGCTCGACGATCCGCTCGGATGCGCGCCTGGACTACGAGCAGGTCGACCGCGTGTTCGCCGGGGATGAGCCGGCCGTCGAGCCGTGGGCCACGCCGCTCGAGGCCGCGCGCGCGGTCGCCGCCGCGCTGCACGAGCGCCGCATGCGCCAGGACGCGCTGGAGCTCGAGACGAGCGAGCCCGAGTTCGCGTTCGACATCGGCGGGCACGTCGCCGAGTCGCGGGCCAGCGACCAGACCGAGTCACACCGCCTCATCGAGCACCTCATGATCGCCGCCAACGAGCAGGTCGCCAAGCTCACCGCCGAGCGCGGCGTCCCCTCGCTGTACCGGGTCCACGAGCGGCCCGACGGCGAGAGCGCCCTGCGGCTCGTCGCGCAGCTCGCCTCGCTCGGCGTCGCGACGCCTCCGGTGCGCGAGCACATGGCGCCGTCCGAGGCGGCCGAGGTCATCGCCGCCTGCTCGCGCTCGGTCGCCCAGCACGTCGCCCGCACCGGCCATGGCCGCGACGCGCTGACGTTCCTCATCCTGCGCTCCCTCGAGCAGGCCTACTACGGGCCCAAGCCGCTCGGTCACGCCGGCCTCGGCCTCGAGCACTACACGCACTTCACGTCGCCGATCCGCCGCTACCCCGACCTCGTCGCGCACCGCGCGCTGCTGTCGTCGGTCGGCGGCGGCGAGGAGGCGCCGCGCGCGTCCGAGCTCGAGGAGCTCGGCACCTGGTCCTCGTCGCGCGAGCGCGCGGCGATGGGCATCGAGCGGATGGCCGACCGCATCGCCCGCGCCTTCCTGCTCGAGCGCGAGCTCTTCGAGGGCGGCTGGGACGCCGAGTTCGACGGCGAGGTCACCGGGCTCATCGGCGCCGGCGCCTTCGTGCGCTTCGGCGGCGGCCACGAGGGCCTGCTGCCCGTGCGCCGCCTGCGCGGCGACTGGTGGGAGCTCAACGAGGAGGGCACGATGCTGACCGGCGAGCGCACGGGCGAGACGATCCGCCTGGGCGACCCGCTGCGGGTCAAGGTCGAGCGCGTGGAGACCGCGCGCGGCCGCGTCGACCTCGTGCCGGTGGAGGACGACTGAGCTCAGTCGTCCGTCTGGGCGACCGTCCCAGAGCGCGAGACCGCGCGGCGAGGTTTGGGTCGGCCATGGGCTCTTGATCGCTCGTGTCAGCTCAGGCGCAACGGAGCGTAACGCAAGTGGCGCCTGCCGATTTGCGGCGATGGCTCGCACGAGATGCCCGATCGCGGCGGCCGCGCCGGCGTCGCCGGCGGGCGAGCCGATGGCCGCCCGCACTCGCTCGGCAGCCTCGACAGCAGCATGCACGCGGCGGGTCGCAAGCGCGCCCTGCAGCAGGTCAGCCCCCGAGCCCGGCGCCCAGCCCGGAACCTGCGGAATGTGCGGTCACGTCACGGATCGAGCGCAAAGGTGCGTCCGCCCGCGCGCCTACGCGGCCGCTCGCGCCGCCTTGCGCTGCGCCACCACCTCGCCGATCGCGTCCCAGTCGACGTCCTTGAAGTTGTGCATCGGGCAGAACTTCGGCCCGCACATCGAGCAGAACTCGGCGGACTTGAAGTAGTCGTCGCCGAGCGTCTCGTCGTGCATCGCCCGCGCCGTCTCGGGGTCCAGCGAGAGGGCGAACTGCTTGCGCCAGTCAAACGAGAAGCGCGCCTCGGAGAGCTCGCGATCCCAGGCCGCGGCGCGCTGGTTGCCGCGGGCGAGGTCGGCGGCGTGGGCGGCGATGCGGTAGGCGATGAGGCCCTGCTTGACGTCCTCGGCGTTGGGCAGCCCGAGGTGCTCCTTGGGCGTGACGTAGCAGAGCATCGACGTGCCGTGCCAGCCGACGATCGCCGCCCCGATGGCCGAGGTGATGTGGTCGTAGCCGGGCGCGATGTCGGTCACGAGCGGGCCGAGCGTGTAGAACGGCGCCTCGTGGCAGACCTCCTGCTGGCGGCGCACGTTCATCTCGAGCTGGTCGAGCGGGACGTGGCCGGGGCCCTCGACCATGACCTGCACGTCGCGCTCCCAGGCGCGCAGGGTCAGGTCGCCGAGCGTGTCCAGCTCGGCGAACTGGGCGGCGTCGGACGCGTCGGCGACGCAGCCGGGGCGCAGGCCGTCGCCAAGCGACAGCGAGACGTCGTGCGCGCGGCAGATCTCGAGGATCTCGTCGAAGTGCTCGAAGAGCGGGTTCTCGCGGCGGTGCTCGACCATCCAGCGCGCGAGCAGGCCGCCGCCACGCGAGACGATCCCGGTGACGCGGTGCCGGCAGAGCGGCAGGTGCTCGAGCAGGACGCCGGCGTGGATCGTCATGTAGTCGACGCCCTGCGCGGCTTGGCGCTCGATCGTGTCCAGCAGCAGCTCGATCGTGAGCTCCTCGGCATGGCGCAGGCCCTCCATCGCCTGATAGATCGGCACGGTGCCGATCGGCACGGCGGCGGCCTCGAGGATCGCTTGGCGGGTCTCGTCGATGCGCTTGCCGGTGGAGAGGTCCATCACCGTGTCGGCGCCCCACCGCTCGGCGAGGCGCAGCTTGCCGACCTCCTCCTCCAGCGAGGAGGTCGTCGGCGAGTTGCCGATGTTCGCGTTGATCTTCACACGCGCCTTGAGGCCGATCGCCATCGGGTCCAGCGCCGCGTGGTGGACGTTGGCGGGGATGATCATCCGCCCGCGCGCGACCTCGGCGCGGACGAGCTCGGCGGGCAGGTGCTCGCGCTCGGCGACCCGCTCCATCTCGGGCGTGACGATCGAACGGCGGGCGAGGTGCATCTGCGTGCGGCACGTCGCCTCGGGGGCAAACAGGGTGCGCGTAGGTGTGCTCACGGAAATCTCCCTTCGCTGGCATGACCCAGATCAGGTTCGTCGGGTCGGCGCTAGGCAGCGCCCTCTCAGCCCCTCGTGCAGGGACCCCCCGGATTGGCTTGAGCCCGGAAGGCTACTACCCACGTCCCCAGCGGCGGCGGTCGGTGTGCTCTCGAGTCGTAGGCCCTCGAGTCGGGAGATGGTGCAGCTCCCGGTCCTGCACCTGCCGCATGCCCAGCCCTCACGTCGGCTCGGCGTTCTGCTCGACGAGAGCATGCGCAGCGGGTTTGAGGCTCTTCGCGAGCCGTCCGGCCCGGCTGCGCCTGAGGCCGGGCTTGCTCGCAAGGCGGTGTTCGATGGCGTGGCGTTGGGGGCGATCCTGCGCGACGTCAGCAGATCGTGATCGAGGAGATCGATCGCGCCAGCGACGAGACCGGGGTACAGGAGCGCCGCGGGCGTCAGCGCGCGCTGCTCGAGTCGCCGCATCCTCATGTCCGCAGCACGCTGGAACTCACCGACGTGATCGGCGCAGACGACCGGCCGCTCGCCTGACCGGTGCGCTGGATCGTCGACACGCCCGCTGGGGCGCGCCGCGACATACCGCAGGTCAAAGAGCAACTCCATCATCTCCTTGCCCGAGGATGACGTCATCGGACTACTACGCGACGGTGACTCGGAGGACGACTCGGCGCACTCGATCGCGGGCAGGCAGCGTGCGCGCAAGCAGGAACTGCTCCAACCTCTTCATCGAATGCCGATCGCCGAGGCCGATGCCTTCCTCGATCGCGCCGTACGGGCGCTTCGCGAGGGTGGGAAGCGATAGCGGGCGGCGCGGCCCGCGCTGGCAGGACGGTCCGCCGGCCTCGGGGATCCGCTGAGCAGACGCCGTACCCTCAGCACATGGCCAAGGCCAAGAAACGCAAGGTCGCGCCGGGCGACGTCGCCTCCAACCGCTACGCCTCGTACCGCTTCGAGCTGCTCGAGCGGCTGGAGTGCGGCATCGCGCTGCAGGGCACCGAGGTCAAGGCGCTGCGCGAGGGCGGCGCCCAGCTCAAGGACGGCTACGCGCTCATCCGCGACGGCGACCTGTTTCTGCACAACGTCCACATCCCGCCCTACGCCCCGGCCGCGCAGGCCAACCACGAGCCCGAGCGTGACCGCCGCCTGCTCGCCAAGCGCACCCAGATCGACAAGCTCGCCGACCAGATCAAGCAGAAGGGGCTGACGCTCGTCCCCACGCGGATCTACTTCAAGGGCGGCCGCGCGAAGGTCGAGATCGCGCTGGCCAAGGGCAAGGACCGCTTCGACAAGCGCGAGTCGATCAAGGAGCGCGAGACCAAGCGCGACATGGATCGCGCCCTGCGCGACGCCAACCGCTGATCCCGGCGGCGGCCGCGTTCAGCGCGGATGCAGACCCGCGAGCAGCTGGTCGATCGCCTCGTCCACGACCGCGCTGACCGGCGCGCCGTCGATCAGCCCGCCGTTCGCCATCGCGGCCAGACCCTGCAGCGTTGATCATCATCGGCCCGGTTGCGGCGCGACCTGCGCTGCCGTCGCTGCGGCGGCCGGCGGCGGGGATCGATCCCGAGCGTGTCCTGCGGCGGCTGCGCACGCGCGTCTGCCCGGCGGCCCGATCCTGCGCCGGACGGTGCGGCGCTTCGTGATGTCGGGGAACGTCGCGATCATCGCCTACGTGCAGGAGGGCGATGGACCGTCCGCCGCCCGCGACCCCGTCGCCTGCCACGAGTCCGGCGCCAGCGCGCGGCGGTGCTGGCCGCCGATCGCTCGGAGGCGGTCAGGCAGGCGGTCGCCGGCCAGCTCGCCGCACTGTTCGAGCGCGCCACGCGGGGGCAGCCGCTGTGGGTCTTCTCCCAGAGTCCGCCGCGCGCGCCGTTTGCGGGAACGGGCGCCGGCGCTCCGATCCATTCGCGGCAGCCACTGCGGACCGGCCTGTTCTCCTCGGGCAGTGCGCAGGGCGGCGGACGGCGCTACGTCGGCATCGCCGGCCCGGCCACGGCGGCGGTGCTGCTGCGGGCGCAGCGGCCGGGTGCGGCCGGGCGCTTCCCGGCGCGGGTCGAGGTGGAGGATGGCTTCTACGCGTTCGTGCTCCCGCGCGGGATCGGTCCGGTGACGATGAGCGAGGTGACGGCAAGCGGGCACGTGCTGCGCACCCGGCCGGTCCGTCGTTAGCCACCAGCGTGCCGAAGGCCTCGGCACGGATCGCGCGCCCGACCTCGGTCGCCAGGCCACGGCCCCAGAAGGCGGTGCCGAACGCGTAGCCGAGCTCGATCGGCGGTCCCTCGCCGCCGAGCGGCACGAGGCCGGCCTCGCCGGTCATCGCGCCGGCCTGGCGGTCGAGGACGGCCCAGCACGAATGGCCGAGACGGTCGTGCGGGGCGATGTACAGCTCGATCTGCTCGCGCGTCGCCTCGATGGTGAGCGCGCCGCCGATCATCCGCATCGCCGCGGGGTCGCCGTAGAGGACGTGGTGGATGTCGGCGACGTCGTCGCGGACGTAGGGGCGCACGACGAGCCGCTCGGTGCGGATCGGCAGCGCCATACGACACGCTACCGCGGGCGCTCGTCAGGCCGTCGGCACGGGGGCGCGTCCGGAGCGAGCGCGGACGCGGCGACGCTTGCCGGGCTTGAACACCGACAGGCCGGTCGCGACCATCAGCGCGAGCACCTGCGCGGCGGCGGCGACGATCACCGTGGTCTCACGTCCGCCGGTGCCGTCCTGCATCAGGGTCAGGGACGGGCCGATGACGAACGAGCCGATCAGGATCACCGCGACGACCAGCAGCAGCTTGGCGGTGACCCAGCCATGGCGCAGGACGCCCCACTTCGTCCCGAAGCCGAGCGCGAGCCCGGTGGCCAGCGTGATCATGCTCAGCGGGATGCCGAAGACGATGCTGAACATCTCCAGCAGCTCGTAGGACGACGCCGCCAGGGTCGGATCGTCGGTGGTCGCGGCGCGGACGGCGACGGCGAGGAAGCCGGCCGAGTCGCCGAGCAGCCCGACCGACGCGATGATGTGCGCGGTCAGGACGCTGCGCCGCACCGATGGCGACATCGGCCAGCGCGGGCGGGTTGAAGCTGCTGAGGACATGGTTGACGCACTCCTCTCAGAGCGGGCTGTGGGCGTCGAGGCGTTCATCGCCTGGCGCACAGTGCCAGCGCGGCGCGGCGCTGTCGTCGGCCGTTGCGGTGATCCTGGTGTCGTCCGAAAGGACGACGCGGGCGAGCCTCGTCCACCGGGAGGAGGTCCGGGTCGTCACTCGCAGGCAGCCCGCGACAGCGCCGGCGAGCCCGATCCCGGCGGCTCGGTCGTCGCCGGAGATCAGCCCGACAGCGCGCCCGTTGGTCGAGGGGGGGAGGTCTGCATCGAGGTCGGCCAACGCCTGAGCCAACCCGCTGAAGGAACCCCCTGAGGACGCAAGTCGGTCGCCAACAACGCAAACCATGGGCGTGCTGACCGAACCCGTGGATGGATGTCCGTGTCGCCCGTCCCGCGGCCGAACGTTCAGCTAGACCGAGCCGCCCTCGTGCACCTGCTTCGCGCCACCGGCGGTCCTCGGTCAACCGCGGGCCGCGCGGCGCCGGTCCGGGCGCGCCCGGTGCGATATCCGCACTCGGCGCGTCACGACCGTGTCCGCGCCGTTGGCTTGCGAGCTCTCGCAATGCGCGCGAGCGACTCCGGATTTGCGGGGTCAGTTGTCGGCGGGGAGCAGACGAAACGGCTTGTCGTTGGCGGCAAGCAGGCGGAAATGGCGCTGGTCGAGCGTCAGGACGTCCTGGATCTTGTGGCGGGAGGCGAGGACGACGATCGAGGCGTCCGCGAGGCTGATCGCCAGATCAGCGTGGCGTTCGATGATCGCGGCTGCGGCTCGTACGTCGGACGCCGAGAACGTTTCGAGCTGCAGCGCTCCGCGCTGCACCTCTACCAGCAGACTCATGCGTGCCGCGAGGCCCACGCGCGTCGCGAGGAGGCAGTCGAGCTCCGCCAGCACGAACGGGGACAACAGCAGCGGCGGCGACGCTGCTGCCAGGCTCGCCGCGGCCTCGCGGTGAAGTCGCTGCGCGGCATCCAGCGCGGCGAGCAGCCCGCTCGTGTCGACGAGGATCACCCGCCGAAGCCGGCGGCGAGCTCGTCGTCGACGCGCTCGGCCAAGGTCGCATCGCCGCTGTCAAACAGCGGGATACGCAGCGCCGGGGCGGACGCCTCAGCGGTTGCTGCGGTCAGGGCGTGGCGCACGACTTCGGCCTCGCTGGTGCCTCGCGCCGCTGCGGTGCGCTCGAGCGCGAGCTTGAGCTCATCCGGGAGATAGATCGTCGTGCGTCGCATGCCATACATCATGCCATACGTGAAGCCATGCCCCGCGGAGGCCGGCCGCCCAGGGACCGGGCCCGGCCGATGTCAAGCGCCATCCGAAGGGCTCGGCGCCCCACGGCCCGAATGGACCGTAACGTGGACTGCTGGGTCGGAGCGATCCACCGGTGTCGGTGATACCGGGCGGGCGGTTGTGTGTGTGGAACCTCACAGTCGCCCGCGCGCCGCGGTGGTGAGATGTCGCCTCTCCCACTCAACCACTCGGGCCATCTCCCCAGATCCGCCCGTCCCACGCCTCAAAGGAGGCCAAGATGAAGACCATCAAGGTCCGCAAGGTCGGTGCTGTTCGTCTGACCGCCATGCCGGTCACGTACTGCTACTGCAACTGCTGCTGCTGCTAGCGGAACACGTCGAAGCCGCCCGATGACGACCTGTCTCGACGACCCGCCGCTGAGGTTCTGGGACCTTTCGTTCCTGGACGACGCGGGCGAGGTCGTCGTCGGGCGCTCCGACATCGACTCCTACGGGGTCTTCCCGGCCGACGGCGCCGCGCTCGTGCGCGAGCTCGTCGCCGGCCGCGCGCCGCGCGCCGCGGCGCAGTGGTACGCCGAGACCTACGGCGAGACCGTCGACATGGCGGACTTCGTCGCGACGCTGCGCGAGCTGGAACTCGTGCGCGACGACTCCGACCCCGAGCCCGCCGCGCCCGCCGCAGTCCGCGGACAGCGGCTCGGGCGCGCGCTGTTCTCCATCCCAGCGTGGTGTCTGTACGGCGTGCTCATCGCCGCCGCCGTGTTCGTCTGCGCCGTGGACGGCGCGATGATGCCGCGCCCGGACAACGTCTTCTTCGTGGACTCGCTCGTCGCCGTCGCGGCCGCCCTGCTCGTCGGGCAGATCGCGCTGACCGCGCTGCACGAGGCCTTCCACGTGCTCGCCGGCCGCCGCCTGGGCATCCGCAGCCGCCTGCGCATCTCCCGGCGCATGTACTTCGTCGTCATGGAGACGAACCTCGACGGGCTGGCGATCGTCGAGCGCCGCCGCCGCTACCTGCCGATCCTCGCCGGTCTCGTCGCCGACGCCGTGGTCGTCGCGGGGCTGACCGTCATCGCCTACCTCGCCCGCGAGAGCGACGTCGTCAGCGGGCTGTGCCTCGCGCTGGCGTTCACCACGCTGCTGCGCATGGCCTGGCAGCTGTACCTGTTTCTGCGCACCGACGTCTATCACCTGATCGCCACCGCGACCGGCTGCATCGATCTCGACAACGCGGCGCGCGCGCTCATCCGGGCGCGGGCGGGTGCCGCGCTGCGGCGTGGCGGAGGCCGCCCGGCGGATCTCGACGCCTGGCACCCGCGCGACCTGCGGATGGCCCGCTGGTACGCGCCGCTGCTCGTCGCCGGCTACGCGTGGATGCTCGCGCTCCTCGCCCTCGTGCTCGTGCCGCTGCTCCTGCACTTCTGGGAGTCGGCCGTGCTGCTGACCCTGACCCTCTCGCAGCTCGCCGTCGCGCTCGCGATCGGCGTCCGCGAGCGCCACGCCAAGCAAAGGACGACATGACCCGCCACCTCTGGATCGGCGCGCCGACCGCCCCGGCGCCGCTGCCGCTGCTCGCCCGCGTAGACGCCCACCGGCGGCTGCGCGGGCCCTACACCGCCGCCGGCACGCTCGTGCGCGCGCTCGTGCCCGACGCGCTGCGCGTCTGCCCGGATGTCGTCGCCGCCCACGACGTCGAGGTGCTCACCGTCGCGCCGGAGCTGGCGGGCCGCGTGACCTGCCGCCGCGACACGCTCACGTCGCTCGCTCCGCCGGAGGAGCGCACGCGCTTCTATCCGCCCGCGCGGACGCAGCGCATCGCCCACGGGCTCGCCGAGCTGCTGCGCGACGTGCTGCACGCGCAGGGTGGCCCGCGCCGCGCGCTGCTCGTCGAGCGCGCCGACGCGGCCGACGCGACCGATGCCGAGTGGCTGGCGACGCTGCTGCGCCGGGTCGACCCGGCGCTCCTGCAGATCGTGGTGTGCACCGGTGACGGTGCGCTGCCCGGCGGCGTCCTGGCCGAGGCGCTCGAGCGTCACGCCGACCGGTCCCCGGGCCCGCCGCCCGCCGATGCGCCGGACGCGGACGGAGCCGACGGCAGCGACGACGCCGCGCTCGCCGCCCGCTACGTCGCCTCGGAGTGCACAAGCGGCGATCGGCGTCTGCGGGCCGCCTACGACGCGCTGCCCGACGACCGCCGCGCCGCGCTGCACGACGCCCGCGCCGACGCGCTCGACGCCCGCGACGAGCTCACGCTGCGCGTCGGGGCGATCGCGTTTCACCGCGAGCGCGGCAGCGATCCGCGCGGGGCGGGCGCGCAGGCCGTGCTCTTCGCGCTGCAGCACTGCATGCTGATGGGCTACTACGAGGCCGTCGTCGACCTCGCGCACCGCAGCTACGCGCTCGTCGACTGGGCGTCCGCGCCGGAGGAGTGCTGGCGGATCACGTCCAAGCTCACGATGGCGTTCGCCGCGATGGGTCGCGCCGACGAGGCCGCGGCGATGTACGACGAGGCCTGCCGCCAGACGACGCTGCCGAAGATCCACCTGCACGCGGCATACGGCCGCGCGATGCTCTACACGCGCTTCTTCCCGCGCGAGCGGCGTGACCGGGCGATGGCGAAGATGTGGATCAACACCGCGATCGCGCTCTCCAGCCAGCTGCCCGACGCGCAGCGCCGCGCCTTCGACCTGAGCTTCAACGAGAACGGCCTCGCGCTGATCGAGATGTACCTCGGCGACCCCGAGCGCGCGCTGGCGCTCGTCAACGGCGGCATCGAGCGCGTCGACCGCGAGATCGACGACGGCAGCGTGCTGCTGCACCGCTCGGTCCTGCGCTACAACCGCGCGCAGCTGCTGTCGCGGATGGGCCGTCACGGCGACGCGCTCGGCGCCTACGGCGAGGCCATCGACGCCGATCCCAACCAGTCCGAGTACCACCTCGAGCGCGGCGATCTGCTGCGCCGCTTCGGTCGCCTCGACGAGGCCCTGGCCGACTACGAGACCGCGATCCGCACGAGCCCGCCGTATCCCGAGCCGCACCACGCCCGCGCCGACCTGCTGCTCGAGCTCGGCCGCGAGGACGAGGCGCTGGCCGGCTTCTCCTACGTGCTCGAGCTCGATCCCGCGCTCGGCGATGCGCGCGTCGCACGCGCCGGCCTGCTGCTCGACGCCGGTGAGCTCGCCGCCGCCGGCCGCGACGTCGAGGCCGGCCTCGCGCTGGATCCCGGCAACGCGGCGCTGCACGCGCTGGGCGCGACGATCGCCCAGGCCGAGGAGCGCTTCGACGACGCCCACGCCGCCTACGCCGAGGCGCTGCGCCTCGATCCCGCGCTCGCCGCGGTGTGGAGCAACCGCGCCAGCCTGTGGTACGAGCAGGGCGAGATCGATCGCGCGATCGAAGACCTCGTCCGTGCCGTCGAGCTCGACGACGATCCCGACATCCGCGCGAACCTCGAGCTCGCCCGGCAGGCGCGCCTCGGTCTAGCGGCGCGCTGATTCGAACGCGCCAGGACAGCGCCATCGCGGGCGCACCGACGGGCTGGATCCCGATCACCTCCACGTGCTCGATGAGCGAGCGCGCGGCGTAGTCCACGCCGCTGGCCGGCGCTCCGCCGCCGAGGGCACGAGCACGACATCGAGCCCCGGATCGTCGCGGGCGATCTCCAGGCCGATCGTGGCGGCGCCCTCGCAGGTCGCCAGGTCCAGGCTGTCGTCGACCAGGTACGATCGAGCCGCAGGGGACGCGATCGAGGCCGTTCACGGCGACGCAGCATCCCCCGCCGCGGCGATGAAGCGCCGACTGCGCCTACAGCACCTCGCGCTCGCGCGTGAACCACATGCCCGCTGCACCGAGCGCGACGCAGTAGGCGCCCAGCACGACCCCGCCCTGGGTCTGGCTGAGCAGCGTCTCGTCGGCGCCCGGCGTCCCGTTGAGCGCCAGCAGCGCCTCGCCGGGGAAGTACTGGCCGATGTCGTTGCCGATGAAGAGCGCCGCGGTCCCGGCGAGCAGGAACAGCACCATGCCGGTCACGACGGTGAGGATCTGGTTGCGCAGCAGCGCACCGAGCGCGACGCCGAAGAGGCAGCCGAGCACGAGCCCGGTGCCGACGCCGAGGTAGGTGTTGACCGCGGTGTCGGAGTCGACGTCGATGCCCCGCGAGGAGAGGATCGACAGGCCCAGGCCGGCGTTGACGGCGATGTAGAGCAGCGCGCCGACGATCCCGACGGTGAGGCCGACGACGAGCTTGGCGGCGATGACGCGCTCGCGCTTGGGCGTGACGACGAACGTCGAGCTCGCCGTCCCGTGGCGGTACTCGTTGGTCGACAGCAGCGCGCCGAGGGTGAACATGAACACGATCGCCAGGTGCGTGCCGATGGCGAGCGTCGCCACGCTGCGCACCTTGAGGTCGTCGATGTCGCTGAGGCCGGTGACCAGGCCCGCGGTCAGCCCCTCGATGAGGATCATCGAGCCCAGCAGCGTCCACGTCGTGCGCACCGAGACGAGCTTGAGCCACTCGGAGTGCAGGGCGTTCATCGCACGTTCCCGCGCTCGCCGGTGAGCTCGAGGAAGCGGTCCTCGAGCGTCGCACGCTCGTGCGTGAGCTCGAAGATCGGGATGCCGAAATCGGCCGCGAGCGTGCCGATCGTCTCCAGCGACGAGCGCTGCACGATCATCGCGTCCGGCCGCCCGTCGGCCATGACGGCGGCGCCCTGCTCCTCGAGCAGCGCGCGCAGCTCGTCCAGGCGCGGCGAGCGCACGAGGATCGGCCGCCGGTCGCCCTTGACGAGGTCGGCCAGCGAGCCCTGCATGACGAGCCGGCCCGCGCCGATGACGACGACGCTGTCGACCGTCTGCTCGACCTCGGAGAGCACGTGGCTGGAGATCAGCACGGCGCGGCCCTCGGCGGCGAGCGCCACGAGGATGTCGCGCAGCCAGCGCATGCCCTGCGGGTCCAGGCCGTTGGCGGGCTCGTCGAGCATGAGGATCCTCGGGTCGCCCAGCAGCGCGGCGCCGAGCGCGAGGCGCTGGCGCATGCCCATCGAGTACCCCTTCACGCGGCGGTCGCGGGCGGGCGTCAGCTCGACCATGTCGAGCACCTCGTCGACGCGCGAGTTGGGGATCCCGGCCGCCGCCGCGATCGTCCGCAGATGGCCGCGGCCGGAGCGGCCGGGGTGGACGTCGTGGGCGTCCAGGGCGGCGCCGACCGCCTGCACCGGGTTGGGCAGCTCGGCGAAGGGCTGGCCCATGACCAGGGCGGTGCCGCTCGTCGGGCGGATCAGCCCGAGCAGCGCGCGCAGCGTCGTCGACTTGCCTGAGCCGTTGGGGCCGAGAAAGCCGGTCACCCGCCCGGCCTCCACGGTGAAGGAGAGGTCGTCGACCGCCAGCGTCTCCCCGTAGCGCTTGGTCAGGCGCTCGACCGTGATCTCCGCCGCCATCGGACTACCAGCTTAGGTGGGGATGTCGCGCTCGACGAAGGTCAGCGCCATGCCGGCGGCGCACACGACGATCAGGCCGAGGTAGACGGCGAGGATCGCCAGCCGGTGGGCGGGCTTGACCTTGTAATACGACGCGACCTCCTCGCCGCCGGCCTTGCGCGCCTTCCAGCGGCGGTAGGTCTCGTAGGCGGCCAGCAGCAGGATGAGGATCATGATCGGGTTGGGGATGGCGAAGGTCACCACGGTCATGACGAAGAGCCCGACGAACCACATCCACGGCGACAGCGCGGCCATCGCACGGCCGCCGTCGAGCGGCACGACCGGCAGCAGGTTGAAGAGGTTCAGCAGCAGCCCGGTGAAGACGAGCGCGCTCCAGTAGCCCTCGCCCTCGGCCAGCGCGAGCGGCAGCAGCGCCAGGCAGCCGAGCGTCCCGAGGATCGGCCCGGCCAGGCCGACGCGCGCCTCGGCGGTGGCGTCCTCGCCGAGCGACTTCGCCATGACCGCGGCGCCGAGGAACGGGATGAACATCGGCGCGCTGGCCTCGATGCCCTCGCGGCGCAGCTGGATGACGTGGCCCATCTCGTGGACGAGCAGCAGCAGCACGAAGCCGGCGGCGAACTTCCAGCCCCACAGCAGGCTGTAGGCGGCGATCGAGACGAGCATCGTCGCCGACGTCGTCAGGATCTTCAGCTTCGGGAGCAGCAGGAGCGCCGGCTTGCCCCACTTCAGCAGCAGCAGCCCGGCGACGACGAGCAGCGACAGGCTGCGCCGCCACCACGGGCGCTGGTCCGGTGCGTCCGGGCGGCCGCCGGGCGACGCCGTGGCGGGCGGCGTGGCCGCCTCGGCCGCTGTCGCTGCCGGCCCGGCCGTCACCGCAAGCGGCTCCTCGGCGGGAGGCTTGGGCTGAAACGACGGCGGTGGGGGAGTCGGCCAGTGCGCGCTCATGTCCCCCATTGTGACAAGGCCCCTCGCGCAGCCGCGGAGGACTGGACGGACGATCAGGTCCGCGCGAGCGCCTCGTTGGCGGCCACCTCGGCCTCCTCGAGCTGCGCCTCGACGAGGTCCAGGCCGCTGTCCCAGAAGCCCGGGTCGGCGAGGTCGATGCCGACGATCGCGCCGAGCTCCTCGGGACTGCGCGAACCGCCGGCCCGCAGCAGCTCCAGATAGCTGGGGACGAAGGCTTCGCCCTCGTCGATGTAGCGCTTGTAGATCGACAGCGCGAGCAGCTGGCCGTAGGCGTAGGCGTAGACGTAGCCGGGCGTCGAGATGAAGTGCGGCACGTAGGACCACCACGAGCGGTAGCCGTCGGTGATCTTCACGCTGTCGGCGAGCATCTCGACCTGCGACTGCTGCCACAGCTCGTTGAAGCGCTCGACGGCGAGCTCGCCCTCCTCGCGGCGAGCGCTGTGGACGAGCGCTTCGAACTGGTTCATCGCCGTCTGGCGGAACACCGTCGCGATCGAGCCCTCGATCGACTCGGCCAGCAGCGACAGGCGCGACTCGGGCGTCGGCGCCTGCTCGAGCAGGCGGCCGAAGACGAGCGTCTCACCGAACACGGAGGCCGTCTCGGCGAGCGTCAGCGGCGTGCCCTGCTCGAGCACGCCGCGCGGGCGGGCGAGCTCGGCGTGCAGGCCATGGCCCATCTCGTGGGCGAGGACGAGCACGTCGCGGCGCTTGGCGGTGTAGTTGAGCATGAGGTACGGGTGCTCGCTGGGCACGGTGTAGGCCGCGAACGCGCCACCGCGCTTGGCCGGCCGCGGCGGGGCGTCGATCCGGTTGTCGTCGAAGAACGCGCGCGCCGGATCGCCGAGCTGCGGCGTGAAGTCCGCGTAGGAGGCGAGCACGAGCTCCTTGGCGTCGGTCCAGTCGACGGGCTCGTCGTCCTCGGTGACGGCCGCCATGCGGTCGTAGTCGGCGAGCTGGTCGATGCCAAGCAGCTGAGCCTTCAGGCGATACCAGCGGCGCGGGATCTCGTAGCGGTTGCGCACGGCGCTCAGCAGCGCCTGGACGGACTCGTCGGAGGCCTCGTTGGCGAGGTTGCGGGCCGCCAGCCAGTTGTCGTAGTGGCGCAGGCGGTCGTCGACGGCCTTGTCGTGCAGCAGCGTGTTGAAGATGTACGCGCGGGTGCGCAGCCCGGGCGCCAGCGCGGCGGTGACCGCCTCGGCGGCGCCGCGACGCTCCTCGCGGTCGGGCGACATGAGCCGGGCGAGCGCGCCGTCCAGCGTGACCGCCTCGTCCTCGCCGGGCAGGTCGACGCTGATCGCCGAGACCTGCTCGCTGAACAGGCGCGACCACGCCGAGCTGCCGGAGATGCTCTTCTCGGCGAGGATCTTCTCCTCCGGCTCGGAGAGCAGGTGCGGGCGGTAGCGCCGCGCCGAGCGCAGGAAGTGCCGGGCGCTGTCCAGGCCGTCGGCGGCCATGAGCGCCTCGGCGCGCTCATCCTCCAGCGCCGCCCACTCGAGCTCGAGGAAGAGCAGCTTCGTCTCGATCGCCGTGCTCTTCTCCTGCATGCGCTGCATGAGCGCGCCGATCTGGGGGTCGGCGGTGTCGACGCTGAAGCGCAGCATCGCGTAGTGGCCTGAGCGCGAGGCGAGCTCGGAGATGTCCATCAGCTCGGTCACGGCGGCCGCGAACTCGGACGCGGTGAGCTCGGCGAGGCGACCGGCATAGGTGTCGGCGAAGGTCTGTGCGCGTTGCGCGGCCTCGTCGAGGAGGCGGTCGGCGCCGGCATCGCCCTCGCCATGGACAAGCGGTGAGAGGTCCCAGGAAACGTCTTCGACGGTCATGCGCGAGAGGATATTTCACGCAGATTGCGAAATTGTGCCGATCGGCTCTTGCATTCGCCTGAGGGCAGGCGTACCTTCGCTTGGCGACGCGGAACTGGAGCCGCAAAGAGCGAGGCCACGAGGTGTGAGGCCGCGCCACCCCAAGCCAGGGCGCCTCCTCGGAGCGCGACCAGGCAGACGGGTTCCTCAAGCGGCCCCAGAACCGCGTCGCACTACGTTAAGCGTCTGTTCATTGCACGCTTACACGACCTCGGATCCGGGCAGCCGCGTCGCCTGTGACCGCTTCACCGACACCCCGCCGCGGCGGCGTCGATCTGCCGACCCTCGTCGTGACCGCCATCGCCTCGGCGGCGGCCGCGTACGTGACCTCTGTCATCTGGGCGCCTGGGACGCTCGCCGCGGCGGCGTTCACGCCGGTGCTCGTGGCGCTCCTGAAGGAGATGCTCTTCAAGCCGGTGGAGGTCGTCACGCGCGCCGTGCCGGTGCGCGGCGTCGTGCGCAGCGCGTCGCAGGCCGGCGAGCCCGGCGGCGGTGCGGACACGCCCGAGTCGATCGAGGCGCGCATCGCGCAGCTCGGCGAGGCCCCCGGCAGCTCGCGTCCGGGGCGGCGGCGCGCGTGGCAGGTGGCGGTCGTCACCGGGCTGTGCGGCTTCGTCCTCGCGGCGGTGATCATCACCGTGCCCGAGCTCGTCTCGGGCAACTCGTTGTTCGGCGGCGGGCGCGACACGACGCTGTTCAGCCCCAAGAAGAGCGCCGCGGCGCCGACCGACACCACGACGACGACGACGCCGTCGAGCGAGACCGAGACGACCGAGACGGTGCCGCCGGCCTCGACCGTCACCGTGCCGCCGGCCGAGACGATCACCGTCCCGCCGCCGGCGCCGGTGCCGACCGGTCCCGAGGAGGAGCTGGAGGCGCCGCCACCGCCGCCGGATGGGGAGACGGTTCCCGAGGAGCCGGCGACGCCGCCGTGATCGGTCTCGTGGCGGGCGCGCGCCTCGTTGGCGCTGTGATCGGCCTCGATGCCGGCGTGAGCGCGCCGGTGCGCTGGTTGCGCCGGGCTCGCCGGGCTGGTGGCCGTGATCGCGTGGTTCGTTGAGTGCGGGAGTTGGTCAGGGTGCCCGGCCGTTGTGCCGGGGCCGAGGCCCGCGCGGTCTGATCCAGGCTGGCGCGTTGATGTTCGTAGCGAGCAGAAAGCCGCCACGCTTCGGTGCGGCCGGGCAGCGTGGCGCGTTGATGTTCGTAGCGAACACAAACGCGCCACGCCGGCCCGAGTGGCGGCGACCGGGGAACGTGGCGAACGTGCCGGAGCGCTAGACTGCAAGGCGCACCGAACACGGGGACGACATGGCTTCGACGTGGTCGAATTCGTGACGGTGGTTGCGAGCCGAGGTGTCAGGAGGCCTCGTAAAACACCTGACAAAACCATACGTGCGGACTCTCACGAGTACGCCCTCGCTGTCTAGCTCAAACTAGGCGAGTGAGGTTCTGGACCCGGCCAGCCGGCCGCTGGGACTCCCGGAATCAAAATGCCGGATTACCCGGGGAGATCCGCTCCCGTCGAACCGGGGACACTTCAGGGAGCTGGCCCTCATGAACCCCGCCGGCGAGGCGACATGAGGGCGAGACCAGAGCGCCGGATACGCTCGTAGACGTCACCGTTACGCGATCGCGGACGCGGGTTCGATTCCCGCCGTCTCCACTGAGGGTCATTCGCCAGTTTGTCCGCAAGTTTGAATCCGCGGAGAAACGGGGCGTTTGGCCTGCCGGTGGTCGCGTTGGTTGTCATGGCCGTGCGGCCACCGCCAGGCTTACGCACCCGGCCCTCACCGGGCGTCACACCGGACCGGATCTCGCTCATGCCGTTGGCGATCGTCGTCGACGACATCCCCGTCGCCCTCGCGACCGCCGCCAAGCCGCCACGACAGCGCTTCCGCGCCTGCCCAACGCCGACGACGAGCCTCGTCCAACTCGCCCGCCGTCGCCCGAAAGGCGATGAGGGCCAGAAGACCTGGACCGGATGGGGCGTCCTCGCCTACAACCTCGACACCCTCACCATCCCAACCGCCTGAGAACATCCGACACGCTCTCGCCAGAGCACCCCATGAACACCGACGGCCGCGTTCTCACCAGACGCGGCCGTCGCCATTTCCACGCTCAAGCCCTTATCCGCGGGAAGTTGAGCTAAGCACACGCATCCTTCGCCCCCGGCCCCGCGACTCTGCTCGCCACGCGAGGGCGGACGCCAAACGGGCAGGTTCTCGGCCACGATCAGGCCGAGGCTCCTTCCCAGGCATCGGCGCGGGTCCCGGCCCATGTCATAGACGTCGACACGACGTGTGCACGTCCCAGGCTCACCCCTGCGCGGCACGTAGCGGCGGCGGATGCGGCACGGTGGCCGCGATGGAGCGCCTGCCGGCTCCGGGACCCGGCCTGGTGGCGCGAGTCGCCAAGGCCGGGGTGCGCGTCGAGCGATGTCGAAGTCAGCGAACTCTACGAACCCGACCCCGTGGGGTTGCCGTCCTTATCGCAGCGTACGCGAACCTTCCCGTACTCATCGATGAAGTCCTCCGCGACATCGTCAGCGGTGGTCTGCATCGCTACGGGCTCGAGCGCCAACGCACCGGTGTAGGGCCGGTCCAGGCTGCGGATCAGAAAGACCGCGGCGAAGAGCACAACCGCGGCGACCGACAGCGCGGTGATGTGCATCGGACTGGCCCGCGGCGAGGCGACCGCGAGAAAACAAAGTCCGATGGCGATGCCCGCCAGCAGAAACACGAATACCACGTTCGGGAGCTTCGGGGACGCTTGGGCGAGTCGGTCGCGCCGGCTGTCGCCGCGTTTGGCGTCGGCCGCCAACAGCGTCGTGAACAGCGGCGCGTCGCGGCCCATATCCAGAAACGTCCTGCGGATGCCGTTGTGGTTGCCGCCGGTCCAGTTGCTCGGCACGGGCGAGACGTCGCTGCTGCCCTTACCCATGCTCTCCCATTCGGGCCCGGCAACGGCTCGCGAGTAGCAGACGGCCGAGCGCTGAAGCCTGCGCTTGAACGGCTCATCAAGGTATGCGGCGGTCTCGAAGATATTGTCGACGACCGCGGCTTCGCTCCCTATGGCGAGCTTGGCCTGCGAGTAGGACTGGGAGCCGGTCAGCAACGCGAAACCGAGAAAGAACACGGTGAGCGTCGCCACCGGCCCGAAGATCGCGCTGACCGCGACCTGGCCGGAAACGGCACCGATCCCGTGTTCCTTGTTGTACGCGGCGATCTTCGGTTGCAGCAGGCGATTCGCGACGAGGCCCACGATCAGGGCGCCGAAGATGACAACCCCCACGAAGATCACGACGTCGGCTCCTTCGCGATCACTGTGGCGCGCCGTCCGCCGACGACATGTGCCGATGCGGCGCGTTCGCTGCGACGAACCACTTCAGACCACCTCACCTGGTTCCCCCTGACCGGAGGGATGAAACCGGACGCGCACGCGCCCCTCCGCCGCATGCTCGGCACGAGTCGTGGACCGATCGCGGGTGAGTCTAGTGGGTCATCCAGAAAAACGTTTGACCGGAAAGTCGCCGCTGGTGGCGAAGAGGGACGCATGTCCCCGAGCCTGGAGGTGGCGGTGCGTCCGCCGGAGGTGGTCGTGCGCGAGTTGTCGACAACCCCTCCAGCACAAGACCCCTGCGATCCGCGAATGGGCCGAGGCCAGCAACGTCGAGCTCGTGTTCACGCCGACCTACGCCAGCTTTCTGCACCGCATCGAGTGCCACTTCTGGGGGCTCGGCGAGTTCGTAATCAACAACGCCGAGCTACCCCGACTGGGACGTCCTCGCCAAGGCGATGGCCGACCACATCCGCTATGGCCGCAACGGACCGCACCGCGACCAAGGCCTGATCAAGGCCGAGCGCCGCCTGCTGATCGCCGCCTGAGCGATGGGGTTTGCGGTCAAACGATCCTGGACGACCCCTCCGGGCACGAGCTTCGCCACACTCAGCTTCTCTTCGGCGATGCGCCGACCGCTGCCGACCTCGCCGACGCTGTCGACAAGACGATCATCCGCCGGGTGCTCGCTGCGGATCGCTGGTCCGAGCCACGCGGAGGCCATGTCCGACGTGATGCTCCGCCACAGCCTTACGCCGGCGCAATACGGCGGCGCGGGCCGACAAGGCAGTGGAGCGCACGCCGCGCGTGCGCAATAGAACACCTGTCGAGCCCCGACTGTCAGACCGACAGCCGGGACGGTTCTTTGCCGTCAAACCATCAAGTCCGCTCCCCCGCGCGCCGATGGGTGAGCGATGGCACCCTCCGACCGGACCCGGTCAGCAGCCCCGCCGCCGACACCTCCCACCGGCGCGGGCGGGCACGAGCACGTCGTCGAGTTCTACGAGACCGAGCAGTTCCTCGCCGACACGGTCACCGGCTTCGTCGGCCCGGGGCTGCACGACGGCGGCGCCGCGGTCGTCGTCGCGACGGCCGAGCATCGCCGCCTCTTCGAGCAGGCGCTGCGCGCCTCGGGCATCGACGTGGCGCACGCCATCGCGGCCGACCGCTACATCACCTTCGACGCCGCCGAGCTGCTCCGGGCGTTCATGGTCGACGGCGCGCCCGACGCCCGGCTCTTCCGGCAGACCGTCGGGGCGGTGCTCACCCGCGCCGGCGCCGGCAGCCGTCGCGTGCGCGTGTACGGCGAGATGGTCGCGCTGCTGTGGGCCGGCGGCGACACGGACTCCGCGATCGCCCTGGAGAACCTCTGGAACGAGCTCGCCGAGACGCACGACTTCGCCCTGCTGTGCGCCTATCCGATGAGCGCCTTCAAGGATGCCGCGAGCGCCGCCGCGTTCGAGCAGGTCTGCCGCACGCACGCCACCGTGATCCCCAGCGAGGGCTACTCGCTGCTGGAGGGCGCCGACGCCAAGCGCCGCGAGGTCGCGCGGCTGCAGCAGGAGAACGCCGCGCTGCGCGCCGAGGCGCGGCGGGCGCGCGCCGAGCGGGACATCAGCGCCCGGCGCCGTCACCTCGACGAGCTGTGCGCGGTCACGATGGAGACGATCGCCGAGGGCATCGTCGAGATCGACGACGACAACCGTCTGGTCTGCATGAACGCCGCCGCCGAGCGGATGCTCGGGTGGGCCGAGAACGAGCTGCTCGGCCACGACGTCTCCGACCTCATCCACCGTCGCCGCCCCGACGGCGCCGGCGCGCTGCCGTCCGACGCCCCGCTCACGGGCGTCTTTCGCCATCGGCGCACGGTTCGCTCGCGCGAGGACTCCCTCGTGCGCCGCGACGGCCGCATCCTGCCGGTCCTCTGCTCGGCCAGCCCCGAGGCGGGCGGCGGGATGGTGATCGCCTTCAGCGACGTGACCGAGGAGATCGAGAATCGCCGCCGCGCCGAGCGCCGGCTGGACTCGGTCGACTGGGTCAGCCGGGTGCGCGACGCGCTCGGCGAGAACCGTCTCGAGCTGCACTCCCAGCCGATCATGCCGCTGCGCGGCGGCGCGGTGCGCGAGGAGCTGCTGCTGCGCATGATCGGTTGCGACGGCGAGGTCATCAACGCCGGCGCGTTTCTGCCCGCCACCGAGGAGCTGGGCCTCATCTTCGAGGTCGACAGCTGGGTCATCTCACGCGCGGTGCGCTTCGCGGCTCTCGGGCGGATCGTGCAGGTCAACCTGTCGGGCGCCTCGCTGGCCGACGCGCGGCTGCTCGCGCACATCGAGCGCGAGCTGCGCACGGTCGGAGCGCCCCCCGGCAACGTCGTCTTCGAGGTCGCCGAGGCCGTCCTGGCGTGCGACGCCACCGGTGGCGAGATGTTCGCCACCGCGGTGCGCGAGCTGGGCTGCGGCCTGTCGCTCGACGACTTCGGCAACGGGACGGGCGGCTTCTCGTACCTGCGGCGGCTGTCGGTCCAGACGCTGAAGATCGACATCGACTTCGTCCGCGGCCTGCCCGACAGCCCGGCCCACCAGCATCTCGTGCAGGCGATCGTCGCCCTCGCGCGGAGCTTCGACGTCGAGACGATCGCCGGCGGCGTCGAGGATCTCGACACGCTCGCCCTGCTGCGCGAGTTCGGCGTCGACTACGCCCAGGGCTACGCGATCAACGGCCTCGCGCCGGTCGCGCAGCTCGTCGTGCCGCTCAAGCCCCAGCTCGAGGAGGCGCCCCGTCCCGCCTCGGACCGGGCCCGCCTGCTGCGCGGCCGCCTGCTCGATCACCGCGAGGCGCAGCGGGTCAGCCGGGTCCCGGGTCTCGTCGAGGTCACCCGGCTGAGCGCCTGACGACCCCGCGCGCTACGTGAGCGCATCGCTGCTGCGCCGACCGTCTCGCTGATCACCTGCGATCCCGCGCTGCTCGACGGCGACGCCGGCGTCGTCTGGCGCTTGGCCATCGACCGGACCGATGAGCCGGAAGCTGTGCAATCGTGCGGGCGTGCGATCGGGAGCTGACGCCACCGAGCCGTTCGAGCAGGGACGCTTCGAGGAGCTCCCCGCGCGCCCGCGCGTGCCCCATCGCTACTACGACGCCGAGACGGCGACGGTCGAGGTGCGGTCCGCGGCGCTGGGTCAGATCGCCACGCACGTCGTCTCCTACGGGCCGCGCGACGCGCCGCCGCTGCTGCTGATCCACGGCCTGATGACCACGAGCTACTCGTGGCGCTACATGTTCGAGCGCCTCGGCGACTGCTATCGCCTCGTCGTGCCCGACCTGCCGGGCTGCGGTCGCAGCGCGATCCCCGCGGCGGATCGCCGGCTGTCGGCGGCGGCGCTCGGCACGTTCGTGCGGGAGCTGCAGGCGGCGCTCGGCATCGGCGGCTGCCCGGCCGTCGGAAACTCGCTCGGCGGCCTGATCTGCATGCACGCCGCGCTGCAGGATCCGGCGTGCTTCGCGCGCCTCGTCGTGATCCACGCCCCGGCCGTCGTCGAGCCGCGGATCGTCGGGCTGCACGTCGGGCTCACGGTGCCGGGCGCGAAGGCGATCCTCGTCCGTGTCGTGCGCCATGACCCGCTGCGCTGGGCGCACCGCAACGTCCACTACTACGACGAGACGCTGAAGTCGCTCGAGGAGGCGCGCGAGTACGGCGATCCGCTCGCCGGCGCCGCGGGTGCCCGCGCGTTCGCCCGCGCCCTCGAGGATGGACTGGACCCGCGCGAGCTGCGCGCGTTCGAGCGCGAGCTGCGGCGCCGGCGCGACAGCGGCGCCGGCTTCCCGCAGCCGCTCATGCTCGTCTACGCGCGCGAGGACCCGACCGTTTCGCCGAAGGTGGGCTCGAAGCTGCATGCGCTCGTGCCCGGCAGCCAGTTGCACTGGCTCGATCGCAGCTCGCACTTCGTCCAGGTCGACAGCCCCGACGCGCTCGACGCGCTGCTGGCCGGCTTTCTCGATCCGGGCTGAGCCGTCAGCTCAGGCGCACAGGCGCCGGGCCGTCTCGATCAGCACCGCGGCGCAGCGCTCGACGCTGGCCAGGTCGCCGTACTCCTCGAGCGCATGCGCGCCCGCCCCACCGGGGCCGAACACGACGGTCGGAATCCCCGCGGCCGCCGTGAACGCCGCGTCCATCCAGGGATGGTCGCCGACGACCGCGGGCTCGGCGCCCAGGACGGCCGCGCCCGCCTCGCACAGCACGCGCACGATCGGCGCGTCGGCGGCGACCTCGAAGGGCTCGCGGTGCAGGCCGATGCGCAGCTCGGTCTGCAGGCGGGGGTCGGCCTCGCGCGCGCGTGCGAGCAGCTGCTCGAGCTCCTGCCTGATCGCCTCGACGGACTCGCCGGGCAGCGTCCTGCGCTCGAGCTGCAGCCGGCAGCGCTCCGGGTAGCTCGACAGCTCCTGGCCGCCGGCGACCAGCGCGGCGTGCAGGCTGGCCGCGCCGAGCAGCGCGTGCGGCGCGGCGTCGAGGCGCGTCTGGACGGCGGCGATCCCCGCCAACACGGGGCCCATGCCGGCGATCGCGTCGACGCCGAGATCGGGGCGCGAGCCGTGCGCGGCGCGGCCGCGCGTCTCGAGCTCGGCCCAGACGAAGCCCTTGTGCGCGACGCACGCGCGCAGGTGCGTGGGCTCCGTCACGACGCACGCGTCGGCGCCGAAGCGCGACAGCACGGCCTGCACGCCCGCGCTGGCGTGCTCCTCGTCGGCGACCGCGGTGACGACGACGTCCCCGCGCAGCCGGCGCGGCTCGGCCGCCGCGGCGGCGGCGCCGGCGATCATGATCGCCGCGAGGCCGCCCTTCATGTCGTATGCGCCGCGCCCGTACAGACGCCCGTCGATCACCCGCGGCGCGTGGGCGCGGTTCATGCCGGCGACGCCGACGGTGTCCATGTGCGCGTTGAGCATCAGCGCCGCGCCGCCGCCCGTCCCGCACGCGACACCGACCACGCTTGGCCGTCCCGGCGGCTCGTCGAGGACCGTCACCTCCAGCCCGTGGCGGCGCAGCCAGTCCGCCACGTACGCGGCGATCTCCGCCTCGCCGGCGGCGCCCGGCACGAGCGCCGGGTTCACCGAGTCGATCGCGACGAGGTCGGCCAGCAGCCGCGCCGCGTCCATCGTCCGGCGGTGGTCCGGCCGGGTCTCTAGTAGATCGGCGTGCTCGGCGGCGGCATGAAGGCGCTGAGCACGAGCAGCTGCGCGACGCCCGTCACGAGCAGCGCAAGCTCGATCTCGGTCTCCGGCACGATCCACCACGTCTGGCCGGGCTTGTCGCCCTCCTCCAGCGCCGGCCCGAGCAGCTCGCCGTCGGTCGAGACGAGACAGGGCAGCCGGTAGCGGCCGGCGCCGTGGCCCGTCACGGTGTACTCCGTGCGGCGGCACTCGACCGACCAGCCCTCGCGGTAGTCGGGGTTGCGCATGAGGCTCGGCGGGGAGACCGGCACGCGCTCCTGGGCGGGTCGCTCGATGCGGCGCAGGAACTCCCGCGCGACGTCCTGGGCGGTCAGCGACGACGGCAGGTCGGCGTCGCGCCGCTTCTCCTCGTCGCTGCGCGTCTGGTCGCCGCTGAGCGCGATCGCGCGGTCGAGCCAGTGCTCGGGCAGCGGCGCGCGCGGCGCGTTGTTGATCTGCTCGAGCGCGTAGTTGCCCATCTCGGCGCGGCAGCCCTCGCAGTGCGGGCCCTCGGCGAGGCGGACCGCCAGCTCGAAGCGCCCGAGCGCGTTGGCCGAGATGCCGTCGGGAGCGGGCGGCAGCGTGCGAGCGTGCTCATCGCAGAGTGTGCGTCCGCAGCGATTGCAGGATGTGATGGCGAGCCGGCCACACGTGCACGTGCCCACGGACCCATTGCTGTAGCTCATGCGTCGAGTCTAGGCATGCCTCTGGTCAAGGTCACATAAATCGTTACGAAAGCTGCGAGCGCCGCCAGCGTAGACTGCCCCGCCGTGTACGCCGACGACATGCTCATGCCGTGGTCCGAGCAGACCATGCGGCTGCTGCCGCCGGTCACGCTGTTCGACGCCCACACGCACATCGGGGTCAACGATCCCGACGGCTTCAAGTGCACCACCGCGCAGCTGCTCGAGGCGCTCGCGCCGACCGCGTCGCGCGCGGTCGTGTTCCCCATGCAGGAGCCCGCCGGCTACCGGGCCGCCAACGATCACGTCCTCGCCGCGGCGGCCGCCTCCGGCGACCGGCTCGTCGCGTTCTGCCGGGTCGACCCGCGCGCACCGGACGACCCGGTCGCCGAGGTGCGCCGCTGTCTGGCCGCCGGGGCGCGCGGCATCAAGCTGCATCCGCGTGCCGAGCGCTTCGGCCTCGACGAGCCGGCCGTGCGCGAGCTGGCCGCGCTCGCCGACGCCGAGCACCTGCCGATCCTCCTGCACGCGGGCCGGGGGATCCCCGCGCTCGGCGCGCATGTGCTGGAGCTCGCGCACGAGTTTCCGCGGGCGCGCTTCATCCTCGCCCACTGCGCGGTCAGCGACCTGGCGTGGATCTGGCAGCGCATCCACGAGTACCCCAACGTCTTCTTCGACACGGCGTGGTTCAGCCCGACCGACCAGCTTGCGCTGTACTCGCACATCCCGCCGGGCCAGATCCTCTTCGCGACCGACATCCCGTTCGGCACGATCCCGCAGACGGTGATCGGATCGCTGCGCTGCGCGCTGCAGGCCGGCCTGACGCCCGCGCAGCTCGAGAGCGTCGCCGGTGGTCAGATCGCGCGCATCGTCGCCCGCGCGGACACGCCGGACCTCGGGCCGGCCGTCGGCGACGGGCGGATCCGCCGCGACCCGCTGCTGGCGCGCGTCGAGTACTTCGTCAGCGCTGCGTTTGCGACCGCGCTCGCCGGCGGCGACGACGCGGAGTTCATCGACCTTGCGCGCCTGGCCTGCCTCGTCGGCGACAACGCGCCGCAGGCGGCGCTCGCCGAGTCGATTCGGGAGCTGCTCGCGCTGGCGCTGGCGATCCCGATGGGCGAGTCGATGACCGACCGCTTCGCGCACATCCACCTGCTCGTCAGCGCCGCCGCGATCGCCGCGACGCCGGACGTTGCGGTCGTGCCGTAGCGGACGCTGCGCACCGTCTGGCGCGCCGGTTACGGTGTCGAATTCGTGCCGTCCGCCGTCCTCTCCCAGTCGGCCGACGAGCTGCCCGACGTGCTGCACTTCCTCGCCGCCGCGCCCGCGCTGCCGTTTCACTTCATCAGCCTGCACGCCCCGTCGAAGGGGCGCCGGCTGCGCGAGAAGCAGCTCGTCGCGATGCTGCTGGAGGTCGTGCGCAGCGTCGACGCGGTCGTCGTGCACCCCGACACGATCGACGACCCCGCCCGCTACGCGGCGCTCGGCTCGGCGCTCGTGCTGGAGAACATGGACGCGCGCAAGCGCGACGGGCGCACCGTCGCCGAGCTCGAGCCCTACTTCGCCGCGCTGCCCCACGCCGGCTTCTGCTTCGACGTCGCGCACGCCGCGTCGGTCGACGAGTTGCTGGGGGAGGGGGCGCGCTCGAGCGCCTGGCGGCGCACGGTGCCGAGGGCTGTCCGAACCTGCTCGCGGCCCGCGGCCGGACCACCGTGCGGTTCGCCGAGATGCGCGCGCGGGTCGCGCCGCTCGCGCTGGCGGACGATGCGTCGATCGTGCTGTTCGGCTCGTGGGGGCGCGGCGAGCTGACCGCGCACTCCGATGACGACTGGCTGCTGCTCGTCGACGGGCCGCTGCGCGCCGAGCACGAGCCGCGTCGCGACGCTGCGCGAGCTGCTCGGCGCCGAGGACCGCAAGCCCGGAACGCAGGAGATCTTCGGCGCCGCCGCGTCCGCGGGCGTGCTGGCGCGCCGGATCGGCCTCGACGAGGACACCAACCGCAGCCTCACGCGGCGCATGCTGCTGCTGCTCGAGTCGGTGCCGGTCGCCGGCGACGACGCCTACGAGCGCTGCTGGGTGCACGTGCTCAACAGCTACCTGGAGGACGCCACCAAGGACTTCCGCCCGCCGCGCTTCCTGCTCAACGACCTCGTCCGCCACTGGCGCACGATCTGCGTCGACTACGTCGGCAAGCAGCGCGAGGACGAGGAGACGTGGGGGGCTGCGCAACGCCGAGTTGCACACGGGGCGCAAGGTGCGCTTCGCGGCGGGGCTGCTGCCGATCCTGCTCTGCGACCGTCACCCGCAGGTCGCGATGCGCGACTTCCTCGTCGAGCAGCTGCGCGCAACCGGCCACCGATCGCCTGGCCGCGGCGTTCGCGGCCTACGACCTCAGGGACGGCGGTGGACGCGCTCTGGACGCCTACGACCGCTGGATCGGGATGCTCGGCGACGACGCCACGCGGGCCGAGCTGGCCGCCGTGCGGCGCGAGACGGCGGATGCGTCGGCGGCGTACGCGGCCGTGCGGCGGGCCGGGCGTGAGCTCGAGGCAGGGCTCTTGGCGCTGCTGTTCGAGACACCGCTGGTGGTACTCGTGCGCGAGTACGGTGGCTTCTGAGATGGCCGAGCGCCGCGCCATTTTGCGATCGCGACCCAGCTTGTCTCAAGGGGCGATAAGCTGGTGGCGGTGAGCGGCGAGACGTCAGCCGAGATGACGGCCGAGATTGACGGCCAGACGAGGACAGGTTCCACGGGAGAGAGCGACAGCGCCAACGCGGCTGACGCCACCTCACCCGCGGCCTCCACGTCACACGTCAACGGCCAGACCGCGGTCGAGCAGACCGCGGATGTCCCGGCGACCCCTGAAGCGGATGCGGCCCCGGCGGCAGAGGCGTCCGCTCCTGAGGCTGCCGTGACCGAGGCTCCTGCGGCGGAGGCTCCTGCGGCGGAGGCTCCTGCGGCGGAGGCTCCTGCGGCGGAGGCTCCTGCGCCTGAGGCTCCTGCGGCTGAGGCTCCTGCGGCTGACGCTCCTGCGGCTGACGCTCCTGCGGCTGACGCTCCTGCGGCTGAGGCTCCTGCGGCTGACGGCTCCTGCGGCTGAGGCTCCGGCTGCCGCTGCGCCCGAGGCGTCTCCCACTGAGCCCCCGGCGGCCGAGGCCCCCGCGGCCGACGCCGTTCCCGAGGCTGCTGCGCCCGAAACGCCCGCTGCCGAGGCTGCCGCGCCTGAGGTCGCCGCACCCGAGGCCCCGACGGCCGAGGCTTCCGCACCCGAGGCCCCTGCCGCCGAGGCGCCAGTCGTCAAGCCCGACACGGAGCGTCCGGCCGTCGGACCGAGGATCCTCGGCGTGGCCGCCGATCCCAAGCCGCTGCCGACCGTCAAGGCCACGCTGCCGACGCGCAAGCGCCGCCGCCGTCCGTCCGCCGCCGAGCGCCACCGCCGTGCCTTCTTCTCCGCTCTGACCGACCTGCGCCGGGGCGGTCCCGCCGCAGCCAGCCGGCCGCGGCGTCCACCGGGGACGCGCCGGCCGGGGCCGTAACCGACGCCACGGTCGCGCAGGCCCCCGGCGCCGAGGCCGAGGCCGCGCCGACTGCTGCCGAGGCCCCGCCGGCTGCTGCCGAGGCCACGCCGGCTGCTGCCGAGGCCACACCCGCTGCTGCCGAGGCCACGCCGGCTGCTGCCGAGGCCACACCCGTTGCTGCCGCGGACGCGCCCGCCGTCGCCGAGGCCATTCCGGCTGCTGCCGAGGCCACGCCCGAGACCGAGTCTGCGCCGGCCACCGAGGCGCCCACCGCGCCCGCCGAGCACGAACCCGACGCCACCGGCGATCGCTCGCCGACCTCGCCCGCCCGCGTCACCGCGGCGATCGAGCGCGTCGGCGGCGCCGAGATCATCAAGGAAGCGCTCAAGCCCAAGCAGGACGAGAAGGGCCAGCCGCTGAAGTGGGCGGCCGTCTGCGCGCAGGCCGCCGAGGGGCTCAAGCCCGGCGATCCCGTCTTCAACGCGTGGGTGCGGCTCGCCGCCACGCCCGTCCGCGAGGTCAAGGGTCAGCTGCCGCGCCCGCCCGAGGCCGAGCGCAGCTCCCGCGGCGGCGGCAGCGACGGCGCAGCACGCCGTCCCGGCGGCGGTCAGCGCTCCGGCGGCCGGCCGCGCCGCGACGACCGCCCGAGCCGCTCGGAGTTCGCCTCCCACGCCCAGGACGGCACGCTGCGCAAGAGCATCCGCATCGTCACCGGTCACGACGAGGACCAGGAACGGCGCGAGCGCGAGCGCAACCGCAAGGAGCAGCGCGAGGCCAAGCGCCGCGCCGAGCGCGAGCGGCTTGCCCGCCTGGGCTACTAGCGCACCGACGGCGACGACGGGCCCCGCGATTGCCGGGTAGGGAGCGCAACCTCGAGCTCAAGGCGGTCGACGCCGATCCGCAGTCGACGCTCGCCGCCGCGCTGAGCGTCGGCGCCGAGGACCGCGGCGTGCTGCATCAGCGCGACACGTACTTTCATGCCGTCACCGGCCGGCTGAAGCTGCGCGAGGCGCCGCCCCTGTCGGCCGAGCTGATCGCGTACGCCCGCGCCGACCTCGCCGGCCCGAGGGTCAGCCACTACCGCATCGTCGCGGTCGCCGACCACCTCGCTCTGATCGACGCGCTGACCGACTCGCTCGGGGTGCGCTGCGTCGTCGAGAAGGCGCGCCACCTGCTGCGCTGGCGCAACGTCCGCATCCACCTCGATCGCGTCGCCGGTCTCGGGCACTTCGTCGAGCTCGAGGCGGTTGCGACCTCGCCCGGCGGCCTGGAGGTCGAGCGCGATCGCGTCGAGCAGCTGCGCGCGGCGCTCGGCATCGCCGACGACCAGCTCGTCGCACGCGGCTACGCCGACATGCTCTCGTGAGCGAGCTGGCGCGCCGCACGCCGATCACGTCCGGCGGCAGCCGCGGGAACGGCCTGGCGATCGCGCTGCACGCCGTCTGTTCCTCGACGGCTGAGGGGGCGCGGGGCTCAGGCGGCGCGCTGCTCGCGCAGCCACTTCGCCTGTGCGGGGGTGATCGGCTTCGGGGGGCGCACGTCGATGCCGAGGTTGCGGTTCGGCAGGCCCTCGGCCGAGCGCAGGAAGACCGACGCCGCGGGGCGCTTACCGGGCGGAAGCCTGCCGGTGTCGGCCAGGATCTTGGAGAGTTCGGAGAAGGTCACCGTCAAGGATCGTCGTGTTCGCCAGACCGGGTCTGGCCGCGTGTCAGCGATGCTGCTCGGAGGAATCCTACCGCCAGGCTGAGACAGGCCAGCACGCTCAGCCCCCCGGCGGTGTACCAGATGACGTCGCGCAGGCCGTCGTCCGCGCCGAAGGCGACGCTCGCGGCCGCCGCCAGGGCGGCCACCGCCACGACCGACAGCAACCAGCGCGGGCCGGCGAAGATCCCTCGCACGAGGCGGTGCTCGCCGCTGCGGGCGACGGCCGTGGCGAACAGCACGGAGCCGGCCAGCAGCAGCGCGACCGAGGAGCCGGCGGTCCGCGTGCTGAGGTCGGCGAAGGCGGCGCCCACCAGCAGCAGCAGCGCCGTCACCGCGCTGGTGGCGAACGCGATCGTCGGCAGGTCGGCCCGCTCCGCGACGATCGCGGCGACCAGCAGCGGCTCGGCGTCCAGCGCGACGCGCGGCGCGTGCAGCGACGCGCGGTCGACCGCGCGCTCGATGTTCGTCGAGAGCAGCTCGTCGGTCCGCGTATCGACGATCCAGGCGTCGAGCCGCAGCTCCTCGGGCACGATGACCTCGGCGTGGTAGGAGGCCGCGTGCGCGGCGGTCGGGACGGCGACGTCGACGACGAACGGCGACCAGCCGAGCCGTCGCGCGAGCCGGCGCGGCCGCGAGGCGCGGCCGCCGAGTCGCAGGTGCTCCTCGTAGGCGTACTTGAGGATCCGGCGGCCCTGCGGCTCGTTGATCAGGGCGATCAGCACGTAGCTCTCGGCGAACGTCGCCAGGAAGTAGCCGCTCGTCTCGTCGGCCAGGATCCGCTCGATCTGCGGAGTGTGTGGGGCGCTCCCGCGCAGGTCGATCATCGCCGCCCGCGCCGCCTCGAGGTCGCTGCGGGCGATCAGCTCCAGCAGGCCGGCCACCGCGGGGTCAAGTGAATCGGGGGCGACCGCGAGCCGTGCCGCCGCCGTGACGATCCCGGCGGCGATCGGGCCACCCGAGCTCGCGCCGAGGATCGAGCGCCACTCGTCGTGCTCGCGCAGGTCGAAGTCGCGCAGCGGCCGCTTCTCGAGGATCGCGAGCGGGACGCACCAGGGGCCGTCGGGCCCGATCCGCAGATCCTTCAGCAGCGGCGCCGGCAGCGTGAAGTCGACCGAGACCTGCCGGCGCACGAGCTCCTGGGCGAGCAGGTCGATCGTCTCGACGCGGCGGTGGATCCAGCGCACCTCCTCGCTGAGCAGCTCCAGGCAGGCGAGGGCGACCGGCCACGCGGCCTGGTCGTAGCGCTCGTCGGGCCACGTCGCGGGCATGCGCCAAGAGTACGCGGCAGGGCGGCGGATCTCGCTACGCTCGTAAGCAGAAATCTCAGCCGGAGCGACTCAACTCATGTTTCGTAAGCACGATCTGTATAGTTGTGCGCGCAACGAAAAGAAACGAGAACATTCACATGGCCAAGCTTCTTCTCATCCCCCTCGACGACACCGTCATCTTCCCGACGATGGACATCAACCTGCCGGTTGACGCCTCCGGGGAAGACCGCGTCCTGCTCGTGCCGCGGCACGATGGCCAGTACGCGAAGGTCGGCACGATCGCCAAGGTCGCCGACACGATCCGCCTGCCCGGCGGCGCGCGCGGCGTCTCGCTGGAGAGCGAGGCCCGCGGCGTCATCTCCGGCGCGGCCGAAGCCGACGGCGACGGCCGCCTGCGCGCGGAGGTCACCGAGCATCCCGACACCAAGCCCGTCGACGGGCGCACCCGCGAGCTCGAGCGCGAGTACCGCGCGGTCGTCGAGGAGATCCTCTCCGAGCGCGGCGCCGACGAGCGCGTCTCCGCGTTCCTGCGCTCCGTCGCAGACCCCGGCCCGCTGGCCGACACGGCCGGCTACAGCCCCGACCTGACCTTCGAGCAGAAGGTCCGCCTGCTGGAGACCGTCGACGTCACCGAGCGCCTCGCGCTCGCCCTCGAGCTGCAGCGCGAGCGGCTGACCGAGCTGCAGGTGCGCAACCGCATCCGCAACGACGTCGAGTCCGGCGCCCAGAAGCAGCAGCGCGAGTACTTCCTGCGCCAGCAGATGGACTCCATCCGCAAGGAGCTGGGCGAGGACGAGTCGGTCGCCGACGAGTACCGCACGAAGATCGCCGACGCCGGCATGCCCGACGACGTGCGCGAGCAGGCCGAGCGCGAGCTCGACCGTCTCGAGCGCGCGGGCGAGCAGAGCCAGGAGTCGTCGATGATCCGCACGTACCTCGACTGGCTCGTCTCCGTGCCGTGGAGCAAGATCTCCGACGAGGTCCTCGATCCGGTCCACGCGCGCGAGGTGCTCGATGCCGACCACGCGGGCCTGGAGGACGTCAAGGACCGCATCACGGAGTACATCGCGGTGCGCAAGCTGCGCGCCGAGCGTGCGGGTGACGTCGACCGAAGGTCCGAGCTTGCGAGGCCCGGAGGGCGAAACAGCGAATCCGGCGCGATCCTCACCCTGATCGGCCCGCCCGGCACCGGCAAGACCTCGATCGGCGAGTCGATCGCCCGTGCGACCGGACGCGAGTTCGTGCGCATGTCGCTCGGCGGCGTCCGCGACGAGGCCGAGATCCGCGGTCACCGCCGCACGTACATCGGCGCCCTGCCGGGACGGCTGGTCCGTGCCCTGCGCGACGCCGGGACGATGAACCCGGTGATCATGCTCGACGAGGTCGACAAGGTCGGCGCCGACTGGCGCGGCGATCCGTCGGCGGCGCTGCTCGAGGTCCTCGACCCCGCCCAGAACCACTCGTTCCGCGATCACTACCTCGACATCGAGATCGACCTCAGCCAGGTCCTGTTCATCGCCACGGCGAACGTCGCCGAGACGATCCCGGGCCCGCTGCTGGACCGCATGGAGGTCATCCGCTTCGACGGCTACACCGTCGCCGAGAAGACCGCCATCGGCCGTGACTACCTGTGGGCGCGTCAGCGCGAGCGCAACGGCCTGCGCGAGGACGAGGTCGCCGTCGACGACGACGTCCTCACGCTGATCGTCGCGGAGTACACCCGCGAGGCCGGCGTGCGCCAGCTCGAGCGCGAGCTGGGGACCCTGCTGCGCAAGACCGCGACGAAGATCGCCTCGGATCCGAGCGTGGCGCCGGTGACCGTCGACGTCGAGCTCGTGCGCGAGGCGCTCGGGCGCCAGAAGGTCTTCCAGGAGGCCGCGGCGCGCACGGCGGTGCCGGGCGTGTCGACAGGCTTGGCGGTGACCGGCGTGGGCGGCGACGTGCTGTTCGTCGAGGCCAACGCGATGCGGTCCCCCCGCACCCAGGGCAACCTGACGCTGACCGGCCAGCTCGGCGACGTCATGAAGGAGTCCGCCCGGATCGCGCTGACCTACGTGCGCGCGCACGGCTCGGAGCTCGGCATCGGCGACGACGCCTTCGACGAGCGCGAGTTCCACGTCCACGTGCCGGCGGGAGCGATTCCGAAGGACGGCCCCAGCGCGGGCATCGCGATGACGACGGCGCTGGCGTCGCTGCTCACCGGGCGGCCCGTGCGCCACACCGTCGGCATGACCGGCGAGGTGACGCTCCAGGGCCGAGTCCTGCCGATCGGTGGCCTGAAGCAGAAGGTGCTTGCCGCGCACGCCGCGGGCCTGACCGACGTGATCCTGCCCGAGCGCAACCGCGCCGACCTGGATGACGTGCCCGAGGACGTGCGCGAGGCGATGACGTTTCACCCCGTCATGACCGTCGACGAGGTGCTCGACATCGCCCTCGAGCCTGCTCGCACTGAGCCCATCAGCGCGTAGCAGCGGCGGCGCGGGTCGTCCCCCCGCCCGCGCCGCCCCCCACGAGAAGACGGCCGCGCCCTGGCCATGGGGCGCGGCCGCCTCTCGTCGCGGCGCCCGCTCGACGTGGCGGCGCCGCGCGCCCGCGCCGGAAACGACCAAACGGCGAGGCCGGCGCCGTCGAGCATGTCAGTGACCGCCGGACAGCCGACCCCGCCTGAAGGCGCACGTCCCTCGGGGGTAGGGGAGGGACGAACGCGCGGGGTGCGGGGCGGCGGCATCGGTCCACCGCCCCGACCCTCGCGGTCTGCGGTCGCGTCAGGTATCGGGAGCGCGACTCGCGGTTCCTTGCTCTGCGCCCCGTTACCGGGGCGCAGGCTGCCGAACTGGATGGGGGAGGGGTCTCCAGCCGGCGATTTCGGGAACCTGCGGAGCATTGTTCACCAAAATCCTCAATGCCGGTTAAGGGCGCGATCAGGAAGCCGTTAAGTTTCGGCGCCGATCGCCTGGACGTCGCGCGGATGGCGCGTTGCCGCCAGGATCCACCAGATCGCGAGCGGCTGGAGCGCCAGCCGTCCCCACAGAGCGGCCGGTGGCAGCCCGGGGTAGCGGTCGGGGTGCAGCGCCATGTGCAGGTTGGCGGGGAAGACCGCGACGAGGGTTGCGGCGAGCCAGAGGCCGGCCAGGCGCCGCGAGCGCGGCGCGACGACGCCGAGCGCTCCCCCGATCTCGGCCGCTCCGCTGGCCAGCACGAGCTCGTGATGGGCCGGCAGATAGTCCGGCATGATCTCCTCGTACATTCCCGGGCGCAGGAAGTGCAGGATGCCGGCGGCGCTGAAGAAGGCGACGAGCAGCCGCTGCGACCAGGTCATCGAGCGCGCAGACCATCCAGCGCGATGTCGAGGTAGCGCTTCCAGTCCAGCGCCGCGCCGGCGCGCTGCGCGGCGGCGATGTGGCCGAAGCCGCACATGATCGTGCTGATGTCCGCGAAGGTGACGTCGGCGCGCATCGCGCCGGACGCCTGCGCGCGAGCAAGCAACGCGGACGTCGCGGCGGCCAGGCGATGCTGGCCCCGCGACGCGTCCTGCACCGCGGTCGGGTGGCCGCCCACGATCTCGCACCACGCGACGTCGGCGGCGACGGTGTCCGCGATGCGCCAGATCGTGGCCGTGAACAGCTGCCAGCCGTCGCCGTCCTTCTCCAGCGCGGCCTCGACGGTGTCGGCGAGGCGCTCGAAGTGCTCCTCGGCGAGCGCGCCGACGAGGGCGTCCTTCGTCGGAAAATGGCGGTACAGCGTCCCCACGCCGACACCCGCGCGGCGCGCGATGTCCTCGACCTGGGCGTCGAGGCCGCTCTCGGCGAACGCCGCGGCGGCGGCGACGACGACCTTCTCGCGATTGCGTCGAGCATCGGCGCGCAATGGCCGGTGAACGGTGGTTGACAAGCGGAACCCTCCTTCCCTACGCTGCGCCGCAGCTAAGCGGAATCCTTGCTCATGTTAACCAGATCCCCCCGGGAGCAACCCCGATGACCGATGCCGAGGCTGCCCAGCGCCGCAAATGGCTCGCACTTGCCCTGCTGGCCAGCACCCAGTTCGTGATCATCCTCGACGCCGCGATCGTCAACGTCGCGATCCCGTCGATCGGCCGGGACCTGAACTTCTCCGAGGAGAACCTGACCTGGATTCCCAACGCCTACGCGCTGACATTCGGGGGATTTCTGCTGCTCGGGGGGCGCATGGCGGACCTGCTCGGTCGCCGGCGGCTGTTCATGTGCGGCCTCGTGCTCTTCTCCGTCGCGTCGCTGGCCGGCGGCCTGGCCGGCAGCGAGGAGCAGCTCATCATCGCCCGCGCGCTGCAGGGGCTCGGCGCCGCGCTGCTGGCGCCCTCGGCGCTGTCGATGGTCACGAACATGTTCGAAGAGGGCTCGGAGCGCAACAAGGCGCTGGGCGTCTGGGGCGCCGTCTCCGGCTCGGGCGGAGCGGCGGGTGTGCTGCTCGGCGGCATCCTGACCGAGTACGCCGGCTGGGAGTGGGTGCTGTGGGTCAACGTGCCGATCGGCGTCATCGCCGCGATCCTGGCGCCGCGCCTGCTCGTCGAGAGCCGCCGCGAGAGCGACCTGCGCCATTTCGACGCGCTCGGCGCGATCACCGTGACGGCCGGTCTCTCGCTGCTCGTCTTCGCGCTCGTGGACACGATCAACGAGGGCTGGGGCTCCACGCAGACGCTGACCCTGCTCGCCGTGGCGATCGCCCTGCTCGTGACGTTCGTCTTCACCGAGCTGCGTTCGAAGGACCCGCTGATGCCGTTCGGCATCTTCCGGCTGCGAACCCTCAGCGGCGCGAACATCGTCGGCCTGCTCGTCGGTGCCGCGCTGTTTGCGATGTTCTTCTTCCTCTCGCGCTACATGCAGGAGGTGCTCGGCTACAGCGCGCTGGACGCCGGGCTCTCCTACCTGCCGCTTGCGCTGGCGATCATCTTCTCGGCCGGCGGCGCGTCGGTGCTCGTCACGAAGCTCGGCTTCAAGCCCGTGCTGCTCGCCGGCCTCGTGCTGGTCACGATCGGGCTGCTGTGGTTCGCGCAGGTGCCGCAGGACGGGGTGTACCTGTCGGACCTCCTCGCGCCGATGGTCATCTGCGCGGTCGGCCTGGGCTTCGCGTTCGTGCCGGTCACGATCGCGGCCGTGTCCGGCGTGTCGGAGGACGAGTCCGGGCTGGCGTCCGGCCTCATCAACACCTCCCAGCAGATCGGCGGCGCGCTCGGCCTCGCGGTGCTGGGCACGATCGCCGCCTCGAAGACGACCGACCTCCTGACCGCGGCGCAGGGCGCGCCCGCGGCACTCCCCGGCGCGCTGACCGAGGGCTTCCAGCTCGCGTTCCTCACCGGCGCGGGCTTCTCGGTCCTCGGCATCATCGCCACGCTCGTCCTCGTGCGGGCGGAGGACTCCAAGAAGATCGTCGGGGCCAGCCCGGCCGACCTGATGACGTAGGGCGGCGGGCGGGTGGCGCTCAGGCGTCGGTGTCGCGGTTGGGATCGAGCGTGAACTCGTGCTCGCCGAGCAGGACGACGAGCGGCTCGCCGGCGCGCCCGGCGATGCCCAGCGGCGTGCTCGGATCGTTCGTCTCGTAGTCGGCGGCGACGACGCTGGCGCCGGGCAGCAGCGCGGCGAGGTCGCGCACGACGCGGCCGAACATCTCCAGGCCGCCGAGCGCGCCGGCCACGCGGCCCGCGACGGGATCGACGTCGAAGGCCGGCAGCCGGCGCATGAACGGCAGCGCGGGCAGCGCGACGTCGCCGGCGGCGTCGTGCGGCAGCTCGTGCACGCCGGCCTCGTCGCGTACGACGATCGCGCGCAGGCGCTCGCATTCGACGAGCGCGGGGTGCGGGCCGTCCAGCGCGACGCTCACGCGCAGCGCGCCGGTGCCGTGCAGCAGCTCGCGGGCCAGCGCGACCGCGAGGTCGACCTCGCTCATTGCGGTCCGAAGCGCGCGTGGGTGAAGCGGTACAGCGGTGTCTGCAGCCAGGCCGCGTCGCCGTAGCGCTCGCGCAGGGCGGCCGGCACCGCCGCGTGGTCGTAGGCGACCCGGCGGTGCTCGATCCTGCCGTCGTCATGCAGCAGCGCGTAGGCGGCGCGGTGGTCGCCGTCGAAGGGCATCCCGACGCTGCCGGGGTTGACGAGCTCGATCTCGCCCACGGCCGAGGTGCGCGCGAACGGCAGGTGCGTGTGGCCGAAGATCAGCCGGCGCTCGGTGACGCCGTCTAGCAGCTCGGCCTCGTCGTCGGCGGGCTCGGGTGCAAACGAGCGCACGTCGCCGACCGGCGAGCCGTGCCAGGCGCGCGTCCCGTCGCCGAGGTCGGCGCTCGCGGGGAGGGCGTCGAGCTCCGCGACGAGGTCGTCGCCCAGCGCAGCGCGGGCGGCGGCCGTCGCCGGGCGGACGGGCTGCGGCGCCGCGTCGGGGTCGGCCGTCCAGCGCTCGCCGTTGCCGCGGATCCACGTCGCGGGCGAGAGCTCCTGCAGGCGGCTCACGGCCGCCTCCGGCCACGGTCCGAAGAGCGCCACGTCGCCGCCGACGACGTACGCGTCCGCGCCCTGCTGGCCGGCATCGGCGAGCACCGCATCGAGCGCCCGGACGTTGCCGTGGACGTCGTAGATGAGCGCTCGCATCCGCGTAGTGTTACCCCCGGTGGACGATCTCGCCCTCACCGGCCCGACGCTGCGGGTGCGGATCCCACGCGACGAGGACGCCGCCGCGCTCTTCGAGCAGGCCTGCGATCCCGAGGTGACGCGCTGGTTCTCCTGGGGGCCGTACTCGTCGCAGGCCGAGGCGCGCTCGTACCTCGCGCGCCTGCCGGCGCAGCGCGAGCGCGGCGAGCACCTCGACCTCGTCGTCGAGCACCTCGAGGCCGGCCCGATCGGCATCACCGGCCTCGGCGAGCTCGCCCGCCGCGACCGCCGCGCGGTGATCGGTTCGTGGCTCGGCCGCGCCTGGTGGGGCACGGGCGCCAACCAGGAGGCCAAGGCGCTCATGTGCCACCTCGCCTTCGTGCTGCTCGGCCTCGATCGCGTCGGCGCGTACTCCAACGTCGAGCATGCGCGCTCGCAGCGCGCGCTGGAGCGGATCGGCTTTCACCGTGAGGGCGTGCTGCGCGGCTATCACCGCCACGGCGACCGCGCGCTGGACGTGGTCATCTTCGGGCTGCTGCGGGCGGACTGGGAGACGAGCCGCCTGCCGGCGGTGCCGGTCGCGGTGACAGGGCAGCCACCGCCGGCGTTCGTGGTCGGCGGCTGACAGCGAACGGGCAGCCGGCGAAGAGCGGGGTGCGGCACGCCTGCTCCAGGTGGGCCACGCCCTCGGCGTCGCCCGTTCCGCGGCGCTCTCCGAGTCTGGGCCCGTCGCGGCTGGGCTGCCTGCGACCGCGCGCGGCCCGGGCTCTCAGGGACGGAGCGGGAGGCCGGCGAGTCGAGGCGGACGCCGGCCGGCCGCCGGCCTTGGTTGACGCGACGGACCAGCCGCTGACCTGGTGAACGAAGCAGCGCAGCGCAGCGGCGCGGCCGGGGCTCAGCCCCGCCGCGCCTCCCAGCTGAAGCCGCGCACGGCCAGCACGATCCCCAGGGCGGCCCAGATGAGCACCACCGCGAGGTCGTCGAGGTGGTCGGCGAACGCCGCGCCGGTCACCATCGCCGCCGAGAGCCCGTCGATGACGTGCGTCAGCGGCAGCGCCTGGGCGATGTCGCGCAGGAACGCCGGCGCGTTGTCGGCGTCGTAGAAGACCCCGCTCACGATGACCACCGGCAGGAAGATCGCGTTGACGTAGGCCGGTGCGGAGTCGAAGTTCGGGATCGCGTGCGACAGCGCCACGCCGAGCGCGGCGAGGCAGATCACGCCGGCCGCGACGAAGGTGACGAGCATCAGCCAGTCCTTCGGCAGACCGACCCCGAAGAGCAGCGCGCCGGCGCCGATGACGATCGTCAGCTGGATCGCGGTGTTCGTGACGGCGTGGCCGGCGAGCGCGGCGAGGTAGTTGCCGCCGGGCAGCGGTGTGCCGCGCAGGCGCTTGAGGACGCCCTGCTCGCGCAGGAAGACGAGGTTCATCGCCAGCGCCACGAACGTCGTCGTCATGACGCTCATCCCGGCGATGCCCGGGACGATGACGTCGAGGTCATCCTGGCTGCCGGCGAAGATCGCGCCGAACATCGCCAGGAAGATCAGCGGCAGCATGAAGTTGAAGAACGCGGCGCTGGGGTTGCGCCAGAACATCTTGCGCTCGAGGCGATACTGGCGCCAGGTCAGCGCGATCGCGGCGCTCATCGCGTGGCCTCCCCGACGTCGACGTCGACGTCGACGTCGGCGTCGATCGCCATGTCCCCGGCCGCCTCGGCCGTGAGCTCGAGGTAGACGTCCTCCAGCGACGGCCGGGTGACGCTGAGGTCGGCCAAGCCGACCCCGCGGGCGAGCGCCGCGCTCGTGAGCTGGTGCAGCAGCGCCGTCGGATCGTCGGTCTCGCGGCCGACGAGCTCGCCGGCGTCGTCGCGCCAGGCCACGCGGTAGCGCGAGGAGGCGCCGACACCGAGCTGCGCCGGCGCCCCGACGGCGAGGATGCGCCCGGCCTTGACGATCGCCACCCGGTCGCACAGCGCCTGCGCCTCGTCGAGGTAGTGCGTCGTCAGCAGCACGGTCTTGCCGAGCTCGGCGAGCGCGCGGACGACGTCCCAGGCGGCGCGCCGCGCGGCCGGGTCGAAGCCGGTCGTCGGCTCGTCGAGGAAGATCAGCTCGGGGTCGCCGACGAGCGCGAGCGCGAAGTCCAGCCGCCGCGACTGGCCGCCCGACAGCCTGCGCGTCAGGACCTCGGCACAGTCCCGCAGCCCCGCCAGGTCGATGACCTCCTCGACATCGCGCGGGGAGGGGTAGAAGCCGGCCCAGTGCGCGACGAGCTCGCGCGGTGTCGCGTGGCGGTAGATGCCGCTTGACTGCAGCACGATCCCCACGCGCTCGCGCAGCGCGCGCGGGCGCCCGCCCGGGTCGTGTCCGAGCACCGAGACGATCCCGCTCGTGCGACGGCGATAGCCCTCGAGCACCTCGACCGTCGTCGTCTTGCCTGCGCCGTTGGGCCCGAGCAGGCCGAAGACCTCGCCGGCCGCGACCTCGAAGTCGACGCCCTGCACCGCGTGCACGCTGCCGTAGGACTTGTGCAGGTCGCGCACGAGAATGGCAGGGGCGGCTGAATCCACGGCGGGCCAATCATGACAAGATCGGCTGCGGCGGCTCCTGTGACGCGCTGTGCCTGCATCGACATCGGGTCCAACACCACGCGCCTGCTCGTCGCGGAGCTTGCCGACGGGCGGCTGCGCGAGGTCGTGGCCGAACGTGCGTTCACGCTGCTGGGCGCCGCGGGCGCCACGCCCTGCGAGGTCGGCCAGGCCAAGATCGACGAGGTCGCGACCGTCGTCGCGCGCCAGGTGCGCATCGCCGGCGAGCTCGGCGTCGCCTCGCTGAGGGTCGTCGCGACGGCGGCCGTGCGCGGAGCGCTCGATCGGGCGACGCTGGCGGCCGCGATCGACGCCGCTTGCGGCGCGCGGCTGGAGATCCTCGACTCCCACGACGAGGCGCGCCTGGCCTTCCACGGGGCGATCGGAATGCTCGTCGAACGCCCGGCGGGACGGCTCGGCGTCGTCGACGTCGGCGGCGGCTCGACGGAGCTCGTCGTCGGCACCGGCGAGGGCGGCGTCGCGTGGTCTGTCTCCTTGCCGCTCGGGTCCGCCGGCCTCGCCCGCAGCGAGCGGCTGTCGGACCCGCCGTCGGCGCCCGAGCTCGCGCGCGTGCGCGAGATGCTGGCCGCGCGCTTCGGCGAGGTTGACGCGCCGCGGCCGGCGGTCGCCTACGCGGTCGGCGGCAGCGCGACGTCGATGCAGCGCCTGATGGGCGCCGAGCTCGATCGCGCGGCGCTCGCGCGCGGGCTGCAGACGCTCGTCACACGCCCGGCCGCGCAGCTCGCGCCCGTGCTCGGCCTGCATCCCGAGCGCACCCGCCTGCTGCCGGCGGCGATCCTGCTGCTCGACGCCGCTTCGCGGGCCCTGCGCGCGCCGCTGCGGTTCGCCGGCGGCGGGCTGCGCGAGGGCGTCGTGCTCGAGCAGCTCGCCCGGCTGCAGGCGTAGGCGTCCGTGGCTGTCGCGTGGACGGCGTCTCGGATCGCACAAGCCGAGCAGGCAACAGCGTCTCGGCCTGGGCGGGGGCATCCGGCGGGAGGGGTCCGGCACCTTTCTCGCGTCACGCGCGTACAACGTGACGTAACCCCCTGAGCACCGGTCCCGATGTCGGCCCGGCGCCAACCCACACGCTCGGCGATGCCGTTCGCCGACGCCCGCGCGACGCGAGGCGCCCAGCCGCCGTTCACCACGCGGTTACGCCCGCGCGGCGCCGGGATAGTCTGATCCGGTGATGCACCCCGAGGCCGACCTCTCCCTGCAGGAGCCGATCCGCTCGGTCGAGCCGGCGCCCGCCCCGGGGCCGCCGAACGACGTCGACCTGCACGACACGTCGCTGTACAACGGCCGCGAGCTGTCGTGGCTGGACTTCAACGACCGCGTCCTGCAGCTCGTCGAGGACGACACGACGGCGCTGCTCGAGCGCGTGAAGCTGGCCGCCATCTGGAGCTCGAACCTCGACGAGTTCTTCCAGATCCGCGTCGCGGGAGTGCACGACCAAGTCGACGCCGGGCTGACCGAGCCGGGTCCTGACGGGCTCTCGCCGTCGGAGACGATCGACGCGATCCGCAAGGGCGTGCTCTCCCAGCAGCAGCGCCTGGAGGAGATGGTGCTCGGCACCCTGTTTCCCGGGCTGGCCGCGCACGGGCTCTGCATCCTGCGCCTGAGCGAGCTCTCCAAGTCCCAGCGCAAGGCGCTCGGCAAGCGCTACCGGCGCCAGATCTTCCCCGTCCTCACTCCGCTCGCCGTCGGCCAGGGGCGCCCGTTTCCGTACATCTCGAGCCTGTCGCTGTCGCTCGCGGCGCTCGTCCGCGACCCGGACACCGGCGAGCAGACCTTCGCGCGCGTGAAGGTGCCGACCGAGATGCTCGACCGCTTCGTCGAGGTCGACGACGCGCCGAACACGTTCGTCGCGCTCGAGGAGGTCATCGCCGCCAACCTCGAGACGCTGTTTCCGGGGATGGAGATCGTCGGGCACGGCTTCTTCCGGGTCACGCGCGACGCCGACTTCGAGGTCTCCGACGAGGCCGACGACCTCCTGCAGGCCGTCGAGGCCGAGCTGCGCCGGCGGCGCTTCGGCGAGGCGGTGCGACTCGAGGTCGACGCGACCATCGATCGCGGCGTGCGCGAGCAGCTGCGTGAGGCGCTGGACCTCGAGGAGCGCCAGGTCTACGACGTCGACGGGGTGCTCGGCCTCGGCGACCTGTGGCAGATCTACGGCGTGCGCGGCTTCACCGACCTACGCGACGCGCCCTGGACGCCGGTCACCCAGCCGCGCCTGCAGGGCAAGGAGTCCGAGCACGCCAACGTCATGGCCGAGATGCGCCGCGGCGACATCCTCGTGCACCACCCCTACGACTCGTTCGCCAGCTCCGTCGAGCGCTTCGTCGAGCAGGCCGTCGCCGATCCCGACGTGCTGGCGATCAAGATGACGGTCTACCGCACCTCCGACGACTCGGCGCTGTTTCCGGCGCTCATCCGCGCCACCGAGCGCGGCAAGCAGGCCGTCTGCATGGTCGAGCTCAAGGCGCGCTTCGACGAGCGTGCGAACATCGGCTGGGCGCGCGCGCTCGAGCAGGCCGGCGTGCACGTCGTCTACGGCTACCCGGGCCTGAAGACGCACGCCAAGTGCATCCTCGTCGTGCGCCGCGAGGGCGACGGCGTGCGCCACTACATCCACGTCGGCACCGGCAACTACCACCCGAAGACCGCGCGCATCTACACGGACCTCGGCCTGTTCACCTGCGACGAGCAGATCGGCAGCGACGTCGCGGACATGTTCAACTCGCTGACGGGGATCGCGCGACCGCTGGAGAACCGCAGGGTGCTCATCGCGCCGCACGGCATGCGCGAGGGAATCCTCGAGGAGATCGCCCGCACGATCGCCGCGCGCGAGGCCGGCGACGAGCACGCGCGGATCCGCATGAAGATGAACTCGCTCGTCGACCGGCGCTGCATCCGCGCCCTGTACCGCGCATCGCAGGCGGGCGTCGAGGTGCAGCTCAACGTGCGGGGCATCTGCTGCCTGCGCCCAGGCGTGAAGGGCACCTCGGAGAACATCGTCGTGACGAGCGTGCTCGGACGCTTCCTCGAGCACTCGCGCATCTACAGCTTCGAGCGCGACGGCGAGAAGCGCGTCCTGGTCGGCTCGGCCGACCTCATGCCGCGCAACCTCGACACCCGCGTGGAGCTCCTCACCCCCGTCGAGGACCGGGCCGTGCGCGACGACGTGCTCGACACGCTGGACCGCTCGCTGGCGACCGAGCAGTGGGCGTGGGAGCTGCGCGCCGACGGCCGCTGGCGCAGGCGCAAGCCCGCGCACGACCCGCCGCGGTCGGCGCAGCGTGAGCTCATGAGGCTGCACGCCGCCCGCGCCAGCGAGAGCGCGCAGGCGGGCGAAGGGTGAACCCCGGCGCGCGGAAGGGCCGGCGGTGAACAGCGAGGACCCTGAGCGCAGCGAGCGGCCGGAGCCGGCGCTCGGCGCGCCGCAGGACGCCCGCGTGCACGCTCCCGCGCGCGGCAACCGCCGCCTGGAGGCGCTGCTGGCGGCGGTCGACGGCGATCTGCAGGTCAAGGCCTGGTGGCATGCGGCCGGCGTCAACGCCGAGCGCCTGCACATGTCCGACCACTCCTGGGTCCACATCCAGATCGTCCTGAACATCGCCCTGCGCCTCTCGCGTCTGCTGTTCGCCCGTGGGGTGACGCCAAGCATCGTCGCCGATCACGGGCTCAAGGAGCGCGACGCCGAAGTGGTCATCGCCGGTGCGGCGCTGCTGCACTGCGTCGGGATGTCGATCCATCGCACCGACCACGAGACGTACTCGCTGTTTCTCACCGCCGACAAGCTGCCCCGGCTGCTGGCCGACATCTACGAGGAGCCGACGCGCTCGATCATCGTCGCCGAGACGATGCACGCGATCATCTCGCACCGCTCCAAGGGCGCGCCGTTCACCATCGAGGGCGCGATCCTGCGCGTTGCCGACGCGCTGGACATGGCGCGCGGTCGCTCGCGCGTGCCGTTCGAGGCGGGCCATACGAACATCCACTCCCTGTCGGCCTACGCGATCGAGAAGGTCGCGATCGGCGCCGGCGAGGAGAAGGCCGTGCGCATCGAGATCGAGATGTCCAACTCGGCCGGGATCTTCCAGGTCGACGAGGGCCTGGGCACGAAGCTGCGCGGTACTCCGCTGGAGCGCCACATCGAGGTCGTGGCGCGCATCGAGGCCGAGCACGAGCAACGGCTCGTGCCGATCTTCCGCCTGTAAGTACAATCTGAGCGGCAACGCGCCAGCGCCTGATCTGTCGAGCGCCGGGCCGCGCTATGCGAAGCAATGTCAACTTCGAGTTCGGAGGCACGTTTCCCGTGACCGACTCAGCACTGCGTGAGCTCGCAGACGATCCGTCTTCGCGCAAGCGCTTTTTCAAGATGCTCGGGGGGGCGGGTGCCGTCAGCGCCTTCTCCATCGCACTGGCCGCTTGTGGCGACGACGATGACGACACGTCCTCGACGACCACTGCACCGGCGACCGCCGCCAACGCGGACAGCAACAAGTCCGATCTGGACATCCTCAACTACGCGTTGACGCTCGAGTTCCTCGAGGCGGATTTCTACGCACAGGTGATCGACAGCGGCATGGTGAAGGATCCGAAGGTCGCTTCGATCGCCAAGAAGTTCGGCTCGACCGAGCAGGAGCACGTCGACGCCCTGACGGCGACGATCAAGAAGCTCGGCGGAACGCCTGTTGCGGCTCCCAAGTCGAACTTCCAGCCGACGTTCGACAAGGGCCTCGCGGCGACGCTCGAAGCGGCCGCCGACGTCGAGAACCTCGGCGCCGCCGCGTACCTCGGCCAGGCCGGCAACATCAAGAACAAGGAAGTGCTCGCCGCAGCGCTGGCGATCCACACGGTCGAGGCCCGTCACGCGGCAGCCCTGAACGAGCTCGTCGGCCGTGGATTCGGCGGCAAGGGCGGCCTCAAGGGCACCCTGCCCGACGGCGCCTTTGCCAAGCCGATGGACATGAAGTCGGTCCTCGCGGCCGTCCAGCCGTTCCTGGCCTAACCGACCACCACGATCACGAAAGCGAGAATGCACATGGCTTCATCGCGACTGGTGGCCCCCGAGTTGGCCGCCATCAAGATTCACGGAATGACGCGGGAATCGTTTCTCCTGCGCTCCACGCTCGCCGGCGCCGCCGCCTACGGCACGCTGTCGGCGACGGGGCTTGTCACGAGGGCGCTGGCTGACTCGAGCAGCGTCGACGTCGACATCCTCAACTTCGCGCTCACGCTCGAGTTCCTCGAGACGGAGTTCTACAAGCTCGCCGCCGACCAGGTGAAGGGTCTGTCGGATAACGAGAGCAAGCTCACAGAGGAGCTGCGCGACAACGAGCAGGAGCACGTCGACGCGCTCAGCGCGACGATCAAGCAGCTCGGCGGCAAGCCGGTCGCCAAGCCGGAGTTCGACTTCGGCGGCGCCTTCGGCAGCCGCGCGACGTACCTCAAGACCGCCAACACGCTCGAGGACACCGGCGTGAGCGCCTACAACGGCGCGGCGCCGATGATCAAGTCGGGTGAGGTGCTCGGCGCGGCCGGCGGCATCGTGCAGGTCGAGGCGCGCCACGCGGCGCTGATCCGCCTGATCCGCAACAAGCCGCCGGCGCCCGCGGCGTTCGACAAGGCCAGCGACATGGACGCGGTGCTCAAGGCTGTCAAGCCGTTCATCAAGGCCTGATCCTCAGGGCCTGATCGGCCAAGCGGGGGCCGTGCTGCTGCACGGCCCCCGCTTTGCGTTTCGCCGTCAGTCGGTCAGCGCGTGACGTTCGTCAGCGCGTTGGCGACCTGCTGCAGCGAGCCATTGATCCCGCGGATCTCCCCTTCGATCGGCCGGGTCTGATCGTCGATCGCATGCACGCCGACGCGGATGAGCGCGGCGGTGGCGGCGATCTTCTGCAGGGTCCCGGCGATTGCGATGAGATACAGGGCGAGCACGAGTACGAGGAGCAGGACCTCGACCAGCGTCGCCACGATCAAAACGGTGTTCATCGGACGCTCCTTTCACTACCCATGATTGTCGAGTTCCTTGACGAGCTCGTCGCTGGATTGGCGGGTGTTCTTCAGCAGGTACGTCATCGCGGTGTTCTTGACGACCGCCTTGCCGTTGACCCACGTGTCCCAGATGTCGTCGTTGAGCTTGAGCACGGTGCGCCGAAGGATCTCCAGCAGCGCGATGACGACGAGCAGCACGACGGCCCCGACGATCAGCGTGATCAGCCACGCCGACTGGTTGTCAGACAGCGCCAGCACGGTGAACCCCATGTCGCTCATTGCTGAAACAGCTTCCAAGCGGGCAATGACGACGGCTCGGCGGCTTGCTGCGCCGGGGCCGGGGCCGGTGTTGCGGCGGGCGGCGGTGGCGGTGGGGGTGGGGGTGAGGGCGAGGCATGAGCCGCAGGTCGCGGCGCCCCACCGGCCAGCCCGAGCTTGTTGAGATACGCGACCGCCAGCGGCGGAACGGAATCGGCAAGCCGGCGCGTTGTGCTCAGTTGCTCGGCCCCGTGGATGCCCTTCGTCAGCATCGGAGCCTTGTTGGCCTCGGTTACGTCGGCGGAAATCCGCCGCAGCGGTGCGAGGACATCGTTGAGCAGGTAGATCACCACGCCCAGCACCACGAGTCCGATGAGCAGCCCGATGATGGCCAGAACCGTCTGCGTCGTGGTCATTCGCGCCACCCCGGTGAGGTGTGATAGCGATCGACGACGGGATCCCCGCCGCGGGCGACCCGCAGGCAGCGCGTGATCGTCTGCACTGCGTTGTTCGTCGCGCCGACGTCCTGCAGCGGCCGTGTCTTCGTGGCGATCGAGTCGAGATCGGTCACGAGGTGCTGGGCAACCCCGTCGGTCTTCCGCGCGAGGGCGGTGATGGCAAGCAGGAGGATAGCGACGAGGGCGACCACAACAGCACCGACCACCCAGCCGACCATCCACCACGAGGAAAGGGCAGCCATCACGTGGCTGCGCTCACTGAGCGGCGCATCGAAACGATGTCTTCAACCCCCTGAAAGAGCGGCGCGGGCTGCCCGCCGTCAAGCGAACGGCACATCCAGCGCTCTGCGCGCAAGGTACACCGCTCTCGCCAGGTTGACCAATTAAGATTCGACCTGCCGGCCCGACGCCTCAAGGATTCTTGTGAGACTGACCGGTCGCCCTCATGCGTTTTGCGGCGCGATCGTCTACCAGGCCCGCACGCGGCTGCCGCGGAAGATCACGACGTTCAGCCTGCCGCAGACGATCGCGCGCCGCTGAAACAGCTCAGAGCACGCGATGTGGGGAGGGCCGAACGCGATCGTCACGCCGTCGATCGCCTCCAGGGCGGCGCGCGCGTCGGCGCCGAACGGGCGCCAGGCTGCTGCGGCGCGCTGCGGGAGCATAGGGTGATCGCCATGCGGTGTCCAAGATGCCGAGCATGTGGCGCCCAGGCCCGGGGCTCGGACGAACTCGGTTGCATCGCGCAAGCTCAGGTCGGCCAGACGCTCAGAGGCGTCCTGCCACCGAACCCCTGATGACGAGGTTCGCGCCGGATCTGCGGTCCCTCTTCGACGCACCCGTGCTCGAGCAGGTCGAGCTCGTTGCGGGCTTCGACGACCATGGCAGCTCGGTGTTCCGCGTGCGCACCGCGCACGAGCACGTCGTCGCACGCGCGTTTCGAGCTCCGGCGGTCGACGGTCCGTTCTGGGGGTGCTTGAACGCGCTGTTCGGCATCGATCCGCGCAGCGCCGCCGAGGCAGCGGCGATCTACGGGCTGCTGGCGACCGTCAGCCCCTTCGCCGTGCCCGGCCTGATCCGCGTGGGCGAGGTCAGCGGTCGCACGTGGCTGATCGTCGAGCTCATGGGCGGTACGCCGCTTGCGAGCTTCGACGAGCTGTCCGACGACGGGCTACGGCACTTCGGACGCGGGCTCGCCAGCATCCACGCGCGGCGCTTCACGACGTTCGGCAACCCCTCGGGCAGCGTGCGCTACGCGCCGGGCGAGTTTCCCGCCAGGCTCGCGGCGGCCTTGCGCGCGGCCGCCGTCTCGCACCCTGACGGGCCCGTGCCGGTGCGGCTGCTCGACGACGCCTGCGCCGTGATCGCGCGGCTGCCGCCGCCCGACGCTGGCAGCCTCGTGCTACCGGACATCTTCCCGCCGCAGTTCTTGCAGCGCGATGGCCAGGTCGTCGCCATCGTCGACGTCGATGCGTACGTCATCGGCCCGCGCGAGCTCGACCTCGTGGTACTGGAGTACTTCGTCGACGCGCGGTCGGCGGCGCTCATCGCCCGCGGCTACCGCGAGATCGCGCCGCTGCCGCGGCTGCGCGACGTGCGGGTCGCCTACCGCCTGTTTCTCTGGGTCCTCACGATGAACCCGCTGGCGCTCGACGAGCAGCGCTGGATGGCGTGGCCGGAGGCGTTCGCGTGACGCCGGCTCGAAGCGTCGGCGGCCGGTCGGGAACGAGCCGGGCGAGGAAGTCCGCCGCCCAGCGGTCGGCCGTCGACGACCGCACGATCCGATCCATCTCGCGCATGCGCCGGCGCCTGGCCGCGGCGGGCATCTCGAGCGCCGCCCGCAGCCCGTCGTCCATCGATCGTGGCGAGTAGGGGTTGACGGTGACGGCGTGCTTGAGCTCGACGTGCGCCCCGGCGAACTCCGACAGGACGAGGACCTTGCCGTCGCCGCCGCTTGCGGCCACGAACTCCTTCGCCACGAGGTTGAGGCCGTCACGCAGGGGCGCGATCCAGGCGATCGACGACGCCTCGCACCAGCTCACGACGCGTTCGAAGGACAGCGGCTGGTAGAAGTAGCGAACCGGCGTCCAGGCGAGGGTCGAGAAGCGCCCGTTGATGCGGCCGACGAGCGCATCCACCTCGGCACGCACCGAGCGGTGGACGGAGATCGCGTCGGCGGCGGGCGCCACGACGCAGACGAAGGCGACCGCGCCCCGGTACTCGGGGTGGCGGTCCAGCAGCCGCTCATAGGCGAGCAGCTTCTGCACCGATCCCTTGACGTAGTCCAGGCGATCGACCGAGAGCACGACCTGCTGGCCGGGGAGCTCGCGACGGATCGCCTCGACGCGCCGCGCATGAGCGGCCGTCGCGCGCAGCGCGTCGATGCGCGCGCTGTCGACGCCCACCGGAAATGCGTCCAACGCGATCCGTCTCGCGCCGAGCTCGAGCTCGGAGGCCATCCGGGATGTCGACAGCGGTGTGCCGACCGTGAGGTAACGGCTTGGGACCTCGACCTCGCGGGACACCCGGGCGCCCACGAGGTTGGCGGCCGCCGCAGCGAAGTTGTTCGCGTAATGCGGGACGTGGAAGCCGACGAGGTCGCAGTCGAGCAGGCTTCTGACGATCGCCTCGCGCCATGGCAGGATGGCGAAGATGTCGGCGGCCGGGAACGGCGTGTGATGAAAGAAGCCGATGCGCGCCGCCGGCATGAGCCTGCGGAGCAGACCGGGCACGAGCCAGAGGTTGTAGTCGTGAACCCAGACCGTCGCGTCAGGGGTGACGACGTCGGCGACCGCCTCCGCGAAGCGCCGGTTCACCTCGGCGAAGGCATCCCACTGCGCCTCGGCGAAGCGGACGTGGCCCGGCGACGAGCAGACGACAGGCCACAGCGCCTCCTTGGAGAAGCGGTGGTAGAACGTCTCGATGTCCGACGCGCTCAGGGGCACGCCGTGCAGGCAGATCGCGGGATCGCCGCCCTGCACCCGCGCGGTGCTTGCGTTGCGCCCGCCGCCCGCGTCCTCCACGCGCGTGCACGCCACCCACAGCCCCGCCCTGCCTGGCCCGAAGATGGCGCGCAGCGTGGGGATGATCCCGTTCGGCGAGTTCGATGCGTGGGTCGCGCCGGCAAGCGCGTCGGCGTCGCTTGGCGCCCGGTGGTAGACCACTGCGAAGGACCGGCGCGTCGCGGATCCACGCCCGCGAAGGGAAGTACCCGCTGCGTGGTTGCTGGAGCTCCCCACCTCACCGCACCCGTCTGGATCGTCCGTCTTCGCGCGCCTCGGCGTCCTGGCGCCGCAACGATGATCGCATGACCGACGGCCCGCCTAGCGCATCGCCGCGTCCGTCGCTCGTGGCCGTGGTCGCCCATCCCGACGACGAGGTGCTCATCGCGGGCGGGACGCTCGCGCTGGCGGCCGCCGCGGGAACTCCGACCGGCGTCGTCTGCCTCACGCGCGGCGAGCGCGGGCCGATCGCCGCCGGCAGCCTCCGCGCCGGCGAGACGCTCGGGGACGCGCGAGCGCGCGAGCTCGGCGACGCGGCGCGCGTCCTCGGCGTCCGCTGGGCGCGCTGCCTCGATCATCCGGACGGCCGGCTCGCCGGCGAAGCCGCCGGGGCGATCGCGGGCGAGGTCGCCGCGCTGCTGCGCCCCCACGAACCGTCGGTCCTGCTGACGTTCGGCCCCGACGGCCTGTACGGACATCCCGACCATGTCGCGACACGCCACATCGTCATGGGCGCCGCCGAGCGGCTGACGCCGGCGCCGGCCGTCCTGGAGGCGGTCTGGCGACCGGGCCTGGTCACGGAGCTCGCGGCTGCGGCGGCGGCGCGCGAGCTGCCCGTCGATCTGTGGGGCCTCGCGCCCGAGAGATTCGGCGCGCCGGAGGCGACCGTCGTCCTCACGATCGACGTCCGCGAGGCGGCGGCACGCAAGACCCGTGCGCTGGCCGCGCACCGCACGCAGTTTCACCCCGAGCACCTCCTGGCGGCGCTGCCGCATGACCTCGCGCAGCGTTACCTCGGCGACGAGTCGTGGGCCGCCGCCGACGGCGATGCCGGCGGCGCCGCCAGGCTGCGAGCGCTGCTCGGTTCGAGATGAAGCTCGCGTTCGTCGATCTTGACTACACGGTCCTCGTCAACCCGTTCTGGCCCGCGGTGTTCCCGCACTACGCGCGGCACGTCGCAGCGCGGTCGCCATCGAGGCCGTCAGCCGAGGCCGTCGTCGACGACCTCATGCAGCGTTCGCGGGCGCTTGCCCTCGCGCACGACGTCGCCGCCACCGACTGGGATCGGCTCATGGGCGAAGGCGCGGCGGGGTTCGGCGTCGCGTGGAGCGAGCCGGTTGCCGCGCTCGTGGAGCGCCATCGCGAGCACGCGAGGACGATCGACGGCGCGCACGAGATGCTCGCCGCCCTTCGCCGCGCGGGCTGGACGTGCGTCGCCGCGAGCGCGGGGCACCGCCGCTTCCAGCTTCCATCGCTGCGTCACCTCGGCCTGCTGACCTGCTTCGACCGGCTGCTGTTCGCCGACGACGCGGGCACGCCCAAGGGCCGTCGCGCGTTCTACGGGTCGATCCCCGAGGCGGTGACGCACGTGGCGTCCATCGGCGACAGCTACGTCGACGACTGCCTCTATCCGCAGCACTTCGGCTTCGCCGCAATCTGGTTCACGGGCGCGCGCCGGTCGCGGGCGATCGGCTGCGGACCCGCGCCGTATGCCCGCGTCGAGCGCCTCGAGGACGTCGCGGACGCGCTCGGAGCGGCAACGCAGCCGGATGGACGCGGCTATCGTGCGCTGGCGGGCACGGCGTGTCCGGACTGCGGCGGTCCCGGGTCGCGCGACGAGACCTGCGCGCTGTGTCGCTGCGTAGCGCGCAGCCTGAGCGAGTACTGGGAGGGTGGGCGGCCACCGGACCGCACACGGCTGGGGCCCCCGTGCGGTCCCGTGTCCTGACGTGCAGCCGGCCGGCAGCCTCAGCGTCCAGCTGCGCTTCGACCTCGACCTCGACGAGGCCTCCACCGCATCTGTCCGCCCGTTGTCCGGCCGCGGTCGGCACCCATGAAGCCGCCGTCGCGCGAGATCGAGAGCCGCGCGGCGACCGCGCTCACCAGTGCACGCCCTTCATGATGTTCGCCATCGCGAGCTGCTCCATGCTGGCGCGCTCGGCGTCGGCGGGTGCCCGCTCGCCCTTCGAGGCGGCCGAGTCGGGGAAGACGTTGTAGGCGACGTGCAGGATCTGGTCCATGACCTTCGGCGCGAGCGCGTGGAGCACCTCGCCGGCCGTGCCGAGGCGGGTGTTGATCTCCTTCGGGCGCGAGCGCATCGCCTCGCAGATGAGATCACCGGCCTGCTCCGGTGAGATCGTCGGGAAGTGGTCGTAGAGCTTGGTGGGCGCGATCATCGGCGTGCGGACGAGCTGCATGTGGATCGTCGTGAACGAGATGCCGTCGCCGATGACCTCGGAGGCGACGACGCGCGTCCACGAGTCGAGCGCCGCCTTGGACGCCACGTAGGCGCTGAAGCGCGGCGGGTTGGTCTGCACGCCGATCGAGCTGACGTTGACGACGTGGCCGAAGCCGCGCTCGCGCATGTGCGGCAGCAGCGCCATGATCATCCTGATCGCGCCGAAGTAGTTGAGCTGCATCGTGCGCTCGAAGTCGTGGAAGCGATCCTCGGAGAGCTTGACCGAGCGGCGGATCGAGCGGCCTGCGTTGTTGACGAGGAAGTCCACGGCCGGGTGCTCGTCGAGGATCCGCGCGACGACCGCGTCGATCGCGTCCATGTCCGACAGGTCGGCGCTGTAGACGTGCGCGGTGCCGCCGAGGGCCTCGATCTCCTCGCGCAGCGCATCGAGCTTCTCCAGCCCGCGCGCGACGAGCAGCGCGATCCCGCCGGCGGCGGCGACCTGCAGCGCCGTCGCGCGGCCGATCCCGCTCGACGCGCCGGTGATGAGGACCGTGCGCCCGTTGATCGCGTTCTGAAACGAGCGGTCCTTGAAGAGGTCCGGGTCGAGGTTGCGCTCCCAGTAGTCCCACAGCCGGTCGGCATACGTCGCCAGCTCGGGCGCCGTGATGCCGGAGCCGGCGAGCGCGCGCTCGGTGTCGCGGGTGTCGAACTGGGGCCTGATCGCCATGTGCTCGAGCACGACGGCCGGGATCCCGAAGTCGGCCAGGACCGTGTTGCGGATGTCGCGCACCTGGGGGAGCTTCATGAGCATCGACAGCGTGCCCTTGGGCAGGGCGTCGGTCAGGCGCTTGTCGACGCGGATCGCCAGCTGCGGCGCGTGCGCGGCCTTCGCGAAGGCGTTGAGCGATTCGCCGACGCGCATCGCCTTGGGGTTCGTGAGGTGGAAGGCCCGCCCGTCGAGGCCGGGCTGATGGGCGATGTGATCCAGCGCGGCCGCGACGAAGTCGACCGGGACGATGTTCGTGTAGCCGAGCTCGGGGCCGACGAGCGGCATCCACTCCGGCAGCGCGAAGCGCGCCTTCTGGATCGCCTTGAAGAAGTAGTAGGGCCCGTCGATCTTGTCCATCTCGCCGGTCTGCGAGTGGCCGACGACGATCGCCGGCCGGTAGACGCGCCACGGCACCGAGGACCGTTCGCGGACGATCCGCTCGGAGTCGAACTTCGTGCGGTGGTAGGCGGAGGGCAGCTTCTGGCCCTCGTCGAACATGTCCTCGCGAAAGAGGCCCTTGTACTCGCCGGCGGCGGCGACCGACGAGACGTGGTGCAGCTGCTCGGCGCCGAGCGCGCCCGCGAGGTCGACGGCGTGGCGCGTCCCGACGACGTTGAGGCGCTCGTTGACCTCCTCGGCGGCGGTCATGTCGTAGATCGCGGCGAGATGGAAGAAGTGCTCGATCCGGCCCTGCAGCGCAGCGATCTGCTCGTCCGCCACGCCCAGGCGGGGCTCCTGCAGATCGCCGACGACCGGCGTGACGCGCGCGGCGGCATCGGCTCCCCAGCGCTCGACGAGGGCGTTGAGGCGTTCCTGCGAGCCGGCGCGGACGAGCACGTGGATGTCGCCCTCGCGCGCGAGCAGCCGCTCGACGAGATGGCGGCCGATGAAGCCGGTCGCGCCCGTCACGAAATACGCCATTGCTCTCCTCTTCGGTAGTACCTGCGACTGACGAGGCAAGCCTACGGGCGTGGACGCCTCAGCGCGCGGGGTCTACCAGCCGTTCTGGGACTTGGCGGCGGCCTTCGCCGCGGCCTTGCGTCGATCCTTGCGCTTCTCCAGCTGCCACTGCAGCAGCGAGACGAAGAAGATGAACAGCGGGAAGAAGACGATCAGGATGAAGCCGGCGTTCGTGACGACGCGGTCGTCCGTCTCGCCCCACCAGCCCTCGCCGTTGTCGTGCGCGAGCCCGGGCGCGGCCGCGACGAGTACGGCGGTGATCGCGAGGACGGCGCAGATCGGTAGGCGGCGAAGCACGAGGCCGGAGTTTATTGACGTCGCCGATGGATCGCGCTGCGATCGGGTAGCCGGTGCTCAATGGAACGCTACGACGAGAACGATCCCGACTTCGCCACGCGCGAGGAGTGGGCGGCCGCCCGCGACGCGGCCGCGATCGGCGGCAGCAGCCCCGACGTCGGCCCCGCCGATCCGTCGGAGGCCGTCGACCCCGCGATGCGGGCGGTGTACGAGGCCGGCGGCGGCGAGGAGGAGGGCTTCGAGCTCGCCGAGCGCGACCTGGTGCGCAACGCGTCGCACGACGACGGCGGGGGCTATCCCGAGCGTGACGCGTTCACGCCCGAGCACGAGTCCGACCAGTCGCCGGCCGAGTACGGCGAGGCCGACGCGGAGGCGCCGCCGGACCGGTAGCTCGGTGCCGGCGGCGCCGTCCGCGCCTCACGCGATCGGTCGCGCGCCGCGCGCCGCCGTGCCACCGCACGGTCAGACCTCGCAGGGGTGACCGTTGGGGTGCACCGCCGTCCCCGCGTGGCCCGCGCGCGCCTCGCCGAGCACGATGTCCGGTCCGACCAGGTTGTCGAGCGCGAGCGCGCGCTGGGTGATCCCGTCCGGCCCGACGACCGTCTCGTTGAGCTTCAGCGTCGCGGCCAGCAGCGGGATCGTCATCTGCGCCGTCACGGCGACGACCGGCTGGCCGAGCAGGCTCAGCACCGTCACGCGCGAGCTGCCCGACAGCCGCGGCGGGCCACCGGCGCCGGTGCACTCGGCCTTCGCGTCGGCCGTGAAGCCGCTCAGCCGCAGGACCGTGATGCCGGTGCGGATGACGACGCTCCCGGCCTCGGCGTGGGCGGCACCGCTGTCGCCGGGCAGGGGCGTCGTGCCGTCGAGGTCGTTCGGTGTCTGGTCGGTCGACGCCTTGCCGGCCTCGATCGTCACCGACACGAGTCCCGAGCCGAGCTGCAGCGGCAGGCCGGTGGCGGCCGTGTCGCGGCACGGCGTGCGCGGCGCGTTGGCCACTCCGCTCTCGCTCTCGTCGATCCGTGCGCCCGTCGCGCGGCAAGAGAAGACGCCGTTGCGGTCGTCGTCGCGGATCGTGCCCGTGCCCTGCGCGTCGGCGATGGTCGCGTGGACGACGTCCGACAGCTCGACGGCGTACGTCTCCTCGTCGATCTCGTCGGCGACGTCCTCGCGCACCGGGACGGCGAGCGTCCGCGTCGTGTCGCCGACGGGGAACTCCAGCGTGCGCGACGTCGACGTGTAGTCGCCCGGCGCCGTCGCCGTGCCGTCGGCCGTCGCGGCCTTGACGCTCACGGGCGTGTTGTTGGCCTCCGAGAGCGTGACCGTGAACGTCGCGGTCGTGTCATCCTCCTCGACGGCGGCGTCGCCGATCGAGAGCGACGGCTCCGGGTCGGTGAGGACGGTCACGCGCCCCTCGCCGTCGGCGATCGTCGCGTTGGACGGGTGCGACAGCCTGACGTCGAAGTGCTCGTCGGGCTCCGGCGCCGTGTCGCCGACGACCGGCACCGTTACGGTACGGCTCGTCTGGCCCGGCGCGAACGTCACGTCGAAGGACCGCGCGGTGTAGTCGCCCGGCGCCGTCGCGCTGGCGTCGGCGGTCGCCACGTGGACGGTGATCTCGCTGCTGCTGGCCTCCGAGAGCTTGATCGTGAGGCTCGCGTCCTGCGTGCCCGAGTCGCCCTCGGTCACCGTGGCGTTGCCGATCGACAGCTCGTAGTGGCGCAGGTCGGCCTCCTTGCGCAGCTCGACGAGCAGGCGCGCCTCCTCGACCGTGATGTCCGGTCGCGCCGGCGGGGAGGGGGAGCCGTCGCCGCCGGGGCGGTAGCCGCGGTAGGCGACGTTCGCCCAGTCGTCGTAGCCGGGCAGGACGCGGCCGGAGGCCGACTCGAGCGACTGCGATCCGGCCGGCTGGTCCTGGCTGTCGTCGCCGGTCCTCGTCGTGTCGCAGTCGTCGTCGGTGCCCTGGTAGATCCTCGTGCCCGACGCGATGTCGCCCGCCGCGGCCGCGGTCTCGAGCGTCCCGTTGGTGCCTTCCGAGACGCAGGCGGCGAAGTCGTTGAGGTTCACCGTGACGCCGGCGTCGGCGCGGTCGGGGTTGCCGGCGGCGTCGGTGTCGCCGTTCCAGTTGACGGGTCCGGCCTCGGGATCGGTGCCGGCGGTGCGGTTCGGCAGGCTCCAGACCGTGCCGAGTCGCGGCGGCACGGCGCCGCGCACGCCGACGGGCTCGAAGAGGTTCGTCTCGGTCAGCGACGGCAGCGCCGAGCGCGAGAAGTCGATGATCCCCGGATCGGCGGTCGCCGGGTCGGCATCGGGGATCCCGAACTGGAACTGGTAGTTCATGACCGAGAGGTAGTTCGGCTTGTGGTTGATGGCGTCGCCACCGCCGTGGCCGAAGCTGAGCGCGTGGCCGAGCTCGTGCACGAGCGTGCCGGACTGCTCGCGCGCCGTGCCGACGCCTGCGGTGAACGCGCCGAGCGTGACGATCAGGTCGCGGTTGTCGACGCAGCACAGGCCCGACGAGGTCGTTCCCGGCTGCTGGTGGCCGAAGACGACGTAGTGAAACCATGGCCGGCGTCCGGTGGCGAAGTTCGTCCCGCGCAGCGTCTGCAGCATCGCCGTCCCGCTGCCGCCGGTGAAGTCCAGGTTCGGTTCGGGGTTCGCGCCGCCGGCGGCGGTGTACGTGATCGCGTTGTTGCGGTCGACGATGAGGTCGACGCCGCTGGGCTTGCGCGGATAGCCCGGGTACGGGCACGCGGTCGTGGCAGGAACCGGCGCTGTGTCGAAGGTGGCCTGCGCCTCGGCGACGGCGGCGTCGGTCGGGCGATGGTTGTGGAGGCCGGTGACGACGAACCAGTCGGCCTCGAGCGCGATCGTCTTACGGCACGGGTCGGCGCCCATCGCGTTGAGCTCGGTCCGCCCGCCGCCCGGCGCCTCGCGGAAGCCGCGCAGCTCGACGCCGTCGGAGATCCCGTCGCCGTCGGTGTCGTGTGCGAGCGACGTGTCGACCGTGTACTCGATCTTCGAACTGTCGGCGCCGCTGCCCTGGGCCTCGCCGGTGTGGCCCGGCGTGCCGGCGACGAGGAAGCCGGTCGCCTGCTCGACGGTGATGTCCAGCCAGCGCTCGGACTGCGGGCTGATGTCGATCTCGTCGTCGCTGCTGAGGTCGTCCTGGTCGTTGAGCAGGATGCGGACCGGCACGAACTCGCGGTCGTCGGGCACGGTCGCCGTCCACGTCCAGTCCGGATCGAAGTCCGCACCGGAGATCCAGCCGTTGGACGGCTGCCGACCACGATCCTGGCCGTCGATGAAGACCTTCGCGTAGTAGTCGTTCGGGCACGCTTCGCCGAAGCCCTCGTCGCAGTTCAGGCCGAGGAGGCGGTCGATGCTGAAGCTCACGGTGCCCGCCTGCGCGGTGGCCGGCAGGGCCACGGCGACGAGCACCGCTGCCAGCAGGACCACGCGCAGAGAGATGCTGCGCTGCGCGGGACGACGGCGACGGCGACGGACAGACATGGACGTTCCCCTGTTGATTGTGAGCTGGCCCCGGCTGGACGCTCGTGGCGCGCACGTTCGTCGGCGGCGGGCCGCAACGCGATCCCCCAGCGGGGGGAACCGACTCACCCCGGCTGCCTACCATGGGAGGCATGGCCGTGCTCATCGCCTCCGACCTCAGCAAGGACATGGCCGGCAACCCGCTGCTGCGCGGGGTGTCCTTCAAGCTCGAGCGCCGCGAGCGGCTGACGATCGCCGGGCGCAACGGGGCCGGCAAGACGACGCTGCTGCGGATGCTCGCGGGCGAGACGGGGATCGACGGCGGCGACCTCGTCTTCGAGAAGGGCTGCAAGGTCGCCCTGCACGACCAGCGCCCGCCGCGCAACCGCGACCTCACGCTGCGCGACTACATCCTCGGCGGCTGCGCGGACCTCATCGCCGTCGAGCAGGATCTCTCGCGTCTCGCCCAGGCGATGGCCGACGGCGACGCGGCGGCGTTCGACGCCTACTCGCGCGCGGAGGCCCGTCTGGAGCACGCCGGCGGCTGGACCTGGCGCGACCGCGCGACGTCGATGGTGCGCGGCCTGGGGTTCAGCGAGGACGACCTCGACCGCTCGCTGAAGACGTTCTCGGGCGGGGAGCTCACGCGCGCGTCGCTGGCCCGCGCGCTGGCCGGCGATCCCGACCTGCTGCTGCTCGACGAGCCGACCAACCACCTCGACATCGAGTCGCTCGAATGGCTCGAGAAGACGCTGCAGTCGCTCGACGCAGCGATCGTGCTCGTCGCCCACGACCGCTGGTTCCTCGAGGCGGTCGGCACCGCCGTGCTCGAGCTCGAGGCCGGCCGCTCGCGCTTCTTTCCCGGCACGTGGACCGCTTGGCGCAAGGAGCTCGCCGCGCGCGAGATCGCGCTGGGCCGCGCGATCGACAAGCAGCAGGCCGAGATCGAGCGCCTCGAGAGGTTCGTCGAGCGCTTCCGGGCGAAGGCGACGAAGGCCAAGCAGGCCCAGTCGCGCGTCAAGCGCCTGGACAAGATCGAGCGCATCGAGCGCGGGGTGGGCGGGACGGATTCCCGCGTGGCGCTGAAGTTCCAGTTCAAGGCGCCCGCGCGCAGCGGCCGCGTCGTGTTCGAGATGACCGGCGGGCGCGTCGAGGTCGGCGCCGCCCCGCCCCGGGTTTTGCTCGAGGACGCCGAGATCTGGCTCGAGCGCGGCGAGCACGTCTCGCTCGTCGGCCCCAACGGCGCCGGCAAGACGACGCTGATCGACACGCTGGCGGGTGTGCGGCCGCTGGCGGCGGGCAAGCTCTCGACCGGCCACAACGTGAAGATCGGCCACCTCTCCCAGCACGCCGACGAGCTCGGCCAGGAGGTCGGTGGGGAGGGTCTCCGGGCGCGTACGGTCGCCGAGGCCGCCGCCGTGCATACCGGCCTGACGCCGCAGAAGGCGCGCGCGCTGCTGGGCCGCTTTCTCTTCAGCGGCGAGGAGGGCCAGAAGCCGCTGGACGGCCTGAGCGGCGGCGAGCGCCGGCGCCTGTCGCTGGCGATCCTCGTCGCCTCCGGCGCCAACGTCCTCATCCTCGACGAGCCGACGAACCACCTCGACATCGAGAGCCGCGAGGCGCTCGAGGACGCGCTGCTGTCCTTCGAGGGCGCGCTGCTGCTCGTCTCGCACGACCGGGCGCTGCTGGAGGCCGTCGGCACGCGCACGGTGGCCGTGATGGACGGCACGCTGCGCTCCTACGAGGGCGGCTGGCAGGAGTACGTGCGCGTGCGCGAGGAGAAGCGGATCGCCGAGCGCGCGTCGAAGGCCGTTGCCGGCAAGGCCGCGAAGGCCGCCGCTCGGGCGGGGACCGCAGCGCCGGCACCCACACCGGCGCGCGCGCCCGCGCACGTGGCGAAGCCCGCCGGGGCGGCGAAGGCGAGCCAGAAGGCGAAGAAGAAGGGCAAGCCTCGCGGCGCGCAACCGGCGCCGACGCCGGCGGGCGCCAACTGCGCGGGCGAGCGGCTGGCGGCGGCGACGGCGGCAGCGCTGGCCGACGGCGGGGGCGGCGGCGGTTCCGACGGCAGGACCAACGGGCGCTCGAAGAACGCCCGCCGGCGGGTGCGCGAGCTCGAGCGCGAGATCGAGCAGGCCGAAGCGGCGCTGAAGGCGCTCGAGGTCGAGCTCGCCGATCCCGGCGCCTGGGCGACCGCCGCGGCCACGGCCGAGTCATCCAGGCGCCACGCGGCCGCCAGGCGGGCGGTCGAAGAGGCGTTCGCGCGCTGGGAGGCACTGGCCTCGTAAGTCGCTTGGCGAGCTGGCGCACCGGCGCTATCGTCGGCCGCGCGTCATGGATCACGCCGCAGCCAGGAAGCTCCTCGCGCGCGCGACGGCGGTGCTGCTCGTGGTCGTCGCCCACGCCTTCCTGCTGAACCTCGCGCATCCGGCCAGCACGGCGCTCGGGTTCGCGTACGCGGTGAGCTTCGTCTTTCTAGCGGCCGCCGCCGGGCTGCTGTGGTATCGCACGATGCAGTGATCGCGGGGCTCAGCGCCAGGCGAGCGGGAGGTCGTTGGCGACACCGAAGGTGAACGTGATGTCGGCGGCCGGGGTGGTGTTGGAACGGCACCAGCGGCCGGCTCCCGAGGCTGAACGTGCTCGTCACCGGTGCGACTGCGAACGTGTTTCGCAGATACCAGTTCGTGCTCTGGCGCACGAGGCCCGGTAGCGACAGCGCGAGTTCGATGGCGCCGATGTCGCATGCCAGGCCCAGCGGGCGCGGGCGGCCGCGCTGGTCGGTTGCCACGCAGCCTGTGTCCTGGTCGGGGTTGATCGCCGATCCGGTCGCGCCCGGCAGCATCGTGAACGTTCCGGGGCCGCCGTTGTACTGCAGCGGCCCGAGCGCCGGGCTGTCGGTGATCGGCTGCCGGTCAGCGTCCCGGTCCCGGACAGCGTGCGCGACCTGACGATGTTCGGCGCGGTCGCGTCGACGCTCGCCGCGGCGAGGTTGGCCAGCGATTCTTCGGTACCGGTCGTGGCCGGGACGTCGACGATAAGGTCGGCCGCGCCGCCTGGGCTGTCGGACAGGATGCTGTTGGCGAGCGCCACCGTCGCGCTGCGGGCCGTCGCGGCGTCGTAGCCGAGGTCGTAGATCGCGCCGCCGCCCTGCGCGGCCGTATTCGCCGCGAGCGTCGCGTTGTTGAGGGTGGCGGAGGCGTTGAGGTTGAAGATCGCCCCGCCCAGACCAGACCCGGGGTTGCCGCCGGTGCCGCCGACGGCGCTGTTGGCCGCCAGGGTGCTGTTGACGACCGTCAGGACCCCTTGGTGGTTGAAGACCGCGCCGCCCATCCCGCCACCGCCACCGCCGTTGTCAACGCCGCCACTCGCGCCGCCGCCGAAGCCACCCTCAACCGAACTCTCGCCCCCGCCTCCTCCACCACCGAAGCCGCCCCTGCCGTTGCTGGCGGCAGTGGTTCCCCTGCCACCGCCACCGCCGAAGCCGCCGCCCCCGCCGCTGCCGCTGCTGCCCCTGGCACCGCCGCCTCCACCGACGCCAACCCCGCCGCCCGATCCCATCCCGGCGCCGCTTGCGCCGCTGCCGAACGCGCCACCGGCGTGCCCGCTAAACGAGCTGGTACCGGACCCGACACCTCCTCCGCCAGATCCGTTCCCGCCGGCGCCCCCACCAAGTCTGCCTCCGCGGCCGCCGGTGCCCGGTCCTCCGCCGGCCGGGCTGGAACCCGCGTCGGTTGCGCGGAAGCCGCCGCCGCCACCACCCGTGCCGCCGAGCGACACGGTGCCGGGGCCGCCGGCGGCGCCTGCGAACGTCCCGGGCCCAAAGCCGCCGCCGCTGGCGCCGGTCGCATCGGTCCCGCCGCCGCCGCCGCCGAAACCGAGGCCGACGACCGCGCCGTTGCCGCCCTGGGCGGCGTTGGCGCGCATCGTGACCCCGTCGAGCCTGAGGCTGCGCTGGTTGTAGACCGCGCCGCCCAGACCCGCGCCGCCACCTCCGCCGAAGCTGTCGCCGCCCTTGGCCAGGCCGCCCCGGATCGTGAGCTGCCGCAACGTAAGCGCGCCCGCCCCCGGTGTCGTGTAGTCCTGGGTCCGGGCGACCGCCGGGTCGGCGCCGATGTAGAACAGCCGAAACGCGGCGGTGCCGGCGGCCGAGGAGCGCTCGATCGTCGCGCCGTTGCCGGCGATCGTGATCGTCGACGTGATCGCCGGCAGGGCGCTCGGGCCGTACCAGTAAAACCGCGTCGGGTCCGCATCGGCGAGCTGGTTGGCGCTCGTGAACGTGTACGTGCAGCCCGCCGTCAGCGTGATCGTGTCGGCCGCAGCCGTGGCGTTGGCGTCGTCGATCGCCGCGATCAGAGCCGCCGCCCGTGTCTGCGCGTTGGCGGCGCAGCCGACCGCGATCGTGGCGGCGGACGCCGCCGGCGCGACGCTCGCGCCGACCCCGGCCAGCAACGACAGCGCGGCGCCCAGCCTGCATGCGGCGCGACGGACGATGACGGACCCCTGGTCGGCGAACACAGCACTTCCCCGGCCGACGCGTGGCGAACACGAACGCGCTCGATCGACCGGCCAGCTGTCCATGATGCCGGCCATCGACCGCCGCGGTACAGGACCACTGCGCCGCTCACACCCGCGCGAACCATCTCACCTCAACGCGCCGAGATCAAGCTGTAGGCGGCGCCACGAGCACCGGAGGGCCGGTCGCCGCCGCTGCCGGCGCTCGCATGTGCGCGACCGCTCGATGGCCTGACCGGCGAAGCCGTCGGGCGACCGCCGGGCCGTCCTCGACGAGGCCGCTCCAACCCTCGTTGTAATGGCGAACCGGCGTCTGGTACAGATAGGCGATGACGTCCGAACAGGATGATCGCGTCTACCAGCAGACCCGCGTCCTCGCGGCCTTCATCGTCCCGTTCCTGCTCGTCGCCTTCGTGCTGCTGTACTTCTTGCCGGGCTCGACGAAGGACTACTTCGCCTGGGAGATCCACCCCGACATAACGCCGCTGATCATGGGCGCGGGCTACATCGCGGGCGCCTACTTCTTCGCCCGCGTCTACATGGAGCAGCGCTTTCATCGCGTCCACGTCGGCTTCCTGCCGGTCACGTCGTTCACGATCTTCATGGCGATCGCGTCGTTCTCGCACCTCGATCGCTTCCTGCAGGACAACGTCGCGTTCTGGATCTGGATGGGCCTCTACGTGACGACCCCGATCCTCGTGCCGCTCGCCTGGTGGGCCAACCGCAGGACCGATCCGGGTACGCCGGAGCCGGGGGAGTCGCGGCTTGCGTCGAACATCCGCAACACGCTGATCGGCGCCGGCGCCGTGCAGGTGGCGGTCGCGCTGTTCCTGCTGCTCTCGCCCTCGACGATGATCGACGTCTGGCCCTGGGCGCTCACGCCGCTGACCGCGCAGACGCTCGGTGGCTGGTTCGCCCTGCCCGGGATCACCGGGATCATGATGGGGCTCGACGGCCGGCCCAGCGCGATCCGGATCACGCTCCAGAGCCAGGCGATCGGCATCGCGCTGATCCTCGTCGCCGCGGCGCGCGACTGGGGCAGCTTCGACACCGACAACGCGCTGACGTACGTGTTCGTGCTCGGTCTCGCCGGGCTGCTGGCCGGACTCCTCGCGCTCGAGCTGTACATGCGGCGGATGGCTCCGGCACCGGCGGCGGCGCCGCCGGCCACGCCGGCCTGAAGCGGCGGGCGCCCCCGCGGTGACGTTCGACAGGGTGGCGCCGCGCCGCTGGCCGGGTGCGGCAGGCTGCGGGCATGCGGTTTCTCACCCAGGCGCTGGCCGTCACGCTGGCCGTGGTCGGCCACGCCTTCATCCTGTTGGCGGCTACGGCTGAGACGTTCGCGTTCGCGTTCGCGTCCGCGGCCAGCGTCGTCTGCCTGTGGGCGGCCGCGTGGCTGCTTTGGCGCCGGTCGATGACCTGAGCGCCGGCGCACCCCTCGTAGCCGGCCGGCGGGTCGGCGCAGATCGCCGGCACCTCGAGCTGCCAGTCGCCGGCAAAGCCGGCGGGGCGGGACGGCCCGGTCGTGACGCGCCGAGCGCGGATATCGCACCTGCCGCGTCAACCGCGCGAGCGGCGCGCGGGTCGTGGCGCGCCGAGTGCGGATATCGCACCGGGCGCGCCCCGATGGGCGCCGCCCGGGGTGGGTGTGTCGAATTGTTCGCGCGGGCCGCGACGCATTCGCCACACCCCCGCGCCGCGAGACGCAGCCCCCGGCCGGGCGCAGGGCACCCACACACAGGCTCACACTCTCAGCGATGCCGTTCAACCACGCGATCGCCACAGCGACCGCGGCAGCGACAGCGACAGCCCGGCGTCATGTGTCAAGCAGCGTTTGCGCGAGTCGGGTTCAGCGACCGTCAGTCAGTGACGCGCAGGGTGCGATATCCGCACCCGGCGCGTCCTGATCGTGATCGGTTGGACTCCCGCTCTCCACGCGCGCCGAGCCCCGCAACGGTGGCGGGAGCAGCCGCGCTTCGCGGCGGGACTTTCAGCCTGCAATACGCGATTGGCGCGCAAGAATCAAAGGCACTAGGGCGATCGACGCAAGCATCGATCGTCCACGCGCAACGCCGCCCCCTTGGCGAAGTCCCGCCGGCCTGCCACCGTGTAGCCATGTCCCCACAGCTCACCGCGGGCCCGCGCTTGCTCATGTGTCCGCCCGCCCACTTCGACGTCTCCTACGCGATCAACCCGTGGATGGACGTCGCCGTGCCGGTCGACCGCGCACGGGCGCAGCGTCAGTGGGACGCGCTGGTCGCGACGCTGCGCACAGCCGGCGCGCGGATCGAGACGCTGCCGGCGCAGGACGGCCTGCCCGACCTCGTGTTCACCGCCAACCTCGGCCTCGTCGACGGCGAGACGTTCATCCCCGCGCGCATGCGCCACCCCGAGCGGCGCGGCGAGACCGCGCTCGCCGAGCGCTGGTTCGCGCAGCACGGCTACGCGATCCGCCACCTGTCCGACGACGTCGTGCAGGAAGGCGCGGGCGACGCGCTGGCCTTCGACGGCACGCTCGTCGGCGCCTATCGCACGCGCTCGTCGGCCTCCTCCTACGTCGACCTCGCGCGGATCGTCGACGCGCGGATCCTGCCGGTCGAGCTGACCGACCAGCGCTTCTACCACCTCGACATCGTCTTCTGCCCGCTGGACTCGAGCATCGCGCTCGTCGCGCCCGACAAGCTCGACGGCGACAGCGCGCGCCTGATCGAAGCGCTCGTACCCGACCCGATCACGCTCACCGACGACGAGGCCGCCGCCTTCAGCGCCAACGCCGTGGTCGTCGGCCGCACCGTGGTCATGCCGGCCTGCTCGCCACGCCTCGACACGCAGCTGCGCGCCCGGGGCTTCGAGCCGATCGTCGTCGACGTCTCGGAGTTCATCAAGGCCGGCGGCGGGCCGCGCTGCCTGACGCTCGCCCTCGACGTGCGGCTCGGCGCCCAGGACAGCGGCGCGCTGGCCGACCGCTTCACCGCCCACAACTACCACCCGCTGGCGGTCACCCTCACGCACGCCGAGGGTGTCTGGGTGCACGACGACCGCGGCCGCCGCCACCTCGACGCGCTGTCGGGCTACAGCGCGCTGAACTTCGGCCACCGCCACCCGCGCCTCGTCGCCGCCGCGCACGAGCAGCTCGACCGCGTGACGCTGACCAGCCGGGCGTTCGCCAACGACCGGCTCGGCCCGTGGGCGCGCGACCTCGCCGCGCTCACCGGCAAGGACCGCGTCCTGCCGATGAACACCGGCGCCGAGGCCGTCGAGACGGCGATCAAGACCGCCCGCAGGTGGGGCTACGAGGTCAAGGGCGTGGCACCGGATCGCGCGACGATCATCGCCTTCGACGGCAACTTCCACGGCCGCACGACCACGATCGTGTCGTTCTCCGACGATCCGCTCGCGCGCGGCGGCTTCGGGCCGTTCACGCCCGGATTCGTGCGCGTGCCGTTCGGTGACGAGGTCGCGCTGGAGCAGGCGCTGCGCGACCACGGCGACGTCGTCGTCGGCTGCCTGCTCGAGCCGATCCAGGGCGAGGCGGGCGTGGTCATCCCGCCCGACGGCTACCTGCGCGCGGTGCGGCGCCTGTGCAGCGAGCACGGCGTGCTGCTCATCGCCGACGAGATCCAGTCGGGCCTGGGTCGCACGGGGCGGACGTTCGCCTGCGATCACGAGGACGTCGTGCCCGACCTCTTCGTGCTGGGCAAGGCTTTGGGCGGCGGCATCGTCGCGCTGTCGGCGATTGCCGGCGACGACGACGTGCTCGGCGTGCTCACCCCGGGCTGCCACGGCTCGACCTTCGGCGGCAATCCGCTCGCGTGCGCAGTCGGCCGCGCCGTGCTCGAGCTGCTCGCCGGCGGCGAGCCGCAGGCCAACGCGGCCCGTGTCGGCGCGCGGTTGCGGGCCGGGATCGACGCCGCGGCACCTGCGGCGCTCGCCGCGGTCCGCTCGCGCGGGCTGTGGTTCGGGCTGGACGTGCGCGCAACCCATGGCAGCGGCCGAGCGATCTGCGAGCGGCTGCTGGCGGCGGGCGTGCTGGCGAAGGACGCGCACGAGCAGACCGTGCGCATCTCGCCCCCGCTGACCATCACCGACGCCGAGGCCGACTGGCTGCTCGAGCGCCTGCTCGGGGTGCTGGCCGACGCCGACGCCGACGCCGACGCCCGCGCCAACGCCAACGCGGACGCGGAGGCGGACGCGGCCGGCCTGCGCTTGGCGCGCCGCGCCGCCCACCCGAACCCACCGCTCGCCGCATAGCCGACCTCGACGACATCGACCGGCGCATCGTCGCCGAGCTGCTCGAGGACGGCCGGCGCAGCCTCGCCGAGCTCGGCGAGCGCGTGAACCTGTCCTCGCCGGCGGTCAAGCGCCGCGTCGACCGCCTGCGCGAGCGCGGCGTCATCACGGGCTTCACGGCGATCGTCGACCCGACGGCGCTGGGGCAGCGCACGGAGGCGTTCGTCGAGATCTTCTGCGTCGCGAACATGAGCCCGATCGCGCTGCGCGACACGCTCGCCGCCGAGCCGGAGGTCGTCGCCGCCTACACCGTGACCGGTGACGCCGACGCGCTCATCCAGGTGCGCGCGACCGACGTCGCTCACCTCGAGGCGGCGCTCGAGCGGATCCGGACGAACCCGGGCATCGCCCGCACGAAGACGATCATCGTGCTCAGCCGCCTGATCGCGCGCGGCGAAGCGTAGCCAGGCGTCGCGGGTTAACTTCTGTCCGTCGGCGTTCAGGCGTGACGTCCACGGGGCAGAGCAGAATTTATCCTTGTGAGCGTGCACCTACACGAGTCGATGGACGCCGTACCGGCGGCGGTGCCGACGCTGCGCGGCGCGATCGCCGCGTTCCTCGGCGAGGCGGGCATCGGCGAGCCGCTGCTCACGTCGGCCAAGCTCGCCGTCTCGGAGGCCGTGACGAACGCGGTCATACACGCCTACGTCGGCGCGCCCGAGCCCGGCGCGGTCAGCATCGACGCGATGTTCGAGGGCGACAGCCTGCTCGTCGAGGTGGCCGACGACGGCAGCGGCATGATGCCGCGGCTCGACAGCCCGGGCCTCGGCGTCGGCCTGCCGCTCATCGCCGACACCGCCGACACCCTGGACATCGGCAACTCGCCCCAGGGCGGGACGCTGCTGCGGATGTCCTTTCACGTGCCGAGTTGAGCGCACGGGTCAACGGCCGCCGCCGAACCCGGTAGGTTGCCGCGGCATGCGCCGCCGTGTCGTCCTGCTCTTCAGCCTCGTGTCGCTGGCGGTGACCGTCGGCGCGCCGCAGATCGCGCCGGCCGGCGCTCATCCCGGCGAGGCGCACGTCAGCGCGCCCGGCGCGCTCGGCGGCCACGGCCTGTTCGGCGGCCTCGCCGGCGGTGCCCAGGCGGATGCCGCCGCCGCGGTCTCCCGCTTCGCCACCCCGCGCCAGGCGCCCACGCCCGCCGGACCCTGCACCGAGGAGGCGGCGAAGGCGATGCCGATCGGCGAGGGCCACAACCACTCCGACATCAAGCAGCACGCGTTCGCCTGCCGGATGGAGCAGGTCGCGTTCGAGTCGCTCACCGCGCAGCTGAAGGACCGGCCCAACGTGATCCTCGGCGAGATGGACATCAAGGCCGACATCGCCGCGGTGGCGATCACCTATCCGCAGGGCGGCGTGCTGTTCTTCGACGTCTCCGACCCGGCCGAGCCGGTGTTTCTGTCGCGCTACAACGCGACGGAGTGCGACCAGCTGCTGGAGGACATCAACTGTGGCGCCTTCGTCGATCTCTCCAGCGACGGCAAGACCGCGTACCTGTCGATCCAGAAGCTCACGATGCTGCCGACGCTGCCGCTGAACCTCAACGCGCTCAACCAGAGCGGGCCGGGCGTGGACGTCATCGACATCGCCAACCCGCGCAGGCCGGCGAGGACGATGTTCTATCCCGTCCTCGGGCTCGGCGGCGTGCATACGGTGCGCTCGCACACGATCCCCGCAGGCCCCTCCGGCGCGGGCAAGCCGCGCGCCGCCGGCGAGTACGTCATCTCCAACCAGAACGGCATCGGGATCGACATCGCGAGGGTCACGAAGGTCGCCGGCAAGCGGATCCTCACGACCGTCCGCCAGCTCGGCACGAGCAACCTCGCCGCGACGATCCAGAACAACGAGGTCCACGACACGTTCATCCAGAACGACCCGCTGGACGGCCGCACGTACCTCTACAACGCGGCCGGCTTCGCGACCGGCTTCAACGTCTACGACATCACCGACCCGTCGAAGATCACGCAGGTCGCCGAGTGGGACCCGACCCCCGAGTGCGAGAACGACTGGTACGCACACACGATCGACGTGACGCACTCCGGCGGCCGGCGCTACGTGACGATGCCCGCCGAGATGCTGCTCATGATCGACCCGCAGTCGCCGAGCGGCCTGTCGGAGATGTCCGAGGGCGACAAGTACAACGGCTGCGGGACCTTCGTCGGCAACGGCGACAAGCCCGGGCCGCTGTGGATCGTCGACGCGACGGACTTCTCCGCGCTCGGCCCGGCCAACGACAAGAAGTCGCCCGAGCAGGCGCTGGCGACCGACGCCGCGCTGAAGAAGGCGTCGCTCGACGCGCTCGTCGCGACGTGGACGAACCCCGCCGGCCGCGCGGGCGGATCGCTGACGTTCTCGCCGCACAACCAGCAGATCGTCGGCGACAAGATCTACCTGTCGCACTACCACGGCGGCGTCTACGTGCTCGACGCGTCGGCGGCCTTCTCAGGCAAGCGCGAGCGCCCGAAGGAGGTCGGCTTCATCGTCCCGCACGACGATCGCACGCGGCCGCTGCTCGGCCAGCCGACGCTGACCGGCCTGCTGGGGCGCTTCTTCACCGACTTCCCGCTCGGCCGGCCCGAGGTGTGGGACGTGGTCCACTACAAGGGCCACGTGCTGGCCTCGGACATGACCGGCGGCTTCTACTCGCTGAAGTACGACGACAGCCCGCTGGCGCAGTGCGCCGACGTCATGCGCCCGGCCACGGTGTTCAGCCGCGCGCGCTCGGCGATCAGCCCGACCCGCATCGTGCTGCGCGGCACCGCCAGCGACCGCGGCTGCAAGGCGAGCGCGACAAGGCGCGAGCGCGCGGGCGCGCTGCGCAAGGTGACCGTCGCGGTCGCCCTGAAGTCCGGCAAGCGCTGCCGGTACCTGGGCAAGACCGGGCGGCTGGGGGCGGCGCGCAGCTGCCGGACGCCGGTGTTCGTCACCACGCGCGGCACGAAGGCGTGGCGCCTGGAGCTGAAGAACCGCTTCAGGCCGGGCACCTACGTGGTGAGCGTTCGCGCGACCGATTCCGCGGGCAACCGCGGGACGACGAAGACGGCGACGCTGCGCCTGCGCGCGGCGAGGCGCTGATCGGCGGTCAGCCGACCCGCACGGTCAGCAGGCGTTGATGGCCAGCGCGTGCAGGCGGCGGATCATCGGCTCGGGGAGGCCCTCGAAGCGCAGCGCGTAGACGTGCGGGCGCTCCTCGCAGATGACGCGGGCCCGGCCGTTGAGGCGCATGTCGAAATCGGGCAGGTCGAAGCCGACGGTCTCGTCGGCCATCAGCGGGCGCGGGCTGCGGATGCGCATGCCGCGTGGCCCGACATCGAGGGTCTGCACCGCAATGGGCGAGCCGATGTGGCGGCGCAGCGTGCAGGCCAACGCGACCTGCGCGCGGGGTGCTCGGATTTCGATTGCTGCGACGGTCATCGACGTACTGGTCCTTTCATCGGCTGCGTCCGTGCCGAGAGTGTCGACACAGTGTGGCGAACCTGTGAGTCAGAACGGGTACTGACGCCATTGCGTCCACTCCAGCAGGCCCTGCGTACGATCGATGTGATGGTCGTCACGGTCAGGCTGCTCGGCGAGCTCTCCGCGCGGGCGGGCGGTCGGCCCGTCCCGCCGCCGGCCCATCCGCAGGGCCCGGCGCTGCTGGCCTGGCTGGCGCTGCACCCCGGCGAGCACGATCGCGGGCCGCCGGCGGCGCTGCTGTGGCCGGACCTGGCGCCGTCGGGCGCGCGCACCGCGCTGCGCAGCGCGGTGTGGGCCGTGCGCCGCGCGCTCGCGCCGCACGACGACGAGGTGCTCGACGGGCGCACGACGATCGGGCTGCGCTGCGCCACCGACCTGCAGGCCTTCGACGCGTTCGTCGCGGCGGGTGACGCGGCGGCGGCGCTCGCGCTGTGCCGCGGGCCGCTGCTCAGCGGCCTCGACGAGCACGCATGGGTGCTGGCGGCGCGGGCCGAGCACGAGGCGCGGGTCGCGGCGCTGGGGGCGGCGTGCCCGTGACGATCGCCACACCCGGCCTGCGCCTCGTCGAGCACGAGCTCGCCGTTGCGCTCGACCACGCCGACCCCGACGGCGAGCAGATCACGATCTTCGCGCGCGAGGTCGCCGACCCCGACGGCCTCGACCGCCCGCTGCTGCTCTACCTGCAGGGCGGCCCCGGCCACGAGGCGGCCCGGCCGACACGCCATCCGAGCAGCCCCGGCTGGCTTGACCGCGCGCTGCGCGACTTCCGCGTCGTCCTGCTCGACCAGCGCGGCACGGGCCGCTCGACGCCGGTAGGCACGCTGCCCGGCCGCTCGCCGGCCGAGCAGGCGGCCTACCTGATGCACTTTCGCGCCGATGCGATCGTGCGCGACGCCGAGTGCCTGCGCCGCGCGCTCGGCGCCGAGCGCTGGAGCGTGCTCGGCCAGAGCTTCGGCGGGTTCTGCGTCGCGTGTTACTTGTCGCTCGCGCCGGAGGGCCTGCGCGAGGCGTTCATCACGGGTGGCCTGCCGCCGCTCGGCAACCGGATCGACGAGGTCTACGCCGCGACGTACGCCCGCACGATCGCCGCGTCGCGGCGCTACTACCAGCGCTATCCGGGCGACCGGGCCCGGGTGCGCGCGCTGCTCGGTCGCCTGGAGCGCGAGGACGTGCGCCTGCCCGGCGGCGACCGGCTGACGCCGCGCCGCCTGCGTCAGCTCGGCGCGCTGCTCGGGATGAGCGCCGGCGCGGAGAGGCTGCACTACGTCATCGAGCGGGCGGCCGATTCGCCGGCGTTCCGCCACGACGTCGCGAGCGCGGTGCCGTTCGCGCGCAACCCGCTCTACGCGGTCCTGCACGAGGCCTGCTGGGCCGACGGCGGCACGACGCGCTGGTCGGCAGAGCGCATGCTGCCCGGCGACTACGAGGCCGCGCCCGAGCTGCTGACCGGCGAGCACGTCCACCCCTGGATGTTCGACGAGTACGCCGCGCTCGCCCCGCTGCGCGAGGCCGCCGGCCTGCTCGCCGAGCACGCCTGGCCGCGGCTCTACGACCCGGCGGCGCTGGCGGCCAACGAGGTGCCTGTGGTGGCGGCGATCTACGCCGAGGACATGTACGTCGAGCGCGCGTTCTCCGAGCAGACGGCGGCGGCGATCGGTGGCCTGCGCCCCTGGCTGACGAACGAGTACGACCACGACGGCGTGCGGATCGACGGCGAGCGGGTGCTCGGGCGGCTCATCGAGATGGCGCGCGGCCGGGCGTGAGAACGCCGGCGAGCGGGCGTCCGATCCGCCTCGGCCGGACGGGTAGCCCGCCAACCCGCCGGGTAGCCCCCGGCGTTCATGTCCTCACGCGCGCACTTCGCCCTGATCCTCTCCGGCCTGCTGTCCTTCGCCGCGATCGCGATCGGGCTGGATCTCCTGATCGAGCGCGCCTGCGAGGTCGGGGACGGGTGCATCGGCAGCGACGTCGCCTGGGTTCTCGGGCTGCCGCTCATCGGCCTCGGCATCGGGCTGCTCGCGTACGCCGTCTACGGCTGGGGCAGAGCGCCGGGGTTCACCGCTCAGGTGTCGTCCATCGTCTGGGCCTGCGTCGTGCTCGCCTGCGCCTGCGGGATCGGGGGCGCGGCCAACGTCGCCGGGATCCTGCTCGGCATGCTGGCGATCGTCATGGGCGCGCTGAGCGTGTGGGTTCCGCGCTGACGCTGGACCCCGTCGCGCCCCGAGCCTAGGATCGGATCGATGTCCGACGACCCGCTGGCGCTGCGTCCCCGCCACCATCCGCCGGTCGCCGGCGAGATCCGCCGCACGGACGCCGACCTGCCCGCCGACGTGCGCCGCGCGCGGCTGCGCACCGCCGCGACCGCGGCCTCGCTCGCCGGCACGCGGCCGTCGTCCCCGTCGCTCGTCGCGACCGCCCACGGCGCGATCGCGCAGTTGCTGCTGACGATCCCCGGCTACGCCGCCGACGGCGGCGACGCCAACCCCTACGGCGCCGTCTACCGCGACCTCCTCGCCAAGCTGCCGGCGCAGACCGCCGTGGTGATCCTCACCCACGAGACCGTCGCCGACGAGGTGCGCGCCTGGCTCGCCGCCGCCGGGCGCACGACGCCAGGCCGCGACACGGTCGTCGCCACCGACGACTTCCTCGGCTTCTCGGTGTGGGCCGAGGACGCCTACGTCGTGATCTCAGACGACGACGGCGCCCATGCCTTCGTCGAGCCCGCGGCCTTCCCGCGCTACGGCGACGCGCTCGTCGCCGACCAGGTCAGCAGCGCGGCGCGGCTCGGGCTCTTCCAGGCGCCGCTGCACCTGCAGGGCGGCAACGTCCTCGTCGGCGACGACTTCTTCTTCATCGGCATCGACTACCCGCTGCTGACCTTCGCGGAGGGCATCCTCACCGCGCCCGCGCCCGCCGGGGAGGACGGGCTGCTGCGCGAGGTCTACCGCCGCTACCTCGACGCCGAGCGGACCTTCGTCCCCGTCGGCACCACGCTGCCCGTGCCGCCGGCGGCCCAGCGCCCGTTCACCATGGGCGGCGCGACCTGGGTCGAGGACATCTACGCCGGCAACGCGCCCGGCACGCGCCAGCCGATCTTCCACATCGACATGTTCGTCAGCCTCGCCGGCCGCGGCGCGGACGGCCGCTACCGCGTGCTCGTCGGCGATCCGCGCGACGCCGCGCGGCTGACGGGCGAGCCGCTGCAGTCGCACGCGATGGCCGCCGTCTTCGACGACATCGCGCGCGACCTCGGCCGGCGCGGCTACGCCGTCACGCGCACGCCGCTGCCGCTCGTCTACTCCGACGACGAGCAGGCGCGCGTGCGCTCGTGGTACTTCGCGACGTCCAACAACGTGCTCGTCCACGCGCCCGACGGCGCGCGGCCGACGGTCTACCTGCCGACCTACGCGCACGGCCCCTTCGGCGACACGCTCGCCGCGACCGATCGCCGCAACGCCGAGATCTGGGAGGACCTCGGCTACGACGTCGTCGGGCTGGGCGACTTCCATCCCTTCGCGATCAACCTCGGCGCCGCGCACTGCATCAAGAAGTACCTTGCGCGCGGCTGAGCGCCCGGCTTGGCGTGTGGCGCCGGGCACCCGGGTAGCGCCCGGGAAACGACCAACCGACGACAGACTGGGAGGCCCGATGGCCCGAAGCGAAGAGATCGTCACGATCAACCCCGACGTCATCCGCGAGTGGGTGCAGGCGCGCGACGGCGAGCCGATGAAGATGCGCGGGACCGGCTCCAGCGGGATGGACCCGGCCGTGCTCGTCGTCGTCTTCCCCGGCGCCCCCGAGAACCCCTCGCTCGAGCCGTTGGGCTGGGACGAGTGGCTGACCGAGCTCGGCGACCAGGAGCTCGCGGCGGTCATGCGCGGCGAGGGCGCCGACAGCACGTTCAAGGTGATCCGCAAGGACCGGGTGGTGATGACCGGGCTGCGCGACTGAGCGTCAGCCGCGCGAGCGCGCACCGACGCCGGTGAGGAACTCGCGCACGCGCAGCGGGCCCGCGCCGCCGGCCTGCAGCGGTGCGGTGTCCAGCCCCTCGCCGCGGCGCATCGCGTCGATGAGCTCCAGCAGCGCTTCGCCGGCGGTCCGCGTCGGGCGCCAGCCCAGCTCCTCGCGGGCGCGCGTGATGTCCATCAGCGGGACGCCGAGGGCGAGGTCCAGCCAGCCCGGCGGCGTCGGCTGCAGGCGCAGCTTCCACGAGGCGTCGACGGCCAGCCGCAGCGCGCGCTCGGGCACCCGCACCGGGCGCGCGTCGAGCAGGCGAGCCAGCTCGGGCGGATCGAGCACCGGATCGGCGGCGACGTTGAACGGCCCGCGGACGTCGCGCGTGAGGGCCAGGTGATAGGCCTCGCCGATGTCGAATGAGTGCACGCCCTGGAAGCGCAGGCGCTCCGGCGAGGGCACGATCGGGATGAGCTTGCGGCGCAGCAGCGGCGTCGGCAGCAGCGGACCGGCGAACAGCCGCCGGATGCCGGATGCCGCCTCGCCCTTGAAGATCAGGCCCGGCCGCAGGCGCACGACGCGGATGTCCGGATGCGCCGCCTCGAACGTGTCGAGGATCGCTTCGACATCGGACTTGTCGCGCGAGTAGAACGACGTCGGGATGCCGCCGGTGGGCCAGCTCTCGTCGACGTGGCGGTCCTTCGGTCCCGGCGAGTACGCGCCGACCGACGAGGCGTGCACGAGCGTCTGCACGCCCGCCGCGGCGGCGGCCTCGAACACGCGCCGCGAGCCGTCGACGTTGACGCTGCGCGTCGTCGCCCGGTCGCGCGAGGGCTGGATCAGCCAGGCGAGGTGGACGACGGCGTCGGCGCCGCGAAACGCCGCCACGAGGTCGTCGCGCACGACGTCGGCGCAGACGAACGTCGTGCGCGCAAACGAGACGTGCGGCCGGCGCCGGGCAATGCCGACGATCGCGTCGATCGAGGGGTCGGCGCTCAGCACGCGCAGCACGCTCGTGCCCACGTTGCCGGTGGCGCCGGTGACGGCGACGCGCATCAGGCGCGCTCTGGAGGCGGGGAGGTCACCGCGCAGTGGGGTACCCGGCCACCGCGCGCGTGAACGTCCCCTTGCGCAAACCCGGCGCGGTCGGATGGGAGCGGCTGCGCAGCGAGGGAGTGATGGCTCGGCGGGCCACGGGTAGCAGGGGGCGACCACGTACACCACGGACGAGAGGCTGCGGATGACGAGCGAGGATCCCGAGAAGGCCCCGCCGCACGACGAAGAGGCCGAGGAGCCGCTGGGGCCGATGACCCCGGATGACGAGACGCCCGCGGGCGACACGCCCGAGGCACACGACGAGATCTCGCCGCACGACCTGCCGCCCGACCACCCAGGGCGCGAAGAGGCCGAGCGCCTCGCCGGCGGCCAGGACGGCACGACGCGCGGCAACGTCTGAACCGCTCGCCGGCGCGCCGCGAACGCGGCGCGCTGGCAGACTGCGCGGCGTGGACGCGTCCCGCACCCAGCTGCTGCTGCCCGACGGCATCGACGCGTCGACCGCGGCCGACCAGCTCGCCGGTCACGTGGCGGTCGTCACGCAACGCGCGCATCGCACGGACCGGACCTTCTGGGACACGTTCGACGGGCGGCTGCACGCCGCGGGCCTCGCGCTCGTCGACAGCGGCAGCCGCTTCGCGCTGACCGACGCCGCGACGTCCGAGGAGCGCGCGGCGGCCGACCACCCGCGCGGCCTGCGCCGGCTGGCCACCGTCGACCTGCCCGACGGCGAGCTGCGCGAGCTCCTCGAGCCGATCGTCGAGATGCGCGTGCTGACGCCGATCGTCCGCGTCCGCAGCCGACTGCTGCCGGTCAACGTGCTCGACGACCTCGGCAAGGTCGTGGTGCGCCTGCAGGCGGAGGAGCCGACGGTGCTGGCCGGCGGCGACGCCAAGCTCGCGCTGCGCGCGCGGCTGCACGTCATCGGCGTCCTCGGCTACGACGCCGAGTACGAGCGGGTGCTCGCGCTGCTGAGCGTCGAGCTGGCGCTCGCGACCGTGACCCAGCCGCTGCAGGACGAGGCCGTCGAGGCGACCGGCGTCGTGCCCGGCGGGACGTCCTCCAAGCTGCGCGTCGCGCTGTCGGCCGACGCGCGGGCCGACGCTGCGGCCGTGACCATCCTGCGCCGTCTGCTGCAGATCATCGAGGTCAACCTGCCGGGCACGCTGGCGGACACCGACAGCGAGTACCTGCACGACCTGCGCGTGGCCGTGCGCCGCTCGCGGGCGCTGCAGCGTGAGCTGCGCGGCGTCTTCGCGCCCGAGCCGCTGCGGGTCTTCCGGGCCGGCTTTCGCGAGCTGCAGGTGCTCACCGGGCCGACCCGCGACCTCGACGTCCAGCTGCTCGAGTTCGGCGATCTCGCCGCGACGCTGCCCGCCGACAGCGCGGCCGACGTCGCGCCGCTGCGCACGCTGCTCGAGCAGCGCCTCGCCCGGGAACGGGCGGCGATGGTGCGCGGGCTGAAGTCCGAGCGCACGCGCGCGCTGCTGGACAACTGGCGCGACTTCCTCGACGCGCTCGTCGACGCGCCCGCGGACGATCGCCCCGACGCCGCGCGGCCGATCGCCGACGTCGCCGGCGAACGGATCGCCAAGGTCTACCGGCACATGGTGAAGATGGGCGGCGCGATCGACGCCGACAGCCCGCACGAGGCGCTGCACGACCTGCGCAAGCAGGGCAAGGAGCTGCGCTACCTGCTGGAGTTCTTCACCTCGATCTACCCGCCCGAGGTCGTCAAGCCGATGGTCGCAACGCTCAAGGCCCTGCAGGATGTGCTCGGCCGCTTCCAGGACCGCGAGGTGCAGGCCGACGCGCTGCGCGCGCTCGGCGACGACATCGCCGCGCTGGAGGGCGGCGCCGCCGCGCTCATGGCGATGGGCGTGCTCGTCCAGCGCCTCGCGGAGGAACAGGAGCACGCGCGCGAGCAGTTCGCCGCGCGCTTCGCGCAGTTCGCCGCCAAGTCGCAGCGCAAGCTCGTGGCCAAGACGTTCGGCTGAACGCATGGCTGTCACCGTCGCGCTCTACAACATCAAGGGTGGCGTCGGCAAGACGTCGGCCGCGGTCAACCTCGCCTGGACGGCGGCCGAGGAGGGCGCGCGCGTGCTGCTGTGGGATCTCGACCCGCAGGGCGCGGCGAGCTACCTGCTGCGCATCAGGCCCAAGGTGCGCGGCGGCGGCGCGAAGCTCGTGCGCGGCAAGAGCGATCCCGCCGCGCTGCTGAAGGGCTCCGACCATCTGCGCTTGGATCTGCTGCCGGCCGACTTCTCCTACCGCAACCTGGACCTCGCGCTGGACGCGACGAAGCGGCCGACGGAGGGTCTCGCGCGCGTCCTGGCGCCGCTCGCCGAGCGCTACGACTACGTGTTCCTCGACTGCGCCCCGGCGATCTCGCTGGCCTCCGAGAGCGTCTTCGCGGCCGCCGACGTGCTGCTCGTGCCGCTCATCCCGACGCCGCTGTCGCTGCGCACGTACGATCAGCTGTGCGGCTTCGTCGCCGAGCAGGTGCCCAAGCCGCGCCCGCGAATCCTCGCGTTCTTGTCGATGACCGACGGGCGCAAGGCGCTGCATCGCGACGTGGCCGCGCAGCTCGCGACCGACGCCGGGGTGCTCGGCAGCGCCATCCCGGCGGCGACCGACGTCGAGCTGATGGGCCTGCAGCGGCGCGCGCTCGCGCAGTTCGCCCCGCGCGGCCGGGCGGCGCTCGCCTACGGCGCGCTGTGGACCGAGCTGCGCGAGCGGGTGGAGGGCTAGTGCGGCTGGGCATCGCTCATCATTTCGGCTGGGCCGTGGCGGTCACGGCATCGGCCGATCACCGCGTCGTCGACCGCCGGCGGATCGAGCTGATCGAACCCGGCATGACGAGCGCACCGATCCACCACCGCGCAGGCAGGCGGCTCGACGACGCTGCCATGGCGGCGCTGGTGGGTGCGGTGCGGGCGTCGGCGGTGCGGGCGGCGTCGGTCTGCCTGGACCAGCTCGCCGCCGCGTCGCCCGCACCGATCGTGTCGATGTCGCTGCGCGCCTGGCCGCCTGACTTCCCCACCGACATCGCCGTCCAACGCCGGGTGCCCTACGAGAGCCGCGCCGACTCCGTCATGTACCGCCAGGTGCTGGCCGAGCTCGCACGCGCGCGCGGCTGGGCCGTTGACCTCTACGACGCTGCCGCGGTCGAGGGCCACGCGGTCGACGTCCTCGGCGAGCGAGCCGACGAGGTGCTCCGCGGCCCGCGGGCAGCGCTGGGGCCGCCCTGGACGAAGGACCACCGGATGGCGCTCGCGGCAGCGATCATGGCCGGCTCTGCGCTGGCGAAGCGCTGATCGGCCTACCAGGGCGGACGTTCGCTGATGCGCCCGCCCCTAGGCCGCGACGGGCTGCCCGAGCCGGCGGCGGATCGCGGCCCGGCCCCTGGGCGAACGCGGCGGGGGCGCGGCTGATCCGGAAGCGGTGGTTGGCGGCGGTCAGCAGCGCGTGCAGCTCGAAGGCGAGCTGGGCGGCGTCTGCGTCGGCGTCGCGCGGGGCCGCGCCGTTGGCTTGCAGGGCCTGCTCGAGCGCGCCGATCTGGCGCTCGATCGCCGCCGCGAGGGCCTCGTGGACCGGACGTCGCGGTTGGCGAACTCCATGCCCGCCGTCGCGAACAGGCAGCCGCCGGGAAAGACCTCGCGCTCGTAGTAGGTGATCCAGCGCTCCAGCAGTGCCTCGACGCCGTCGTCGCCGGGCGCGAGGACGTGCTCCTCGAAGATGCTCGAGGCGCACTCGATCGCGGCCAGCTGCAGGTCCTGCTTGGACATGAGCCGCTCTCGCTCATCTCCATCGCGGCGGCGAGGCGGTCGATCGAAATTCGCTCGAGCCCGTCGATCGAGGCCAGCTGGCCGGCCCGCCTGAGGATCAGGCCGCGCAGGCGCGGGCCGCGCACGCGCGGCGCGCGGACCTCCGGCGCGATCGGGGTCGCGGGCTCGCTCGGCACGCGCCAAGCGTATGCCCAAGCTCGACGAGACGTACTCCCTCGGATGCAACAGAGGGCTAACGGATTTGCACGAACGGTCGTGCTAACGTCGAGTGCGGTGATGGGAAGCCACAGGCTCAGAGAGCACCAGCATCCTGCCGGCAGTGGCGACACGACCGACGCGCTCGACCTGTTCCTGCGCGACATCCGCGGGATCAGGCTGCTGCGCGCCGACGAGGAGATCGGGCTCGCGCATCGTGTCGGCCGCGGCGACCTGCGCGCCAAGGAGCGCATGGTCGAGGCCAACCTGCGGCTCGTCGTCTCGATCGCCAAGCGCTACCGCGGCCAGGGCCTGCCGTTCCTCGACCTCATCCAGGAGGGCACGCTCGGCCTCATCCGCGCGGTCGAGAAGTTCGACCCCAGCAAGGGCTTTCGCTTCTCGACGTACGCCACCTGGTGGATCCGCCAGGCGATCGCCCGCGCGCTGGCCGACAAGTCGCGGACGATCCGCATCCCGGTCAACCTCAACGAGCAGCTGAAGTCCGTGATGTCGGCCGAGCGCACGCTGGCCACGTCGCTCGGCCGCGACCCCACGCTGAACGAGATCGCGGAGCACTCTGGCCTGCCGGTCGAGCAGGTCATCTCGCTGCGCGCGTGGGCCCAGACGCCGGTTTCGCTCGAGACGCCCGTCGGAGACGACGGCAGCTCGGTGCTCGGCGAGCTCATCCCCGACGACCACGCCCCCTCAGCCTTCGAGAGCGCCTCCGCCGGCGTATGCGTCGACGCGGTGGGGCAGATGCTCGACACGCTCAACGAGCGCGAGCGGCGGGTGCTCGAGCTGCGCTACGGCCTGTGCGGCGAGGAGCCGTGCTCCGCGACCGAGGTGTCGCGCCGCTTCAACGTCTCGCGCGAGCGCATCCGCCAGATCGAATCGCGCTGCCTGTCCAAGCTCGAGCGAATGGCGCCTGAGGACACGCTGCGCGAGTTGCTGTAGCGGACCCGCTTCGACGACCGCCGGCGAGCTGCGGCGCGACACGCGTCGCGCCGCTCGAGGTTCGCGGTTTACCCCAATTTGACAGGCGCGACGAGAGCCAACAGCGTGGCGCGAGTGGACGAGCGGCCAGACTGAGGCGATCGCCCCCGCTGGCCCGCCCATCCGGTTCGCGTTCCGCGCCGCGCAGCTCGCGGCGGCCGCCGTGCTGGCCGCCCGCTTCGCCCGCGGCCGGCGGCGCCGCGCGCCGCTCGCCGCCGGCGCACCGCCGCCGGAGGAAACCGTGTCGATCGTCATCCCGGCGCGCGACGAGGCGGCGCGGCTCGGGCCGTGCCTTGAGGGCCTGCGCGGCGTCGCGGCCGAGGTGCTCGTCGTCGACGACCGCTCGGCGGACGCCACCGCCGATCTGGCGCGCGCGCTCGGCGCGCTCGTCGTCGAGGGCGCGGAGCTGCCCGCGGGCTGGATCGGCAAGTCGTGGGCGATGCAGCAGGGCCTGGAGGTCGCGAGCGGCGACTGGGTGATCTTCCTCGACGCCGACACGCGCCCGCAGCCGGGGCTCGTCGCCGCGCTCGTCGAGGCCGCGGGAGCGGGAGCGTACGACCTGCTCAGCGCGGCGCCACGCTTCGTCTGCGAGAGCGCGGCGGAGCGGCTGCTGCACCCGTCGATGGCGGCGACGCTGCCCTACCGGCTCGGGCCGCTGGATGTCGAGGGCTGGCAGCCTCGCCCGCAGCGCGCGCTGGCCAACGGTCAGTGCGTGGTCGTCCGCCGCGAGCCCTTTCTCGCGGGCGGCGGCTGGGGGCGGGTGCGCGGCAACCTGTCCGAGGACATCGCGCTGGCGCGGTCGCTGCGCGCGGACGGCGCCCGGATCGGGTTCGCCGACGCCGCCGATCTGCTCGAGGTGCGGATGTACGCCTCCGCGCGCGAGACGTGGACGGGCTGGGGCCGGTCGCTGATGGGGTCCGGGGCGACGGGTCCCGTGCAGCAGGCCGGCGACGTCGCGCTGCTGTGGCTGACGCTGGCGCTGCCGCTCCCGCGGCTGCTCAGCCGGCGCGGGACGGCGCTCGACGCCGTGCTGGTCGCCGTCCGGCTGGCGATCCACGTGGCGCTCGCCCGCGGGTACGCAAAGCCGCGCGGCCTGCCGTACGCGCTCGCGCCGCTCGCCGACCTGCCGGTCACGGCGTGGCTGACCTGGAGCGCGGTCCGCCCGTCGCGGCGGTGGCGCGGGCGGACCTACGGCACGGGCGCGGCGGCGGGCGGTGCCGGCGGCGCGCCGGGCTCGTAGGGCCGCCGTCCGACCGCTGCATACTCAAGCCGTGCTCGGCTCGTTTCACCTCGTCCGCTATCCGCGCGCCACGGCGGCGCAGGGCCTGTCGCGGATGGGTCTCGACCGGCCGCTGCTGCGCGAGACGGCGGGTCTGCGCTTCTGGAAGCTGCTCGGCACCGGGCGCGGGCAGACGATGACGCTGTCGGCCGACCTGCGCCGCTGGGCGCTGTTCGCGGTGTGGGAGGACGAGGCGGCGCTCGACGGGTTCCTCGATCGGTCGCCGGTCGCGCGCGGCTGGCACGAGCGCGGCGCAGAGGTCTACGACGTGCGTCTGGCGCCGCTGCGCGTGCGCGGGGAGTGGAGCGGCGACGCTCTCTTCGCGGAGACGGCCGCCGCCGCGCCGCCGGCGCCGGGCGCGCCCGACGCGCCGGTGGCGATCCTCACGCGCGCGTCGGTCCGGCCGTCGAAGCTCGTCGCCTTCTCACGCGCGATCGCCTCGCCGGCCGCGGACCTGCACGGCCGGCCGGGGCTGCTGGCCTCGGTCGGCGTCGGGGAGTGGCCGGTCGCGCGCCAGGCCACGTTCTCGCTGTGGGAGTCGCTGGACGCCGTGAAGGACTACGCCTACGCTCGGCCGGACCACCGCGACGTCGTGCGGCGCACGCGCGCGGAGGGCTGGTACTCCGAGGAGCTCTTCGCCCGCTTCGCGCCGTATGGGAGCAGCGGCACGTGGGGCGGCGTGGATCCGCTCCGCGGCCCCCAGGCCTGATCCGCCGAGCCTCGCGGCCGATCGACGGGAGCGTGGCGCGTTGGTGTTCGCTACGAACATCAACCCGCCACGCTGCTCGCCGGACACGCCACCAGCGGGAGCCTGACGCGTTGGTGTTCGCTACGAACATCAACCCGCCACGCTGCCCGACCCCGCACGCCGGCCCCGGACCGAACACCGCCACCAACCGCGACCACCCGCTCAGCGAATGCCGTTGAACCACGCGATCACTGCGCCCACGACAGCGATCCCACCGCACATCAGGCCAAGCCGATCTCGGCGGCCACCGTCGCGCCGCTGAGCAGCACGAGCGGCAGGCCACCGCCCGGGTGCGTCGTGCCGCCCACGCGCCACAGTCCGCGCACGCCGCGCACGACGTTCGGCGGGCGGCGCAGCGTGCCGAGCCGGCCGTGCGGCGCGATGCCGTAGATCGCTCCGCCGAGCGCGCCGGTCTCGCGCTCGAGGTCGGCCGGCGTGCGCCGCTCGCACGAACGCGACCCGCTCGCCGGCCAGGCCGAGCTTCGCGAGCAGTGCCGCCTCGTAGCGCGCGCCCCCAGCGTCCCAGTCGACCCCGCCGCTGGGGGCGTTGACGAGCACGAACAGGTTCTCGCCGTCGAGCGGCGCCTCGCCGGGATCGCTGACCCACGACGCGGCGAGGTAGAGCGTCGGGTCGCGCACCGGACGGCGGGCCACGAAGACGTCCTCCCACTCCGCGTCGGTGCCCCCGGCCGGAAAGCGGATCTCGTGATGCACCCGGCGCGCGTCGCGGCCGCGCAGCCCGACCATGAGCGCGAAGCCCGACAGCGAACGCTCGCGCGGCGACGGCGCGTCGCCGTTGAACACCACCGCGTCGGCCGCGAGCTCGCCGTCGCTGCACCGCACGCCGGTCACCCGGCCGCGCGCGCCGCCGCCGCCCCACAGCGCCGTCGTCGCGCCGCCGGCGAGCGTCACCGCCGCGGCGCGCACGCCGCAGCGCAGTTCGCCCCCAGCCTTGCCCAAAGCGTCCACGAGCGCCTCGACGACGGCGTAGATCCCGCCGCGCACATGCCACGCGCCGAAGGCGTGCTCGACAAAGCCGGCCACCGCCAGCGCCGCGGGCGCCCGCCGCGGGTCTGCGCCCGCGTAGGTCGCGAAGCGCTCGACGACGAGCCGCAGCCGCGGGTCGCGGATCGTCGCCAGGGCGAAGCTGCGCAGCGTGTGCCACGGGCGCACGCGCAGCAGGTCGCGCGGGTCGGGCGGGCGCTCGCTCCCGGCCGGCCGTCGCGGCGGCCACGGCGGCGGACCGGTCAGCACGGTCTGCGAGGCACGCCACATCGCCGCGCAGATCCGCATGAAGCGCGCCCAGTCCGCGCCCGCGCCCGGCGACCAGTCGTCCAGCGCAGCCACCGTGCGCGGCAGGTCGGCCGACAGCTCGACACAGGAGCCGTCGGCGAAGCGGTAGCGCGTCACGGGCTCCACGCGCACGAGCTCGACGGCCTCGCCGAGCAGGTCGCGCACGAGCCACGGCATCGTCAGCAGCGACGGCCCGGCGTCGAAGCGATAGCCGTCGCGCTGCACGCGCGCGCACTTGCCGCCCGGGGCCGGACCCTGCTCGACCACGGTCACCGCATGGCCGGCGCGCGCGAGCCGCACCGCGCAGGCCAGGCCGCCGACGCCCGCGCCCGCGACGACGACGCGGCTCACCGCGGCGCGCGCAGGCGCGCGAGCAGCGCCGGCACCGCGAACAGCCCCATCGCCGCCCCGCCCGCCAGCGCGATCCGCGGCCGCTGCCAGATGACGAGGTTGGCGAACAGCTCGCCGGCCCACGTCCACGCGTACAGGGCCAGGGCGCCATCGCCGTCGACCCCCGGCTCGTCATCGCCGTCGAGCAGCGACCACACCGCGAAGACCCCGGCGCCCGTGACCAGCCAGCCGGCGAAGTTCGATGCCGGGATGCCCTCGTAGCGCCCGCCGTCCGGCCACGACCAGTAGCCCTCGCGGGCCATCCGCGGATCGAGGAAGACGTCCCAGGCGGTGAGCGCGCCGGCAGCCAGCGCCACGCGGACGGGGCGCCGGCGCGAGATCAGCCCGGCGACGACCCACGACGGCCGCGCCATCATCGCCCACGCCGCCGCGGCCGCGACCGGCACGCCGCGCACGCGCGGCCCGAGCTGGTCGGAGTACGTGTAGTGCCCGAACGGCTTGCCGGTGGCGACGCCGACGAGCTCAGCCCCGAACCCCAGGGCGCCCGCGACCGCGACCAGCGCCGGCCCGCGCCGCGGGCCACGGGCCGCCGCGGCCTCGGTCGCCGAGGCGGTCAGCATGAGCCCGACGATCGCCCGCGTCGCGGGCACGCGCCGCTGCACCGCAAGCAACGAGTAGCCGACCTGCGCACCGGCCAGCGCGCCGAACAGCCCCCGCGCGACCCGCGGCAACCGCGCCGCCGCGGTCATCGGCCGATCGCCGCGACGAGCAGCTTGCGCCGGCGCGGCACGACGGCGCGACCCGGCCGCGCGCCGTAGCCGTCGCGCTCGATCTGGCGCAGGATCTCCCGGTACATCGCCGCCGCCGCGCTGATCGCGCGCTGGCCGCAGACGAGCTGGTCGATCCCCGCGCAGCCGCGGTCATACAGGGCGTCGGCGCGCGCGATCTGGTCGCGCAGCAGGTCCTCGCGGCGGCCCGGCTCCAGCGAGCCTCCGAAGCGGCGCAGCGTCGAGCGGGGGACGTACACCCGGCCGGCGGCGAGGTCCTCGTCGATGTCGCGCAGGATGTTCGTGCGCTGCATGGCCATGCCCAGCGCCGCCGCCGCGGGCAGGGCCTGCTCGGGATCGCGCATCCCGAGCACTTGCGCCATCACGACCCCGACGGTTCCGGCCACGCGGTAGCAATACCGGTCGAGCTCGATCTCGTCGAGGATCGCGCTGCCCGCGAGGTCGTCGCGCATCCCGGCGCAGAAGTCCGCGAAGGCGGGGCGCGGCAGCGGGTGGCGCTGGGCGAGCGCGTCGAGCAGGCGCACCTCGCTGCTGTCGGCCGGCTCGCCCGCCGCCCAGTCCTCGACGGCGGTCAGGCGCGCGTCGGCGTCCGCCTCGCCCTCGTCGACTGCATCGTCGAGCGTGCGAAACACGAGATACAGCAGGTACACGTCGTCGCGCACGTCGCGCGGCAGCAGCCGGCAGGCGAGCGCGAACGTCCGCGCGACGCGGCGCGTCGTCTCCTTGGCCTGCAGCAGATCGGCGTCACGCATGGGCCAGCGGCCTCCGTGGCGCGGGCCGGTCGGCCGCCATCAGCGCCGTCGTGATCTCCGCGCCAAGCAGCACGCCGGGGATCCCGGCTCCCGGATGCGTCCCGCCGCCCACGTAGTACAGCCCGCGCAGCGCGCGGTCGCGGTTGGGCTGGCGCAGCGCGGCGGACTGCTGCAGGGTGGGCTCGACCGCGAACGCGTTGCCGTGCGCCGCGCCGAGCTCGTCGCGAAAGTCCAGCGGCGTCATGCGGTGCTCGACGCGGACGCTGTCGCCCAAGCCCGCGAGGCCGAACGACGCCTCGAGGTCGGCGACGAGCGCGTCGCGCAGCCCGTCGGCCTCGCGTTCCCAGTCGATGCCGGCGCGCAGGTTGGGCACGGGCAGCAGCACGGCGATCGAGTCCTGGCCGACCGGCGCCATCCCCGCCTCCGTGCGCGTGGGCGCGTGCACGTAGGTCGAGAGGGTGGAGGGCAGCCGCCCGTCGCGGGTCACCTCGCGGATGAAGCGCCGGTAGTCGCGGCCGACGAGCAGCGTGTGGTGCAGCAGGCCGTCGAAGCACCGGTCGCAGCCGAGGTACAGCAGCAGGCAGGACATCGTCGGCGTCATGCGGCGCAGCGGCCGGCGGCGACCGGTCAGCTCGTGGGTCGTGAGCACGTCGGCGTTGGAGACGACAGCATCGGCGGCGATCCGCTCGCCGCCCTCGAGCACGACGCCGGTCACTGCCCCGCCGCGGTGCTCGATGTGCGCCACCCGCTCGCCGCAGCGCACGTCCAGCGGCCGCGCCATCGCCTCGACGAGCGAGTAGACGCCGCCGTCGGCGTACCAGACGCCGTCGAGGAACTGCAGGTAGACGAGCGCACCGTAGATCGCCGGCACGCGGAACGGGTCGCCGCCGATGAACAGCGAGTGAAAGGAGAACGCCTCGCGGATGCGGGGGTGCTCGAAGTGCTTGGCCACCATGCTCCACAGCGGCTGGGCCGCGCCGAGGCGCAGCATGCTCGGCGTGAAGGCCAGCAGCTCGCGCAGCTTCAGGAACGGGCGGCGCCCGGCACCGAGGATGCCCTGCTCGTAGATCGGCTTCAGCGCCGCGAGGAAACCGTCGAAGGCGGCCGCGTCGCGCGCGGAGAACTGCGCGATCTGCTCGGGCATGCGCTCCGTCGGGACGAAGTCCAGCGCGCGCTGCTCGCCCGCCCAGCGGATCCGGTAGAAGGGGTCCAGCCGGCGCAGCGTGACCTCGCGACGCAGGTCCAGCCCGCCGGCGGCGAACGTCTCCTCCAGGACCCAGGGCATCGTGATGAGCGACGGCCCGGTGTCCCAGGTGAAGCCGCCGTCGCGCAGCTGGTAGGCGCGGCCGCCGGGGCGCTCGCGGCCCTCGACGACGACGACGTCGTGGCCCGCGTGCTGAAGGCGCAGCGCGGCGGCCAGACCGCCGAGCCCCGCGCCGACCACGACGACCCTCATCGCACGTACTCCGCGCCCAGGTCTGCGCTGCGCGCCGCGCCGGTCGCCCAGGTGGCGATCCGCAGATGCTCGGCCGTGCGGACGGTGGGGTGCGCGGATGCGGTCATCTCCGGTGTGGTTCGGAAGTGGCGGCCCGGGCGATCACTGCCGTTGCGGGTCTGTGCTGAGATCGTCTGAGCGATGGCCACCTCCGGTTTCAGCGCCCACCACCGCGGCGGCAGCGGCTCGCCGCTCGTCCTCCTGCACGGCTTCACGGGCTCGTGGCGGGTGTGGGAGCTCGTCATCGCTGCGCTGGAGCGCCGCCACGAGGTGCTCGCGCCCACGCTGCCGGGCCATGTCGGCGGGCCGCCGCTCGCCGACGGGGCGACCACCGAGGATCTGCTCGACGCTGTCGAGCGCATGCTCGACGAGGCAGGCTTCGAGAGCGCGCACATCGTCGGCAACTCGGTCGGCGGCTACATCGCGCTGCGACTGGCGCAGCGCGACCGCGCGCGGTCGGTGGTGGCGCTGGCGCCGGCCGGCGGGTGGGCGCAGGACGACGAGTCGCTCGCGCCGACGCTCGACCTCTTCACCGAGTGGCAGGCCACGTTCCGGGCGCTCGCGCCGCACGTCGATGCCGTCGTCCGTACGGCCGCGGGGCGGCGCCGCGCGACATCGGCGCTCACGGTGAACTACGAGCACCTCCCGCCGGAGTTGGTGGCCCACGTGATGAACGCCACCGCCTTCTGCCCCGGGACCCAGCAGATGATCGCCGCGGCGCGGCGCGAGGGCTACCGCGTCGATCCGGAGCAGATCACGTGCCCGGTGCGCCTGGTCTGGGGCACGGCGGACGCGATCCTGCCCTGGCCGTCGACGGCCGCCCGCTACCTGGAGTGGCTGCCGCACGCCGACTGGGTCGAACTCGACGGCGTCGGACACTGCCCGCAGCTCGACGTGCCGCTGGAGACGGTCCAGCTCATCCTCGGGTTCACGGACTCCTGAAGCACCTGCCGCACGCGGTCGGGGGCGGTTACGTGATCGCGCCGTTCGGTCCGACCGACCGCAGGCCGGCAAGGCAAGGGCAGGGAAGGCTCGACAGGCTGCGCGGATGAATTCGCCGCGCGACTGAAACCTCAACTCCAACTCGACGCCGGTCGCGGTCGCGACGTGTGCCGGCGGTGAGATGGTCGTGGGCATCGGCTTCGACATCGACGGGGCCGGCGGAGCGGTCACGATCGACGAGGCCCGGCCGATCCCCGACCAGCAGGCGGTGCGGGTGCTGGCCAACGAGATCCAGCCCGGGACGTGGGCTCGGGGGCCGACGACGTGTGGCGGCTGACGGTGATCACCATCCGCGCGGCCGCGTAGCCCTGCGCCCGGGCGAGCGACTCCGCCGGGAGTCATTCGCCCGCCGTGTGGAGAAACCCGCGCATGTGGGTAGATTCGACGGTGTCAAGGTCCTTCGGATCGGGCTGGTGACGCCGCGGATTCGGATGGCCATCCTCCATCGGAAAGGGGCAACCGTGGCGCGCACGCGACTCACAGCCTCCGATGTGCATCAGGCGGTCTTCGAATTTGACGCCGGCAACGCCGCGGACCTCGTGTCCGAGGGCGCGCGACCCGGTCCGGAGGCCGCGCTCAGCCCGGCGCAGATGCATGCGCTGCGCCGCAGCGACCGGCTGACGAGCGCCGAGTGCGTTGCGCACAGGCGGCGCACCGAGGCCGAGCGAGGCACGTCCAAGCCGCGCTGACCTGCGCGCGCCCTCGATCCCCGGCCGGTTCCGGCCCCGGTTGCGGCTACGATCGGCGGGTGCCCCCTGCGCCGGCATCCGGCCTACTCTACCGCCCGCTGATCGAGGTCCTCGCCGCCTTGGCGTCCCCGCACGAGCTGCCCGGTGGCGGCGGACCGGCCGCCGCGCTCACGGCCGCCGCAGCCGCCGCGCTCATCGCGAAGGTGGCCCGCGGCTCGCGCACGACCTGGATCGAGGCCGGCGGCGCGATCGCCCACGCCGAGGCGTTGCGCATGCAGACCCAGGCACTCATCGACCGCGACGCGCAGGCGTACCTCGAGGCATCGGCCGTTCTCGCCCATGACGAGCGCTCGGCGCGTCGCGGCGTCGCCCAGCCCGCCGGGACCGAGATCCTGACCGTCGACGACCGCGAGCGGATCGTCGACCAGGCGCTCATCCAGGCGGCCGACCTCGCGCTGGCGATCGCGGACGCCGCGAGCGAGATCGCTCAGCTTGCCGCCGAGGTCGCGCGCCGCTGCCCGAAGGCGATGCGGCCCGACGCGCTGACCGCGGTCGCGCTCGCCGAGGCGGCGGCCAGTGCGTCGGCCGGGCTCGTCGCCGTCAACCGCAAGCTCGCGGACGACGACCCGCGTCGCGCGTCGGCCGAGGAGGCCGCGCAGGCCGCGCAGGGCGCTCGCGAGCGGGCGGGCTGAGCGAACCTCGTCTCGCCGCGCTCTGCGATGACGTCGCGGGAGGCCTCGCGGGATCGGGGCAGAGACCCGGAGCGGGCCGGCCGCCTGCTAGCAAGCTCTACTGGCGATCAGGTCCGAGGATGTCGTCGACGCTCGGCTGCTCGCGAACGATCTCGGCAGCAGATCGTGCCTCATCGACGACGTCTTCTCGTGACGGGGCACTGTCGATTACCTCCTCGGCCGGCGGACTGTCGACTGCGGGCAGATCCGGTGGCGGCGGGACGGCAGGCTGTTGCGCATCAGAAGACTCGTCCATGAGCGAGTCGTACCCGCTGGTCGTCGATTCCTCCATTTCGCGGGTATCCGCTCGCCCGCGCGCGAGAAAGAAGCAGTCAGCGGCGGCTCTTGTCCGGGAGCTCTGCCGTCGGTAAACCGGCGTAGCACCTTTTGCGCTACGCTGCTCGCCGGATGGCTCGGTCCCTGCACGTTCGCCTCGACGATGCCAGTGCCGCGGCGCTTGACGTCGTACGGGCCGAGGGGCTCAACGACTCGCAGGCTGTGCGTACCGCCCTGCAGGAGGCCGCCGAGCGACGACGCGGCCGCGCGGCCGTGCGCGACGAGGTCGCACGGATCGCCCGCGATGCGGTCGATCGCGAGGAGATGCAAGCCATTCGCGAACTCATGGCCGAGCTCGCGCCAGCGGCCGAGCGCTGAGATGGTCCGCGGAGAGGTGTTTCGCCTGCCGGCGCCGACCCGCGCACGGGGCCGAGCGCAGCAAGGCGCGCGATACGCGATCGTCGTCCAGGCGGACGATTACCTGGGGCTCAGCACGGTGCTGGTCGCGCCAACTTCTGCGAGCGCGAGACCGGCCACGTTTCGACCGACGATCGATGTGCTCGGCACGCGGACCCGGGTGCTCGTTGAACAGACGACCGTGGTCGACCCCCAAAGCCTGGGTGATTCGGCGGGCAGACTCGATGCCGCCGAGATAGGGGCTGTCGACGAGGCGCTCCGACTGGTGCTCGCGTTGTAGCGGTTCGGCGATCGGCGCTACGACGCCGGCAGCCTCAGCGCAGGACCAGGGCGGCCACCGGCAGGGCGACAACGCGGCAAGATCGAGCCCGTGTGCGGTTCCACCAAGCTCAACCGCGGGATCGACCGCTTCCAACTCCGCGGCCGCTCTGCCGTCCGCTCGGAATGGCGACTGTTCACGCCGCGCGCTACTCGCCGCGATGCGCGCTCGAAGCGCGCGGCACCGGCACCGGGATCGCGTACTTCGACGGCTTCTCGTCGACGGTCGGGTTGTCGATCGCGCTCAGGCGCGCGACGAGCTTGATCCACTGCGACGGCCTGAGGACGGCGTCGAGGTCGCCGGACTGTGGCGAGCCCTCGCGGTACTCGGGTTGGAAGCCGACGTGGATGTGGTCGGCGTGGTCGCCGAGCGCGAGCGTGTTGTCGGTGCCGTCGTAGGCCATGAGGCTGATGATCTGGTGCGGCTTGGCGGTGCCCTGCAGGGTCAGCAGCCGGCGGATCGCGATGTCGGCGATCGAGCCCTCGCCCTGGTGGCCGACGATCGGGATCCCGTTGATCTTCGCGATGTCGACCGCGCTGCCGGCCGAGTGCTCGGAGACGTTGCCGCTCGCCGTGTAGTAGCTGTGACCGCAGCGCAGCGAGGTGACCGTCGGCTTCAGCCCGCTCGCCGCGAGGAACTCCAGCGACGCGAGCACGCGCCGGTCGACGATCCCGGCCTCGATGTCGCGGCGCCCACAGGAGTAGATCTCGATCCGCGGGTTGGCGAGCACGTGCCGCGCGAGCGCCTCCTTGCTCATGAGCAGGATCTGGCCGATCGAGGCGCCGCCGTCGACGAGCGCGTTGCGCCCGGCAGCGCGGTAGATCGCCGTCGACTCGAGCAGCTTCCAGCCATCGAGGATCGGCTTGGGGTCGATCCGCGGTGCGCCGCGCCCGGCCGGGCGGATCTCGAAGTGCAGGTGCGGCGAGACCCGCTGCGACGTCCGGCCGACGCGACCGAGGATCGTGCCGGCGATGACGCGCCGGCCGACGATCATGCGCTTGAGCACGACGTCCGCGGGATCGAGGCCGTAGACGCCGGTGACGTAGGAACGCAGCGTCGTCCCCCGCGCCAACTCGGACTCGGCCTCGCGGATCTGCCGCGCACCGCCCTGGGGGAGGGCGTTGCGGCGGCCGGGGTTGGCGAACAACCGCAGCTTGGCGGGCATGTCGCTCGCGGGGGTGGCACCCGCAGACGTCGTCGGTGCGAGCGGCGCGACCGCGGCCGCGCTCGCCTTCGTGGCGCGCCCGGCGGAGGCCGCCCGCGTCGGCTTCGGGTCGCGCGCCGGCAGCGCGAGCTCGCGGGCGATCGACGCGCGGCTCTGCGTGCGGCGCTTGGGCACCGGGACCTGCTGCGCGACCTTCTTGAGATGCGCGTACGTGTACGTGTTCCCGTAGGCGTCGCGCAGGCGGACGTAGCTGCCCAGGCGCGCTGACCGGCCGATCGCGGCGATCGTCCCGTCCTGCACGGCGATCGCGGGCGCGCCCGCGGCGGCGAAGATGTCGACTCCGCGCCGCGTCGCGTCGCTGTCGACCGGCCGCGCGACGCTGGAGCTCGCCTGCGCGCGGCGGGCCGTCGCCCGCTCGGCGAGGTCATCGGCGTAGCGGGCCTTCGCGAACACGGGGAAGCGGCCCTGCGTCAGGCCGTTGAGCGAGCCCACGAGGTCACTTGGCAGGCCGCCGATGAGCCGCGCGCGCATGAGCACGGACTCGACGTACCAGTCGGCGTGGTTGTAGGCGAAGATCGCCCGGCGCAGGTTCTCGTCGGCGCCGGCGGCGCGCAGGTAGCGGGCGGCGGCGAAGATCGCGTCGACGGGGTTGAAGGGGTCCTTGCGGCCGTCGCGGTTGGCGTCGGTGCCGTACTGCTTCCACGTCGCCGGCATGAACTGCATCCAGCCCAGGGCGCCGGCCGAGGAGATGTTCAGGTTGCGCCCGTAGTCGGTCTCGATCTCGTTGATCGCCGCGAGAACCTCCCAGCGGATGCCGTACTCGATCCCGGCCGCCTGGTAGATCGCCAGCAGAAACGGCGGGATGCGGAACTTGTCGATGAAGAAGTTCGGGACGCCGACGGGGACGGGCCCCGGCAGCGCCAGCGACATCGTGGGGTTGGCGACGGTCGGCACGCCCTCGGCGTTGCGCAGCCTCGTCTTCGCGACGCGGTCGCGCTGGGCGGCGCGCTCCGGCGACACCGTGGCGAGCGCGTCGGCGGCGGCGGCCTCGGCGCAGACCTCGTCGGGGGAGCGAGCACCCGCCGCGCCGCCGCCCCGGCCGAGACCCTGCAGGACGGCGTGATCCTTGCGCCCGCGCCCGGCGGCGCGGCGCGCTGCCTTCGCGGCTGCCCGGGCCGCCGCGGCGGAGGCGCGCGGCGGGCAGTCGGCGAGCGCGCGCTCGTCAGACTCGGCCTCGGGGTCGAGGTCGGCGGGGCCGGCGAGGAGGCCGAAGGGCAGCGGCCGGGAGCGCACGAGGTACTCGCTGGAGGTGGATGGCGCCCGCGGCGCGCGTGGCGCTCGGCCGGCTGCGGACGGAGCGGCTGCGGGGGCGGGGGCGGAGGACGCCGGCGCCGCGGATGCGGGAGCGGAGGTCGACGGAGTGGCCTCCTCCTCCGGGATCCGATCCGACGCCTCGGACGGGGCCGGGTCCGCCGCGCTCGGTTCGGTCGGCGCCGGTCCGCCGGACGGGGCGTGCGGGCCGGTCGTCGTCTGCGCGGCGGCGGGCGTGGTCGTCTGCGGCGCGGGCGGGGGTGGCGGCGCCGGGGGGGTGACCTCCGCAGGGCTGTCCGCCGGGGCTGGTGCGCTGTCGGGCGCGACCTGCGTGGGCGGCGCGGCGACCGGTTCGCCGGGGACGCCCGGGTCTTGGCCCGCCGTACCGAGCAGGCTGCCGCTGAACGCGATCGCGATGACGCCGGCCGTGCACAGGGCCGCCGCGATCCTCGCGCGGCTCGCGCGCGGCGTGGTCCCGTCGGGCTTGGCCGTCATCTTCCGAACATGTCCTGACCTGCGTGGAACTACCCACGCAGGTTTAGCCGCTATCGGCGGGCGCCGGCACGCCCTTGACCGGCGCCCCGCGATCCCGATCGATCGTCTGGACGAGGGTAGATCGCGTGCGCGTGGCTGACACGCACCTTTGGCGTGGCGATCGGGCGGAGTTCTCGCGCGGGCGCGGGGCAACGGAGCTCAGGGTGCGGTGGAGCCTCATCGTTGCTCCTCTTCGCGCTCGTAGCGCACAAACGGGTGTGAAAATCCTGTGACCAAGCGGTGTGGGACACCCGAGATGTCGACCGACGCCCGTAGACTTCGGACCACATGAACGACACGACCGCCGTCGTCGCAGCGCCGCTGCGCGTCGCCATCAGCGATGGTGACTCAGGGTTCGTCCAGGTGCTCACCAAGCGGCTCGACCGCCTGGGTTGGGAGCACGCCGTCCTCACCGGTGCCGTTCCGGTGCCGCGGCTCGTGGCGATGCGCCTCGGCGCGTTCGTCGTCGATCTCGCCTCGCTCGGCCAGCACGCGTGGTCCTACCTCGAGCTCGTGACGCGCGAGCTGCCCGCGCTGCCGGTCGTCGTCTGCACCGGGCAGTCGACCGTCGCGCAGCGCGTCCGGGGCCTGCGGCTCGGTGCCGACGACTGGCTGACGAAGCCCTGCCATCCGGAGGAGCTCATCGCGCGCGTGGAGACCGTTGCCCGGCGCCGACGGCGTGCGGAGGCCGGCGCCGCCGCCGAGGTCGTCGTCGCAGGCGAGATCGAGATCCGGCCGGACCGGTTCCAGGCGTTCGCCGGGGGCAGCTCGATCGACCTGACCCGGCGCGAGTTCGAGCTGGTGCAGCTGCTTGCGGCCGCGGACGGCCGGGTGCTCGAACGCGAGGAGATCTACCAGCGGGTCTGGGGCTACACGATGGCGCACGGCGATCGCTCGGTCGACGTGTTCGTGCGCAAGCTGCGCTCGAAGTTCCAGCGGGTGTCGCCGGACTGGACCTACATCCACACGCATTTCGGGGTGGGGTACCGGTTTGCGGCTGAGCCGGTGGGGGCGCCCGCGACCGTGCCGGGCGATGCGGCTGTGCCGGTGCGCGGCGATGCGGCCGTGCCGGTGCCCGAACCGCCCGCGGCGAACGTGGCGGCCCGGCCGATCCACAGCTACGTCTGACGCTCTAGCCTGTCTGGCATGTCGCTGGAGACCGCCCGCAACATCGCGATCATCGTGCTGCTCGGGCTCGTCGTCTGGCTCGTGCCCGGTGGCGGCGAGGGCGCGGACTTCATCAACCAGCTGCTCAGCGCGATCTTCATCGTGCTCTTGGCGCTCGGCTGCGGCATCCTCTACCGCCGCTTCCGCGGCGAGATATTCTCGCTTGGCGACGCGTGGCGCTTCGCCCTGTACGCGGCGGTCGGCATCGCGATCGTGACCGTCGCGGCGTCGCGCCGGCTGTTCGAGTCCGGCGCCGGAGCGGTGCTCTGGTTCGGCCTCATCGGCGCCGCGTCGTACACGCTGTACCTCGTCTGGCAGCGCCACCGCTCGTACTCCTGAAAGTCCCGGGCGGTCCCCGCGTTCGCGGGACGAAATCGTGACGACCCTCGCGCTGGCGATCGTCGAGTGCGCCGCGGCGCGCGCGACCAAAGCCGCCGGCGCCGGCACGCCGGGCCGCGGGCCCGGCCGCGCGCTCTCGTCACACGACCGTGGCCCATTTGTCACGTCCGCGCGTAGATTCGTCACACCCCACGCGCCACGCTGCCATGCATGCTCGACATCCCTCGATCCCGCTGCGAGCGCGGCCAGGCCAGCGTCGAGCTCGTGGCGCTGCTGCCGCTCATGGCCGTCCTCGCCGGGCTGCTCTGGCAGGCGATCGTGGCCGGCCAGGCGGTCTGGCTCGCCGGCGCGGCGGCGCGCGCGGCCGCGCGCGCGAACGCCCTGGGCGCGGACGCTCCCGCCGCCGTCCGGCGGGTCCTGCCCGACCGCCTCGAGCGCGGCCTCGTCGTTCGTCGGGCGCCGTCGGGCAGCGGCGTGCAGGTCGCGATCGCGATCCCGGCGGTCGTCGGTTCCGGACGCTTGACCACGATCTCCGCCCGCGCCCGCCTGCAGGACCAGACGCGCTGAGATGGGCGCCGAGCACGTTCTGCGTCCCGCGCTGCGGCGCGACTGCGGCCAGGCGTCGATCGAGCTGGTGGCCGTCGCGCCCTTGCTCCTGGCCGTCGTGCTCGCGGTGGCCCAGCTGCTGGCGGCGGGCGCCGCGCACGAGCTGGCCGACCACGCCGCCGAGGCCGGCGCGATCGCGTTGCTGCAGCGCACCGATCCGGCGGCGGCGGCGCGCGACGCGCTGCCCGGCTGGTCGCGCGGGCGCGTCGACGTGCGCGTGCAGGGCCGGCGCGTGCGCGTGCGCATTCGCCCGCGCTCGTTTTTGCCCAAGCTCGCGGAACTGCTCGAGGCCACCGGCGTGGCGCACGCCGGCCCGCGGCCATGACCCTGGGCGCGCGGATCGCGGCGTTCTTCGTCGCGCCCGCCGACGAACGCGGCGCCCGGCCCTCGGCGGCCTCGCGAGAGCGCCCGCGCCCGCGCACGCGCGCCCGAGCCCGGACCGGCGCCGATCGCACCACGCGAACGCAGTCGTCCGTCGCCGATCGACCCCCACCGGCCGTCACGGTGCTCGCGCCCCCGGCGGACGCGCCGGCGCTGGGCGCCGCGCTCGGCCTGGCGCTGGCGCGCGCGCTGCGCGCCCCCGTCTGCGCCGTCTGCGTCTGGTCGCCCGAGCCCGCCCGGCCCGGCTGGCGCGCCCCGGCCCTGCCCGCGGCCGCGCGGGTGGCAGCCACGCTGCGCGACCGCGGCCACGAGGCGTGCGCCGCCGGCCGCTTGGCCGTCGTGCGCCTGAGCGCCGATCCGGACGAGGCGGCGTCGCAGGCGCTGCGGGTGACGGCCGCTGCCGGTGCGGCGCCGACGGTGCTCGCGCTCGCCGGCCCGCGTGCCGCGGCCTTCGACGCGCTGCTGGCGATGCAGGATCTCGTCGTCGTCGCCGTCGCGCCGGCCGCTGACGCCTCGCTCGCGCGGCTGGCCAGCGCCGGGCTCGAGCGCGCGCTGACCTGCTCGGTCCCGCCGGCCGATCCCGCGCGCGCCCTCGCCGCGGCGGGCCTGGTCCTGCTGCCCTCGACGCGCCGCGCCCTCGCGGCGCCGGTCGCCGCCCTGTCATGACCGGGCCGCGCAACACACGGCGGGCCACGTGCGACCCGGCGCCGGGCTGCGGATGTCGCGCCGAGCAGGGCCAGGCCACGATCCTGCTGCTCGGCGTCGCGCTCGCCGCGATCCTCGCCGCGCTCGTCCTCGGCGCGATCGCCCATGGCATCGGCGCGCAGAGCGACGAGCAGCGCGCGGCCGACCTCGGTGCGCTCGCGGGTGCTCGCGCGCTGCACGACGCCTACGGCGGGTTGTTCGAGTCGCGCCAGGTCGGCGGGCGTTCGAACTCGGCGCATCTGGAGCGCGCGGAGTACCTCGATCGCGGACGCCGCGCGGCGCTGGCCACGGCCCGCGCGAACGGCGCGCACGACGTCGGCGTCTCGTTTCCCGACGGCGACACGTTCGCCCCGGTGCGCATCCGCGTCGAGGTGCGTGACGCGATCGAGGTCGGCCCGCGCGAGCGCGTGCCCGCGGGCGCCCGCGCCGAGGCCGAGCTCGCCGCGCCGGCCGATGTCGCGCTCTGGTCGGCCGGACCCGGCGAGTACCGCGGGCCGTTGGCCCGGCGGCAGGGCAAGCCGATGCGGCCCGATGTCGCCGCGGCCTTCGATCGCATGGAGGCGGCGGCGCGGCGCGACGGCGTATCGCTCGTCGTCGTCAGCGGCTTTCGGTCGAATGCCGAGCAGTCCGTGCTGTTCGCGCGCCACCCGGACCCGAAGTGGGTGGCCCCGCCCGGCCGGTCGCTGCACCGGCTCGGCACCGAGCTCGACCTCGGGCCGCCCGCCGCCTACGGGTGGCTCGCGGCCAACGCCGAGCGTTTTCACTTCGTCCAGCGCTACTCGTGGGAGCCGTGGCATTACGGGTTCACCTTGAACGCGGGCACGTCGTCGGTGGGGTTCACCGCCAAGGCCAGTGGCGGTGACGGCGAGACGACCCGCGCGCTGCCCTCGTTCGTCCCGGCGGCGTACGCCAAGCCGCTCGCGCAGGCGGCGCAGCGCTGGAACATCTCGGCCGGGCTGCTGGCCGCACAGCTCATGGCCGAGTCGAACTTCAACCCGTTCGCGCGATCGCCGGCGGGCGCGCAGGGGATCGCGCAGTTCATGCCGGGCACGGCGCAGGCGATGGGGTTGCGCGACCCGTTCGACGCCGCTGCGTCGATCGATGCCCAGGCGCATCTCATGCGCGACCTGCTGCGCCGCTTCGGGTCCGTGCCGCTCGCGCTGGCGGCCTACAACGCGGGGCCCGCGCGGGTTGCCGCCTGCGGCTGCGTGCCGCCGATCCCCGAGACGCGCGGCTACGTGGCGCGGATCCTCGGCCTGCTCGGCGGCGCCGGCGAGGCCGTCGCCGGCGGTGGACTGGAGGTGCGTCTGGTGCGATGAGGCCGGTGGCGCGCCCGTCACGGGAAGACAACATCCGTCCAGCGGACTGGATTTCGGGGCCTGCGGCGCCGATACATCCTCGGCAACCGGTGCCGTCCCTCACGCGTGGGGCCGAGGCCGGGAGCGAGCGGACAGGCGTCCCGGTTACGGCCAGGGCGCTTGTTGCTCTTCCGGGGCACGGGCGCCTACGGGGCGCTTCGACAGAATTCATCCCTGCAAATCGCGGCATTTCAAGTTTTCCCGCGCAAAAGTCGATGGTTGTGCATCCTCCCCGGTACGCGCATCTCGTCGTTGCCTGCGGTTGAGCGTCTCGGTCGCGGGCGTGGTGCGCGGCTGATCCGGGGCCATGGACGCCGCATCGCGGCCCAGCTGCCCCAGGGCCGCCTGCTGCCCGACGCGCTCTGGCGCCGGCGTCATCGCTCGATCACCGTGCTGCTCTGGCTGCACGTGCCGGCGCTGCTGGCCTTCGCGGTCGCCCGCGGGTACGGCGTCGTGCACTCGACGTCGGAGATGCTGCTCGTCATCTCGCTCGCCACCGTCGCGAGCATCCCGCGGCTCGGCCGCGGCGCACGATCGGCGTCGGCGGCGCTGGGCCTCGTGGCCTGCTCGGCGCTGCTGATCCATTTCTGGAACGGCCAGATCGAGGGGCATTTCCACTTCTTCGTGGTCGTCTCGCTGCTGATCCTCTACCAGGACTGGCTGCCGTTTCTCATCGCGGTCGGCTTCGTCGTCGTGCACCACGGCCTGCTCGGCTCGGCGCTGCCGCACACCGTCTACTCCAGCGACGCGGCGGTCGCGAACCCGTGGTCCTGGGCCTTCATCCACGGCATCTTCATCCTCGCCGCCTCGGCCGCGAACATCGTCTCCTGGCGCGCCACGGAGCATCTGCTGCGCGACCCGCTGACCGGCCTCGCCGGCCGCGCGATCATGCTCGACCGCCTGCGCCTCGGCCTGCGGCGCGCGCAGCGCCGGGACCTGCACGCCGGGGTCATCTTCCTCGACCTCGACCGCTTCAAGGTGCTCAACGACTCGCTCGGCCACGCCGCCGGCGATCGCGTCCTCGTCACGGCGAGCGAGCGCCTGCGCGACGCGGTGCGCGCCAACGACACCGCCGTGCGCTTCGGCGGCGACGAGTTCGTCATCGTCTGCGAGGACCTGCGCGACGCCGACGAGGCGGTCGGCGTCGCCGAGCGCCTGATCACCGCGCTGCGCGAGCCCTACGTCGTCGACGGCCACGAGATCGTCCTCACCGTCTCGGCCGGCATCGCGGTCGGGGGACACGCCGACGACCGCGCCGCCGAGGATCTCATCCGCGATGCCGACGCCGCGATGTACCGCGCGAAGGAGAACGGCAAGGACCGCTACGTCGTCTTCGGCGAGGAGATGCGCATCCGCGCGCTGACGCGCCTCGCCGACGAGGTCGACCTGCGCCGCGCGCTTCCGCACGGCGAGCTGCGCGTCCGCTACGAGCCCCAGTTCAGCCTCGGCAGCGGCCGCGTCCGGGCGCTCGAGGCGCGCGTGCACTGGGAGCACCCGACCCGCGGCCTGCTCACCCCGCGCGACTTCGAGGCGGTTGCCGAGGAGACCGGGCTCGCCGTCTCGATCGGCGAGTGGGCGATCACCGAGGCATGCCGTCAGCTCGCGGGCTGGCGCGAGGCGGGCGCCGCGCCCGGGCTGGTCATCTCGATCAACGTCTGCGCGCCGCAGCTCGCCGACAGCGGCCTGGCGGCCACGATCCAGCGGGCGCTGCGGATCGCCGGCCTCGAGCCGTCGGCGCTGTGCCTGGAGATCCCCGAGGCCGCGGTCATGGCCGATCCGCGCGCCGCCCTCACCGCGCTGGAGCGCCTGCGCGCCGTCGGCGTGCGCCTCGCCCTCGACGGCTTCGGCACCGGCCACCTCTCGATGAGCTGCCTGCGCCAGCTGCGCTTCGACACGCTCAAGCTCAACCGCGTCTACGTCCGCGACCTCGAGCAGACCGGCGGCGGCGCGGTGCTGCGCGGGATCGTCGACATGGCGCACGCGCTCGGCAGCGAGGTCACCGCCAAGGGCGTCGCCAACGGCTCACAGCTGCGGGCGCTGCGCGCGATCGGCTGCGACGCCGCCCAAGGGCCGCTGCTCGCCCAACCCGGCCGGCCGGGCGAGATCGGCCGCCTCGTGGTGTCGCGCCCAAGCCCGCGCCTGCCCCGCGAGCCGCGGTCGCCACTGCCGGTCAGCGGCTGACGCAGGGCCGTCCCGCCGCCGCTTGTCAGGCGCCCGTCGCCTGCGCTGCGGCGGCCTTCGCCCGATCGGCGCGCGGGTCGGGCAGCGGCGTGAGGCGGGCGGCTATCTCGTCGCGCCGCGGCTCGAGGAACGGCGGCAGGATGAGCGTCGTGCCGAGCTGCTGCACCGGACCGTCCACCGTGAAGCCGGGCTCGCGCGTCGCGAGCTCGTAGAGCACGCCGCCGGGCTCGCGGAAGTACAGCGAGTGGAAGTAGTGGCGGTCGACGTAGCCGGAGTTCGGGATGCCCGCCGCCGTGACGGTGTCGATCCAGCTCTGCATGTCGGCGTCGGTCGTCGCCCACGCGACGTGATGCACGGTGCCGGCGCTCTGGCGGCCGCGCTCGGCCGGCGGCGCGTCCCACGCGATCCTGCCGCCGCGGCGCTCGCCGCGCAGCTCGAACACCGCCGCCTCGGCCGCGTCGTCATCGCGCCGCTGCGCGCCCATCAGCCGCTCGAGCAGCAGCGCGCTGTCGTCGGGCCGGAAGCTGTACGCGCGCACGCCCTCGAAGCCCTGCAGCGCGAGCGCGGCAGGGATCTCGGGGTGGTCGGCGATCAGCGGCTCGTCTCCGGACGCGTCGACGACGAGCTCGTGCGCGAGCCCCTCGGGGTCGGCGAACCGCAACGACGCGCCGTCGCGTTCGGTCGCCACGCCGTCGTCGCCCAGCCGCGTCGCCCAGAAGTCGATCGCCGCGCGGGACGCCACCCGCCAGACGATGCGGTGCACCATGCCGGCGCCCGCACGCCCGGGGAGCGCGCCGGGGTACTCGAAGAACGTCAGGTCGGCTCCGGGCTGCGCGTTCTCGTCACCGTAGAAGAGGTGGTAGACGCTCGGATCGTCCTGGTTGACGGTCTTCGCGGTCATGCGCAGGCCGAGCGCGCGCGTGTAGAAGTCGACGTTGCGCGGGGCGTCGCCGGTGATCGCGGTGATGTGGTGAATGCCGTCGAGGTTCATGGTCGATCCTTTGCGTTGCCTGGCCTCGACTATACCAAAGTAGTTGCGCCCGCAACCATATTGGCCCCGGGGCGCGGCGTGTGCGGGGGGGCGCGGGCGCTGGGGCGGGGAGCAGGCCCCGACCTCCGGCCCGCGGCTCTCAGCCCCCGGCCCTCAGCCCGCCTTCAGCGCCGTGGCGGGCGCTGGTAGGTGGCGACGAGCGCGCTGCCGCCGCCGCGTCGCACCGGCTCGGCCACCGCGCGCTGCGCGCCGGAGGCGAGCAGCTCGACACCGGTCGCCGCCCCGATCTCGTTCATCGTCGAGAACGCATGCCCGCGCGCGTCCAGGACCACGGCCTCGGGCGACTTGAGGAACGCGGGCTCGGCGACCGTCGCCGGCGTGTCGCGCTGGCTGGCGCGCGGCGCCGCGATCGCCCGCGGCAGCGACAGCTTGCGGTCGATCCGGTCGACGAGCAGGCCGAGCACCGTCGTGATGATCGTCGAGCCGCCGGGCGAGCCGAGGCCGAGCCACGGCTTGCCGTCGCGCAGGACGATCGTCGGCGCCATCGAGCTGCGCGGTCGCTTGCCGCCCTGGACGCGGTTGGGGTGCGTCCGCGAGGTGAAGTTGAAGTCCGTCAGCTCGTTGTTGAGCAAGAAGCCGTAGCCCGGAACGACGAGCCCGGCACCGCCGGTCGATTCGATCGTGAACGTGTAGGACACGACGTCGCCTGACTTGTCGGCCACCGTGATGTGCGTCGTGGTGCCGGCCCGCGCCGACGTCACCGACGCCTCGCCGGCGGGCCGCACGCCGGTGTCGAACGCGTAGGGATCGCCCGGCGCGGCGGGGCTCTTGGCCGCCCGGTCACCGATCAGCGAGCGCCGCGTGGCCGCGAAGCCCTTCGACAGCAGCCCGATCCGCGGAACCGTGAAGAAGCGGCGGTCGGCGATGAAGGCGCCGCGGTCGGCGAACGCCAGCCGCGATGCCTCGAGCACGTGATGCAGCGCGGTGGCGCGCGGCATCGCGTTGAGGTCATAGCCCTCGAGGATGTTCAGCGCCTCGGCGATCGTCAGGCCGCCGCTCGACGGCGGGCCCATCCCGAAGACGTCGAGCCCGCGGTACGTCGAGCGCACGGGCTCGCGTTCGGGCGCGGTGTAGGCGCGCAGGTCGGCCGTGGTCATGACGCCCGGCCGCCAGCGGTGGTCCGCCGTCGGGCTGATGACGGGGTTGCCGACGGTGCGCGCGATCGCCTGGGCGAGGCGGCCGCGGTAGAAGCCGCGGGCGCCGGCGCGCGCGATCAGCCGGTACGTCCGCGCGAGGTCGGGATTGCGAAAGACCGTGCCGACGTCGCGCGGCGTGCCGTCGGGATCGAGGTACAGCGCCGCGGTCGCGGGCACGTCGTCGAAGTAGGCGACGTTCTCCTGGACCTGCGAGAAGAACACATCGTCGACGGCGAAGCCCGCACGCGCGACGCGGACCGCCGGCGCGAGCGCCTGGGCGAGCGTGATCGTGCCGTGCCGGCGCAGCGCGCGCTCCCAGCCGAGGACGGTGCCCGGGACGCCGACCGACAGGCCGCTGTAGCGCGCGTCGGCGAAGCCCAGCGCGGTGCCGTTCTCGAAGAAGGACTCGGGCTGCATCGCCAGCGGTGCGCGCTCGCGGTGGTCGAGCGTCGTGACGCGGCGCTTGGAGGCGTCGTAGGAGACCATGAAGCCGCCGCCGCCGATGCCGGCCGAGAACGGCTCGGTGACGCCGAGCACGGCGGCCGCCGTCACCGCGGCGTCGGTCGCGTTGCCGCCGCGTCGCAGCGTGTCGATCGCCGCCTTCGTGGCGAGGCGGTCGACGGTCGCCGCGGCACCCCCGTAGCCGGTGGAGGTGGGCGGGTTGGACGCGAGCGCGGCGGGAGCCGCGGCGAGGCCTGCGATGACGGTGAGGACGGCGATCGGCGAGCGCATGGATGGGATGTTCCCAGCCCGCGCACGGTTCACGCCCATCCCGGTCGCGACGTGCCGCGTGGGTGGGGCCGCCGGGCCGGCCGCGAGGGCAGCACGCGCGCGCCGCGAGGGCAGCCGGCGTTGGCCATCGCGTCTCGCACGCTTAGCAGGGCGCTGCGCACGATCGCCGTGCCAGGCGCGGACAGTACGCCGCGCTCGATTGGCCGCCAACGTTCGGTGAGCGGGCGCACAGACGGCGCCGATCTATGCTCGAAGCGATGGCCGCCAGCCCCGCCACCAACGCGTCCACCCGCATGCGCGACCAGCGCCGCAGCCTGCCCGACGGCCCGGGCGTCTACCTGTTCAAGGACATCCACGGCAAGGTCATCTACGTCGGCAAGGCGAAGTCGATCCGCAAGCGCGTGGCCGGCCACTTCTCCAACCGCGTCACGCGCGGGGCGGTGGAGATGGTCGACCTCGTCCACCAGATCGACTTCCTGCTCGTCGCCTCCGAGGCCGAGGCGCTGCTCACCGAGAACCAGTTCATCAAGCAGTACAAGCCGCGCTTCAACATCCGGCTGCGCGACGACAAGTCCTATCCGTTCCTGGCGATCTCCATGGACGAGGACTTTCCGCGCGTCTACTTCACGCGCGAGCGCCATCGGAGGGACCGCCTCTACTTCGGCCCATACTCGAACGCCAAGAAGGTGCGCGGCACGCTGGACCTGCTGCAGAAGGTGTTCGCGTTTCGTTCGTGCAGCGGCATCGAGCCGGGCCGGCGCAGCGGCTCGCCCTGTCTGGACTACTACATCAAGCGCTGCGGCGCGCCCTGCGTCGGCTACCAGTCCAAGGCGGAGTACCGCGGGGCGATCGACGGCGTCGTCGCGTTCCTCTCGGGCCGCTACCGCCAGATCGAGCGCGACCTCGAGGCGCGGATGAAGGCCGCGTCCGGCGCGCAGGAGTTCGAGCAGGCGGCGCTGGAGCGCAACCGCCTGAAGGCCGTCCGCAGCCTGCTCGAGCGCCAGCGCGTCGCCAACGAGGCGGTCGGCACGCTCGACGCCGTCGCGATCGCCGTCGACGGGATCGACGCCAACGCGCAGGTCTTCCAGATCCGCGACGGCGTGCTCTCCGACCGCCAGTCGTTCTACCTCTCCAACGAGGCCGGGCTGGGGGTCGGCGAGGTCGCCGAGGAGTTCCTCCTGCAGTACTACGGCGACGCGATGGCCGTGCCGCCGCAGGTGATGGTCCAGCGCGAGATGCCCGACGTGGACGTGCTCGGCGAGGTCCTCAGCGAGCTGCGCGGTTCGCGCGTCGCGGTGCGCGTACCCGAGCGCGGCGACAAGCGCCGGATCCTCGAGCTCGCCGCGCGCAACGCCGCGCTCGCGCTCGACCAGGAGCGCCTGAAGGACGAGCGCCGCCGCCAGCAACGCGTCGAGGCGCTCGACGGCCTGCAGGAGGCGCTCGGGCTCGACGCGCTGCCGCTGCGCATCGAGTGCTTCGACATCTCCAACCTCATGGGCACGAACACGACGGCGTCGATGGTCGTCTTCGAGGGCGGCGCGCCGAAGAAGAGCGACTACCGGCGCTTCAACGTGCGCTCGACCACCGAGGGCGTGCCCGACGACTTCGCCGCGATGGAGGAGGTGCTGGGGCGCCGGCTCGCGCGCTGGGAGGCCGAGCAGGATCTCAGCCCCAACGACCCCAAGCGCAACGAGTCCTTCGCGACGCTGCCGTCGCTCATCGTCATCGACGGCGGCCCGGGCCAGCTCTCGGCCGGCCTGCGCGCGCTCGCGGGCTTTCGCGAACGAGGCGTGGCGGTCATCTCGCTCGCCAAGCAGCTCGAGGAGGTGTTCATGCCGGGCCGCCGCGCGCCGCTGCGCCTGCCCCACGACACCCCCGCGCTGCAGCTGCTGCAGCGCGTCCGCGACGAGGCGCATCGCTTCGCGATCACCCACCACCGCACACGCCGCGACCGCCAGATGACCGAGTCCGTGCTCGACGGCCTGCCGGGCGTCGGCCCGAAGCGCAAGCGCGCCCTGCTGAAGCACTTCGGCTCGCCGGAGGCGATGCTCGGAGCGTCGCGCGACGAGCTCGAGGCGGTGCCCGGGCTGCCCTCGAAGACCGCGCGCGACCTGTACACGTACCTCAACCGCACGTCGGGGTGACCGGCCGGCAGACGGCGATGACCGGACCGCCCGCCACAATCTCCGGTGTGACCGGCTCAGACGGGGCGCCCGCTCTCACGTCGGCCCTCGAGGACCTCGTCGTGATCACGGGCTTCTCCGGCGCCGGCAAGTCGACGGCGATGAACGTCTTCGAGGACGACGGCTACTTCTGCGTCGACAACCTGCCGCCGGAGATGATCCGCGGCCTGGTCGACCTCGTCGTGCACGAGGGGGCCAAGGTGCGCCGTGCGGCCGTCGTCTCCGACGTGCGTGCGCGCGCGCTGTTCGAGGCGCTCGGCTCGGTGCTCGACGACCTCGGCCGGCGCGGGATCAAGCACCGCGTCCTGTTCCTCGATGCCGACGAGCAGACGCTGCTCGGGCGCTACAAGGAGACGCGCCGGCGCCACCCGCTCAGCCCGGCCGGCTCCGTCGGGCAGGGCATCGCCGCCGAGCGCGCGGCGCTGGAGGACATCGAGGCGCGCGCGGACTTCGTCCTGGACACGAGCGGGATCAGCGCCGCCACGCTGCGCCGGCGGATCGCCGACGAGTTCCTGCCGCGCCACGTCCATTCGAAGCTCGCGCTCACGCTGACGTCGTTCGGCCACAAGCACGGCCTGCCGCGCGACGCCGACATCGTCCTCGACATGCGCTTCCTGCCCAACCCGCACTGGGAGCTCGAGCTGCGGCCGCTGACCGGCTACGACCCGCGCGTCGTCGAGTACATGTCGCGCGGCGGCAAGCTCGACGCGTTCTACGAGCGCCTCGAGCCGCTGCTGGACTTCCTCATCCCGGAGTACATCGCCGAGGGCAAGGCGCATCTCGCGATCGCCGTCGGCTGTACCGGCGGGCGCCACCGCTCGGTCGCGATCGTCGAGGCGCTCGCGACCCGACTGCGAACGCGCAGCGACGTCGAGGTGGACGTGTCGCACCGCGACGTGGGACATTCGCCGCGATGATCCTCCACGTCGCCTTCGAGGTCTCCGACCTCGCGCGCTCGGCGCGCTTCTACGACGCGATCTTCTACGCGCTCGGCGCGCGGCGGATGTTCGAGAGCGAGCGCGCCGTCGCCTACGGGCACGACCACGAGCAGTTCTGGATCGTCGACCGCGGCCGCCCGCCGGCGCCGGGCTACGGCCATGTGGCGCTGGAGGCCGCCGGTCGCGCGGCGGTCAACGGCGCCTACGAGGCCGGCCTCGCACACGGCGGAAGCGACGACGGCAAGCCCGGCATGCGCCCGCAGTACGGCCCGTCGTACTTCGCCGCGTACCTGCTCGATCCGGACGGCCTGCGGCTCGAGCTGGTCACCGGCGCGCACTGACCGGCCGGATGTGGCCGACCGGCAGGGCGTAGCGCTCCGCGAGCCGGGCCGCGATCAGCGAGCGGTGGCAGGCCTCGGGATCGGCCTCGACGCACAGCAGCGCGGTCGCGCCGGTCGCCGGAAGCTCGGCGACGAGCGCGTCGAGGTGGCGGCGCCAGGATTCGCCCACGTAGCGCTCGAGCGTACTCCGGGACGCGCGGCGCGGGCGGCGGACGGCGGACCGGCGCCACGCGCGGGCGTGCGACGTTCAGATGCGGCGCGTGGGCTCGGTCGGCGGGCGGCCGGGACCGGGCGCGGGGCCGGGGGGCGCGGGGCCGGGGCCGGGGGGCCGGCCGGGCGTGACCGGCCCGGGTCCGGCGACCGGACCGGGCTCGACGGGGTCGCCGACGACGGGGCCCGCGCCGGTGCGGCCGTGGCGATCGCCGCCGAAGTCGTCGCCGGAGCTGATCGCCACGGAGATCCGCGCCACGGACAGCACCGCGCCCGCGGTCATCAGGACGGCGGAGGCAAGCGCGAGCCACAGGCCGGTGGCGGGGTCGCCGTCGATGTCGGGGGTCAGCGGCGGCGGGTTGATGAGCAGGTACAGGACGATGACGAGCGCGGCCAGCGCCGGGCCGAGGAGCCAGCTCGCCGGGCGCGGCGGGCCGAAGCCGAGCCGGCTGGCGACGGCGACCAGCGCGACCACCGCAAGCACCGCGAGGACGAGGTCCCAGACCTCGAAGATCTCCCAGGCGTCGATGCCGGGCTGGTACCACTCGAGAAAGAGCGAGACGAAGAGCAGAATCGCGCCGGCGGCGATGAGCAGCATGCCGGCCTCGATGCTCCTCGCGTCGTTCGGTGTGCGGGTGGGGCCGGCGATGGGCATGACGCGTCTCCTGGGTCGATCGCTACGAACGGGTATCCGACCGCTCGGTACCCGCGCGCCCTCCGAGCGAACCCCCCGGCCGCGGCCAACCGGCGCAACGGCCCGGAGCCCGCTGTACCTTCGGCTCGCGGCCACATACGATGTTCGTCCAGTCACTGCTGCCGGGGCCACAGCTCGCGGCGGGTGCGGTACGGACCACCGCGCCAGCAGCCACTCGATGCACGGAGGCAAAAAACCATGAAGCATCGCATCGCCCGTAGCGCCTTGATCGGCACCATCGGCGCGCTCGTCGCGGCCACCGGCGCCGCGGCCGCTCCCGCGGCCCCGATCCATCCGGGCGTGCAGACGCGCACCGCCAGCGGTCAGTGCACGTCGAACTTCATCTTCCGCGACGCGACGAGCACGTACATCGGCCAGGCCGCCCACTGCTCCGGCACCGGCGGAGCGACGGCGACGAACGGCTGCACGAGCGGGTCGCTGCCGCTCGGGTCCCCCGTCACCGTCACCGGCGCGAGCCGCCCCGGCACGCTCGTCTACAACTCATGGCTGACGATGCAGGCGGTGCAGGAGAGCGACGCGAACGCCTGCCAGTACAACGACTTCGCGCTCGTGCGCCTCGACCCGGCCGACGCCGGCAGCGTCGATCCCAGCGTTCCGGGGTTCGGCGGGCCGACCCGGCTCGGCACCGTCGCCGGCCGGTTGTCCACGGTGTACTCGTACGGCAACTCGAGCCTGCGCCTCGGCATCACGCAGCTCAGCCCGAAGCAGGGCACCGTCATCCAGGTCGCCGGCGGGGGCTGGAGCCGCACGGTGCTGACCGTCACGCCCGGTATCCCGGGTGACTCGGGCAGCGGCTTTCTGAACGCCTCGGGCGAGGCGATCGGCGTGCTGAGCACGCTCATGGTGACGCCGCTTCCCGCCACCAACGGCGTCGGAGACCTCGCCCGCGAGCTCGACTACATGCGTGCGCACAGCGCCTTCGCCGGCGTGGACCTCGTCGCGGGAACGAAGCCCTTCAAGGGCAACCTGCTCGGCGCCATCCTCGGCGGCTGAGCACGCGGCACTAGGCTGGCGCGAATGCTGAGCGGCGGCGTCGACCTGGGCGGTACGAAGATCCAGGCCGTCGTCGTCGACGAGCAGCACGCCGTGCTGGGGCAGGCGCGCCGGCCGACGCCGACGCAGGGCGGCCCGGCCGACGTCGCGGCGGCGATCGGGGCCGCGCTGCGCGAGGCGGCGGGCGCGGCCGGGATCGACCCGGCGCAGCTCACGCACGTCGGCGTCGGCTCGCCGGGAACCGTCGATGCGGCGGCGGGCGCGGTCTCCAGCGCGAAGAACCTGCCGGGCTGGGCCGGCTCCTATCCGCTGGCCACGATCCTGCGGGAGGCGCTCGGCACGCCGGTCGCCCTGGGCAACGACGTCCAGGTGGCGACCGATGCCGAGGCCGCCCTGGGCGCCGGCCGCGGGTACGGCTCGATGCTCGGCGTCTTCTGGGGCACCGGCGTCGGCGGTGGGATCGTGCTCGACGGTCAGCCCTGGCTGGGCCGCGGCGGCGCCGGCGAGATCGGCCACGTCGTCGTGAAGGTCGACGGCGCGCAGTGCCCGTGCGGCCGGCGCGGCTGCATGGAGGCCTACGCCGGGCGCAACGCGCTCGAGGCGCGCGCCCGCGAGCTGCACGACCGCGGCGAGCCGACGGAGCTGTTGAAGATCGCCAGGAAGCGCGGCCGCGAGCGGCTGACGAGCGGCATCTGGGCGGCCGCGCTCGAACGCGAGGACCCGCTCGCCACGAAGCTCGTCGACCGCGCGATCGCGATGCTCGGCGCGGGCGTCGCGTCGGTCGACAACGTGCTCGACGTCGAGGTGATCATCCTCGGCGGCGGCCTCGGCGTGCGCCTCGGCCAGCCCTACGCCGACCGCATCGCGGAGGCCATGCAGCCGCACCTTTTCTTCAGCGACCGCCCGCCGCCGGTCCTCGTCGCCGCGCTCGGCGACCTCGGCGGCGCGATCGGCGCGAGCCTGCTGCCGGTTGCGGCTGACGCTTGAGCCAGGCTCAGCTCGGCCAGACGGCCTGCTGCGCCGCGCGCAGCTCGCCGTCGGGCGTGAGCGCGAACCTCAGCGCGTGCAACGTCGCCGGATCGGTCTGGATCCCGCGCGCGGCGAGGATCTCGCAGACGCGTTGCCAGGCCTCCAGCCGCACACCGGTCGGCGGGCGGCTGAGGCGCATCGACATGAGCACCGAGAGCTCGAGCGCGGCGAGCTTGTCGCGCGCGCAGCGGACGCTCAGCGACACCGCCTGCGGGTCGTCGACCTGCTCGCCGCCGTCGAGGAGGGCGAACAGGCGCAGGTCGACGACGGCGAAGGTGTCGTCCTCGGCACCCTCGTGGTTCAGCGACGCGGTGGCGCCGATGCTGCGAACGCTCTCTGGCATGCCGTCACCGTAGTGTGGACGGCGTCGCCTCGTCACGCCGCCCGGCCGGGATTCGCCGTGCCGGAACGGTAGGGTTCCGCCTCCGCGCCGAGGCGGAAGGACCTTCATCGGCACCGAAGCGTTCAAGCATCCCCAGGAAGGACAGTCACTCCGCATGCCCGTACGTGTTGGAATCAACGGCTTCGGCCGCATCGGCCGTAACGTGTTCCGCGCCGCCCAGGCGGCACAAGCAGACATCGAGTGGGTCGCCGTCAACGACCTCACCGACAACGAGACGCTGGCGCACCTGCTGCGCTACGACTCGATCCTCGGTCCGTACCCAGGAACCGTCGAGCTCGCCGACGACGGTCTCGTCGTCGACGGCAACGCGATCCTCGTCATGGAGGAGAGCGACCCCGACAAGCTCGGCTGGGGCGATCTCGGCGTCGACGTCGTCCTCGAGTCGACCGGCTTCTTCACGAAGCGCGCGGGTGCGGCCAAGCACCTCGACGCCGGCGCGAAGAAGGTCGTCATCTCCGCGCCCGCGACCGACGAGGACATCACCGTCGTGCTCGGCGTCAACTTCGACAAGTACAACGTCGACTCGCACGACGTCATCTCCAACGCCTCCTGCACGACGAACTGCCTCGCGCCGTTCGCCAAGGTCGTCCACGAGGCGGTCGGCATCGAGCACGGCCTGATGACGACGATCCACGCCTACACGGCCGATCAGAACCTCCAGGACGGTCCGCACAAGGATATGCGCCGGGCGCGCGCGGCCGCGATGAACCTCGTGCCGACGTCGACCGGCGCCGCGAAGGCCGTCGGTCTCGTGCTGCCCGAGCTCAACGGCAAGCTGCACGGCTTCGCCGTCCGCGCACCGGTCCCGACGGGCTCGGTCGTCGACCTCACGTTCGTCGCCGGCCAGCCGACGACCGTGGAAGAGATCAACGCCGCGTTCGCCGCCGCCGCCGAGGGCGACCTGGCGGGGATCCTGCAGTACACCGAGGACCCGATCGTCTCCAGCGACATCGTCGGCAACCCGCACTCGTCGATCGTCGACGGCCTGCTGACGTCGGTCATGGAGGGCACGCTCGTCAAGGTCGTTTCCTGGTACGACAACGAGTGGGGATACTCCAACCGCTGCGTGGACGTCCTGCAGAAGGTGCTCTAGGGGTGCGCACCCTCGACGACCTCGGCGACGTCTGCGGTCAGCGCGGCCTCGTCCGCGTCGACTTCAACGTCCCGCTGGCCGACGGCGCTGTCTCCGACGATGCTCGGATCCGCGCCGCCCTGCCGACGATCGAGGAGCTGCGCGAGAAGGGGGCGCGGCTGCTGCTCGTCTCGCACCTCGGCCGGCCGAAGGACCGCGAGCCGGAGTTCTCGCTCGCGCCGGTCGCCGAGTACCTGGCCGGCCTGCTCGGCACGGAGGTCGCGCTTACGGAGAACCTCGACGAGGTGCCCGACGGCGACGTCGTGATGCTCGAGAACATCCGCTTCGAGCCGGGCGAGACGAAGAACGACCCGGAGCTCTCGGCGCGCCTCGGCGCGCTCGCCGACTTCTACGTCAACGACGCTTTCGGCGCCGCCCACCGCGCGCACGCCTCGACGGTCGGCGTCGTCGAGCACGTCGACAACTCCGCCGCGGGCCGCCTGCTGCAGCGCGAGGTCGAGACGCTCACCGGGATCCTTGCTGACCCGGGTCGCCCGCTCGTGGCGATCGTCGGCGGCGCCAAGGTGACCGACAAGATCGGCGTCATCGACGCCTTCCTGAAGGTCGCCGACACGATCCTCGTCGGCGGCGCGATGAGCTACCCGTTCTTTCGCTCCCAGGGCCACGAGGTCGGCGCGTCGCTGTGCGAGGCCGAGGGCGTCGAGCCCGCGGGCCGCGCGCTCGAGCAGGGCGAGGGCAAGCTGCGCCTGCCGGTCGACCACGTGCTCGGCGCGGAGTTCTCCGCCGACACCGAGGCGATCGCCCACGGCGAGATCGACGTGCCCGAGGGGCTCATGGGCCTCGACATCGGGCCGAAGACCGCCGAGCTCTACGCCGCCGAGATCGCCTCCGCCGGGACCGTGTTCTGGAACGGGCCGATGGGCGCGTTCGAGCTGGCGCCGTTCGCCGCCGGCACGCGCGCCGTCGCCGAAGCGGTCGCCGCGACGGACGCCGTGACGGTCGTCGGCGGTGGCGACTCCGCCGCCGCGCTGGCCCAGTTCGGGCTCGACGACCAGATCACGCACATGTCGACGGGCGGCGGCGCCTCGCTGCAGCTGCTCGAGGGCAAGACGCTCCCCGGCCTCGAGGTGCTCCAGTAGTGGCCCGGATCCCGTTCATCGCGGGCAACTGGAAGATGCACAAGACGGTGCAGGAGGCCGAGGACTTCATCCAGGCCCTGCTCCCGCGCGTGTACAGCGCCGACGGGGTGGACGTGGCGATCTGCGTGCCCTTCACCGACCTGCAGGCGATGGTCGACTCGACGCGCGGCTCGCGCGTCGAGGTCTTCGCGCAGAACATGCACGAGGCCGACCACGGCGCGTACACCGGCGAGATCTCGGCGCCGATGCTGACCGAGATCGACGTCCACGGCGTCGTGCTGGGCCACTCCGAGCGGCGCGAGTACTACAACGAGACCGACCGGGCGCTGGCGGCGAAGGTGCTCGAGGCGCTGGAGTCCGGACTCAAGCCGATCCTCTGCGTCGGCGAGACCGAGGAGGAGCGCGAGCGCGGCGACACCGAGCGCAAGCTGCGCCACCAGGTGCAGGAGGGCCTCGAGCGGCTGACCGCCGAGCAGATCGCCGAGGTCACGATCGCCTACGAGCCGATCTGGGCGATCGGCACCGGCATGGTCGCGACGCCCGATCAGGCCCAGGATGCGATCGCGTTCATCCGCGCGCTCGTCGGCGACAAGGCGGCCTCGGCGGCGCCGCTGACGCGTGTCCTCTACGGCGGCTCGGTGAGCCCCGACAGCGCGCTCGAGCTGCTCGCGCTGCCGGACGTCGACGGCGCGCTCGTCGGCGGGGCCGCGCTGGAGCCCGAGTCGTTCGCGCGCATCGTCGATGCCGCGGTGCAGGTCGCCGCGGACTCGTAACTTCGTGACGGCGGCCCCGACCTCGGTGTGCCTCGTCGTCCTCGACGGCTGGGGACTGGCTCAGGACGGACCGGGCAACGCGGTCTCGCTCGCCGCCACGCCGGTCTTCGACGCGCTCTGGGAGCGCTACCCGCACACGACGCTGACCGCGTCCGGCGCCGCCGTCGGGCTACCCGACGGGCAGATGGGCAACTCCGAGGTCGGCCACCTCAACCTCGGCGCCGGCGCCGTCGTCAAGCAGGACCTGACGCTCATCGACGAGGCCGCGCGGCTGCCGGCCTTCGGCGGCAACCCGGTGCTGCTCGAAGCGCTGAGCGCATCGCCGCGGGTGCACGTGCTCACGCTCGTCTCCGACGGCGGCGTGCACTCGAGCATCGAGCACCTCCACGCGCTCCTGCCGACCGCGGTCGGGGCGGGCGTCGAGGATCTCGTCATCCACGCCTTCACCGACGGCCGCGACACGCTGCCACACAGCGGAGCGGAGTTCCTCGAACGGCTCGAGGGCTGGTGCGAGGCGACGACTTCGACGCGCCGGACCCGCGCCCGCGTCGCGAGCGTCGTGGGGCGCTTCTTCGCGATGGACCGCGACAACCGCTGGGACCGCGTGCAGTGCGCCTACGACCTGCTCGTGCATGGGACCGCCGAGCACAGCGCGCCAACCGCGCATGCCGCGGCGCGCGCCGCCTACGAGCGCGGCGAGACCGACGAGTTCGTCGCGCCCACCCGCGTCGGCGCGGAGGGCGCGATCCGGCCCGGCGACTCGGTCATCGCCTTCAACTTCCGCCCCGACCGCATGCGCGAGCTCTCGCGCGCCCTGGCCGAGCCGGCCTGCCCGGAGATCGACCGCCACGGCGCCGCGCCGATCACGCGCTACACGACGCTGACGGAGTACGGGCTGGGCGGCGACTATCCGGTGATCTTCCGCCCGATGCGCCCGAGGGTGACGCTGCCGCGGGTCATCGCCGCCAACGGCGGTCGCCAGCTGCACGTCGCCGAGACCGAGAAGTATCCGCACGTGACGTACTTCTTCGGTGGCGGCAAGGAGCGTCCGGAGGACGGCGAGCGGCGCGAGCTGGCTCCCTCGCCGCGCGACGTGCCGACGTACGACCGCAAGCCCGAGATGAGCGCCCGCGAGGCGACGCAGGCCTTCGTGACCGCCTGGCACGAGGAGGACTTCCGCTTCGCGGTCATCAACTTCGCCAACCCCGACATGGTCGGCCACACCGGTGTCATCGCGGCGGCGGTCACGGCGGTCGAGACCGTCGACGCCTGCCTGGGACGGGTCGTCGAGTGCGTCGGCTCGACGGGCGGCGTATGCCTCGTCACCGCCGACCACGGCAACGCCGACCACATGCTCGAGCCCGACGGCTCGCCGAACACGGCGCACTCGCTGAACCCCGTGCCGCTCATCGCGACCGTCGAGGACGCGGCGCTCGATCCGGCCGGCGGGATCCTCGCCGACATCGCCCCGACGGCGCTCGAGCTGCTGCGCATCGCACAGCCGCCGGAGATGACCGGCCGCTCGTTGCTCGTCACCCCTCCGACGTCGTAGGACGCGCGTCGGGTGACCGTCGCGCTCGCGGCGCTTGCGGTCTTCGTCGGCGCCGCGCTGCAGTCCGCGACCGGCTTCGGCTTCTCGCTGCTCGCCGCACCGATCCTGTTCGCGCTGCTGGGGCCGCGGGAGGCGGTGAGCGCCGGCGTGCTGCTGGGGCTGCTGCTCAACGGTCTCACGCTCGCGACCGAGCGGCGCCGGCCCGTCGTGCTCGGCCGCGACGCGTGGCTGCTCGTCGTCTGGTCGGTGCCCGGCCTCGGGCTCGGCGCGCTGGCGCTGCGCGAGCTGCCCGAGCAACCGCTCTCGGCGCTCGTCGGGCTGGCGGTCCTGGCCGGGCTGGCGGTGCGGCTGCGCGGTGGCAAGGTCGCCGCGCGCGTGCGGCCGTGGCATGCGCCTGCCGCGGGTGCCACGAGCGGGGCGCTGGCGACGGCGAACTCCGTGAGCGGGCCGCCGCTGGCGTTCTACCTCCTGGCCCGCGGCGCCACCCCCGCAGCCATGCGCGACACGCTGGCGGCGGTGTTCATCGCCCAGTCGGTGCTTGCCCTGCCGGTGCTGTTGGTCAGCGCGACGTTCACGCTGCCGGGCGCCGTCTGGGCGCTGCTCGCCGCCGCGCTCGTCGGTCAGCTCGCGGGCCGGCGCGCCTTCGCCTGGCTGCACGGCGAGCGCTACGAGCGGGCGGTGCTCGCGGTGCTCGTGATCAGCGCGCTGGCGGCGCTGGCGGCGAGCGTGCTGTAGGGGTTCAGCCGGCCCGCGGCTTCGGCGCGGCGGCCGCGCGCTTGCGCCAGCCGCGCTCGATCTCGCGCACGAAGCGCTTGGGCTTGCGCCCGTAGAGCTTGCGGCCGCGGACGAGCGCCTTCTCGCACAGTCGCCGGGAACGCCGGTCGATCACGGCCAGCAGCGCCTGCTGGCTGACCTCGTCGGCGAAGCACTGCGGATGGGACTCGACATAGGAGCGCAGGACGTGCAGGTCGTGATGATCGCCGAGCAGGCTCGACAGCTTGTGCGCGCGCCGCGCGACCCGCTTGAGCTCCTTGGGCCGAGCGGGGCAGACGATCTCGGTGGCGTGCCAGAGATCCTTCGTGCGCTTGCGCCACTCGTGCAGGCGCTCGGCCGTCGGATCCTCGCGCGCCGCGCGCATCGCCTTGCGCCCGCGGCGATAGATCCTGCGCAGGCCGGGGGAGAGGGCGTCGAAGCCGTCGCGCTCGAAGCTCCAGGTGGTCGTGCGGGCGAGCGCGAGATCGATCGTCGCGTGGGTGGCGGCGAGCGGTCCGTCGTCGTCGTCGAGCGCCGCGGTCGCCGCCTTGCGCTCCTCCTCGAGGCGGGCGCGCAGGTCGTCCGTGCTGCTCTGCGCGAGTTCGCCGGCGAAGCGCGCGGTCAGCGCGTCGAGCGTCTCCACGAGGACCTCCGCGTCGCGCGGCGCCGAGATCCTCCGCCCGGCCATGCGATACGCGGTGTTCTCGCGTTCGTAGGTCTGCTCGCCGATCGCGTCGCGCGCCAGCCGCACGCTCGCGCGCAGGCGCTTGAAGCCCTTGCGCGTGCTGTGCACGGCCCGGCCGATGCGGCGCGAGGGCGTGCCGGCGAGCTCGTCGGCGATGTCCTGCAGCCGGCCGCGGGCGATGCGGCGGATGCCGTCGGGGACGTGCTCGTCGGTGCGCAGGCGGAAGGCCCGATCGGGGCGGGCGTCGGCGTCGGGCTCCGACGACGTGAGGTTGCGGGCGGCGTCGACGAGGTTGCGGGCGATGTCCATGGCCCCGTTGTTTCCACGGGGCGGCGCGGCTAACCGGCGCGCACGCTCATGGCGCGAACTGCGCGGCCCGCTCGGCGACCCACGCGGTCATGAGCGGCAGCGTCGGCGGGTCGAAGTGATGACCGCCGCCGTGCTCCTGGTAGACGACGGGCAGCCCGCCGGCCTCCAGGCGAGCGCGCGCGTCGCGGGCGAAGTCGACGGAGATGACCGGGTCGCGCGAGCCGTGCGCGATGAACACGGGCACGTCGGGGCGCGTCTCGAGCTCGGGCTCCCAGCCCTCGACCGTGGGGATGAAGCCGCTCATCGCGAGGATGCCGGCCGGGGCGGGGCGGCGCGGGCCCAGGCCGGTCGCGTAGGACATGACGCAGCCCATCGAGAAGCCGCCGACGATCGTGCGCTCCCACGCGATCGCGCGGTTCTGCAGCCAGCCGTCGAGAAAGCTCGTCAGCTGGAGGTAGGTCGCGTGGAACGTCGTCGGGTCGGGGTAGCCGACGCGCGGCACCATGTACCACCAGCGCCCGCCGCTTGCGCCGGGGCCGGGCAGCGGCGCGCCGGGCGTCAGGCCGACGAGGCGGCGCTCGGGATCGAGCACGTCGAGCACGGCGGTGAGGTCGTGCTCGTCGGCGCCGCGGCCGTGCAGGAGGACCAGCGCGCCCTCGGGTTCGCCGGCGGCTTCGCGGACGACGTGGACGAGCGGGTCGAAGCTCATGTGTCCGTGCCACCCGGGAAGCGCATCGGCGAAACGTAAGTCACGGCCGACGCGGGCCGCAACTCGTTGTACGTGCAATCAGCACGCACTATCCTCAGGAGGCATGGCGATCATCGGCGAAACCCCGGACCTGCGCCTGCTCGCGCCGGCCGAGCTGCGCGCCTGGCGCGGCATGCTGCGCGCGCACGCGGCGATGGCCAAGGCCCTCGACGCACAGCTCGAGGCCGCCCACGGTCTGCAGCTCAGCTCCTACGAGGTGCTCATGTACCTCGCCGATGCCGAGGACGAGCGCATGCGGATGTGCGACCTCGCCTCCTCGATCCTGCTCAGCCGCAGCGGCCTGACCCGCCTCGTCGACCGCCTCGCGCGCGAGGGCCTGCTCGAGCGCGTCGCCTGCAGCGACGACGCCCGCGGCCAGTTCGCCAAGCTCACGCCGCTCGGCCGCGAGAAGCTGCGCGCCGCCCGGGCGACGCATCTTGCCGGCGTCCGCGCGATGTTCCTGGACCTCTTCAGTCCGGCCGAGCTCGAGGCCCTCGGCGATGCCTGGGATCGCGTGCTCGACGCGACCGGTTGGGGCTGCTGCAAGTAGCTCGCCTTTGCGCTTCGCGGGTGCGTCGTTTGAGCATTCGCGCGGTCGAACGGCATCGTTGAGGGAGTCAGAGGGGTGGGGCGGCGGCCTCCGGCCGGGGCCGGCGTGGGCCTGGTCGAGTTGTTCATGTGGGGCATGCATAACTCGACCCGGCCCGCCGACAGACGCCGAACCCGGACCGCTCGCCGACAACCGGCCAACCGACACACCCGTCAGCGATGCCGTTCGACGCCATATACGCCTCGCCAACGCCGGGCGCGAAGCGCGGCGAGCATGACGCATTAGGTGCGAATCGCAGGTTTGGCGGGCAATAAACTTGACAGCGCTAGACTCAGGTTTTATAACGACCGTAAGCAGCAAGCACGAACCGTAGGAGGTATGAAATGCCAGTCGTACGTTGGGATCCGGTCCGTGAGATCGATTCGCTTCAGGGCGAGATGAACCGCCTCTTCTCGACCTTCTTCGACACCCCGACCAACCGCGGCGGAAACGGCGGCGGCGTACGCCGCTGGATTCCCGCGATGGACCTCATCGAGACCGGCGAGCACTTCGTGCTCAAGGCCGATCTGCCCGGTATGACCGAGGGCGACGTGAGCATCGAGCTCGAGAAGAACGTCCTGACGGTCTCCGGCGAGCGCAAGACGCAGCTCGAGGACAAGCACGAGGGCTACTACCGCCTCGAGCGCTCGAGCGGCACGTTCTCCCGCTCGCTCACGCTGCCCGAGGGCGTCGACGCCGGCGCGGTGACCGCGTCGTTTGACAACGGCGTGCTCGAGGTGCGCATTCCCAAGCCCGCGGAGGCCAAGCCGCAGCGCGTCCAGATCGCCGTCGGCGGCGCCGAGCCCCGCACGATCGAGGGCGAGACGAGCGCGGCAGACGCCGATCAGCAGTAGCCCGTCGCATCTCCGCGGGGCGCGCGAGCGCCCGCGCCCGGACTCCGAGGCCCTGCCACGTGTGCGTGGCAGGGCTTCGCGCGTTTGAAGTGCCGCTTCACGCTCGCGCCGAGCGGCGCGGCCGCGGGCAAGCGTGGCGCGAAAAGTGTTCGTAGTGAACGAAAACCCGCCACGCTCCCGCGCCCGCCGCGACATGGCAGCGCAGGCGGGTGCGCCGCGAACGCCGATCCGCCGCGCTCGCCGCGATCCCGCGCTGCCGGGCGCGGGGCCGGCCTGATCGGACGCTCAACGCTCCCGCGTCTGGGCACGCGCGGTCTCGCCGGCGCCGGCCGCCATGCCCCACAGCAGCGCGGCGCCGGAGCACGCGCCCCATCCACGCAGCCCGCGCGCCCGCCGCGCCGCCGCCACCGCGTCGCCGGCGCGAATCGCCGCCAGCACGTCGGCCGCCGGCTGCGGCAGCTCGCCGCGCTCGGCGCAGCGCAGGTACGCACGGCCCAGCGGGGCGCAGCGCGCGGCCGGCAGCGCTACGGGCGAGCCGCCCGCCCAGGCCCAGGCGGCGTAGCCCGCCAACGCATCGTCGCCCGCCGGGGTCAGGCCGTCCCCGCGGCCGGCGAGCCGGGCCACCGCACCGCGGCGATCGCCCGCCGCCAGCGCCGCCAGCCCGGGCCCCAGCGAGGCAGCCGCGGGCGCCACCACGGCGAGCGCCGCGTCGAGCGCCGGTCGCCACTCGGGCGCCAGCGCGCCCGCCCGCGGCGGTGGCGTGCCGCGCGCGCCCGCGAGCGCGATGCGCAGCGGCCCAACGAGCAGGACGTCGCCCGCGACGCGCGCCGGGTCGCCCGGCACGAGGTCGCCGCGCCCGAGCCCGGCAACGAGGACCGACAGCGGCCCCAGCGGCGACCGCGCCGGGGCGAGCAGGACGAACCGCTCGCCGAAGCGCACGTAGCCGCCGGGCCCGAACGCCCACTCCACCACACCCCCCGCAGTCGAGCCGGCGGCGGCGCGCAGCGCGCGCCCTGCCCCCGGCCCGATGACGACCGCCCGCGCCGCGCGCCGCGCAGCCGCGGTCGCGCTCATCCCGCGCCCGCGCCCGCGCCCTCGAGCTCGGCGGCGAGGGCGATCGTGGCGGCCTGGAACGGCTCGATCGGCTGGTGCGCGACGCCCGCGCCGATCTGACCGACGCCGTCGGAGACGTGCAGCACGCCGGTGGTGATCTGCGGCGCGATGCCCAGCTCGCAGACGAGCCGCGCGTCGATGCCGACCGGCGTCGGCGCGGAGTCCATCGAGGGGATCGTGAAGCGCGTCGAGCGGCCCGCGCAGATCTCGCGCATGGTCTCGGTGCGGGCGATCGCGTCGGCCGCGTCGCCGCCGAAGAACGCCGCCACGGCCGGCGCGGCGCCGACCGCCATGCCGCCCAGGCCGACGCACTCGATGACCGCCGAGTCGCCGATGTCCTTCGCCTTGTCGGACTCCTCGTAGCCCTCGCGCAGCAGCGCGTCGGAGACCGGCGGCGAGTCGGCGACGAACCAGCGCCCCGGCATCGACGACAGCTGCACGCCCACGTCGGTGCCGTTGCGCGAGATGAGCGACACGACGCTCGCGCCCGGCACGCCGGAGCCCGCCAGCAGCGCGCACTTCGAGGCGCCCATCGTGAGGCTGAGGAAGAAGTGCCAGTTCGTCGCGAGGAAGCGCGCGGCCTGCTCGCCGCCGAGCGCCGCGAAGCCCGGCAGCAGGTCGCGGATGAGCAGGTTGCCGGTGGCCTGGCTGCGCATGTGCAGCTCGTCGCCCTGGTGCAGGCCCTGCGCGGCGAGCTTGAAGATCTCGATCGGGCCCTGGCGTTCGAGCAACCGGCCCATGAGCGGGCCGAGGTCGTCGCGGAAGAAGCGCAGGCGCTCGATCGCCTCGTCGGCGTCGGTGCCGAACCACAGCGTCTTGCCGGCGCCTTCGTTGAACGTCGAGTACGCCCGCGCGCCCGAGGCCTCGTCCTCGACGCACCACACCGGCATCGACGGCGAGCAGACGCCGGTCATCGCACCCACGTGGTTGCTCTCGTTGCCCGACGCGAGCGCGATCTCCCCGTCGGAGATCATCGCCCGGGCGCGGCCGCGATCGTCGGCCCAGCCCTCGAACAGGCAGGCCGCGACGAGCGCGCGCCGCTGGGGGTCGGAGAGGCGCTGCGGCTCGATCGGCGGCCCGGAGTGGATCAGCGTGCGGCCCTCGGCCAGGACCGGCAGGACGTCGCGCGCCGTGGCGACCCCGACCGCGCGCGGCGAACAGGCCTCCATCCGCTCGACGACCGTCTCGTTCGCCGCGGCGACCGTCGCGCCGTGCCGGCCCCAGAGGCGCTCGAGCGCACGGACGGCATCCGGATCGCCCGACGCCGGCGGTCGCCAGTCGACGTCGACGACCGGCGTGTCCTGGTCGCGGATCGCGTCGCCGAACGCCAGCAGCCCGATGTTGACGACCTCCACCTTCTCCAGCACCGCCTGATCAAGGGTCACGACGGTCCTCCGATTCTGTGTTGTCTAGGGTCACGCCGGTGTCCGACGTCCACGCTCTTGCGGCTGCGATCGCCGACCTGCCCGCCCTGCACGCCAAGCGCGACCTGCAGCTCGTCCGCCCGCTCGGCCCCGTCGGCGACGGCGACGACGGCGCGCTGATCGCCCACGGCGACGAGTGGATCGTGCTCTGCGGCGAGGCGATGCTGCCGTCGTACGTGGCCGCCCAGCCGCGCGCGGCCGGCGCCTCGGCGGTCGTCACGAACGTCTCGGACGTGCGCGCGATGGGCGGGCGGCCGCTGGCGATCCTCGACATGCTCGTCAGCCCCGACGAGGCTCATGCGCAGCTCGTCCTCGAGGGCCTCGCGTGGGCCGCGGAGCTGCTCGGCGTCGACGTGGTCGGCGGGCACCTGACGATCGGCGCCGCGGCGTCGCTGTCGGCGACGTGCACCGGGATCGCGCGCCGGCCGCTGCGCGCCGCCGCGGCCCGCCCCGGCGACGTCCTGCTCGCCGCGTTCTGCCTCGAGGGCCGGTACATGAGCGACGAGCACGACTTCTTCAGCTCGCTGCGCGACCGCGCGCCGGACCGGTTGCGCACCGACGGCGACGCGCTCCCGGACGTCGCGGAGAACGGACTTTGCCATGCGGCGCGCGACGTCTCGATGCCGGGCGTGGCGGGGTCCTTGCTGCAGATGCTCGAGGGCGCGGGCTGCGGCGCCGTGCTCGACATCGACCGCGTGCCGCGACCGGAGGGTGTGTCGACAGAGCGCTGGCTGCGGACCTTCCCGAGCTTCGGCTTCCTGCTCGCCGCCACCACGCGCGAGGACGCCGAGGCTGCCCGCGCGGTCTTCACGCAGCGCGGCCTGGCCTGCGAGGTCTGCGGGCAGTTCGAGGACTCACGCAGGCTCGACCTGCAGTCCGGCGCCGACCGGGCGACGGTCTGGGATCTCGCCATCGCGCCGCTCACCGGCCTGGGCCGCGGCGGCCGAGCGCGATCGCCATCGGCTGGTGCGTGACCCCGAGCATCGGCCCCGGCGCGCCGTCGCGCTGCCAGCCCAGCCGTTCGAAGAAGCCCACGTTGGGCACCTGAACGCGCGCCACCATGAGCCGCCCGCCGCGCTCGCCCGCGGTCCGCACCGCGAAGCGCACGAGCATGGCGCCGAGCCGCAGCGCCCGCTCGCTGGGCAGGACCGCCAGGCGGTCGCCCTTCCACAGCCCCTCGCCGTCGAGCCGGTACAGGCGCACCGCGCCGACGACCTCGTCCTCCGCGAGGCCGACCGCATGCAGCGTCGCCGGGTCGTCGTCGCGCTCGTCGCGGTCGTCGAACTCGAAGAGGCCCTGCGCCTCGACGAAGACGCTGCGACGGATCGCGAAGTGCGCCGTCAGCTCCCGCGGTCCGCGCGCCAGCGCGCACACCGGGATGAGCGGGCGCTCAGGAAGCCTGGACGGTGCCGAGCTGGAAATGGCCACCGTTCTCCTCCTTCTCGAAGACGCGCTCCCACGCCGACAGGCCCGAGCAGGCCTGGCAGCGCGCGCAGCCCGCCGCGGCATCCGAATGATCCAGTCCCGACTCGGCGAGCATCGCCGACACGCTGCGGTAGATCGCCGCGACGTAGTCCGGATCGGGCGTGGGGGTGTGCTCCAGCAGCGTGCCCGGCACGGGCCGGATCGGGACGACGAAGGGGTAGACGCCCATCTCGATCGCCCGCCGGCAGCCCGCCTCGATGAGCTCGCGGCGCTCGCCCATCCCGAGGATCACGTACGTCGTGACGCGCCCGCGGCCGAAGACCGCGACGGCCTTCTCCCAGGTGCGGAAGTAGCCCTCGATGCCGCACTGCGCCTTGCCGGCCGCCACCCGCGCGAGCACGTCGGGGTCGAAGGTCTCGATGTGGATGCCGACGGCGTCGACGCCCGCACGGTGCACGTCCTCGATCACCGACAGCTCGTCCGGCGGCTCGAACTGCACCTGGACGGGCATGCCGCAGGCGTCCTTGATCGCGGCGGCGCAGCGCGAGATGTACAGCGCGCCGCGGTCGCGGCGGTTGATCGAGCCCGTCGTCAGCGTCGCGTCGACCGCCCCGTCGAGCTCGTGCGCCGCGCTGCAGACCTCGGCCAGCTGGGCCGGCGTCTTCACCGGGATCGTCTGCTCGCCGCGGCGTGAGCTCGATGCCGCAGAAGCCGCACTGCTCGTGCGTGCCCCAGTAGATGCACTTCTGCACGACGGTCGAAGCGATCGAGTCCAGGTGCAGCAGCGCGATCTTCCAGTACGGGATCCCGTCCGCCGTCTGCATGTCGTAGATCTTCGGACGGCGCGGCAGCCCGACGACGCCGACGAGCTCCTCCGCGCGATACAGCGAGGGCTTGGGCCCGTCGAGGCGCAGCGTGTACGGCGAGCCGCCGACGTACGCGGCGTGCTGGGGCACCGTCAGCGGCAGCCCGCGCACGTACATGAACAGCGCGTCGGACGGGCCGGCGCCACCGCGCCGGCCCAGCGTGCCGTCACCGCCCACGACGCGGACGCCGAAGGACTGCAGCTCGACGAGCAGCCGGCGGTCGTCGAGCGACAGCGGCGGGCGGTCGGTGACGGCGGGCTCAGCCACGGCTGTCGTACACGTTCTCGAAGTTGCGCCAGAAGAGGTTGTCCTTGAGCTCCTGGGAGATCCCGCGGACGCCGTTGAGCTTCCAGTACTCCGAGTCGAAGTCCGACCACGGCTCGTCGGAGCCGAAGAAGACGCGGTCGCCGCCGACGCCGGTGCGCTCGATCTCGGTCAGCAAGAAGCGCGCGCCGAAGCCCACCGCCCAGGACGTGTCCGTGTAGACCTTGTATCCCTCCTGCACCCACTGCAGGAACTTCGGGACGAGCTTGATGTGGCCGGACACGCCGCCGCCCATGTGGACGAGGTAGATCTTGCAGCGCTTGCCGTACTTCTCGACGAGCGGGACGAAGTTGTTGAAGTCCGAGTTGCCACCCGGGCTCGTATGGAAGTGGAACATGAGGTCGTGCTTCTCGGCGACGTCGAAGATCTCGTCGGCGAGCGCGGTCGTCTCCTCGTCCCACGTGCTCGGATCGGGGTTGCCGCCGAGCAGGAACGTCGTCTTCAGCGCGACGACGGTCGACTCCGAGGCGAGCTTGAGCGCCGTGCGGGTCAGCTCGGCGTTGCGCGGCAGAAACGACACCCAGATCGCGGCGAGGATCCGGTCGGTCGAGGTGGCCGCCTCCATGACGACGTCGTTGAGGTCGAAGGACAGCTCGTGGATCGGCACGCCGTAGTTGGACATGACGAGCGCGCGCTCGACCTTGAACTCCTCCATGTGCCCCTTGAGGAACGCCTTCGTGTCAGGGAAGTCGTAGACCGTGGGCTTCACAGGATGCTCGAGGTCGTAGTACTTCCACGGCGGAATCTCGCCGATGTGACAGTGCGCGTCGATGATCTTCTTCGGGTGGGTCGTCACGGCTGGTCACCTCCGAAGGAGGATCGGGCCTGCTTGACGCGCGCCTCCCATTCGTCTTGGCGGTCGAATTTCTGGGTCTTGAGCAGCGGCGGCTTGTCGAGCAGCCAGACGCCGTCGTTGGGGTCGAGCTGCACGACCTCGAGCTCCCACTCCGGCCGCGTGCCGTCGAGCGGCAGGCTCGTGCTCGTGTGCAGTGCGCGCCCGCTGCGAACGTGCATCTCCAGGCGCTGGGCGCCGAGCGGGGTCACGTCGTCGAACAACGTGACCCACTCGGCACCGGTGCGCTTGGCCTCCTCGAGGCGCTGTGCGGCGAGCTGCTTGCCGTGCTCGCGCGTGACCTCGCGGTGGCGGTGGCAGAACGCCGCGTCGCGCACGGCCTCGCGGTCCATGAGCTGGGCCATCGACGGAGCCAGGCGGTCGATCACCATCCGGGCGAGGTCGCGGCGCTCGTGCCACGCAACGACGAGGTCGTCCTCGCTGCGGACGTCGCCGAGCTCCCCGGCGATCCCCTGCACGACCGCCACGTACTCCTGGTAGAGCGCGGCGTTCATCATCACCGAGGGGTAGATGCGTCCCTCGGCGCGGCGCCACGCGGCAACCGCTCCGTCGCGGTCCAGCACGAGCACGGTCTACAGCGTCCAGGTGTTGAGCTGGAAGGCCTTCTGGCGCCACGCGGTCAGCGCGGAATCGAGGACGTCCAGCGGGTGGAACGGCTTGACGCCCGGCATGAAGTTGGCCTCGGGGAAGCCGTACAGCGCACCGGCGGCGAAGCGACAGGCGTAGACGTTGCCGCCCTCCTCCATGAACTTCGCGACCTGGTTGTTGATCGCCATGTGGCCGGGGAATGCCTCGTCGCCGACCTTCGGAAAGCCGCGAGTACCCGAGGCCATGAGGATGCCGGGCCCGTAGAGGATCAGGCTCGTGTCGAAGCCCTTGCGCAGCACGCGGGTCGTGGTGAGCAGGTTCACGAGCCCGACGGAGCCCTCGTAGGGGACCGTGTGCATGAACGTGTAGGCCTTCTCACCGGGCTCGGCCTTGATGTCCTCGAAGAGCTTCTCTTCGGTGTTGAACAGCTCGGTCCCGGGTTCAGTCAGGTTGTCGGCCATGCGGCCCTCCTCGGTAAGAACCGGCAGGGTCGCCGGCCGGGTTCCGCTCCCGGAACCCTTATCGCATTGTGGACGGATTCCTAGCGCGACACGTGACGCGCGTCAAGTAGGAAGCGCCTGACACATCGTCAAGCCCCAATGTTTCAAGGACATTTCGAATGTGTTGCACGCTTCCGACGGACGTGTACTATCCGACACGTCGTGTCGACGAACCCCGACAACATCCTCGAAGGTCCGCCCGCGCAGCCCCAGCCCAAGGTCGCTCCGCTCTCGCTCCCGGACATCGAGCGGACCGTCTCGGCGCTCGGCGCCAAGCTCGCGGCGGCCCGCGCCGAGCGCGGCTGGTCGCTCGCCGAGCTCGCCCGCCGCGCCGGCGTCTCGACGGCCTCGGTGCACAAGATCGAGAAGAGCGGCATGACGCCGACGATCGCGACGCTCATGAAGGTGGCGGCTGCGCTCGGCACGAGCGTGAGCTCCTTCATCGACGAGGACGTCGAGGTGCCGGCGGCGATCGTCGTCCGCGGCGACGAGCGGGCTCGCCTGTACACGTCGAAGACCGGGATCGCGCTCGACAACGTCTCCGGGCGCTACGGCCGCTACCGGCTGGCCGGCGCCGAGGCGGTCATCGAACCGCGCGCCGACAGCGGCCCGGACCCGATGCGCCACCCCGGCGAGGAGCTCGTCTACCTGCTCGAGGGCGCCATGCGCTTCACGGTCGACGGCAAGCCGGTCGAGCTCGGCCCCGGCGACTCGATCCATTTTCGTACCGACCGGCCGCACACGTGGCAAAACCCGACCGAGGCGCCGGCGCGCGCGCTCTGGTTCATGGTGAGGGGGGTGGACTGAACGATGAGGATCGTGATCGCCGTCGGCGGCAACGCGCTTCTGAAGGAGAACCAGCGCGGCACGTGGGCCGACCAGCTCGACAGCGCGCGGCCGGTGACCGAGGCCGTCGTGGCGCTGCGCCGCGAGGGCCATCAGGTCGTGCTGACGCACGGCAACGGCCCGCAGGTCGGCACGCTCATGCTCCAGCACGCGATGGGCGAGCCGCAGGTCCCCGGGCTGCCGCTGCACGCGCTCGGCGCGATGACCCAGGGAGAGCTCGGCTACCTGCTGCAGACGAGCATCGCGGAGGTCGATCCCACCGCCCAGACGGCGACGATCCTGACCCGCGTCCGCGTCGACGACGACGACCCGGCCTTCGAGAACCCGACCAAGCCGGTCGGCCCGTTCTACACCGAAGAGGACGCCAAGCGGCTCTCCCGCGAGCGCGGCTGGGTCGTCGGCGAGGACTCCGGGCGCGGCTGGCGCTGCATGGTGGCCAGCCCGAAGCCGGTCGAGATCCTCGAGCTCGAGGCGATCAAGGTGCTCGCCGAGAGCGGCGAGATCGTGATCGCGGGCGGGGGCGGCGGCATCCCCGTCAGCACCCGCGGCGGCTCGCTCTCGGGCATGGCGGCCGTCATCGACAAGGACCGCTCGTCGGCCGAGCTGGGCATCGCCCTCGGCTTCGACATCCTCGTGCTGCTCACCGCGGTCCCGCGCGTCGTCGAGGACTTCGGCACGCGCTGGGAGCGCCCGCTGTTTCACATGACCGCCACCGAGACGCAGCGGCGGTTGGACGCCGGCGAGTTTCCGCCCGGCAGCATGGGTCCGAAGGTCGAGTCCGCCGCACCGCTTCGCCACCGGCGGCGGGCGCGCCGCGATCATCACCGACCCCGCCTCGCTGCTGGCCGCGATCCGCGGCGAGGACGGCACCTGGATCGAGGCCGAGCAGGAGGCCGCGCTGCTGTGAGCTGGCACGTGAAGGTCATCGCCAACCGCTACGCGGACAGCGTCAAGCTCATGGGCATCGCCCGCGGGCTGCGCGGCCGCGACGGCGTCGGCGGCTGCGAGATGGGGATGGGCACGGCGGCCAACCTCGATGCGCTCGCGGCCCGCGGCGTCGAGGTGTCGGGCGCCGGCCCGTCGGATCTCGTCGTCGCGATCGACGCCGACAGCGAGGAGACCGCCGAGGAGACCCTCGCAGGCCGCCGAGCAGGAGCTCTCCAGCGGCGGCGGCGCCGCCGCCGGGGCGGCGCGAAGGCCGACCGCGAGCCGCCGCGCTCGCTCGTCTCCGCACGGCGCCGGCTCGACGACCCGAACGTCGCGATCATCTCCGTCGCCGGCGAGTACGCCACGCTCGAGGCGCACCGCGCGCTCAGCGCCGGCATGCACGTCTTCCTCTTCTCCGACCACGTCTCGCTCGACGACGAGCTCGAGCTCAAGCAACGCGGCGCGGCGCTCGGGCTGCTCGTCATGGGCCCCGGCTGCGGCACCGCGATGCTCGGCAACGTCGGCCTCGGCTTCGCCAACGTCGTCACCTCGCGGCCCGGTCGGCATCGTCGCCGCCGCCGGGACCGGTGCCCAGGAGTCGGCCTGCCTGCTCGACGCCGCGGGCATCGGCGTCTCGCAGATCGTCGGCGTCGGCGGTCGCGACCTGTCGGCCGAGATCGGCGGGATCATGTTCCGCCAGGCGATGCACATGCTCGCCGCCGACGACGAGACCGAGACGCTGCTGCTCGTCTCCAAGCCGCCCGCGCCGGCGGTCGTCGCCTCGCTGGCCGGCGACCTGCCCGCGGGCAAGCGCGTCGTCGCCGCCTTCGTCGGCTGGGAGGGCGACGGCGACGACGCCCCCTTCGAGATCCACGACACGCTCGAGGCCGCCGCGCGCGCCGCCGCGGGCAGCGAGCCCGAGGATCTCTCCGCGCTCGAGGAGGCCGTCGACGCCGCGCGCGAGCGCTCCGCCGGACGGCGCCTGCTCGGCCTGTTCTCCGGCGGCTCGCTGGCGCACGAGGCGGTCACGCTGCTCGAGCCCGCAGCTCGGCCCGCTGGAGGGCAACGTCGGCCACGGCCCCGACGAGCGCAACGGCGGCCACGCCGTGCTCGACCTCGGCGAGGAGGAGTACACGCAGGGCCGCCCGCATCCGATGGTCGACCTCGACGTGCGCCTCGGCTTCCTCGAGGAGGCCGCCGAACGACGAGAACGTCGGCTGCGTGCTGCTCGACGTCGTGCTCGGCCACGGCGGGCACGGCGACCCGGCGTCGGGCCTGTCGGACGCGATCGCCGCCGCGGCGAGCAACGCCGTCGTGCTGGCGCGCGTCTGCGGGACCAACGGCGACCCGCAGGACGCCGCCCGCCAGACGCAGATCCTGCGCGACGCCGGCGCGATCGTCGCGCCCTCCAACGCCGCGGCGACGCGCCTGGCGCTGCGGGCGATCGCGCCCGCCGAGGTCGCCGCATGAGGGTCGCGATGCTCACGTACTCGGTCAAGCCGCGCGGCGGCGTCGAGCACGCGCTCGCGGTCGCCGAGGCGCTGGCGCGGCCGCGGCCACGAGGTCTGCGTCGCGCGCTGGCCCAGCCCGGCGAGGGGTTCTTCCGCGCCACGACGGTCGAGGACGCGCCTCGTCGAGCACGTGCCCACCGAAGCCGGTCTTCGACGAGCGCATCCTCGGCATGGTCGCGGCGTACCGCGAGGGCCTGCGCCCGCTGCTCGCCGGCGGCGCCTTCGACGTCGTCCACGCGCAGGACTGCATCTCGGCCAACGCGGCGCTGGACCTGCGCGACGAGGGCGTCATCGAGCACGTCGTGCGCACGGTCCACCACGTCGACGACTTCATCTCGCCGTCGCTCATCGCCTGCCAGGACCGCTCGATCCTCATGCCCGACCTCGTGCTCTGCGTCTCGCGAGCCGTGGGTCGCAGCGGCTCGCCGGCGAGTTCGGCGTCGAGGCGCGGCTCGTGCGAAACGGCGTCGACTGCGAGCGCTTCCGCGCCCCGCGCGACGGCGCCGAGCGCGCGGCCGATCGCGACGCGCTCGGGCTCGGCGACCGGCTCGACCGTGCTCACGGTCGGCGGCATCGAGCCGCGCAAGGGCTCGCTCACGCTGCTGGAGGGCTTCGCCGAGCTGCGCGCGCAGGGCCCGCAGCGCGACCCGCTGCTGCTCGTCGTCGGCGGCGCGACGCTGTTCGACTACCGCGACGAGATCGATCGCTTCGGCGCCCGCGCCCGCGAGCTCGGCGTCAGCGAGCACGTGCGCGTGCGTCGGCACCGTGACGCCGGCCGAGCTCGAGCGCCACTACCGCGCGGCCGACCTCTTCGCGTTTCCCTCCACGAAGGAGGGCTTCGGCCTCGTCGCGCTCGAGGCGCTGGCCGCCGGGCTGCCGGTCGTCGCCTCGGAGATCGACGTCTTTCTCACCTTCCTCGCCCACGGCGAAAGCGCGCTGCTGTCGCCGGCCGGCGACGGCGGCGCGCTGGGCGGGTGCGCTCGCCCGCCTCGCGCGGGACCCCGCGCTGCGCGAGCGGCTCGTCGCCGGCGGCCGCAAGGTCGTCGACGCCTACGGCTGGGACATCGCGGCCGCCGTCCACGAGGACGCCTACGGGTCGTTTCGCGCCGAGCGGATCGGGGCGCTCTGATGGGCGACGCGCTGCACGTCGAGGCGCGCTGGAACGGCGGGCTGTCGGCGACGGTGACCGCGCGCGACCACGAGCTGCGTCGCCGACGAGCCCGCGGCGTCGGCGGCCGCGACGCGGGCATGATGCCCACCGAGCTGTTCTTCGCCGGCGCTGGCGAGCTGCTTCTGCCTCGCCGTCGCCCACGTCGCGGCCAAGCGCGACATCGAGCTGCCCGGGGCTGCGCGTGACCGTCGACGCCGAGCGCGTCGGCAGGGAGCTGCGCTACAGGCGCGCTGCGCGTCGAGGTCGCGGCGTTCGCCGGCGAGCACGATCTCGACGCCCTGGTCGACCGCGCCAAGTCCTTCTGCTGGGTCTCGAACATGCTCGCTCCGCGATCTCGAGGTCTCCTACGTGCCCGCCGTTCTCGACTCCCCCTGCCGCCGATGCTTGACTAACCGCGACGAGCTGCTCGACGTGCTCGGCGACGACCCGCGGCGGATCGGCAAGGTCTTCGCCCGCCACGCCTACGGCATGCGCCGCTGGGTCGACCTCTTCTCGATCCGCGTGCCGATGACCGGCGATCCCGGCGCCAAGCAGCTGCTCGCCGAGATCGTCGCCGCCAACGCCCGCCACATGAACCTCTTCCGCGGCGCGCGCGCTCGCGCACGGCGTCGATCCCGACGCCTACGTCGCGCCGCCCGAGGGCGAGGCGATCTACGAGCGCATCGAGATCATCGACGACTTCGACGAGCTCGTCGCCTACGCGGCCGGCTCGCTGGATCACTTCGGCCAGCTGCTCGACGCCTACGCCGCCGGCGCCGACGGGCGACGACGCGGCGACGATCGCCGTCGTCGCGGCCGACAACGACGCTCGCGCGGAGCGCCTCGCCGCGCTGATGGCCGAGCCGCACAGCGCCGCCTTCGACGCGCACGAGCTCTACCGGCTGCGCGAGCTCGTCGAGACCGGGCTGTATGTCGGCTGAGCTGGCCGCCGCCTACCGCTTCGAGGCGCTGCGCGCCGAGCTGCCGCGCAGCTCGCCGCGCGCGTGGCGCTTCGCCGCGCTGTCGCTCGCCTCGCGAGCGGGCGCCTGCGTGTCGGAGGGAGCGCGGATCGGCCACCGCCACGGCTTCGACTCCGGGCCCGTTCATGGCGCACGTCTACGCCGACCGCGCGGTCGGCCGCACGCCGCTCGGGCGGCGGCTGGACCGCCGCCTGCTGGACCGCGCCACCTGCCAGGCGTTCCGCGACATCCGCGGCCTCGCCGAGACGGCGGTGCTCGAGGCGATCGACGCCGCCGGCTCGGAGCGCCGGTCGTCGCCGACCTCGCCGCCGGCCCGAGCCCGTACCTGCTGCACGCGCTGCGCCGCGCACCCGCGCGCGACGGCGATGCTCTGCGACATCGACGCCGGCCGCGCTCGAGCAGGCGTCCGCGGCCGCGCGCGAGCTCGGCGTGCGGCGACCGCGTGACGACCCGCACGCGCGAGCGCCTTCGATCGCGACGCGCTCGCCGCGCTGCGCCCGCGCCCGGACGTCGTCTGCGAGCTCGGCCTGTACGGCATCTACCACGACGACGCGCTCATCGAGCGCCACTTCGCCGACCTCGCCGCGACGCTCGCGCCGGCGCAGATCGTCTGCAACGTCCAGGTCGCCAACCCCGAGATCGAGTACATCGCGCGCGTCTGGCGCAACGCCGAGGGCGGGCGCTGCGTGTGGCGCCTGCGCCCGCCGGAGCAGATCGAGGGCTACGCGCGCGCGGCCGGCTACGAGGCGGCCTCCGTGACCGCAGACCGCAACGGCATCTATCGCGTCATGCGCTTCGTCCGCCGCGACGCCGCGCAGCAGGAGGCGGCGGCATGAGCTCCTCGGTCCTGACCTGGGGCGCCGATCCCGGCAGCACGCCGCAGCTCGCCTCCGAGCGGCTGCGCGCTGCTCGAGCGCTCGCACCACGCGATGTGGAACTACCTGACCTATCGCGACGCGATCGGGATCGTCGGCCTCGACCCGGCGCAGCTGTACCCGGGCGGCACGACGCGCCTGGATCCCGCGACGTGGGCCGACCTCGGCTGGCTGACGTGCTTCGCCGGCCCGCCGGCCAGCGCGGTCGACGCGATGCGCGACGCCGTCATGCGCCGAGCACCTCAACCAGTACAGCCCGGACCTCATCGAGCCGCTGCGCGACGCGGCGGCCGGCGTGCTCGGCCGCGCCCGCGACGACGACTTCGAGGTCGTCGGCACCGAGGGCGCCCAGGCCGGGCATCGCGCTGTCGCTGATGGCGGTCGCCGGCCCCGGCGACGAGGTCATCCTGTCGGACCCGGGCTACTTCCACGTGCCGTCGGCGGTGATCGCCACGGGCGCCGTGCCGGTCACCGTGCCGATCGACGCCGGGCAACGGCTTTCGCCTCGATCCCGACGTCGTCGCCGCGGCGATCACGCCGCGCACCCGCGCGATCGTCATCGTCGATCCGCTCAACCCGTTCGGGACCGTGCAGACCGCAGGACGAGCTCGCCGCGCTCGCGCGGCTGGCCGACGAGCACGGCCTGCTGCTCGATCCACGACGTCACGCACGGCTCGATCGTGATCGACCCCGACGTGCCGTTCGCGTCGCTGCCCGCGCTCGAGCTGACCGACAACGCGGTCGCCACGTTCTCGGTCTCGCACTGCTACGGGATGGCGGGCGCGCGGATCGGCTTCCTCGCCGGGCCGTCGCGCCTGATGCGCAGCTGCCTGCGGCTGAAGGCCGCGCTGACGCGCCTGAACACGAGCCTCATCGCCCAGCACGGCGCGCTCGCGGCGCTGCGCGACGAGCACTACCTCGCGCACGCGCAGGGCGTCGTGCGCGGCAACCTCGCCCATCTGCGGCGCACGCTCGCCGGGGTCGACGGCCTCGAGCTGACGACCTCGCCGGTGCGCGGGCTGGCCTGCGCGCTGGACACGTCGGGCGCCGGCGTCACGTCGCAGGAGCTGATGGTCGCGCTGTTCGCGCGCCACGTCGCCACCTACCCCGGCGACGGGATGGGCACGGTCGGCGCGGCGACGACGCTGCGGCTGAACCTGTCGCGCCCCGACCCGTGGGCGATGGAGCACCTGCGCGCGATGCTGCCCGAGGCGATCGCCGAGGCGGCCTCCGGGCGCTGGCGCGAGCCGGTCGCGGCGCTGCTGGAGAGCAAGGGCACGCCGCGGGCGATCGACCTCGCGGCGACGATCCGAGGCGCGGCCTCGTGAGCGTCGCCGGCGCTGCTCGCCGAGCACGGCTCGCCGCTGTGGCTGGCCGACGTCGACCGGGCGCGCGAGCGGCTGGCCGGCCTGCGCGCGGCGTGGTCGGCGGCGTGGCCGGACGTCGAGATCTCCTACTCCTACAAGACCAACCGCACGACGGCGTTCCTGCGCGCGTTCGCCGACGACGGCGCGGGCGCCGAGGTCGTGTGCGCCGCCGAGTACGCGCTGGCGCGCGACGTCGTCGGGATCGAGGGCGCGCGCATCACGCGTCAACGGGCCGGCCAAGCCGGACGCGCTGCTGGCGCGCGCCGCCGCCGACGGGGCGCTCGTCATCGCCGACAGCGCGCCGGAGCTCGAGCGCCTGGCGCTGGCCGGCGTCACCCGCGCGGGGCTGCGCGTCGGCCTGCCCGGGCCGGAGGGAACGCCGAGCCGCTTCGGCATCGCGCCGGGCGAGATCGTCGCCGCCGGCCGCCGCGCCCGCGATCTCGGCCTGACGCTCGAGGTGCTGCACGTCCACCTCGTCTCCACCGACTTCACCGCGCAGCTCGGCGCCGACGGGCACCGGCACGCTGGCCGCGAGCGTCCGGGTCGGCTGGGCCAAGGCGCCCGGCCGTGCACGCGCGGGCCGCGGCGATGCTGGCCGGGCTCGCCGCCGAGCTCGGCGGCGTCGACGCGATCGACATCGGCGGCGGCATCCCCGCCGCGCCCTCGCCGGCGGCGGACGCCCACGCGGCGGCGGTCGCCGGCGCCCTGCGCGCCGCGGGCTTCGCGCGGGCGCCTCGTGCTCGAGCCGGGGCGCGCGCTCGTCGCCGACGCGGTCGACCTCGCGCTGCACGGTCGTCGCCGTCAAGACGCTCGCCGACGGCAGCCCGTGCGCCGTGCTCGACGCCGGCACGAACCTGCTGCCCGGCGCGCTGTGGGCGTGGCCGCGCCTGGAGGCGCTCGCGCCGCGCGGCGGGCGACGACGCCGACGCTCGTCGCCGGCCCGCTGTGCCTGAACATCGACGTCGTCGCGCCGGCCGCCGCAGCTCGGCGAGCTCGCCGCCGGCGACGTGCTGATCGCGCGCGAGGTGGGCGCCTACCAGCAGGTCCAGTCGACGCAGTTCGGCGACCTGCGCCCGGCCGTCGTCGCGCGCGACGGCGGCACGTGGCGCCTGCATCGCCGGCGCGAAGAGCTTTCAGACCTGATCATTTTCGACCGAGAGGAACCATCATGGAGCGCGTAGTCGTCATCGGCGGAGGCGGCGCGGGGACGGCGGCCGCCACCATCACCAAGCGCCTGAACCCGGAGCTCAAGGTGAGCGTCTTCACGGAGTTCTCGGACATCGCCTACTCGCCGTGCGGCATCCCGTTCGTCCACGGCCGCGAGATCCCGAGCTTCGACGACCTCTTCCTGTCCACGGTCGAGCGCTACCGCGAGGACGGCCTCGACATGCGCATGGAGACGGTCGTCACCGACATCGACCTCGACCGGCGCACGATCACGACGAAGAACGAGCCCGAGGGCTTCGACCAGCTCATCCTCTGCACGGGCTTCTTCTGGGAGCAGCCCGACGTGCCGGGCGCCAACCTCGACGGCCTGCACTACGTCAAGGACATCCGCAAGTCGATGGAGTTCGACAAGAAGCTCGACTCGATGAAGCGGATCGTCGTCGTCGGCGCGGGGCCGGTCGGCGTCGAGATGGCCGGCGGCCTCGCGCACCGCGGCCTGCAGGTCGACCTCGTCGACGAGGGCCCGTGGGTGCTGCACGAGATCCTCGATCCCGACGTCGCCAAGCCCGTGCACGACTCGCTCGAGGCGCGCGGCGTGACGCTGCACCTCGGCACGAAGGTCGAGTCCTTCGAGGGCAACAAGGACGGCCACGTCTGCGCCGTCGTGACGTCCGACGGCACGCTCGAGTGCGACGCGGTCGTGACCGGCCTGCACAAGGTGCCCAACACGAAGCTCGCCGAGGCGGCGGGCCTGAAGCTCGGCACGACCGGCGCGGTCAGCGTCGACGACCACATGCGCACCTCGGCGGCCGGCGTGTGGGCGGCGGGCGACGTCGTCGAGATCCCGCACGGGCTGAACATGATCCCGATCGTCGGGCTGACCGGCGCGCACGCCTACGCGCAGGGCCGCGTCGCCGCGGTCAACATCACCGGCGGCGACCTCGCCTACGACCCGGTGTGGGTGCCGTGGGGGATGGTCGCCGGCGACTACACGATCGGCGGCTTCTCGATGGGCGAGAACCTCGCCAAGTCGATCGGCATCCCGTACGTGCTGGCCAAGGGCGTCGGCATCACGAAGGCGCGCTACTACCCGGGCGCCGCAGAAGACGTTCGTCAAGCTGCTCGCCGAGCCCGACACGCTGCGCCTGATCGGCGGCGTCATCCACGGCGGCGAGGGCGTCAAGGAGCGCTGCGACTTCCTCGCGTTCGCGGCCAAGCGCGGCGCGACGCTCTACGACCTCGCGTACATGGAGAACATCTACTCGCCGCCGATCGGCGCGCTCTTCGAGCCGATCCAGATCGCCGCGCAGAACGCGCTGGCCGAGCAGCGCGCAGAACAAGCTGGCGGTCGCGTGATGAGCTCGCTGTCCGATGCCAAGCGCAACCTGCGCAAGCGCTCGGAGGAGCACCTGCGCCTCGCGGTGCTCAGCGAGATCGGGCGCGACCAGCCGTCGACGGTCGAGCCGTACAAGGCGAAGGGCGGGCGGCTGTGGAGCACGCTGTTCGTGCCGGTCTACCGGCGCGTGCCGTGGGGCGCGAAGGAGAAGGCGATGGGCGCGCTCGGCATGACCGCGCAGGGCTGGAAGGCGCCCGAGCGCAAGCCGGGCGAGCCGTGGCGCCCGCCGGCCGACATGGCCGACCGGGTGCAGCGACGCGGCGCCGCCCGCGAAGGCCGAGCGCGACTCGTAGTCTGGGGCGCGCATGAGCGCGCTGCAGATCCTCCACCGCGACGCCGGCTCGCGGGCGCGTGCCGGCATCCTGCGCACCGCCCACGGCGAGGTCCGCACGCCGGCCTTCGTTCCGCTGGCGACGAAGGGGACCGTCAAGGGGCTGGAGCCGCGCGAGGTCGCCGCGCTCGGCTACGACATGGTGCTCGGCAACACGTTTCACCTCTTGCTCGATCCGGGCGCCGAGCTCATCGCGCACTTCGGCGGCCTGCACGACTTCATGGGCTGGCCGCACGCCGATCATCACCGACTCGGGCGGCTTTCAGGTCTTCAGCATGGGCCATGGGACGGTCGCCGACGAGATCAAGGGGCGCGCGCCGGTCGGGCCGGACCGGATGGGGCGCGTGCTGTCGATCGAGGAGGAGGGCGTGCGCTTCCGCTCCTACATCGACGGCTCGGAGCGCTTCATGGGGCCCGGAGACGTCGATGCAGGTGCAGGCCAGAGCTCGGCTCGGACATCGCGCTCGTCTTCGACGAGTGCACGCCGTTCAACATCGACCGCGAGTACACCGCGCGCTCGACCGAGCGCACGCACCGCTGGCTGGACCGCTGCCTGGCGTGGCACGACGCGCACGGGCCCGCCGGGCAGCTCGTCTACGGGATCGTGCAGGGCGGCGTCTACGAGGACCTGCGGATCGAGTCGACGCAGGCGGTCGCCTCGCGGCCGGTCGACGGGATCGCGATCGGCGGGTCGCTCGGCGCCGACAAGCCGCAGATGTACGAGGTGGTCGGCTGGGCGACCGCCGCGACTGGGCGACGACCCGCGTCCGCGCCACCTGCTCGGCATCGGCGACGTCGACGACCTCATCCGCGGCGTCGAGCTCGGCGTCGACACGTTCGACTGCGCGATGCCGACGCGCCTGGGCCGCCACGGCGTCGCGATCGTGCCCGATCCCGCGACGGCGCTGGCGCGTCGACCTCACCGCCGCCCGCCATCGCGAAGCGTCGACGCGGCCGATCATGGAGGGCTGCCCGTGCCCGTCCTGCGCGGCGGGCACACGCGCGGCTACCTGCGCTACCTCGTCAAGAACAAGCGAGCTGACCGGCGCGCGACTGCTGACACTGCACAACCTCGCCTACATCGCGCGGCTGATGGAGGGCCTGCGCGGCGCGATCGCGGGCGGAACGCTGCGCGAGCACGCCGCGGCGCTGCGCGCGGGCGCCGCGCCGTGACGGCGGCGCCGGCGGCGGGGCGCGCGGCACCGGGGCCCTGTCCTCGGCATCGCCTGCGCCAACGGAACGGTCGCGCCCCGCCGCGCGGGCGCGGCCCGGGCGGCGCCGGTGGAGCGCCGGCGACGAGCGGGTTCACCCGCGGCGCCGCTTGCGACGAGCGTTCCGCTTCCGCGTGGAGAGCTCGTCTCGGAGCTCGGCCAGCGCGGGCTCATGGAGGGCGGGGTTCGCGGCCGCGAGACGGCGGTAGACGTCCATGGCCTCCTCGAGCGCTGCGATGCTCTCGGGGTGGCGGCCGGCCACATCGAGGCGATCGCCCAGGTTGACCAGCAATACCGCGAAGCTCGGCTCGTACGCGGCGGGGTCGGCGACCGCCAGGCGCCGGCCGATGCCGATCGCCTCCTCGACCGCAGCGAGTCCCTCGTCGTGGCGGTCGAGCGCGGCGAGTCGGACCGAGAGGTTGTTCAGAGAGATCGCGAGGTTGGGCTCGTAGGCGGCCGGGTTGGCGGCCGCGAGGCGCCGGCGGATGCCGACGGCCTCCTCGATCGCTGCCAAGGCCGCCTCGAGGCGGCCCGCCGCCCCCAGTTCAGTGCCGAGGTTGCTCAGCGCCATCGCCAGGAGCGGCTCGTGCGCGGCGGGGTTCGCAGCCGCCAGGCGCCGGCGGATGCCGACGGCCTCCTCGATCGCCGCCAGGCTCTCCTCGACGCGCTCGAGCGCACGCAGCCGCGCCGACAGGTTGTTCAGCGAGGATGCGAGCTTGGCCTCGTAGGCGGCCGGGTTTGCCGCCGCAAGGCGGCGGCGGATGCCGACGGCCTCCTCGACCGCTGCCAAGGCCTTCTCGACGCGTCCCGCCGCACCCACGCCGGCGCCGAGGTTGGTCAGCAGCATCGCGAGGTCGGGCTCGTGCGCGGCGGGGTTCGCGGCCGCCAGGCGCCGCATGACGCCGACGGCCTCCTCGATCGCCGCCAGGCTCTCCTCGTGACGTCCAAGTGCACGAAGCCGCGTCGACAGGTTGTTCAGCGTGCCGGCGAGGTGGGGACCGTATGCGGCGGGGTTCGCGGCGGCGAGGCGCCGGTACATGCCGCCGGACTCCTGGATCGCCGTCAGACCCTCGTCGCGGCGCCCGACGTCACCCAGTCCGATCGCGAGGTTGGTCAGCGCCGCGCCGAGGCCGGGTCCGTGCGCGGCGGGATCCGCGGTCGCCAGCGGGCGGAGGATGCCGACGGCCTCCTCGATCGCGGCCAGGCCTTCCGCGCGGCGTCCGTCCGCGCCCAACCGTGCGCCGAGGGTGCTCAGGACGAGGGCCATGGCGGGTTCGTATGTCGCAGCATCGGATGTCGCGAGACGCCGGAGGATGAACGCGGCCTCGTCGAGGGCGCGCAGGCCCTCGTCGCGGCGCCCGACGGCGTCCAGCTGCTGGCCGAGGTTGTGCAACGACATCGCGAGGTCGGGCTCGTAGGCTGGGTTCTCCGCGGCCAGCCGCCGGCCGACGCGGACGGCCTCCTCGATCGCCGCCACGCCCTCTTCGCGGCGGCCGGCGTCGCCCAGGCGTGCCGCGAGCGTGCCCAGCAACCGTGCGTGCTCGCCCTCCGAGCCGGGAGGCCGCGCGGCCGGTTCGCGGAGGTGGTCGGTGAGCTGGGCGTGCAGGGTGAGTGAGAGCGGGCTGAGGATGAGGTCCGGACGGTTGGGCAGGCAGTCCAAGGCGGCCGTCAGCGCACCAGGCTCGACGGCGATCGCGTTGACAGCCCGGTTGAGCGCGGCGGCGACCGTGGTCTCTCCGAGCAGCAGATCGAGGTCCGTCTCGCTCTCGGCCTGCGTGACCGCGAGCTCGCACAGCCCCGGCAGGCGGTCGGCGAGGATCGGACCGAGCGCGTGTGCGAGCCCGTGGTGATCCGGCGCCGCCCGCGTGAAGACGTCCAGCGATCGCACGACGGTCGACGGAGTGCGCTGCGCGAGCACCCCGGAGAGGACGGCCGGCGTGTCCGCGTAGGTGCCGGCGACCAGGTGCTCCGCGATCAGGTCGGGCTCGAGCGGGTTCCACCAGCCGGGGCCGGCGGGGTACAGCTCGTGCACCCAGCGCGCGAGCTGCCCGCGCTCCCGCGCCGACGCATCGGCGAGGTCGGGCATCAGGCTCAGCAGCGCGACCGCCTCGGTTTCGCCGGCCGCTGCGGTCAGCGTGGCCAGCGCGACGACGCGGCGCTGCAGGACCGGATCGCGGTCCACGTTGCACGCCTGCGCGCTCGTTCTCCAGTAGCGCTGCTCGTGGTGCAGCAGCTCGTCGAGCAGCGCATCGATGTTCAGCGGCAGCTCGCGCTCACCGTGAATGGCGAGATACGCGGCGATCACGACCATCAGCGGGCTCGAGAACACGTCGCCGGACAGCAGGTCTCCCACGTCGAGGCTCCCGGGGGACCGATCCGCCCGCGCGGCGAACGCGCCGGCGGCGGCGTCGAACAGCGTGGCCCGCTCGCCGGACTCGAGCGGCAGCTCCTGCAGGATCCACTGCCGGACGTCGTCGACGAGCGCGTCCAGCGCGTCGCTTCGATGACGCAGCACATCCGCCCAGTCGCGCCCGCCGCGCGGTGCCGCGCGCACGAGCAGCACGACCCGCACCGGATGCCGCGCGGTGGCCGCCGCCGCCAGCAGCGGCAGCATCGCCTCGAGCTGCTCTGCGCGGATCTCCGCGTAGTCGACGATGACCAGCCGCGCGGTCGGCGCGCCGGCGAGGGCTTCCACGGCCGCCTGATCGGCGGAGTGGGTCAGCAGGCCGGTCAGCCAGCCCGCCTCGCGGGCCTGCTCGCACAGCTCGACGCCCAGCCGCGTCTTGCCGCTGCCGCCCCGCCCTCCGATCAGGCAGGCGGCGAACGGGTCGGCGACCGCGACCCACTGCTGGAGGTCCGTGAGCAGACCCGCGCGGGCCGTGTACGGCAGCACGCCGGAGCGGGCGCGCACGAGCCGCACCGGCGAGCGGACATCCGGCCTGACCGGGATGACGGCCGCCTCCAGCGGCACCCTCCGGGGCGGTCCTCCATGGGTGATCTGGATCGTCGAGCCGGAGACGTTCTGGATCTGGACGTTCCGGTTGCCCTCAACCCACTGCCCCCGCAACGCCCACCTCCGTCACGCGCCCGGTCGATCAGCCAGTTCGACGATCGGGCGGCGGCGTGCCGTAGCTGACGCTGACCTGGCTTTCCGACAGCCCGGCGATCTGCACGTTGCCATCGCCGGACGCGATCTGCCGCACCGCGTCCACGTCGATGCCCTCGGCCCCGGCTCGTTGCACCAGCGCGTCGAGGTCGCGCCGGAAGTCCGGGTCGACCGTCGCGTGCTCGGCGATACGCGCCGCGAGCGCCTTCACCGAAGCGCCGTCATCGGGCGTTCGCTCGACCAGCGCCAGTGCACGGGCGGCCGGCTCGTCGTCGCCGAAGCGCTCTCGCACCCGGCTCACGAGGCGACGCAACACGTTCTCGCCCCCCTCCACGGCACGGTCGCCGGCCCGCTCGGCCGCCTTGGCGACCAGCCCTGCAGCGATCGCGCCCAACGTCAACGTCACCGGCTCCACGCGATCCGCCCCTTGTCGTTCACACCATGCTTCACCAACAGTAGCTGGCGACTGACGGTGCACTACGGCGCGTCAGTCCGCCGCGGGACTGATGTGCGCGGCGATGACGCGCCACGATCCGCCGTCGCGGGTCCATGTCCGCGTGTAGCGCATGCGACCGCCGACCGGCGCCTCGTCGATCGTTCCGCGGACCTGCAGCACGACGAACGTCACCGCCACGTCGTCGAGCACGGTCACGCGCACCTCCTCTTCGGTCAGCTCGCTGATCGAGAAGATGCCCGCGCGGTGCGCCGCGAGATCCCCGGCCTTGTCGATCATCTGGCCGTCGGGGCCGACCGCCAGCAGTTCAGGATGCAGGAGCCGGTCGAGCTCCTCGACGTCCCCGGCCCGCATCGCCGCCTGCAACGCTCGCTCGGCCAGGAGGACCGACCGTTGCGGTTCGTCGACGCTCATGCGACGCAGTATCCGTCAGGGCGGGTCGACGGCGGCGCGATCGAGCCGTGTCGCGCCACCAACACGACGCAAGAACGGTGTGGCGAATCGTGCACGCGCAGCGACCCTGATCCGCCAGACCGGCCAGACGCGCGCCCCTCCGCAGCGCCCGCGCCTACCGCGTGTTGTCCTCGATCAGCGAGTTGAGCTGATCGACGACCTCGCCGGTCTCGTTGCCGTCGACGGGGGAGAGCTTGACGTCGGAGCTGCCCGACGAGCTGCCGATGGCGTAGGCGATCGCGAGGGCCAGGACCGCGGCGACCGCGAGGACCGCGATCAGCCGCCCCAGCCCGCCGCTGCGGCGGGCCGGCTCGAGGTCGCGTCGCGACGGCGGGATGTCCGGGATCGGCTCGTAGCGCGATGGCGGCAGGCCGCCGGGCGGCGCCTGCGGCTCGAGGCGCCGCGCGGAGGATGGCGTCGGCGCCATGCGCGTCGCCGCGGTCGGCTCCTCGCGCCGGGGCAGCATGGACGTCGCCGCGGTCGAGCCGGAATCGGACCCTCGCGGCGCGATCCCGCGCGCCCCGTCGTGCAGCGCGCTGCGCATCTCCTCGGCGCTCGCGTAGCGCTCGCCCGGCTCCAGCGCCAGCGCCTTCTCGACGGCCAGCGCGAGCGCCGCCGGTACCTCGGGTGTGATCTCGTCCAGGCGGATCGGGTACTCGCGCTGCTGCAGCAGCGCCAGCTCGGTCAGCGAGCCGGCCTCGTAGGGCAGGCGACCCGCCAGCAGCTGGTAGGTCACGACGCCGAGGCCGTACATGTCGGCCGCCGGGCCGACCTCGCCGCCGCTGGCCTGCTCGGGCGCGAGGTACGCCGCGGTGCCGAGCACGGAGCCCGCCTGCGTGAGCTGCGACGTGCCGCCGACCGCCTTGGCGATCCCGAAGTCGGCGAGCTTCACCGCGCCGTCGTCGGAGCGCAGGATGTTGCCCGGCTTGACGTCGCGGTGGATGACGCCCATGCGGTGCGCGTGCACGAGGCCGCGGCAGGCGCCGTCGACGAGCTCGAGCGTGTCGGCGACGCCCAGGCGCGTCTCCTCGCGCAGGATCTCGGCGCCCGAGCGGCCCTGGATGTACTCCATGACGATGTAGTGGCGGCCGCTGACCTCGTCGAGGCCGAAGTCGAAGACCTGCACGATGTTCGGGTGCACGAGCCGCGCCGCCGACAGCGCCTCGCGGCGGAAGCGCGAGATGAACTGGCTGTCGTCGGCGAGGTGCTCGGCGAGCAGCTTCACGGCGACCTGGCGCTCCAGGCGGCGGTCGACGGCGACCTGCACCGTGGACATGCCGCCGTAGCCGAGGCGCTCCCCGAGCTCGTAGCGGCCGGCGATGACGTCGAGCTGGCTCATCCGGGCGGGATCTCCGGCGTGATGCCGCCGCCGGGCGGGGGCGCCGGGGGCGGGGTGACCGGCGGGGACGGCGTGACCGGCGGCGGTGCCGGCGGCGTCGTCGCCGGCGGGGGCGGGGGCTCCGTCGGTGTGGTCGTCGTCGGGGTCTGCGTGGTCTCCGTCGGCAGCGTCTCGCTCGGCTCTTCCTCGGGCACCGTCTCGGTCGTCGTCGTCTCGGTCGTGGGCGTCTCGGTGGTCGTCGTCTCCGTGCCGGCGTCCGGATCGCACTCGTCGACGGCCACGCGGCGCAGCCGGGTGGCGGCCTCGCGCAGCGCGTCGACGAGCTGGGAGTCGGTCGTTTTCGGCAGCTGGTCGATCGCCTCGTCGACGTGCTTGAGCTGGCCCTGGACCTCCGAGCAACGGCCGCCGTCGACGGCCTGCTGGACATCGGTGATCTGGCTCTTGAGCTCGCCGGCGCTGGCGGACGGGATGCCGCCCTTCGTGCCGCCGCCGCCACAGGCGGCCAGCAGCGCGGTGCTCGTGCCCAGCAGCAGGGCGAGGACGTAGGGAAGGGCGCGGCGCACGCTCATTGACCGTAGCTCAGCCGCTCGGCCAGCGAATCGGGCAGCCGGGCGGCGCGGATCGCCGCCGCCGCGCCGGCGATGTCGTATTCCACCCGCTGCCAGCGTGCCTGCCAGTCGCGCGTGTCGAGCATCAGCCAGGCGGCGCGCGGATCGCCGTCGCGCGGCTGGCCGACCGAGCCCGGGTTCAGCAGCCACTCGCCGGTCTTCGGCCCGATGTCCAGCGCGTCGCCGTCGCGGCGCGCCTCGCCGGTGGCGACGTCGCCCTCCGGGCGCACGAACGACAGCGCGACGTGCGAGTGGCCGATCAGCGCGACGCGCTGAGGCTGGCTGTCGAAGCACAGCTCGGCCAGCAGCGCGCTGAGGACGTATTCCCAGACCGGATCGCGCGGGCTGGCGTGGTAGAGGCCGATCGCGTCCTCCTCGCCGGCCGGCTGCAGCGCCGAGAGGAACTCCATGTTCGCGTCGCTGATCGTCTCGCGCGTCCAGCGCGCCGCGAGCGCGGCGCCCGTGGAGAACTCCTCCAGGCCGATCGCCCCGGTCACGCCCATGTCGTGGTTGCCGGCGAGGCAGATCGCCGCGTGGCGGCGCGCCAGCTCGACGCAGGCGTCCGGCTCGGCGCCGTAGCCGACGAGGTCCCCGAGGCACCACATCTCGTCGGCGCCGGCGGACTCGGCGTCGGCGAGCACCGCCTCGAAGGCGTGGCGGTTGCCATGGATGTCGGAGAGGATCGCGACCTGCATCTCGTACAGTTTCGCCCGTGGACCGGGGACGCCTGCGCTGGGGAGCGGCAATTGTCGCTGCCGTCGTCGTCGCAGAGCTTGCGGTGGTGCTGCTGCGGCCGCGCAGCGGGGTGATCGAGCCTGCTCCCGTGCGCACCGAAGCGTACTTCAGCGCCGCGCAGATCGAACGGGCCCAGGACTACCGGCGTCCGCAGCTGGCGATCTACGGCGGGGTGCTGGTCGTCGAGCTGGGCCTCCTGGCGCTGCTCGTCGCGCGCCCGCCGAGGCGCCTGCGCGGATCCTTCCGGCGCCCGCTGCTGGCCGGCGCGGCCGCGGGCGCCGCGCTCTCGCTCGCCCTCTCGGCCTCCATCCTGCCGCTGCAGATCGTCTCGCGAGAGCGGGCCAAGGACGTCGGCCTCGTCACGCAGTCCTGGGAGGGCTACGCGCGCGACAAGTCGATCGCCTGGGGGATCGGCGCCGCGCTGGCCGGCGTCGGCGCGGCGGCCGCCGTCGGCCTCATCCGCCGCTATCCGCGCGGCTGGTGGATCCCCGGCTCGGCGATCGTGGTCGTGTTCGGGATCGTGAGCACGTACGCCGCGCCGGTCGTGCTCGACCCGCTCTTCAACACGTTCCAGCCGCTGCCCGCCGGGCAGACGCGCGACGACGTCGTCACGCTCGCCGAGCGCGCGGGCGTCGACATCGGCGAGGTCTACAGCGTCGACGCGAGCCGGCGCTCGACCGCCGCCAACGCCTACGTCGCGGGCCTCGGGAAGACGAAGCGCGTCGTGCTCTACGACACGCTGCTGGAGAACTTCGAGCGCGACGAGGTGCGTCTCGTCGTCGCGCACGAGCTCGCCCACCAGCACCACCACGACGTGCCCAACGGGCTGCTCTATCTCGCGATCGTCACGCCGTTCGGCCTGTTCGCCGTGGCGCAGCTGGCGCGCCGCTTCGCGCCCGGCGAGGCCGAGCCCGGCCCGGCGGTCCTGCCGGCGCTCGCGCTCGGCCTCGTCGTGATGACGACGACGATCACGACGATCTCCAACCAGCTCAGCCGCCGCGTCGAGGCGCGCGCGGACTCCTACGCGCTGACGCTGACCGGCCAGCCCGAGCCGTTCATCGGCTTCGAGCAGCGCATCGCGCTGCGCAACCTCTCAGACCCCGAGCCGCCGCGCTGGCAGACGCTGCTGCTGGCGACCCACCCGCCGACGATGGAGCGCATCGGGATGGGCGTCGCGTACGAGCGCGGGACGCGGTAGGCCCATGCCGGGGAGGACCACCCTCCCGGGCGCGGCCCCCGCGGCCCCGCGCCGCAGCCCCCCCGCGGCCCCCCCGCGGCCCCCGCGCGGCCCCCGCGGCCCCCGCGGCCCCCGCGGCCCCGGTCACCCCTGATCGACCCGCGCGGCGGCCTGCTCGATGTCGGATGCCGTGAGCTCCGAGAGCGCGGCCGGCGGGATGACCTCCAGCCGGTCGAGCCGCACCGCCTGGGCGTACACCGCCGCCTCGAAGACGTTCCGCGCGTAGCGGCCGTTGCCGAAGCCCTCGTCGCACCGCGCCCGGCCGAACACAACCCGCAGCGCCGCGACGGCACCGTCGTCGAGGCGATAGCCGTGGCTGGCCGCCAGACCGACGGCGATCTCCAGCAGCTCCGCGTCGGTGTAGTCCTCGAACACGATCCGGCGCGAGAAGCGCGATCGCAGGCCGGGGTTCGAGTCGAGGAAGGCATTGGATGAGCCGCGGATCACCGGCGACGATCACCACGAAGGGCTCGCGATCGTCCTCCATGCGCTTGAGCAGGGTGTCGATCGCCTCCGTGCCCGAAGTCGTGGCCGAAGCCACCGGTGGCTCGCGGAGAGCGTGTACGCCTCGTCGACGAAGAGCACGCCGCCGAGCGCCGAGTCGACCACCGCGTTGGGTTCTCGGCGCGGTGTGACCGACGAACTCCGCCGACGAGCGCCGCCCGGGTGCACCTCGACCAGGTGACCCTTCTCTAGCAGGCTCCAGCGAGCGATAGATCCGCGCGATGAGGCGCGCGATCGTCGTCTTGCCGAGTCCCGGGATTGCCCAGGAACACGAGGTGCTTGCTGGTCTCGATGCCCGGCAGATGCTGCGCGCGCCGCAACGTCTGCACTCTCAGGAACGCGATCAGCTGGCGAACCTGGCTCTTGACCTCGGCGAGCCCCGTCATCGCGTCGAGCTCTGCGAGCAGCTGGCCGAGCGGCTCGGCCGCGGTGTCCCCCTGATCCGGTGCGCCGGTACGCGCGACCGCCGGCGCGGCCACGGCGGTCACGGGCACCTCGGGTGCGCCGACCAGCGTCGACGTGGCATCGACGTGGTGGGGGCCGGCGGGGTTGCGCTCGAGCGCGGTGCGCTGGAGGCGATCCTCGAACCGGCTCGGAGCGACACACCGAAGCCCCCGTTGGCTCGAGCCGGCGCCCGTGGGCGGTGACCGTCGCGCCTTGCGACGCCATCAGGCCGGAGCCTTCGTTGTCGCTCAGGTCACAGTCCGTGAGGCTGATCTCGCGATCGCCGTCGGCTCCGAACCCATGACCGAACGCCGCCTTGGCGTGCGCAGGCGGCGCCGCTGGCCCCGCGCGCGAGAGGCGGACCCGCGTGCGGTGCGCGGTGCAGGTGCCCTCGACCACGATGATGCCGCCGCGCGCGTTGGCGCTGATGTCGCTGTCGACCAGGCTGACGGCGCCACCATCGCACCAGACCCCGTGATCCTCGCCGTCGCGCAGGGTGCACTCGACCAGACGCCCGGTGGCGGCGCGGCGAACGATGACGTGCGCGAAGAAGTTGCGCTCGAGGTCGCGACCGTAGAGCTCGAGCTTGCCCCGCGTCAGCACCGCCCGGCGTCGGATCCGTCGCGGATGCTCGTCGCCCGCAGCGCGTACTCGCCGGCGTTGATCGCGACACCCGCCAGGGTGCTCTGGGTGATCCGGC
>CAWGTK010000023.1:0-58248 GCA_963825485.1 uncultured Actinomycetes bacterium
GTCTCCTCGCGGGTGACGCGCAGCAGCGGGCGCAGCAGCCGGCCGTCGCGCTCGGCCATGCCCAGCAGCGCGCGGCGACCCGGCGACGCCGCCAGGCGGTAGAGCACCGTCTCGGCCTGATCGGACGCCGTGTGGCCGGTGGCGACGTGCGCGCCGCGCGCGGTGGCCAGCCGGGCCGCAGCGGCGAGGCGAACGTCGCGCGCCCAGGCCTGCAGGTTGCCCGAGTCGGCGGGCCGCCGGGCGACCTGCACGTCAAGCTCGACGCCGACATCCGCGCAGAGCGCGCGGCAGTGGGCCTCGTCGCCGCCGGCCGCTGCCCGCAGGCCGTAGTTGACGTGCAGCGCGCCGACGGCCTGCGCTCCAGCGAGCCGTACGGCGACATCGAGCAGGCAGACCGAGTCACGCCCGCCGGAGAGCAGCACGACGACCGGCCGACCGGCCGGCAGCAGACCGGTGTCGCCGACGCGCGCGAGCAGGTCCATCGACGCGAGTCTAGGGTGATCGCGCGGGGATCCCCTAGGGATCATTCCCAATAGGCAGCGCGACCCGGCGGCCCGACACTCACCCCATGCAATCGACACCTGAACCTCCCGACCCACCGACGCCGCCACCACCGCCGGATCCGGAACCCGCCCAGCACCAAGGCCAGCCGCGTCGCCTCACGCGCACCGCCGACGATCGCATGATCGGCGGCGTCTGCGGCGGCATCGGCCGCTACTTCGGGATCGACCCGACGCTCGTGCGGATCGGCCTCGTCGCCCTCGCGCTGGTCGGTGGCACCGGCCTCATCGTCTACGCCGCCGCGCTGCTGCTCGTCCCGCTGGACGACACGACGGCTGCACCCCCCTCGATGCCGCGCGAACGCACGATGGCGATCGGCCTGCTGATCGCGTTCGTGGCCATCGGATTCGTCGTCGGTGGCTTCGGCCTCGGCTTCGCCTTCGGCGGCGCGCTCGTCCCGCTCGGCTTCCTCGCCCTCGCCGGTCTAGCCGTCTGGTGGCTGGTCTCCGGCGAGCGACCGTCCGGCAGCCCGGGCACCGTCGTGCGGCGCGCCGCGCTGGGCGTCGGGTTGCTCGTCGGCTGCTTCGCCCTGTCCGTCGCGAGCTTCTTCGCCAGCGGGCTGGGCGGCGGCGTCGTCGTCGCGAGCATGGTGATCGCCGCGGGCGCCGGCCTCGTCGCCGCCGCCTTCGTCGGCGGCGCGCGCTGGCTCGTCCTGCCGGCGCTGGCGATCGCGCTGCCGCTGGCGTTCGTCTCGGCGGCGGGCATCGATCTCGACGGCGGCTTCGGCGACCGCGAGGAGCGCCCCGGCACGCTCGCCGAGGTCAAGGACACCTACCGCCTCGGCGCCGGTCAGCTCATCGTCGACCTGCGCGACGTCACGCTGCCGGCCGGCGACCATCCCCTGTCGGTGCACATCGGCGCCGGCCACGCGCAGGTGATCGTCGACCGCGACGTCTGCGTCGCCAGCAAGGCGGAGATCGGCATGGGCGCGGTCGCGATCTTCGACCACGACAGCGGCGGCATCGACGTCGACTGGCGCGACACGCGGCGCGCGGACGGGGACACGCCGCGGCTCGTCCTGGACGGCGACGTCGGCCTCGGCCTGCTCGAGGTCAGCCACACGCGCGACACGATCCACCACGGTCCCGACTGGGCCGACGACCGCCCGGTCGAGCGCAACAGCGCGTGCACGACGTCGTGAAGCGCGATCGTCCCGATCGCCTGCTGCTCGTCGCCGGCTGCGCGCTCGCCGCGTTCGGCGTCGTGCTGCTGCTCGACCGGACCGACGCGTTCGAGCTGCGCTTCGGCTCGATGGCCCCCATGGCGTTCGCCGTCGTGGGGGTCATCCTGCTCGCCACCGGACTGACCCGGCGAGAATGAGCGCCATGGCGGCGACCCCGACCGGCGGCGCGACCTCCCTGCGCGACCTGCGGCGCGATCCCGAGAACGGGATGGTCGCCGGCGTCTGCGAGGGGCTCGGCAAGCGCCTGGACATCGACCCGCTGCTGCTGCGGATCGTCTTCGGCGCGGCGACGCTGGCCAGCGGCCTGGGCATCGTCGCCTACGTCCTGGCGTGGATGCTCGTGCCGGCCGAGGGCGACGTCGTGCCGGCGGCGGCGACGGCCGCCGAGCTGCGCACCGCACGCAACCGGCGCGCCGCCCTGGAGGTCGCGCTCGGCGTCGGCTGCCTCGTGGTTTCGCTGCTGCTGACCTTCCGCGAGGTCGGGCTGCCGTTCTCCGACGCGCTGACGTGGCCGTTGGTGCTCGTCGCCGCGGGCGGTGCGCTCATCTGGCGCCAGTTCGTCGGGCGTCCGGGTGCGGGTGCGGCGCGGGTGGATCTGCGCGACCCGGCCGCGCGGTCGAGCCGGGGTGCATCGGGGACCGGGCCGGTTCGTGGGTCGGTCACACCGCTGCTGCTCGACGACGCCGGCGCCGAGTCGCGCCCGGCGGTCATCTCGCGCATCGGGATCGGCGTGACGCTCGTCGTCGCGGCGGCGATCGTCTTCCTGCAGATCACCGGCGCGCTGGCGGCCGCCACCGACGTCGCCCTGGCGGCGATCGTCGTGGTGATCGCGCTCGTCGTGATCTTCGCCCCGTTCTTCTTCCGGCTCGCCACGTCGCTGTCGCTCGAGCGCGCCGAGCGGATCCGCTCCCAGGAGCGCGCCGAGGTCGCCGCGCACCTGCACGACTCGGTGCTGCAGACGCTCGCGCTCGTGCAGAAGCGCGCCGACGACCCGCGCGAGGTCGCCGCCCTCGCTCGCCGCCAGGAGCGCGAGCTGCGCACGTGGCTCAGCGGCGCGCCCGAGCATCCGGCGGGCGAGCGCTGGCTGGCGGCGGCGCTGCAGGCCGCCGCGCAGGAGGTCGAGGAGTCGCGCGGCGTGGCGATCGACGTCGTCGCCGTCGGCGATGCGCCGCTGGATCGCGGCGGCGAGGCGCTCGTCGCGGCCGCCCGCGAGGCGATGCTCAACGCGGCGAAGTTCGCCGGCGACGCGGGCGCCGTGGCCGTGTACGCCGAGGCCGGCGCCGAGCGTCTGGAGGTCTTCGTCCGCGATCGTGGCCCGGGCTTCGACCCGGCGGCGGTGCCGACCGATCGCCGCGGGGTGCGCGAGTCGATCGTCGGGCGGATGGAGCGCCACGGCGGGCGCGCCGCCGTGCATGCCGCGCCGGGTGGCGGCGGCACCGAGGTCGAGCTCGTACTCGAACGTGGCGGGGGCGAAGCGTCGTGAACCGTGCACCGGAGGTCCGCGTCGTGTTGGTGGACGACCACGCGCTGTTTCGCGCGGGCGTGCGTTCCGAGCTCGACGGTCTCGTCGACGTGATCGGCGACGCGGCCACGGTCGCGGAGGCCGTCGCGCTCGTCCGCGACGCCGCGCCCGACGTCGTGCTGCTCGACGTCCACATGCCCGACGGCGGCGGCCTCGAGGTCCTGCGCCAGATCGGCACCGACGCGCCGGCGACCCGGTTTCTTGCGCTGTCGGTGTCCGACGCGGCCGAGGACGTCATCGCCGTCGTCCGGGCGGGCGCGCGCGGGTACGTGACGAAGACGATCTCCGGCGTCGACCTCGCCGATGCCGTGCGCCGCGTGCACGACGGCGACGCCGTCTTCTCACCGCGGCTGGCCGGGTTCGTCCTGGACGCGTTCGCGGGAGCGCCGTCGGTGCCGGCCAGCGCTGCCGCCGCCGACGAGGCCGACCTCGACCAGCTCACCCCGCGCGAGCGCGAGGTGCTGCAGCACATCGCGCGCGGCTATATGTACAAGGAGATCGCCCAGCGGCTCGGGATCTCGGCCAAGACCGTCGAGGCGCACGTCTCGGCGGTGCTGCGCAAGCTGCAGCTGTCCAGCCGGCACGAGCTGTCGCGCTGGGCGGCGGCGCGGCGGATGCTGGACTAGCGCCGGCCCGCGCCGGCCGGTGCCGGGGTGCCGGGGCCGCGGCGGTGGCTCGAACGATCGCGAACTGCGGCTCTGAGGGTGTGAGTCTGGGTGGTGTCGGCGGTTGCGCCAGGGCCGGCGCGGATGGGCCAGGCTGACGCGTTGATGTTCATAACGAACAGAAACCCGCCACGCTGCCTCCGGGCCCGGCCTGCGAGGGCCAGCCTGGCGCGTAGATGTTCATAGCGAACAGAAACCCGCCACGCTCCCGCCGAGCGGGCGTAGATTCCGGGCCATGATCGATCACATCAAGCTGCACGTCGCCGACGCCGAGCGCAGCACGGCGTTCTACACCGCCGCGCTCGCGCCGCTCGGCTACCGCGTCGTCCTGGAGCCGGTCCCGGGCGCCGTCGTCGGGATGGGGACGCGCTTTCCGGACTTCTGGCTCGCGCAGTCCGACGCGCCGACCGTCGCCCACGTCGCGCTGCGCGCCGGCGACCGCGCCGCCGTCGACGCCTTCCACGCCGCCGCGCTCGCGGCCGGCGGGCGCGACAACGGCGCGCCGGGCCTGCGGCCGCAGTATCACCCCGGCTATTACGGGGCGTTCGTGTTCGACCCCGACGGCAACAACGTCGAGGCCGTGCACCACACGTTCGACGCCTGACCCGCGGCGCGCGAAACGCTCAGAATGACGGCGGGACCTTGGTCCCGCCGTCTGCGGGCGATAGGGCCCGCTGCCGTGGTCGACGGCGCTCGTCTTCGTACCGGCGGCGCCTCGCGGACGGCGAGCCATCCACTGTTCGACCTGGTGCCTGATTCCTACGCCTCCCGCGCCGCGCTGTCAACGGGTCTTAACGTGCGCGCGCGCGACCCACGATCTCGCTACACCTCGAGGTGCGGGTACTCGGCCTTGACGACCTCGCGGTACTGGGCGTACACGGGCTTGGTGATCGGGATCAGCGCGAGCGCGGCCTTGACGTCGCCGCTGGTCTTGATGCGGCGCCGGGCGATCGCGATCGGGACGTTCTCCTTGCCCTGGAAGTACTTGTTCGCCGTCTCGGACGACATCGACATCTTGACCTTGGGCTTCCAGTCGATGTCGTCGTTCCACTGCCAGAACAGACAGCCGTCCTCGTCCTCCTCGGCGGCGCGGATGTTGACCACCATGTCGACGTCCTCGAACTCGAAGCGCTGCGGCACGTCGGCGTCGCGCAGCTTGGGCCCCATGTCGGGATCCTCGCTCATGAGCGTGAAGATGCGGTCCATGACCGCGCGGAACTCCTTGGGGCTGTCGAACTCGGCACCCATGCGTGACCTCCTTGGCTGATCCGTGGTGCGGGGGGCGGGGTGGGCTGGTCGCCGTCTATCCGGTGGCGGGCGGCGACTTGCGCGCCCGCGACGCGGCGGACGGCTTGGCGGCGGCGCTGCTGCGCTTGGCCGCCGCCGGCCTTTTGGCGGCCGGCTTCTTCGCGGCGGCGGCGCGCCGTGCGGGCTTCGGCTTCGCCGCGGCGGCCTCCAGCGGCTCGACGCGGGCACGCAGCGCGGCGATCTCCGAGCGCAGCGCCGCGATGTCGGTGCGCAGCTCCTTGATCTCGGCCTCGGTCGCGGGGCGCAGCTCGTCGACGGCGCCGCGCAGGCGCCCGGCGGTGCTGCCGATCTCGTCGAGCAGGTCCGAGAGCCGCTCGCGCGGAATCTGCGACTTGAAGGCCTGATCGACGGCGTCGCGGACCGCGTCGGCTCGCGAGGCGCTCTTCTTCTTGGCCATGCCCCGATCATATGACCCTCCCCGATGCCCGTCCACATCCACCCCACCGCCGAGCTGGCCCCGCGTGCGTTGCTGCCCGGCGACCCCGGTCGCGCGCTCGCGCTCGCCCAGCTCGTCCTCGCCGAGCCGAGGATGTTCAACCACAACCGCGGCCTGTGGGGCTACACGGGGATCGCCGCCGACGGCGAGGCGCTGACGATCCAGAGCACCGGCATGGGCGGTCCGAGCGCGGCGATCGTGCTCGAAGAGCTCTGCGACCTCGGCCTCGAGCGAGCGATCCGGGTCGGCACGTGCGGCGCGCTGCGCGCCGACCTCGCCCTCGGTGACCTCGTGGTCGCCGACGCCGCCCTGGCCTGCGACGGCGCCAGCCGGGCGCTCGGCGCGGGCGGGCGCGTGGCCGCCGACGCGGGACTCGTGGCCGCGCTGCGCGCCGCCGCGCAGGCCGAGCCCCTGGACGCAGCGACCGTCCACGACGGCGCGGTCGCCACGAGCGACCTGTTCTACGAGCGCGACAGGACGCGCGCAGGCGCCTGGCGCGATGCCGGCGCGGTCGCGGTGGAGATGGAGGCCGCGACGCTGCTGCGCATCGGCGAGCTGCGCGGGATCCGCGTCGCCTGCCTGCTGGCGGTCAGCGACGTCCTCGACGCCGCCGGGGAGCGCCACCGGATCGATGCCGAGCAGTTGCTGCGAGCGGCCGAGCGGCTCGGCCGGGTCGGCGCCGGCGCCCTCGCCGCGGACTCCGCCTGCGCCCCTGGCGCAAGCTAGCCGGAGACCTTCAGGCGTTCCTGGCGCGGGGAGACGGACTTCGCCGCCGACGGCAGCGCCGCGTGCAGCATGTGCAGCTCCTTCGTCAGCGCGGCGAGGTGGTTCTCGATCGCCTCCAGGCGCGCGTCGAGGCCCGCCGCGGTCGCGGTCGCGGTCGCGGCGACGCGCTCGTCGAGGCGGTCGATCCCGTCCTCGATGCCCTCCAGGCGCTGGGAGACCGAGCGGACCCGCCGCGTCAGGCGCTCGATGTCGGCCGCGGACGGCAGCATGAGCGCTCCGAGGGCCGCCTCCTGCGCGCTGGAGGCCTTCTCGCGCGCGTCGAATGCCCGCTGGAGGGCGCCCGCGACGAGCGGGTTGGCCATGAGGTCCTCGGCGAGCTTGCCGAGCGTGTCCTCGCCCTGCTTCGTCAGCCGCTCGCGCAGCCCTTCGGCCTCGTCATGGTCGCTCATCGAACGGGATTCCTCCTGATTGGCGGGGCCGTCTGAGGCTACCGCAGTGCCGTTCCCTCGCGGGCGCGCGTGATCCCTACGCGACGGGGATGTGCGACGGGCCGTCGTCGCACGCAGCGAACCGGGACTTGCCGTCGTCCGCTCAGCACGCTGTAATGCCCCTGCGCGAGCAGTCGCTTATCGCGGGTTTAGCGTTCGACGCCGATTCCCGATAGTCTGCCGCGCACGCGCATCGGGATCGCGTATTCGGGACACCTCCAGGGGGGAGATGCAGGACCACATGCACCACAAGCGTAGGCTTCTCATCGCCTTGGCCTTGACCGGCGGCATCGGCGTCGGTCTTGGGACCATCGCGTCACCTGCGGCGGCCAAGCCCCGCACATTCGAGCTCACGCTCCTCGGCAACATCAAGCGGACGATCACGCTGGACATCCCAGCCGAGACGCCGCTGGACCAGGTCACGATCCCTGGCCTGAAGCTGCCGCTTCTCAGCCTCGTCGAGACCACGCAGTCGGGCGCGACGTCCGAAGGCGGACCGCTGCTGTCGATCAAGCCGACGGCCCCCGCGCAGCAGGCTCCGGCCGCTCCCGCGTCACCGGCCGCCGAGGCCCAGGACCAGCTGCTGGACGTCCTCAAGCCCAAGAGCAAGAAGAAGGGCAAGCCGTCCGTCGGTCAGCCGGTCTTCGATTCGGCAGGGCGTCTTCTCAGCTCGCAGCAGCCCGAGCGCGAGCGCCCCACGAAGACCCGTCTGCGTCACTCCAACGGCGTCCCGACGCTTACGAACCCGGCGATGTCGCTGGCCTCCCTGGGCCCCGTGCCGGTCGGCGTTCCGAACTTCTTCATCAACAAGTTCAAGATCCCGCCCTTCCTGCTGTCGATCTACCAGGCTGCCGGCATCCAGTACGGCATCCGCTGGGAGGTCCTGGCCGCGATCAACGAGATCGAGACCGACTACGGCCGCAACCTCAACGTGTCGTCCGCCGGTGCGATGGGCTGGATGCAGTTCATCCCGTCGAGCTGGAAGTCGTTCGGCGTCGATGCCAACGGCGACGGCAAGATCGATCCGTACAACCCGGTCGACGCGATCTTCGCGGCTGCGCGCTACCTCAAGGCAGCGGGCGCCGACCAGGATCTGCGCAAGGCGATCTTCGCCTACAACCACGCCGACTGGTACGTCGACTCGGTGCTCATGCGGGCCCGCTTCATCGGCGGCATGCCCGCTGACCTGATCGGTTCGCTGAGCGGTCTGACGCAGGGCCTGTTCCCGGTGCATGCCCCGGCGAGGTACGCCGACGACATCTCCGAGCGCGACGCCAACCGCCGCGTGGCCCGTGGCAAGAACGCCGCGCTGCCGGTCGAGTCCAACACCACCCGTCGCGGAATCAACATCTTCGCGAAGGCGGGCTCGCCGGTCGTCGCCGTGCAGGACGGCAAGATCGTCAAGGTCGGCCAGAACAAGCGCCTCGGCAACTTCGTGATGCTGCAGGACGTCTACGGCAACATCTACACCTACGCGGGCCTGAAGAAGGTCGCCTCGCAGGTGCCGGTGCCCAAGGAGAAGACGCAGAGCAAGCAGTCCATCGCCAAGGAGCTCGCCCTTCCCAAGGCCGAATCCGCGCCGAAGGAGGCCGCCAGCGCCGGATCCAACAAGGTCAAGAGCGCCGTCAAGAACGTCGTCGAGCCGGTCGTCGACGCGACGTCCAAGCTCGCCAAGGAGCGCCTGTTCGCCAACCCGACGCGCCCCAACGCGATGTCGGCCGGCGGCAAGGAGCAGATCCTCGAGTCGGAGTCCGCGCTGGCGGACGGCACGAGCATCAAGTCCTACTTCACCGGCGTCTACGGCCTCAACCGTGACGACGTGGTGCTCAAGAGCCTCGTTCCGGGTCGCCGCGTCATCGCGGGCACGATCCTCGGCCGGATCGGCACGACGGCGAAGAACGTCGCGCCGCACACGCTGTTCGAGATCCGCCCGGCCGGCCGCGGTGCTCCGCGGATCGACCCGAAGCCGATCCTCGACGGCTGGAAGCTGCTCGAGTCCACGGCGATCTACCGCGCACAGGGCGAGAACCCGTTCTTCGGGGAGAAGGCCCGGGGCGCCACGATCGGCCAGATCCTGCTGATGAGCAAGGACACGCTCGTCCAGCGCGTCCTGGCCAACCCGCGGATCGAGCTGTACTCCTGCGGTCGCCGCGACATCGGGGCCGGGGTCGTCGACCGCCGCGTGCTCGCGACGCTCGAGTTCCTCGCCTCCTCGGGCATGAGGCCGACGGTCACGTCGCTGCGTTGCGGCCACGGCTTCTACACCGCCGGCGGCAACGTCTCGGCGCACTCGTCGGGCAACGCGGTCGACATCGCGAAGATCAACGGCATCCCGATCCTCGGCAACCAGGGCGCGGGCTCGATCGCCGACATCGCCGTGCGGCGCCTGCTGACGCTGCAGGGCACGATGAAGCCGGCGCAGATCATCACGCTGATGGCCTACGACGGAGCGACGAACACGCTGGCGATGGGCGACCACGCCGATCACATCCACGTCGGCTTCCGGCCGCAGTTCGATCCGAGCAAGGGCGGCAAGCTGACCGAGTCGGTGCTCAAGCCCTCGCAGTGGATCAAGCTGATCGACCGCCTCGGCCAGATCGACAACCCGACGGTGAAGCTCGCGCCGTCGAAGTACGCGATCAAGGCCACGGACCTCGGACGCGCGAGCCGCGCCCACAAGGCCGAGTAGCCGTCACTCAAGCAGGGGACGTACCCGAAACCGCCGTGGCTCCAGGGTCACGGCGGTTTCGCTTTGTGCAGTTCGAGTTTCCCTGGCCGCTCGGTCCCGAGCCCGGCCGCTACACGATCCGCGAACAGCTCGGCGAGCCTCCCGCCCACGTGCTCGTCGTCGCCGTCCTCGGCGCACCCGAGCGCCGCCTGCTACCGCGTCGCCGGCGCGCGCGAGCGGTCGACGCGCCGCCCGCCGGCCTCGCGCCGGAACCGGTCGTGACGTCGCGGGCGACGCTCGTCGACACCGCCGCGCTCGACGGCTGCGAGGCGGCGGCCGCCTGGCTGGCCGGCGCCGATCTCGACGGCTTGGCGGACGCCGCCGTCGCGCGGCTGAACCGCGTGCTGCACGCCCATCGCATCGCCACGGCCGATCCGTACGCGCACGAGGTCGCGCGCCCGCAGGCGCTCGTCGTGCGAGTCGGCTTCGGCAACGGCGAGCGCGTCGCCGAGGGGCGCTGGGACCGTGCTCGCGAGCTGCCCCGCCGCGCCCCCGGCGCGTTGCGCCCGCGCACCGCGGCGCTGCGCCCGCAGGAGCGCCTGGCGGCCGTGCTCGCGGCACGCGACGTCGCGCTGGCCTGTGAGGAGCTGACGCTGCGCGTGCGGCTCGACGCCGACGCCGCGCGCTGGCGCGAGGCCGCGCTCGGGCTGCGCATCGCCTTCGAGGCGACGCTCGCCGAGCTCGAGCCCTGGCGCGAGACCGCGGGGCTGGCCCCAGCGCCTGGAGCAGCTGCGCGAGCAGCGCAGCAACGTCGGCGCGGTGGCCAACGCCGCCTTGCAGGGCGGTCTGCAGGACGAGCAGATCGCGGTCATCGGCGCCGTGCTGGGGCGCATCGAGGCGGCGCTGCGAGCACGCACCGCCGCCGGAATCTGACCGCGTGCGGCGCGCGTCGGGGCGCTCACCCCGTCGCGGCGAGCTCCTGCTCCATGTCCTCGGAGTACTCCCCGCGCCGCGCGGCGCCGGTGCAGCGGGCGCGATGGAGATACTGCGCCTGCGCCGGCTCCACCTTGGCCTCGTCGCCAGCCCACGTCGTCAGCGCCGCCGCCTGCAGGCCGCGGCCGTAGGAGAAGCTGACCTCCCAGGGCTGCGGACCCATCCGGTTCATGAGGTTCAGCCGGATCGTCGCGTCCTCGTCGCTCTGGCCACCCGACAGGAAGACGATCCCCGGCACCGCCGCGGGCACGTGGCGGCGCAAGCAGCCCAGCGTGCGCTCGGCGACCTCCTCGTGCGAGCGCTGCGCGGCACACTCGTAGCCGGCCAGCACCATGTTGGGCTTGAGCAGCATCCCCTCCAGCAGCACGCGCTGCTCGCGCAGCTCGGCGAACACCGCCGCCAGCACGGCGCCGCTGACCTCCTCGGCGCGATCGATCGTGTGGTCGCCGTCCATCAGCACCTCGGGCTCCACGATCGGCACGATGCTCGCCTCCTGGCAGAGCGCCGCGTAGCGCGCGAGCGCGTGCGCGTTGACGTGGACGGCGTAGCGGCTCGGGCGCTCGTCGTCGATCGCAATGACGGCGCGCCATTTCGCAAACCGCGCGCCGCCCTCGTAGTACTCGGCCAAGCGCTCGCGGAGCCCGTCGAGACCCTCGGTGATCTTCTCGTCGTCGGCGCCCGCCAGGGGCTTGGCGCCGGTATCGACCTTGATCCCCGCGATCACGCCCATGTCCTGCAGCAGCCGCGCAAACGGCGTGCCGTCGGCGGTGGACTGGCGGAAGGTCTCGTCGTAGAGGATCACGCCGCTGATGTGCTCGGCCGCGCCCTCGGTGGTGAAGAGCAGCTCGCGCAGCGCGCGCCGCATCTCCTCGCTGGGCTCGACGCCGGCGGCCTTCAGCCGCTTGTTCATCGTCCCGTTGCTCTCGTCGGCCGCGAGGATGCCCTTGCCCTCGGCCACCAGGGCCTCTGCCGTCTGTCGAAGTTCGTCTGAAGTCGCCATAGGTACCGCCTTCCCCCCTGGCGAGCGCGGAAAACCGACAACCTCGCGGCCGCGTGCGGGGGGGCCAGCCGCTCACGAGGCGCACGCACTGCAAGCGCCTGGCCTGAGCCGTCACAGCGCGGCGACGAGCGCGTGCAGATCCTCCTCGACGTCGCCGCTCAGGCGGACCGTCGCCTGGGCGTCGTACGGCGTGGCACCCTGCGTGAGGATCGCGATGTCGCCGCCGTGGCGCAGCGTGATGGCCGGCAGTTGCGCCACGGGCTGGACCTCCAGCGAGGAGCCGATGCACAGCATCAGGTCGGCGGCGGCGGCGAGCTGCGTGGCGCGCGCCAGCGCGGCCTCGCAGAGAAGCTCCCCGAACAGCACGACGTCGGGCTTCAGCGGGCGCCCGCAGGCGCACAGCGGCACGGTCGCCTCGGCCAGCCGCTCGAGCACGGTCGCCAGCAGCGGCCGCTCGCCGCAGGCCAGGCAGACGCACGCCCCGATCGAGCCGTGCACCTCGACGAGCTCCCGCGTACCGGCCTTGCGGTGCAGCATGTCGATGTTCTGCGTGATGACGGCGTCGAGCCGGCCACGCCGCTCGAGCGCGGCGAGCGCGCGGTGCGCCCCGTTGGGCCGCTTGTCGCCGAGCGTCTGCAAACGCTCGCCGTAGAAGCTCCAGAAGCGCTCGGGATCGGCGCGCCAGGCGTCGATGTGCGCGACCTCCATCGGGTCGACGTTCGCCCACAGGCCGGTTGCGGGGGTGCGGAAGTCCGGGATCCCGGACGGAACCGAGATCCCGGCGCCGGTCAGCGCGACGACCGACCCGGCGCGGCCGAGGAGCCGCGCCAGGTCGGCGACGCCGGCGGTCTCGCCGGCGTCTACGTCCCGCTCCACTGCGCCGTGCGCTTGCCGAGGAAGGCCGCGATCCCCTCGCGCGCGTCGGCGCTGGCGAAGATCTCGCCGAAGGCCGCCTTCTCGGCGGCGATGCCCTCGTCGAGGTCGGCGTCGCCGGCCGTCGTGCGCTTGATCGCCGCGACCGCGAGGGGCGCCTGGCCGCCGAGCTTGCGCGCCCACGCCCGGGCGACGTCGTGCAGCTCGTGGTCGGGCACGACGCGGTTGACGAGACCGATCGCGTAGGCCTCCTCGGCGGAGATGGGGTCGCCGGTGAGGTTGAGCTCCAGCGCCCGGGCCGTGCCGACGAGGCGCGGCAGGCGCTGCGTGCCGCCGAAGCCGGGGATGATGCCCAGGTTGACCTCCGGCTGGCCGAAGCTCGCCGACTGCGCGGCGATCCGCACGTCGCAGCCCATCGCCAGCTCACAGCCGCCGCCGTAGGCGAGGGCGTTGATCGCGGCGATCGTGATCGTCGAGGAGGACTCCATCCGCCGCAGCAGCGCGTGGGTCTCGTCGAGCAGCTTGGCGCCGGTCTCGGCGTCGAGCTTCGTGAACGCCTTGATGTCGGCGCCGGCACACCAGAGCATCGGGTTCGCCGAGGCGATGATGAGCGCGCGGATCGACGCGTCGGCGTCGACGTGCTCCCACACGCGCGCGAGCTCCTCGATGACCTCTGGCGCCAGCGAGTTGGCCGGCGGCCGGTCCAGCCAGGCGATCGCGTAGCCGTCGCGCGTCTCGAGCTGGACGGCCTCGCCCTGCGCGAAGCCGTCGTCGGGCTGCTTGTAGGCGAAGAAGCCCTGGCCGGACTTCGCGCCCAGCCGGCCCTGCGCGACGAGCCGGCGCAGGATGAGCGGCGCGGCGAACTGCTCGCCCCACTCGGCGGTCGCCGTCTGGAGCGCGCCAAGGACCGCGTCGAGCCCCGCCTGGTCGGCGCGCGCGAACGGCGGCGGGATGAGGCCGGCGCCGGCCATCATGCCGAGGTCGATGTCGCGCACGGTCGCCATGCCGTCCTCGAGCACGAGGCAGGCCTCGACGAACGCCTTCAGGACGAAGCGCTGCGTCAGCTCGTCGTGGTCGAACTCGGTTGCGCCGTCGATCCGCGGCTGACCGTTGTCGTAGAAGCCCTTGCCGGTCTTGGCGCCGAGCTCGCCGGCCTCGACGAACGCCTTCATGCCCTGGTGGACGTAGAAGGACTGCGAGCCGTAGGACTCCTGCAGGTGCTCGGCGACGTGCAGCACCGTGTCGAGGCCGAGCAGGTCGGTGAGGAAGAAGGGCCCCATCGGCGCGACGCGCGAGGCGCAGACGGCGTCGTCGATCGCCTTGATCGCCAGGCCGTTGTCCTCCTGATAGCGCCAGACCTCGCTGATCGCCGAATTGAGGATCCGGTTGACGACGAAGCCCGGCTCGTCGCGGCAGGCGATCGGCATCTTGCGGATGGCCTGGGCGAACGTCGTCGCGGTCTGCATCGTCTCGGGCGACGTCTCGTCGCCCTCGACGATCTCGACGAGGCGCATGAACGACGCGGGATAGAAGAAGTGAAAGCCGACGACCTGGTCGGGGCGCGAGGTCGCGTCGGCCATCTCGCCGATCGACAGCGACGAGGTGTTCGACGCGAGGATGGCGTGGCCCGGTGTCAGCGCGTCGAGCTCGGCGAAGACGGCCTGCTTGATCCCCATGCGCTCGGGCACCGCCTCGACGACGAAGTCGACGTCGCCGAAGCCCTCGTACTCGGTCGTGCCGTGGATGCGGCCGAGGATCTCGGCGGCCTGCGCGTCGGCCTGCGCCTGGGTGATCTTCTGCTTGTCGACGAGGTTGCCGAGCTGCGCCGCGGTCACCTCCTGGGCCTTCTTCAGACCGAGGTCGACGAACTCCTGCTTGACGTCCTTCAGCACCACCGGGATGCCGGCCGAGGCGATGACCTGGGCGATCTCCCCGCCCATCGTGCCTGCTCCGACGACCGCGGCCTTGAACACGAACATGCCTGTCAGGACTCCTTCTCGTTGCGGGAGCGCGGCGTGCGCCGCGCGGGTTCAGGGTGGAGGGCGCGGTCGGCCTCGAGCTCGACCGCGAAGCGCCGCAGCGTGCGGCGCAGCGCGTCGCCGACGGCGCGACGCACGAAGAGGACGTCGGTCAGGCGACCGCCGAGGCCGGGCCGCTTGAGCTCGTAGTCGAGCTCGAGCGAGATCTCACAGCCGCCGTCGTAGGCGCAGAAGCGCGCGCGCTGGGTGCCGCGCAGCTGGGGGTCCTCGATGCGCACGAGATGGGTGACGCCCCGCTCGTGGTCGGTGACCTGCTCGACGACGCGGCCGCGGCCGTTGCGCCGCGAGTCCCACACGATGCGCGCGCCGGTCTGCGGCCAGTCGCCCTCGCGGCGGGCGATCGTGCCGAAGCCGTCGACGAACGCCGGCCAGCGGTCGAGATCGAGCCACAGCGCCTGGACCTCGGCGATCGAGGCGCCCGGCAGCAGCTGCCGCGCCGCGGCCGTGCCCATGCTCCTCAGCCCACCAGCTCGCGCCGGATCAGGTCGACGGCCGCGGCGATCTCGTCCAGCCGGGGCGCTACGTCCGCCGCCAGCCGGTCGCGCTCCGCGCTGCCGCTCGGCATCAGCCGGTAGAAGCGCCGCGAACGGCGCTCGGGGTGCTCCCACTCGCCCGCCACCAGCCCCTCGGCCTCCAGCGCGCGCAGCAGCGGGTACATCGTGTTCGGGTTGACCGCCAGCAGGCCGCCGGTCAGCGAGCCGACGCGCTCCATGAGCTGGTTGCCGTAGGAGGGCCCGGAGCCCAGCAGGTGCAAGACGAGCAGCCGCAGCAGCCCGGTCCTGCGCAGGCCGGCGAGCAGCGGGTCGCTCGACCCCGGCCCGCCCTCCGCCTGGCGCGCGGTGTCGCCCGGCGGCTCGGCCGCAGGCGTGCGCCCACCGGCGGCCGCGCGGACGTCGCTCTGGGCGGCCGCGTCGGCGACGGCTGCCTGCGTCGAGCGGCGGCGAGAGGCCATCGGTCCAGTATGCCCTGCGTGTCGGCATGAGCGGGTCGGCGGGTGCCGGCGACGGCGGGCGGCGCGCCGGGCCGCCCGCGCAGTGCGTCGGCCCGTCGATCAGGCCGTCGCGGTCGCCGGCTCTTCGATGCGGCGCGGCAGCAGCGTCTCGCGGGCGATCACGAGCCGCTGGATCTGCGACGTGCCTTCGTAGAGCTGCATGATCTTCGCGTCGCGCATGAGCTTCTCGACGGGGTAGTCCTTGATGAAGCCGTAGCCGCCGTAGACCTGCACGGCGTCGGTGGCGACCTCCATCGCGGAGTCGGCGGCAAAGCGCTTGGCGTGCGAGGACTCCAGGGTGTTGCGCTTGCCCTGGTCGAGCAGGACGGCGCTGTTCCACGTCGCCAGGCGCGAGAGGTGCACCTTCGTCGCCATGTCGGCGATCATGAACTGGATCGCCTGGTGCATCGCGATCGGCACGCCGAACTGGACGCGCTCCCTGGAGTAGGTCGTGGCGAACTCGAACGCGGCGCGCGCGATGCCGGTCGCCATGGCGGCGACGCCCGGGCGCGTGCGGTCGAGGACCATCATCGCCAGCTTGAAGCCCTTGTTCTCCTCGCCGAGCAGATAACGCGCGTCGATCTCCGTGTCGTTGAACGTGATGGTCGCGGTGTTCGACGCCCGCTGGCCCATCTTGTCCTCCTTCTTGTCCACGACGACCGTGTCGTCCCGGCGGACGAGGAAGGCGGAGATGCCGCGGTGGCCGGCCTCCGGATCGGTCTTGGCGTAGACGACGAACCAGTCGGCGTAGCTGCCGTTGGTGATGAAGCACTTCGAGCCGTTGATGACGTACCTGTCGCCCTTGCGCACGGCGCGGGTGCGCATGCCCGACACGTCGGAGCCGGCGTCGGGCTCGGTGAGGCAGAAGGAGGCGAGCTTGGGCTCGGCGACGAGCTCCTCGGCGAACTCGCGCCTGACGTCCTCGGTGCCGCCGAGCATGACCGGCGCGGAGGCCAGGCCGTTGGCGCCGAGCGAGGTCTGCACGCCCGAGCAGCCCCAGGACAGCTCCTCCTCGATGATGCAGCCGTCGAGGTAGTTCAGCCCCGCCCCGCCGTACTCCTCGGGCAGGTGCGTGTTCATGAGCCCGACCTCGTGCGCCTTGTCGATGATCGCCTGCGGCCACGCACCGTCGCGATCGAGCTCCCAGGCGACGGGGCGGATCTCCTTCGCCGCGAAGTCGTGCGCCAGCTCGCGAAGGTTCTTCTGCTCGTCGGTCAGGCTGAAATCGACCATGGGGTGGCTCCTGAAGAAGGGGTCTGTGCGACTAGATTGACTGGTCAGTCAACGGTACTTGCAGCGTAGCGGACGTCCCACCCGCGCGTCGGGGTATGGCCCGCGAGAACCGGCCGATCCGGACGAACGGAGGACCCGATGACCGATGCCGACGAGCTGATCGCCCTCGAGATCGACGGCTGGCGCGCGCTGTCGACCGGCGGCGCGGCAGCGACGGCGTTCTACGACCGCGTGCTCGACGACGCGGTCGTCATGCTCCTGCCCGGCGGCATGCGCCTCGCCGATCGCGACGCGATCCTGCAGTCGATGAGCGGCGCGCCGTGGACGACGTTCGAGCTCGACGACCCGCAGGTCGTGGCGCTGGGCGACGACGGCGCCGTGGTCGTCTACGGCGTCGATGCGGTGCGCGACGGCGCGCCGTACTCGGCGCTCGTGAGCAGCGCGTACGTCCGCCGCGACGGCGCGTGGCGGCTGGCCTCGCACCAGCAGACGCCGCGCTGAGCCTGAGATCATCAGGCGATGCAGGAGGCCTTCGGAACGATCGTCTGGGTCGTCGCCGCGGTCGGCGCGATCGTCGCCGTGTACACCCTCGTCGGCACCGGGCGCAGCTACCGGGAGATCGGTGGCGGCGGCATCGACGGCGACGATGGGCGGGCGGGTGCGGATGACCCGACCGCCGAGCGCGACGAGGACATTCGCCAGATGCTCGAGGCGCGCAACGCGCGGCGCGTGCGGCGCGGCGAGGCGCCGGTCGACATCGCGGTTGAGCGTGCGGCGCTCGATCGCTTGGCGCCGGCCGCGGTCGACGACGAGCTGCGCGAGGAGATTCGCGAGCACGTGCTTGCGCGCAACGCGCGGCGGGTACGCGGCGGCGCGGAGCCGCTCGATGTCGAGGCCGAGATCGAGCGGCGGATCCGCAACCTGACCTGATAGAGATACGGCCATGGCCAATCCGCGACAGTTCGACCTCGACGACGTCGTCATCCGCCCGGGGACGTACTTCAACCCCCAGACCGAGGTGCTCGTCGTCGTCGACGACTCGCCCGACGTCGACACGGAGATCTTCAACATGGAGAGCTTCGAGGGCGCGGACTGGGTCCTCATCTCCGACGAGGTGCCGATCGACGGCGATGCCCGCGACGAGCTCATGCAGGCCTTCCAGGTCCGCCACGGCTCCGCTCTGGCCGGCGCGATCCTCACCGACGAGGACATCGTCGACGACCACGAGAACGCCGAGCCCGAGGCCGACGAGCTCGACGACGAGTAAGCGCCGCGGAGGATCCTCCCGTCGCCACAGACCTCGCAGGACTGCTGCAGCGGACGCGCCCCGGGCATGCGCCCGGCGCGCCCTCCCGTTTTGGTGGCTACGCCGTCTGCGCGCGCCGCGCGACGAGCAGCCCGGCCAGGCCGGCCAGCAGTCCCAGCCCGCCGACGACGAGCGCCACGACGGCGAGGCCGTTGCCGTCCTCCTCGTCGTCCGCGCCGGCCTCGGCGCTGGTCGCGGCTGCCGTCGGCTGGGCCGGATCGCCGTGCGCCGCCGCGTCGTCCACCGCGGCGGTCAGCGTCACCTGCGGGGCCGGCTCGTCGGAGTTCGGCCGGCCGATCCAGCGCACGACCTCGCCGCCGGCGTAGGTCTGCAGCGCCTTGAAGGTGAGCTTCGTCCCCGCCGGGCGCTCGGGCAGGCGCACGGAGATGCCGAAGTCCTGGAACTGGCCGGGCTCGATGCCCCGGTTGGCGCCCGTCGCGGCGAACGTGATCGTGTCGACCTCATCGGTCTGGGTCTCGCCCTCGCTGGTCACGGGCGTGGCGAGCTTGCGCATCGCCACCGCGATCCTCCAGCCGGGCACGGGCTCGTAGCGCGCCGTCGCGAACCCGGCCGGCAGCTCGACGACGATCTTGCGGGTCGGCGCGTCGTCGCGTTCGCTGGGAACCCGGACGTCGAGGCGGGCGAACCCGCCGGCGGGCGCCGCGTTGGGCTGCAGCGTGACGTGGGCCTGCGCGGTCACGGCCGATGCGCCGAGCACCGCGAGTGCGGCAGTCGCGACGGAGATGACGGAGGTGATGGTCCGGCGATGCATGGGCTGGCTCCTTCGGTGGCTGAGGATCGATGAGCGGGCGGTCATCGGACCGGCACCTTCAGCGACGCCTCGTACTGGTCGAACTGCGAGATGCGGGTCGTGACGTCGAGCCGCCAGTCGCCCGCCGGGACGAGCGAGACGGTGTCGACGACGTAGTGGCCGGGGCCCGCCTCGCGCGCCTTGAGGGGCAGCGGGCCGATGTCCCGGGAGGCCAGTGCGAGCGTGGCCTCGAGCTCCTTCGTCCCGTCGAACGGCGTGCCGTCGTCCGCGCGGAGCAGGTTCAGATGAAGCTCGTTGGGCCCGACGCGTGCGGGGTCCATCGTGACCTCCATGCGCAGCGGGCCGAGCGCGACGCTGCCTCCGAACGGCCCGGTGGCCAGCGTGTCCGGCGGTGGGTAGCTGACCAGCGCCGCCGTCACGCCGAGCACCGCGACGACGAGCGCGACCTCGGCACGGAGCGTGCGCCGCAGCAGGTGGCCGAGCTGGCCTGGCGCCGCGGTGGTGGTGGCGAGGCGCTTCAGCCCCGGCACGACGCGGCGGCGGTTGGCCGCGCCGATCGCGATCAGGACGGCGATCAGCACGACCTTGATCAGCACCGCCCGGCCGAATCCGGTGTCGAGCACCGCGGCCCAGGATCCGATGTGCTCGAAGGCCTGGACGGTGCCGGTGATGAGCAGCACGACGACGCAGGCGAGCGCGATCGGCGAGAAGCGCAGCAGCGCGGCCGCCAGCAGGCGCGTGCGATCGCTCGCCTCGAGGCGGCGCGTGGCGACCGGCAGCGCGAACAGCAGCATGAGCAGGCCGCCGATCCACGCGCTCATCGCGAGCACGTGGGCGACGTCGAGCGGGAGGAGCAGGGCGACCGGCGGCTGCACGCTGGCATGGCCGCCGAGCGCCGGGGCGAGCGCGACGAAGGCCGCGGGCAGCGCCGCGAGCACGAGCGCCGGACGCGGGAGCCCGGGCGCGGCGAGCCCGTCGGCGCCGAGCGCGACCGGCTGCAGGCTGGGCGCGGCGGCGCGCTCGCGCGGGCCGCGCAGGGCGAGCGCGACGGCCGCACCGAGCGCCAGGAAGGCCAGCACGCGCGGGCCCCAGACGTGGCCGAAGCGCGTGCCGAGCACGTCGGCGACGACGCTCGGCGAGAGCGCGGTCCACACGCTCGTCGCCCCGGCGGTGGCGCCCTGCAGGACGAGCCCCGCGATCCCGCTGATGGCGCCCACCGCCGCGCCGATCAGCAGCAGGCGCCGCAGGCGCCGCAGGAAGGCCGTCGATGCGTCGCGCCACTGCTCGGTCGCCCCGCTCGTGGCGCGCAGTGCCGGCAGCCAGACGAGCAGCAGGAACGCGAGACCACCCAGCAGGACGGCCGTCGCGAGGTAGGTCAGGCCACGGGCGACGCCGAACGCCGCTTGCGTGAGCGCTCCGGCGCGCGACTCGCCGATCAGCTCGGAGATCGGCGGCGTCGCCGCCGCGCCGGGGGCGCCGATCGAGAAGACGAGCCCGCCGGCGACCGGGTGGCTGTCGGCGGAGATGACGCGATACGTCGCCACGTAGGTGCCGTCGGGCAGCCCCGGCTCGAGGCCGACCGCCAGCCGCGCGCTGCTGTCGCCGGGATGCGTGGTGCGCCCGTCGTCGACGCGCTCGCCCTTCGCGTCGAAGACGCGGACGGCGCCGAAGTTGCCCTCGACCGCCTCGCTGAAGCGCAGGACGATCGCACGCGGTTGGCTCTCCAGGGTCGCGCCGCGCTGCGGGATCGTCTCGACGAGCAGCGCATGGGCGGACGCGGCGGAGGGCGCCAGGAGCAGCGCTGCGAGCACGACGCTCGCCACGGTCAGCGCCCGGCGCGTCACGTCACCAGGCCTCCTCGCGCGGGGCGACCGGCGGCGAGCCGCCGGCGTCGCCCGCTGGTCGGCCGACCTCACCGCCGCCCGCCGCGGCGATGCGCCGCCGGCGGCGCACGACCACCACCGCCGTGCCGCCCAGGATGACCAACGCCCCGAACGCGACGAACGCGCCGATCGGCGGACCCGATCCGGTGCCTCGCCAGGCGAGCTCGCCGGTGATCGCGGCCGTCGTGCCCTGCGCCTGCAGCGGCACCTGCCAGTCGAAGAGCTTCGTGCGCTTGGTCCGGTCCGTGACCTGCTCGGGAACCCGCTTGGCCATCCAGTGCATGCGATGGTCGTGAAACTCGTAGCGGCCGGTGCGTGCCACGGTGCGCCACCGCGGCGTGGCGCCGGCCTTCGCCGAAGCGGGCACCTTCGTCCCGTAGAAGCGGTCCTGGTTGAGGTAGTGCGCCGGCGAGCGCAGGTTGACCTCGACCCTGCCGCCGGGACTCATGCGGATGTACGGCTCGTCGTTGTAGCCCTCGATCGTGACGGTGCTCCGGCCCGTGTTCTGCACGCCGAGCCGGTCGTCGCCGTTGAGCACCTCGACGCTGAAGCCGGCGATCGCCGGCGTCACGCCGCGCACGATCGACTCGTAATCGGGGTTGCCTTCGTGGGCGGATGCGACGCTGGCGGGGATGCCGAGCGCCAGCGCGCAGAGCGCGGCGACGGCGGCGATGCGACGGGCCATCGGGCGGCCCTCCTTCTCGTGGATCGAAGCTCGGCTCCGACCCGCGCGGGCCGAAGCGTCCTAGGCGGTCGACGCTGGAAGCGCCGCCGGGGGCGGACGCACGGCGAGCGAGAAGGCGATCAGCCGCCCGCCGCGTGGCAGGACGTGCGATGCTCGCCCGGCGGTCGGGACGAGCGCGTGCGCGGCCCGCCGCCGGACGGCGACGAACGCGGCGGCGAGCCGGGCGATCTGCTGCTCGCCGACGTAGCGGCCGGCGAGCAGCGGCAGCGCGAGCACGAGCGCCGGAGCGGCGAGCAGCGCGTCGCTGTGGACGCCGACGAGCGTCAGGCAGGCCAGCAGCAGCGTGAGCGCGGCGAGGCCGAGGAGCAGACGACGATCGCGTCGGGCCATGGACGCAGCATCGTGACCGACGGCGGTCTGCACGGCAAGCGAGTGCGTCCCCGCACGGCCGGCCGGGCCGGCCGGCCGGGGCGCGGTTGCGATTGCGGTTGCGCCGCAGCGCCGCAGGCTGCTATACGTTCCGAGCCTCATGGGGGTTCTTTCATTCAAGCACGGTCGCGTCGCGGCCCTGGCGGCGCTCGTCGCGCTGACGGCGGCGTTCGCGGCGACTGCCCCCGGCGTCACGCTGCTGCTGGCCCCGGCCGGGGTTCTGCTCGCGGCGCTGTTGCTCGGCTTCACCCCTGGTGAGCGGCTGATCGAGCGGATGCGCGCGCGCCGCTTCGCGCCTCGGGTCGGTCGCGCACCGCGCAGCCTGGCGACTCGTCACGTCGCCGTCGTCGCGCGCCGCGTGACCTCGCTCGCCGGCTCGGCGCTTGCGATGCGTCCGCCGCCGGCCGCCCTGGCACCCACCAGCTAGGGCGCCCCTGGTCCGTCGTGGACCGGCCTCGCGTCCGGTCCACCTCGTCGATCCAGGAAGGAGGGTGCCCATGCGCCCCGTGCAGGTTTCCGCGATGCACCCGCGTGGTGCGGGCGTCGCACTCATCCGAAGGGCCGTGGGCGCGACCGCTGCGTCGGTCGGGCTGAGCCTGGCGCTGTGCCCGGTGGCGCTGGGCGCCGCGCCCGCGCCGTGCGCCGGCGGCGCACAGATCGCCGACGACGTCGGCGACGGCCACCACGCCAACACCGACGTCTCGGCGGCCTGGTTCTCCGAGCAGGCCGGGCGGCTGCAGGTCGTCGTCAAGGCGCAGACCGGCGATTGGGTGCCCGCCCACGAGGACTCAGAAGCGGCGGGCTGGGCGGTCATCTTCGCCGTCGGCGGCGAACCGCGCTACGTGCGCATCGAGGGGCCGCGGACCGGCCCGGCCCGCTACGACCACGGCGTCTGGACGCTCGCGGGAGGCTTCGCGAGCGCCGGCGCCACGTCCGGCGAGACCGTGTCCGGCCCGGGCGGGACGGTGACGATCGACGTGCCCGCCGCGACGGGCGCGCTGCCCGGCGCGCTGCTGGCGCGGCCGTTCGTCCTGACCTACGACGGCATGTCATCACCGGCCGCGCCGCACTGGGTGGACCGCGCCCCGGGGGGCGTGGGACCGGCCGAGGCGGCGTTCGGGGCCGACTACGTCGTCGGCTCCTGTCTGGCCGGTCTGCCCGGCGGGCCCGGCGGGCCCGGCGGGCCCGGCGCCGGAACGCCGGGCGACGCCGCGACGCCGCGGACGACCGGGGTCGTCCTCAACGCGCCCAGGCGGCTGACGGGGGCCGGCCGAGTGCGCGCCAGCGGCCGCATCGTCCCGGCCCGCGGCAGCGTCAGCGTGCGCATCACCGCACGACCCAGCCACTCGCGCCGCGCGGCGCTCGTGCGGTCCGTCAGGACGCTCAGCGACGGCAGCTTCGTCGTCTCGATTCCCCTCTCGGAGAGCTCGACGATCACCGCGCTGGCCGACGGGATCAGGGCGCAGACCCGCTCGGTCACCGTGCGTTCGACGGTGCGCCTGACGCTGCGCCGGCTGGCCGGCGGCCGGACGTCCGCCCGCGGCGTCGTCAGCCCCCGCCTGCCCGGCCGCGTGCTGTTGCTGCGCACCAACGCCGTCGTGCCGTCGGCCACCGCCATCGCCCGCAACGGCCGCTTCCGCTTCCCCACCAGACGTCGTTCTCGCGGCCGCTACCAGGCCGTCTTCATCCCGTCCGGCGGTCGCGCCGAGCGGTCCACCTCAAGGACAGGAGTCGTTCGATGATCCAGCTGCGCAAGCCCAGTGCCGTCGGGGCGGCGATCGCCGTCGCGGCGCTCACGCTCCCCGCCGCCGTGGCGGCCCATCCGTCGGTGTACGTCACGTCTGCGCCGGTCGGCTGCACCGCCCCGTCGGCACCGTACACGGCCGCGCAGTACCTCGCGACGTGCACGACGCAGACGCGCTACGTGTTCACCAACCACGGCAACACGTACCTGCTGCGCGAGTCCAACGGCAAGACGACCGGCGGCGCGATCAGCTACGCGCATCGCCCCGGCGGCGCCACCGGCCTCGCCGCCGCATCTGACTTCGACCTCTTCGGACCGCCGCCGGCCGGCGCGACGACCGGCGCCCAGCCCCACGCGACGTGCCAGGTGCCGGCGCTGACGCCGCCGGCGGTCATCCGCAGCTGGCAGGGAACCGACCCGTTCTACGCCTACGTCCCCTTCCAGGCCGCTGCGGTCGGCGTCGACGACAGCGCCGCGACATGGCTCGGCGTCGTCAGGACGGCGACGGGCGTGGATCTCGCCGCGATCGCCGACACCGATGCCGCCCGCGAGGCCGCGTGCGAGGCGCTCCCCGGCGCCGGCACGAGCTCCTACGTCCCCGCCGACGCGACACAGAACACGCTCGCGTCGTGGTCGTCGGGTCAGGTTCATCTCGCCACCGAGCCGCTCGAGCACGAGATCGCCGCGCAGAGCACGCAGATCGGCTCGCTCAACGCCGCCGGCACGCAGAGCGCCGCACAGCTCGCGGCCCTGCGCACGGAGGTCGCCGACCTGAAGCTCGCGCTGCGCAACCTCAAGCTCACGCTGCCCGCGACGATCCCGACGCGTACCGCGCTGAGGACGCGCGGGATCTCGGTCACGGTCGCGGGGCCGGCGCAGCGGACCGTGCTCACCCGGCTGAAGATCAGCGCGGTGGCGGCGCGGAAGCTCGGGCTGCGGTCGCGGATTCTCGCCAGCCGCAGCGTCACGCTCGACGCCGCGGGCAACGCCACGGTCACGCTCAAGCCGACGAAGGCGGCCGCCACCGGCCTGAAGAAGGCCAGGACCGCGCTCGAGGTCGCCGCGGACGCGACGGCGGGCGACCGTTACAACATCGTCAGCGCCAGGCTGCGCGGCTGACGGGACCCGCGCCGGGCCGCCGCGCGGCCCGGCGTACGCCCCGCTTTCGAACGAGAGGACCACCCATCGTGCCGATCCAGCGCTCTGCGCTCATCCCGATCCTCGCGGCCGTGCTCGTCCTCGGTGGCGCGGCGGTCGCCGCAGCGCACACCGACGTCAGGTCGACGAGCCCCGCGAAAGGCGCCACCGCGAAGACGTCGATCAGCCGCGTGACCGCGACGTTCACCGGCGCGCTGCGGCGCGGCACGCTGCGCGTGACCGGTCCCGGCGGCAAGGTCGTGTCGAAGGGCGCGGGTGGCCGCGACCCGCGCAACATCAAACGGCTGCTGGTGGGCCTCAGGCGCGGGCTGAAGGCCGGCTCCCACAAGGCCAGCTGGACGATCGTTGCCGCCGACGGGCATACCCAACGCGGCTCGTTTCGCTTCCGGCTGAGGCGATGACGCGGTCACCTCGCGCGCGGCGCCGCGGGCGGCTCGCCGCGATCGTCATCGCGGCGGGAGTCGGTCTGCTGCCCGCCGCCCCGGCCGCGGCGCACATCCAGGTGCGCCCGGCGCAGGCGGCGCCCGGCGATCCCGTGCTCTGGACGGTGCTCGTCCCGTCCGAGCAGGAAGCCGGCACGCGGCAGGTCGAGCTGGCGATCCCGAAGGACGTCCTGCCGTTCTCCTACGAGGATGCGCCGGGCTGGACACGGCAGCTGCACACGAACGCCGACGGCTCGGTGCGGTCGGTCATCTGGCACGGGCGGACCCGCGCCGACGGCCTGGCGACGTTCCGCTTCCTGGCCTCGACGCCCGAGCGCGAGGGGCCGATCGCCTGGAAGGCGATCCAGACCTACCGCAACGGTGCCCTCGTGCGCTGGATCGGCTCCGCGGCCAGCGAGCATCCGGCCTCGGTGACGACCGTCTCGAAGTCCAGCCCGCGCGAGAACGCCGGTGGCGAGGGCAGCGCGAGCATGACGACGCCCTCTCCCTCCGCGACGACGCCTTCCGCCACGTCGGCGGGCAACGACGACGGCCCCGACTGGCTCGCGCGCGGGCTCGGGCTGGCGGCCCTGCTCGTCGCCGCGTACGCGGCCACCGCCTCCCGCCGGCGCCGCTCGGCGTGATCAGCGAGCGGGCACACGCGGACGCGGTCCGGCTGCGCAGCATCGCTGCGCGAAGGCCGCTCGGCCTCGGCCGGATCTCGCGTGTCGCTTCGACGACGACCGCGCGGCAACCGCATACCGCCGGCACCCTCGCCCGACATTGGCCGCGGTGATGGTTCGAGTTGACTGGACGTCTCGCCCTGGTTTCTCGTCGCCGGCCTGGTGGCTGACCGCGGTCTACGTGGTCGCGCTGTCGGTCGTGCCCGAGCTTGTCGTCAAGCGTTACGAGCGCCGCCGCTTGGGCCCGTCGCACTGAGCCGCGCCGGCAGGCCGAGGAATGCGCCGAAGCGATCGGCGGCGACGCGCAGCGCCGCATCCTGGCGTGCATCCAGCCTTCCCGCCAGGGCGACCGCGATCACCACCTCGCGTGCTGCGACCCGCCGCGTCCAACCGCCGACGGTGACGCCGTCGACGAGCACGGGCCGGGGCAGCAGCTCGGTCGTCGCGCGCCCGTCGGCGTAGACGTTGCGCAGGTCGCGGTGGGCGACGACCAGCTCGTCGAAGGTGCCAAGCATGAGCGCGCCTGGCGACGCCGCGGGCGGCGCCTCGTCACCCCCGGGCATCGCCGAGATCCACGGCGTCCCGTCCTCGTCCACCTCGGCGACCAGGGCGTCGCCGAGTGCGCCGACCCCGGCCTTTGCGTCGGCGATCGTCAGCCCCGACCACCACGCGAAGTCGCGCTGGGTCGCCGGCCCGTGGCTCGTGAAGTAGCGGCGCGGCGAGCTCGGCGACGTCCTCCTCGCGCGAGCGCGCCGGGGCGGCGGGCACGCGATCTGCGAACCGCACGTACGTGTGGTGCTTGCCGCGCCGCGGGCCGCTGACCACGACGCCCGCGAGCTCGGCGTGCAGCAGCGCGTGCGGGAGGCGCTGCCCGGCCGGGTCGATCCCCGCCGCCTCGAGCGCGGCGCCGAGCTCACGTCGCGTATGCGGCTCACCGCCGGCGAGCGCCGCCGCGAACACCTCGTCGCAGCGCGCCAGCGTGCCGGGGTCGAGACCGAGCTGGCGGTAGCGGCCGGCGTTGCCGGATTGGATGCGCGGCGCGGTCAGGCGCAGCAGCCAGCGCAGATCGGCGGCGGCGACGAAGTGCCAGGTCGGCCGCATGACGTGCGTGCGCAGGATCTCGCCGCGGTCGCAGGCGGCCTCGACAGCGGCCAGGTCCACGTCGCGCACGCGCATCGCCAGCGACCACAGCGCCTCCGCGTACTCCTGCGCCTGCACGCCGCCGCTCCAGGCGACGGCCTCGGCGGGCGTCGCAAACGGCGCGCCCCCGCTCAGTCGCTGGGCACGCAGGCGGCGGCGGACGACGGCCAGCGGATCGAGATCCGCTGTCATCGCGGCGCCCCGCCGAGCCTCACAACTGGTGCGCCTCCTCGGAGTCCTCGGCACCCTCGGTCCGCTCGGAGCGCCGGCGTTCTGCGCCCTCGGGGTCGCGCTTGTCGCCGATGAGCGATGCGGCGATCCCGATCGTGAACGCCGCCGCGACGAGCAGGAGGTTCTCGACCGGCCCGACGTACACCCATTCCTCGACGAGCAGCTTGACGCCGATGATCCCGAGCACGACGGCGATCGTCTCGTCGAGGTAGCGGAAGCGCTTGATCAGCCCCTCGACGAGGACGAACAGCGCGCGCAGGCCGAGCAGCGCGAAGACGTTGCCCGCCCAGATGATCAGCGGGTCGCGGGTGATCGCGAACGCCGCCGGGATCGAGTCGACCGCGAACGCGATGTCGGCGGCGACGATCGCCGCCAGGCAGAGGAAGATCGGGGTGACATGCCGGCGCCCGTCCTCGCGCGAGAACCAGCGTCCGCCGCGGAAGCCGTCGGTGACCGGGAAGACCGTCCGCACCCCGCGCACGACCAGGTTGCGGTCCGGGTCGACGTTCTCGCCCACCCCCTTGTAGATCCGGTAGGCGAGCACGAGCAGCATCACGCCGAGGACGTAGAGGACGAAGTGAAACTGCTCGATCAGCGCGGTGCCGCCGAGGATCGCCAGGCCGCGCAGCGCGAGCGCCGCCATGATGCCCCAGAACAGCAGCCGCGGACGGTGCTCGTGGGGCACCCCGAAGTAGGCGAACAGCAGGATGAACACGAAGAGGTTGTCGAGCGACAGCGAGCGCTCGATGAGGTAGACGGTGACGTAGTTGACGCCGTCCTCGCTGCCGTTGAGCGCGACCACCGCCCCGGTGACCGCGAGCCCCAGCACGAGCCAGCCGATCGACCAGCGCACGCTCTCGGCGAACGTCGCCTCCCGGCCGCGCGCGAAGAAGTGCAGGTCGAACCACAGCAGCGCGAGCAGCACGACGACCAGCCCACCGAGTTCGTAGAGGCCCATCTACTGGCGGGATTGCTCGGGATGTGCCACTAGCGGATCACTACGCGAAGAAGAAGACCACGCCGAGCACGGCGTAGACGGCCAGCAGCTGCAGTCCCTCGTACCACGTCGACTCACCGTCGTGGGTGACGTGGTTGGCGATCATGATCGCGAGGAAGACCGCGCCCAGCTCGAAGCCGTTGAAGACGAGCGCCATCGGGTTCGGGCCGATGACGAACGACAGCAGGACGAGGACCGGCGCCACGAAGAGCGCGATCTGCGCGCTCGAGCCGATCGAGATGTTGACCGCGAGGTCCATCTTGTCCTTGGCCGCGAAGTAGATCGCCACCCAGTGCTCGGCGGCGTTGCCGACGATCGCGACGACGATGAGGCCGACGAAGAACTCGCTCAGGCCGATCGTCTCGGACGCCTCGGAGATCGAGCCGACGAGGATCTCGGACATGACGCCGACGGCCACGCCCGCGCTGGCGAGCACGAGCACCGAGGTGCGGATCGACCACGGCTCGTCGACGTGATCCTCCGCCCCGGCGGTCGGGTTGAAAAGCGAGCGATGGGACTTCAGCGAGAAGAAGAGGCCGGCCGCGTAGGAGCCGAGCAGGATGAAGGCGACGATCAGCGACATCGTCTCGAGATCCGAGCCGAAGTTCACCCGCTCCTCGCCGACCTGCGGCAGCCCGCCACCGGAGACGAGCTGGAAGACCGTCGGCATGACGAGCGCTACCGCGGCGAGCAGCAGCATCGAGGACTGCACCGCGGCGGCGGTCGGGTTGAACGTCTGGCGCTCGCGCTTCAGGCCGCCGAAGAACATCGCGGCGCCCATGACGAGCAGGATGTTGCCGAGGATCGAGCCGATGATCGACGCCTTGACGACCTCCTGCAGCCCGGCGTTCAGGGCGAAGATCGCGATGATCATCTCCGGCGCGTTGCCGAACGTCACGTTCAACAGACCGCCGATGCCCGGCCCGGAGCGGTGCGCGAGCTGCTCGGTCGCGCGGCCCATGAGCGCCGCCGTGGGGATCACGCCGGCGGCGGCGGCGCCGAAGATGATCGCCGCCTCCGCGTGGTTGAACTCGAGGAAGATCGCGATCGGGATGAACGGGACGAGCAGGTACGGCCAGCCCGAGCCCGACAGCAGGAAGCGGCGTGCCTGCGAGACCGCGCCCCGCTCGGGCGGCGGATCGTGCGGCTGCTGCGCCTCAGCCACGCGCGGCGCTCAGGTGGCGAAGATCGCGATCGGGCTCGATGCCCCAGCGGCGAGCGACGGCGTCCAAGTCGGCGGTGAGCGGCCAGCGGTCGGGTCGCGGGTCGCCCTCGTGCTGCGGGTCGGCGCCCTTCAGCGACATGCTGCCGGTGTTGTCGCCGATCGTGCGGATCGCCGCGACCTCGTGTGCCTCGAGCACCAGCTCGGCGGGGGTGGCCAGCAGCTCGGCGCGCTTGTCCTCGATCGGCCGCGCGTGCGGACCGGGCTCCTGGATCAGCGTCGGCACGACGCAGGCGACGGGCTCGTGCGCCAGGCACCACTGCGCGGCGAGCTGCAGCAGCGTCAGGTCGTGGCGCTCGGCGATCGGGCGCAGCCGCTCGAGCTTGCCGGCGCCGGCCTGGACCCAGCCCTCGGGGCGAAACGTGCGGTGGTCGCGCGGCGCGAAGTCGTGCCCGGGCTTGACGTCGTCCCAGAACAGGCCGCCGTAGTCGACGACCCGCGTCATGACGTCGACGTCGTGCTCGCGCGCGGCGCGCAGGCACAGCTCGGCCGGCCACGGCTCGAGCGGGTTGAGGATGACCATCGCCCAGTCGACGAGCTCGCCGAAGCGCTCGAGGCAGTCGATGATGTCCAGCGTGAAGCCGTTGGCGGGGCCGGGCGCCACGCCGAGCCGCCCGCTCAGGCCGTCGTCGCGGACGGCGCGCAGCGCCTCCCAGACGGTGTCGCTCGTGTAGCCGGTGCGGTCGGGATTGTGCAGCAGCAGCAGGTCGAACGCGTCGATCCCGAGCCGCTCGAGGCTGCGCTCGGTCGCCATCCGCACGTAGTCGGCGTAGTCCTCAGGGCCGCGCAGGCGCGGGTCGGTGAAGCGCGGGTAGCCCTTGGCTCCCTCGCGCTCGCCCTCGTAGAAGTCGTGCCCGATCGCGCCGACGACGCAGACGCCGTCGCGATCGACGCCGGCCAGCGCCCGGCCGAGCAGCCGGTCGGCCTCGCCGGCCCCGTAGGCGTCGGCGGTGAGCACCGTGTCGAGGCCGCCGCCGGGGGTCAGCAGCGCCTCGAGGCGCGCCTCGCCGATCGGTTCGCCGAAATGCAGGTAGCGGCCGCCGCTCCAGGTGCCGATCGCGGTGTGGGAGGGCGGGCGCATGCGGATGAAGGGTACGTGGCCGCGCGGTTGGGCGGCCGTGGCCGGGGTACCCGACGGGCGAGCGTCTAGTCGGCGAGCTCGGAGAGGCAGCGCACGAGCGCGCTCGTCTCGCCGCCGGCGCCGGTGATGCACTGCACCAGCGACGCGCCGGCGATCGAGGAGCCCTTGCCGGTCAGGCCGTTGCCGATGCCGGCGATGAGGTCGCGGATGCTGCCGCCGGTGAGGTCGGCCAGCGGGCGCGCGGCCGCCGGTGCCTGGACGGCGACCTTCGTCTGGTTGACGTCGGAGAGGCGCAGGCGCAGGTTGATCTTGCCGCCGTCGAGACCCTGGATCGGCTTCTCGCCATCCTCGAACGCGAAGCTGATCCGGACCGCGAGCTGGCGCAGGATCTTGTCGTCGGTGCCGGTCCAGATGTCGACCCTGGCGGTCTTGACGGCGTCGGCGATCTGCTTGCGCGTCTGCGGGCTGAGCAGTCCGCCCGCGCCGCTGCCGGCGCCGCCCGCCTTCGTAAGCAGCCGGTCGATGTCCTCGAGCAGCCGCGCGACCGCGACGTTGGCGCTGATGCGGGTCGTCTGCACGCCGGCGATGCGCGCCGTGCCGCGCTCCCGCGCGCCGCTGACCCAGCGCAGCGGGTCGATCCCGAGCGCCCTGAGCCCCGGCTGCTTGGACGTGGCCACGTCGCCGAGACCCTTGCGCAGAGCGGTGACGAACTCGCGGTCGACCTTGTAGTCGGTCCCGTCGAGGCGCACGAACGCGGCGCGGCCGGTCGACAGGACGGTGCCGTCGAAGCCCTGGCCGCCCAGGGTGGCGTCGAAGTCGACATCGAACTGCGGCAGCCGGCCGCCCCTGGGTGCCGCGAACGGGCCGTCCAGCGTCAGCTTGATCGGGCCGCCGAGCGCCAGCAGGCCCTTGGGATCAAGCTGGAAGGCGACGTTCAGGCGGCCGTTGTCGATCGCCTCGGCGCCGCTGCCGAACGTCTGGTCGAGCAGCTCCTGCGCGCTGGCCTCGCCCTGGTCCTCGTCGTCGCCGCAGGCCGTCAGCAGGGCGCCGCAGAGCACGAGGCAGGCGAGGGCGGCGAGGATCTGGCGAAGGGAGCGGGTCACGGCGAACTCTCCTGATCGGGCACGACCCCAGGATGACGCATACGTGTGCAGGAACGATGCGGATCGTGCGTGCAAGGACAACTGCAGCGGGGACGACGTGTTCAACTTAGCATCGCACCTGTGCGCCGGACTCCGATCGGGGCGCTCGCGCCGGCGCTCCTGATCGCGCTGGCCCTCGCCCCCGCCGCCCCCGCTTCGCCACTGCTGACGCTGCAGCCCGACGGCACGACGTTCGTGCGCGACGATCGCACCCTCCCGCCGGCGGCGGCGACGTCCCTGCCCGGCGTGCGCTCGCCGCGCACGGCGCGTCGCGCGCCTGCCCGCGGGCTCAGCGCCCGCGCGACGGCCACGAAGCGGACGGTGCGCGGCGAGCTCGCGCGGCTGCTCGCGGCTGGCGCGATCGACCAGGCGACGCACGACGGCAATCGCGGGATCTACGTCAACGCGCTCGCGCTCCGCGCCAAGCTGAGCGGCGCGCGCCGGGTGGCGCTCGGAGCCGTGCTGCGCAACCTCGAGGACGTCGCGGCCAGCGGCGGCCTCGAGCCATCGCGCCTGCCCGCACTCTTCGAGACGGTGGCGCGCAACCGGCAGTGGTGGTCCAACGGCCCGCTGCTGCGAAACGGCGAGCGCGTGAGCTTCCCCGGCAGTCGGATCGTCTGGCAGTTCTACGCCGGCGAAGGTCTGCAGATCCAGTGGCTGGCCACGTTCGGCAAGGCCAACGGGCTGTGGCAGGGCGGCTACGACGCGTCGCTGCGCGCGCTGCTCGACGAGGCGCTGGCGCTGGCGGCACAGCGCGCCGGCGGAATCGCCTGGGAGTACCTCTTTCGCTTCGACGGCGGCCGGCCGCCCTGGGTCAGCGGGCTCGCGCAGGGCACCGCGCTGCAGGCGCTCTCGCGCGCAGCGGTCAGGTTCAGCGAGCCGCGCTACTTCGAGGCCGCCCGCGCGGGCCTGGGGATCTTTCGCGCGGCGCCGCCCAGCGGCGTGCGGGCCGTGACCCCGGCCGGGGCGCACTACCTCATCTACTCCTTCGCGTCCGGCCTGCGGGTGCTCAACGCGTTCACGCAGGCGGTCAACGGCCTGCACGACTTCACCGTGCTCGCCAACGACGCCGAGGGGCGCGCGCTGTTCGCCGCCGGCGAGGCCCAGCTGCGCGCCGAGCTCGGCGCGTACGACACCGGCGGCTGGTCGCGCTACGCGCTCGGCGGCCGCGACGCCAACGTGAGCTACCACTCCCTGGCGCGCGACTTCCTGCGCAACCTCTGCCAGCGCCTGACCGAGGATGCGGCGCGAGGCGCCCCGCCGGTCGCGCCCGCCCCGGCGAGCGGCGGCGCGGTGCCCGTGCCGGCACCGGTGGCCGCGCTTGATCGCACCCCGTACTGCGCCGCCGCCGAGCGCTTCACGCAGTACCTCACGCGCCCGCCCGTCGTGAAGCTCGTCACGCGGCGCGCGCGCGGCGGCAAGCCGGTGCTGCTCAAGCTCTCGGTCTCCAAGCCGTCCCGCGTCACGCTTCGCCTGCGCCGCGGCAACCGGACCGTCATCGTGCTCGGCGGGCAGCTGGGCAGCGGACTGCGCGGGCTGCGCTGGCCCAAGCCGCCGCGCTCGGCGGGCCGCTACGAGGTCCTCCTGCACGCCCATGACATCACCGGGCGCAAGGCCAGCGGCAAGGCGACGCTGCGGCTCCTCAAGGCGCGGCGAAGCCCTTCTCGCCCTTGCCGCGCCAGGTGCCGAGCTCGATGACCCGCGGCATGCCCGTGCCGGGCGCGCGGACGCCGCGCAGCTCGCCGAACGGCCGCTCCGTGACGGCGATCTCCTCGACCGCGCTCAGGGGCACACGGATGTCGCCGTGCATGCCGCCCAGCCGCTCCCACGTCGCGAGCGACAGCACGAGGTCGTCGCCGTCGGTGATCAGCTGCGCCATGCGATGAGCATCCCAGACGGGCACGGCGTGGACGCGTGGCGTCGGTGGCGGCCGACCACCGCTCGCGCGCGTACAATCCGCGCCACGTGAGCACCCTCCCGCAGCGCCTGCGCACGGCCTCGGCCGCGCTGGATCGCGACCAGCTCTTCGCCGCGGTCGCCGCGATCGGGTTGCTGCTGGCGATGTTTCTGCCCTGGTATGAGAAGAACGTCGTGATCGCGGGCGCCAAGAGCTTCGTGAGCGACTCGATCAGCGCCTTCGGCGCCGTCTCCTTCGTCGAGGCGGCGATCTTCCTCGTCGCGGCCGGCGTGATCGCGCTGCTGCTCGCGCGCGCCGACGAGCGCCCGTTTCATCTGCCGGGCGGCGACGGCACGGTGATCTTCGCCGCCGGGCTGTGGGCGACCGCGCTGATCTTCTACCGCGTCTTCGACCGCCCCGACGTCAGCGGCGAGGGCGGCACGGTGGGCATCCAGTGGGGGTTCTTCGTGGCGTTCGTGGCGGCCGGCGCGCTGGCGTTCGCCGGGCAGCGCATCCGCGTCGCCGGTCGCCCGGAGCCGCGGCTGCCCGCGGCCGAGTCCGACCCATCGCCTCCGGCGCCACCGGCGCCGGGATCCGCCGAGGCGCGCTCGCGGGCCCGCGCCCGCTCGCTCGTGCGCGACGACATCGGCGAGGAGGTCGCGACCGCCGTCGTGCCGCATCCGGATGTGCCGACCGAGGAGGTCGCGCGGCGCGACCGCGCGGTCCGACGCGAGGACGCGCGGCGGCTGACGTTCGAGGCCCCCGGCGACGAGCCCGACGGCGACGACGTACCCGCTGCGCCGTTGCGCCCGGGCGAGATCCCGCCCTCGCGGCGCGACGCCGACTGACTGCCGGCCTCGCGCTCGCGCTGTTGGCGGTGTGGCCGGGGGTGTGAGCCTGTATGGGTGCGGTCCGCCCGGCCGGGGTCTGCGTCGGGTGGCGGGGGTGTGTGCGGCGCCATCGGGGCGCGCCCGGTGCGATATCCGCACTGGGCGCGCCACGACCGCGCACCGGTCGATGTTCGCAGCGAACAGAACGACGCCAGGCTCGCGTCGAATGCGCACGATCGCTGTCGCCGGCCTACGCCCGCACGGTCAGCCGGCGCGATCCGTGGCGCCGGCGGCTTGGCCGGCGCCACGGGGTTACACGAGCGCGACCGGTCACCGGGGCGGCTCGGTCGCTCAGTCGCGCAGGGTGGCGAAGGCGCGCCGGACGGCGAGCGGGCCGACACCGTGGGCGATCAGCTCGGTGCCGCCGTAGGGCCCGGGCCCGATCTCGACGATCACCTCGTCGGTGTGCCGGTGCGTGAGCGCGAGCAGCCCGATCGGAAAGGTGAAGACCGCGACGAGGATCGTCCAGGTCGGCCGCCAGCGACGGCGGAACATGAGCGCGCCGCCGATGACCGACAGCTCATAGCCGGCGCGCGCGAGGGCAGGCGCTATGTGCTCGAAGGCCTGCTCGCGGGCGGCCGCGGGGCTGACACCGAGCTCGACGCGTTCGACGAACGAGAAGATGCCCGGCGCGCGCGGCGGGCGGCGGTCGCCGCGCGTCACGGCGGTGGCGCGCCGCCCGGGCAGCTCGGGCAGGTCGCTGTGCAGGTCGCCGAGCTCGATCAGCGTCACGGCACGGTGCGCCTGGCCGACACGCTCCTCGAACTCCTCGACCGTGAGCCGGCCCGCGAGATGGTGCGCGCGCAGCAGCGCGACGACGGCGGCGCGATCGCCGTCGCCGGCGCGCAGCGGCCGGGGCGCCAACTCGTCGGTCACGATGAAGCCGCCGCGGTCATGCGGTGAGAGTATGTCCGCGCATGGCGTCCGCTCCCACCGAGATCGCCGCCGGCGTCTGGAGGATCACCCGCGGCTTCCCGCTGCGGATCAACGTCTTCCTCGTACGCGAGGGCGGCGGCGTGGCCGTCTTCGACACCGGCCACAAGCCGATGGGCGCGGCGGTACGCGCGGCGGCCGACACGCTCGGCGGCGCGACGCGCGTCGTCCTCGGCAACCCGCACGCCGACCATCGCGGCGGCGCGCGTGCGGTCGGCGCGCCCGTGCACTGCCACGCCGACGATCGCGAGAACGTCGCCGGCGACGGCGGCGCCGACGACTTCGACTTCAGCCTCCTGCCGTTCTTCGTGCGCGGCGTGACACGCAAGACGTTCAGCGCCTGGGACGGCGGCCCGCTGCAAGTCGCCGGCACGCTGGCCGAGGGCGACCGCGTCGGCGACTTCGAGGTCGTGCACCTGCCCGGGCATTCGCCGGGCTGCATCGGCCTGTGGCGAGCGTCGGACCGGCTGGCGATCACGAACGACTGCTTCGCGCTCTTCCATCCGGCGTTTCCGTTCCCGGGCCGCCGCCCGCGCGTGCCGCACCCGGCGTTCAACTGGTCGACGCCGCGCTGCGCGGAGTCGATCGCCAAGCTCGCCGCGCTCGGGCCGGCGACCTGCTGGCCCGCGCACTACGGCCCCCTGACCGGCGACGTGGCGGCGCAGCTGCGCGCCGCGCTCTGACGCGCCGAGTGCGCATATCGCACCTGGCGCGTCACAACCGCTCCGCCACTGGCGGTCATGACGCGCCCGGTGCGGATATCGCACCGGGCGCGCCATCGCCCGGCGACAGCTCGGCCGCTCAGCACCCACCCGGCGCGTCGCAGGGGCGCGGGTCGACCGCGTCGTCCTGGTAGGCGATGTAGCCGCCGACGAGCAGCAGCGCCGTGGCGACGAAGAGGATCGCGAGGCCGACCGCCACCGTCCGCCGCGAGCCGGCGAGGTGGCCGACGATCGCGACGACCGCGCCGAAGCCGATCAGCAGCGCCACCGGCGTCGCGGACCCCTCCGACGCGCCGATGATCGTGGCGAACACGACACGAGTTCCTATCATCCGGCGATGGCCGCCGCCGCCCCCGACTCCGTCGCCGCCTTCGGCGCACGGCTGCGCGAGGTGGGCTACCTGCCCGGCGAGGCGACCGCGCTCGTCTCATATCTGGCGACGAAGCTCGGCAAGCCGATCCTCGTCGAGGGCCCCGCCGGCGTCGGCAAGACCGAGCTCGCCAAGGCGCTGGCCAAGGTGCTCGACCGCCGCCTCGTGCGCCTGCAGTGCTACGAGGGCCTCGACGAGGCGAAGGCGCTGTACGAGTGGAACTACCGCAAGCAGCTGCTGCGCATCCAGGCCGGCCAGGCCGATCCGACCCACGTGGCGTGGGACGCCGTGCACGACGACATCTTCGGCGAGGAGTTTCTGCTCTCGCGCCCGCTCATGGACGCGATCACGTCGGAGCTGCCGATCGTGCTGCTGATCGACGAGATCGACAAGACCGACCAGGAGTTCGAGGCGATGCTGCTCGAGGTTCTCTCGGACTTCCAGATCTCGATCCCCGAGCTGGGGCTCGTCGAGGCGCGCTCGCACCCCGTCGTCCTGCTGACGTCCAACAACTCGCGCGAGCTGACCGAGGCGCTCAAGCGCCGCTGCCTGTACCTCTGGCTGGACTACCCCAACCTCGAGCACGAGCTCGCGATCGTGCGCCTGCACGTGCCCGACCTGACCGAGACGACCGCGCGCAAGCTCGTCGAGGTGATCGGCATGGTCCGCGACCTCGACCTCAAGAAGCCGCCCTCGATCGCGGAGTCGATCGACTGGGCGCGGGCGCTGCTGCTGCTGGGCGCGCAGGACATCGACGCGGAAACGTTCCGCGAGACGCTGTCGGTGATCGTCAAGCACCGCACGGACCTCGACATCGTGGCCGAGCGGGTGGGCGTGAGGCTCGGCCCGGGCACACCGGCTGGGTTCGGGGCGTGACCCGCGCCCTCAGACGAGCGTCGCGCGGACGTACGGCAGCGCGGCCTGCCCGCGGTCCATCGTGACGAGCTCGAGCTCGTGAGCGACCGCCGTGGCAGCGATCCACAGGTCGTTGGACGGGGAGCGTCTGGATGTCATGCGCATCTCGCCGTAGGCGACGGCCACGAAGCGGTCGATCTCGATCACCGAAGCGAGCGACAACACGTCCGACAGCCGTTGCAACCGAGCCGCTTGGGTCGGCCCGTGGTCCGCGAGCAGAACCCCGGCATGGAGCTCGCCGACCGTTACGACGCTCACTGCCCAGTTGCCCTCCTTCTCAGCATCCACGACAGCGGGGCCGTCGATCAAGACGCTGGTGTCGACAAGGGCTGTCAGGTTGCCCATGGATCTCGCGAGTTCGCGCGATCCTCTTCCCGCATCCGCGCGAGATCCTCCGCCCAGCCCGGATCGACCGGGGTGCGAGCGAGAGCTCGCCGCAGCTCCGCGAAGGTCGCTCCGCGGGCAGCCTCGGCGGTCGGCCCCAGCTCAGCCACCGGTCGCCCGGCGACGGTGATCGTGAAGCGCTCGCCCGCTTGCGCGCGACGCAGGATCTGGCCGATGTTGTTGCGCAGCTCCCGCTGAGCGATCGTCGTCACGGGCCGAACGTAGCAGAGCTGCTACGTCCGGCCAAGCGCACGCGTAGGCCATATCCTGACCGAATGGTCGCCGCGCCCGACCCGCCCGCTCGACCCGTTGCGCCGGGCCTGGCCGCGCGGCTGGTCGAGTTCGGCGAGGAGCTGCGCGCCGAGGGCGTCAACAGCGGGACGGCGGAGCTGCTCGACGCCTTCGCGGTGCTGGCCGAGGTTCCGTGGACCCAGCCGACCGCGTTTCGCGAGGCGCTGGCCGCCACGCTCGCGAAGTCGCAGGAGGACCGGCGCATCTTCGAGCTCGTCTTCGACCGGTTCTTCTTTCGCGCGGCGGAGGCGGCGGCGCTGCGCGAGGGCGTGCGCGAGCACGACCCGGGCGAGGCCGGCGACCGCGACGGTCCCGACGCCGGCGAGGTCGACCTCGAGGAGCTGCGCCGCCGGATCGCGGCCGCGCTGCAGGAGGGCAACGAGTCGCTCATGCGCGACCTCGCGCGGCTGGCGATCGCGGCATTCGGGCGCCAGGGCGAGGGCTCGGGGGTCATCGGCGTCGACGTGCAGCGCATCCGCCGCGCCCTCGGGCTGCGCGTCGAGCCCCGGCCCGAGCTGCCCGGCGACGACCCGCGCCAGGGCGGCCTGCCGCGCGACGGCCTGCGCCGCTTCGAGGCGCTGCTGCGCCGCGAGCTCGAGCGCGGCCAGATCGAGCGCACCGAGAAGCTGCCGCCGTCGCGACCGCTCAACGAGCTCGACCGCGCCCTGCCGAGCGGGCCGCTGCAGGACCTCGCCGCCGTCCATCGTGTCGTCGCGCAGCTCAAGCGCCGGCTGAAGACGCAGGGCCAGGAGCACCGCGGGCACGCGCGGCACGCCCACGTCGACGTGCGCCGGACGATGCGCGCATCGCTGCAGACCGGCGGCGTGCCGGTCGACCTGCGCTTCAAGCCCGTGCGCCCGCGGCGGCCGGAGATCTACGTCCTGTGCGACGTGTCGACCTCGGTGACGAGCGCATCGGTGTTCTTCCTGTCGGTGCTGCACGCCCTGCACGACTCGTTTCGCAAGATGCGCTCCTTCGTCTTCATCGAGCGCATCAGCGAGGTCACCGACGTCTTCGGCCGCGAGCGCGACTTCCGCGCGGTCTCCGAGGCGATCGGGCGCGACGCCGGCGTGGCCGACATCTCCGGCTACACCGACTACGGGCGCGTGTGGTCGGAGTTTCGCACGCTCGTCGAGGACGACCTGCACCCGCGCGCGACCGTCATCGTGCTCGGCGACGCGCGGACCAACGGCCGCGACCCGCGCGCCGACGTGTTCGCGCAGATCGCCGCGCGCGCCGGCCGCACGTTCTGGCTGAACCCCGAGCCGCGGCTGTACTGGAACTACGGCGACTCGGTGATCGCCACGTACGAGCAGCACTGCGAGGCGTTCGAGTGTTGGACGACGGGCCAGCTGGAGGACTTCGTCAAGGCGCTGACCGCGCCGATCCGGGCGACGTGAGCGCGGGCGTCAGTCGCCGGACTTGTCGCGGTCCTCGCTGACGGCCAGCTCGCTCACGAAGACCTCGACGTCACTCTGGATGATGTGCTCGACGCGATCGGCGAACGACGCGTAGGCCAGCGCGTGCGTGCCCGCCTCGCCGTAGCGTCCGCTGAGCTGCATGAAGCTCCACCCCTCGGTCTTGAGCTGCTCGACCGTCTGGCGGTAGTGCTGCCAGCGCCCGCCGAAGTCGAAGAACTGCTCGATCGCGGCGCTGATGCCCACGACGAGGCTGACGAGCACGCTCAGCACCTCCGGCAGCGGGCCGAGCCCGAGCTCGAGCGTCTGCAGGCTGACGAGCGCCGGCACGATGACGGCGCCGATCACCGTCGCCAGGCGCAGCCGGTAGTAGCGGCGCTGGGCCTGGGCGGCCTTGCCCTCCATCCAGGCCACCTGGTCGAGCCAGCGCCCGCGCAGGAAGCGCTTGTGCATGTCGCTGAGGTCGAGCGCGTCGACGAAGGCGCCGAGCTCGTCGCGCAGCATGTCGGGATAGGACGGCGCGCTCACGGCGTCGCGCCCGCGGACAGCGCGTGATCGATCGCGGCGGCCAGCGCCGCCCGGTCGGCCAGCTCGACCGCCTGCAGCAGGCCGCTGGCGGCGAGCGACTGCGCCCGCTCCTCGCGCGCCTCGCCGCGCGCCGCGGCGGCGATCGCATCGGCGGTCCGGCCGCTGCCGGCCACGGCGATCACCGGCCGGCCCGCCCGCACGCTCTCGCCGACGTCGTCCCAGGCGATCACGCCGCCGCCGACGAGCACCGTCGCCGACGGCGCGCCGGCCGACAGCTCGTCGGCCACGGCCGCGATCCAGGGCGCCTCGTCACCCCAGCGCGAGCCGTCGACGAGCACGAAGTGCGTGTGGTGGCGCTCCAGCGGCGCGCCCTGCGGATCGGCCGGCGGCTGACCGGGGCGACCGGCGAGGCAGTCCACGACGACGCCGACGATCGCCAGCTCGCCGCCGCTGCTCGCCTGCGCGCGGCCGAGCAGGCGCATGACGCCCGCGTCGGTGCCGCCGTCGACGATGCACGCTCCGTGCGCCGCCGCGCGCGGGACGAGCACGTCGCAAAACAGCGGCCGCAGCTCGTCCTCCGCGACCGTGCCGCCGGCGGCGTCGCCGGCCAGCACGAGCACCGGCCGCGGCGCCGTCAGCCCGAGCTGCTCGAGCCCGGCGGCGAGCTCGGAGCGCGCGCGAACCCGCGCGGCGGCGGCGGTGCCGTGGACGGCGAACTCGATCGTGAAGGGCTTGTCCAGGAGGATGACGGGCGCTCGGGCGACGAAACGCGGCTGCGCAAGTAACCCCCAGCGCGCCACCGCTGTCAACCACCGGTAGATCGCGCCCACACCACGGCGCAACCGCGCACATCCGGTTCAATCGCACGATGGCCGCCCCCTCCGCGCCCTCCGCGCCCGACCGGCCCGACGCCTTCATCTCCTACTCGCGGCGCGACGAGGCGTTCGTCGAGACCTGCATCGCGCCGGCAATGGAAGGGCGCGGCAAGAACCTGTGGATCGACGTCGACGACATCCGCGGCGGCGCGTCGGACTGGCGCGCGACGGTCTGGGCGGGCATCGAGGCGGCGCGCGTCGTGGTCTTCGTGCTCTCGCCGGACTCGCTCGCGTCGCAGGTCTGCGGCGAGGAGCTCGCCCACGCTGAGGCGCTGAACAAACGGGTCATCCCCGTGCTGCGGCGCCCCGTCGACGACCTCCCCGTCCCCGACGCTCTGGCCCGCCCCAACTGGATCCTCGCCCGCGAGGAGGACGACCTCGACGGCGCGATCGCGGCGCTGATCACCGCGGTCGAGACCGACGAGGCGTGGCTGAGCCTGCACGCCCGGCTGACCCAGCGCACCGCCGAGTGGCTGCGCACCGACCGCGACGCCAGCTACCTGATGCGCGGCAGCGATCTGCACGCCGCCGAGCGCTGGCTCGAGGAGCAGGCCGAGCACGCGCAGTCGCCGACCGCCGAGCAGGTCGCGTACATCGCCGCGGGAGGCAAGGCCGCCGCCCGCCGCCAGCGCATGCTGCTCGGCGGCGTCCTGGTCGCGCTGGGCATCTCGATCGCGCTCGGCCTCGTGGCGAACAACGAGCGTCGCAGCGCGAAGGCGCAGGCGCGCGCGGCGCAGGCGATCGACGCCGCGAGCCGTGATCCCGAGACGGCCCTGAAGCTCGCGATCGAGGCCGCCGAGCTGCGCAGCAGCCCGCTCGTCTCGCGCGCGCTGCGCGATGCCGTGGCGGCGGCGGGCTGGACGCGGATCCTGCGCGCCGGCCCGGCCGGGGCCGTCAACGACGTCGACCTCTCGCTGGACGGCACCCACGCGGCGACCGCGAGCGAGAACGGCACGGCCGGCGTCTGGGACGTCCGCACGGGCCGGCACCTGGCGACGCTGCGCCATGCCCGCGGCGCGGTCAACAGCGTGCAGTTCAGTCCCGACGGGCGGCGCGTCGTCACCGGCGGGCGCGACGGCACGGCGCGGCTGTGGGACCGCGACGGACGCGCGCGGCGAACGCTCGCGCCCGGCCGCGGGAGCGTGTGGAGCGCGCTCTTCGATCGCGACGGCGACCGGGTCATCACGGGCACCGGCCGCGGCGACGCCCAGGTCTGGGACCTGGCGCGCCGCACGCCGCCGCGACGGCTGCCAGGCGGGGCCGACGACTACCGCTCGCTCACCCCGTTCAGTCCGGACGGGCGTCACGCGCTGACCGCCGGCGCGGGCGGGAGCGTGCGCGCCTGGTCGCTGTCGCGCCCCGCCCGCAGGCCGCTCGTGCTGCGCCCGCGCGCCGCCGACCAGGCCGTCACGACGATGGCGTTCGGCCCCGACGGGCGCCGCGTCGCCGCCGGCTACAGCGCCGGCGCGGTCTGCCTCTGGAGGCTGGACCGCAGCCGTCGCCCCGGCCGCTGCTCGGCGCCGCAGACGAACACGATCACCGCCGCCGAGTTCAGCCGCGACGGCGCCCACCTCGTCACCGCGAGCACCGACGGCAGCGCGGTCGTGCGGTCGACGGCGTCGGGCCGGGCGCTCGCGACGCTGCGCCACACGGGCCCGGTCAACGGCGCGAGCTTCGACGCCGGCGGCCGCCGCGTGCTCACGGCCGGCGCCGATCGCGTCGCCCGGATCTGGGCGCTCGACGGCGCCGGGCAGAGCAGCCTGAGCGGCCACACCGATGCCGTCGTCGAGGCCCGCTTCAGCCGCGACGGGCGCAGCGTGCTGACCGGCTCCGACGACGGCGGTGCGGGCGTGTGGACGCCCGGGGCCGACATCGTCACGCTGCCCGGCCCGCCGCTGCGCTCGGCCGACGTGTCGGTCAGCCCGGACTCGCGCCTGCTGCTGGCGGTCGATCGCGCGGGCGCGGCCGTCGTGTGGGATCGCCGGCGCGGCAGACGGACGCCCCTGCGCGGCGCGATGCGCTCCAGCGAGGCCGACGCCCCGTGCGGGCGCTACGCGGGATGCGGGCCGTGGAGCCCGGACAGTGCCCGGGTCGCCGGCGTCGACGCTCGCGGTCGGCCCACGATCTGGGACGCCCGCAGCGGCGCCGCCCGCAGGCTCGGCCCGCGGGGCGCGACCGGCGCCGCGTTCGCGCCCGGCGGCCGGCGGCTGGCCGTCCTGAACGCCGCGGGCGTTCGCCTCGTCGATCCGGCGACCGGGGCGGTGGTCGCCACGCTGCCGGCCCCCGCCGACGCGGCGGTGACGAGCGTCGGCTTCACAGCCGACGGCGGGCGCGTGCTGACCGTCGCCGACGACGGCACCGTGCGGCCGTGGGACGCGGCGCGCGGCACGCCCGCCGGGCCGGCCACCCGCGCCGGCGTGGCCGGCGCGGCGGCGCTCTCCCCCGACGGCGCCACGCTCGCCGTCGGCGCCGATAGCGGCCGGCTGCGGGTGTCCGGCGTGCGCGGCGATCGCGGGCGGACCCTCCAGCAGCACGTCGCTCCGATCAGCACCGTCGCGTTCGATCGCGCGGGGCGCAGGCTCGCCGTGGCCAGCGAGGACCACACCGCGTCGGTCTGGCGGCTGAACCGGCTGCGCCAGCCGCAGGCGGTGCTGCGCGGGCACACCGAGCCGCTGCTCGGCGCGGAGCTCAGCGGCGACGGCCGGTTCGTGCTCACCGCGGCGCTGGGGGAGGCCGCGCGCCTGTGGGACCCCGCCCTGGAGACGACGGTCCTCGAGCTGCGCAAGGGCCGGCTCGGCGCCGCCCGCTTCAGCCCCGACGGGCGGTGGATCGCGCTGGGCGCAGCGCAGACCGTCGAGCTGCACCGCTGCCTGGTCTGCGCGCCGCCCGGCGAGCTCCTGCGCGCCGCGCGGGCCCGCGTCGCGCAGCGCTGACGCCGCGCTCGGCTACCTCCTCTTCTTGAAGACGACCTGCAGGGCGGTCGGGTCGCCGACGTAGACCAGGCGCGAGGTCTTCGTGTCCCTGATGTCCGACCACCGCTTGAACGTGATCTTCTTTGAGCTCCTGGCCGAGACGCGGATCTTCGAGTTGGGCGCAAAGCCGCCCAGGATGCAGGTCTTCTTGCAGGTGCGCGTGGCACCGGCGCCGGTCACCCTGATCTGGCCGCCCTTCGGGCCCGCGTAGCCGAAGCGCATGCTCTGGCCGGGGCCCGGGGAGGCGGGCCGCGGCAGGTCGCCCGCGACGACGGTCTGGTCGCGGCGCATCCGGACGCGGCAGACCGCCTCGCGGCTGAAGCAGCCGCCGCTCCACCCGTGCTGCGGATTGCCGGCCAGCGCCGGATCGCGGGCGATCGCCGCGAGCGACCAGGGCTCGAACGGGATGCGACAGGGCGCCGCGACGCCCGTCACCGCATCGCGGGCGAACGTGCAGTCCTGACCGGGCGGCGTGACGTAGACCGGCCCGAAGCTGCCCTCCTGGACCGTGAGGAACACCGGCGCGAAGATCGCGTCGAGCACCTCGTCGGCGTTCAGCACGAGCGTGCACCTCGGGCCGTCGTCCGGGCAGCGATAGTCGCTCCAGCGCTCCAACCGCGCTCCGGCGACGGTGGCGTCGGGAACCGCCGTCAGCGTGACACGCGTGCCCTTCGGGTACGTCGGCGAGCAGCCGCTGCGGTCCTGCGGGCTGCACGGCAGCGCCGGCTGTCCGGCCTCCGCGGGGGTGATCGTCAGGGCGCCGGCGCCCTGCGCGGACGCAGACAGGGTGACCGGCTCGGCCGCGGCGTGCGCCGCCGCAGGGCAGGCGACCGCCGCGATGATGGTTGCGCCGGCCGCGATCAGCCGGACGGCTCGCTTCGTGAGGGCCATGGTGCTCCCTTCCCAGATGGACCGCTGCGAACCTACCGTGCCGCGCCGCGCCCGTGTGTGACGCAGCGCACGGCGGCGCATGGCGCGGGGGTGCAACGGGCACAGCGCATGGCGACATGCCCGAAGCCCGCATCACGAGCTACCGCGACGGCCCGCTCCTCGTCCGCGGCCCCTTCCGCCTGGAGGACCAGGACGGCAACGAGATCGACGCCGGGGCCGGCACGGTCGCGCTGTGTCGCTGCGGCAAGTCGCGCCTGCGGCCGTTCTGCGACGGCACGCACAAGCTCGTGCGCTTCCGTGCCCCGAGCGGCGCTGAATCAGGTCGCGGCGGCTGACCGCGCCGCCGGCGCCGGCGTCAGCGGGATCCGCAGCGAGCTGAGGCCATTTTCCCACGCGCCGAGCATCCGCTGCGCCCAGCGACCGTCCAGCGCGACGAGCGTGGCGGCGCCCCACAGGATGTCGCCGGTCAGCTCGGGCTGCTGGCGCGCAAGTCCGCCGGCGAGATCGACGGCGGCGACGGCCTCGTGGATGGCGTCGGCGGTGACGTGCTCGTCGAAGAACTCCGTCGCGCGCTCGCTGTCGAAGCCCAGGCGGCGCAGCCCCTTGGCGTAGCGGCGGTTGGGCACCGAGGACTCCATCTCGAAGAGCGCGAGGTGCCCGACGATGGCGCCGCGCCAGCGCCGGTGCAGGCCGAAGAACGACATCAGGTTCACCGTCGCGAGCGTCACGCCCGGCAGGTGGTCGATGTAGGCGCCGTACGCCGTGTCGAGCCCCAGCTCATCCATCGTGTCCGCGAAGAGCTTGGCGTGGAGGCGCTCGGGATCGCCGTTGCCGTACTCGTCGGCCTGGATCTGGACCAGCGCGCCCTTCGGCCCGCCGGACAGCCGCGGCAGCGCCCACGAGTGCGGGTCGGCCTCCTTGAGCTGGTAGGCCGAGCGGTGCGCGAGGAACTCGAGCACCTGCTCGAGCGTCGCGTGGCGGTCGATGTAGCGCGACACCGACGGCGCCTCGTCGGCCTCGGCGATCGCGCGCAGCGCGAGGTCCATCTCCTCGGGCCCCGCCGGCAGCGGCGGGCGCGGGACCGCCGCGGACAGCGCCGACTCGAAGCAGGCCTCGAGGTCGCGGCGCAGCGCCAGCAGCGACGGCTCCCACTCCCACCCGTCGGCGACGCCGGGCAGGCCGCGGTAGTGCAGCTCGTAGCAGCAGTACAGCGAGAGCTGCAGATCCTCGTCGGCGAGCGGGTCGCCGGGCGTCTGTAGCCGGGGCGCCGACAGCGGGTGGACGGGGCGGGCGAGGGCGGCCAGCAGCGCCTCGCTGAGCTCTCCTCGGGGCTGTGGTGCGTTCGACACGCAGCGCCAGTACCCCCTGCGTGGCAGCGTTGAACGCGGCACCGACGGGGCGGGACGCGACTACGCCAGCGCGCGCTCGGCCAGCCAGGCGACGAGGCCGTCCAAGCCGCCGCGGGCCGCGGCCTCGGCGCGCTGGCGCCCCGCCCCGCCGGGGCCGGCGGCCAGCGACCGGGCACGTTCGAGCTGCGCCGCGCAGCCCAGCCGGGCGGCGACGGGCGCCAGGTCGTCGAAGAGGCGCTCCAGGCGCGTGCGCAGCGGCTCGCGCTCGCCGGTCACGAGGTCGGCGAACGACGCGTCCAGCCCGCGGCGTGCCGCCGACCAGCGGTTCTCGGCGATCCGCCACGCCGGCGCCACGGCAAGCGTCTCGCCCGCGTCGACGCGGTCGGCGAGCCACGTCACGAGGGCGTGCACGACCGCGGCATAGGCGGCGGTCTCGTCGACGGTGGTCTGCGCATCGGCGACGCGCACCTCGATCGTGCCGAACGCCGGATGCAGCCGCAGCTCCCACCACCAGCGCTGCTTGGCCGGCAGGACGCCCGCGCCCTCGCCCCAGCTCAGGGCGCGCTCGAAGGCCGCCCAGCTGCCGAGCGCGGGCGGCACGCCCTGTCGCGGCAGCATCGCCGTGATCGTCGGGCGCACCGAGGCCAGGCCCGTGTCGCGGCCTTCGTGAAACGGCGCGTTGGCGGCCAGGCCGGCGAGGTCGGGCAGGAAGGAGCGCAGCGCGTCGTGGACCGCCACCGCCCGCTCCGCGCCGCTGATCGCGACGTGGACGTGCAGGCCGAACACGAGCTGGCGGCGCGCGACGCTCGCGAACTCCGCGGCCAGCGCGTCGTAGCGCGCGCCGCCGTTCAGCTCGCCGAGCGCGGCGGCGAAGGGATGCACGCCGGCGCCCGCGACGAGCCCGCGGCCGTCGAGCGCCGCCAGGAGGTCGCGGCGCGCCTCGCGCAGGACGTGCGCGGCGCCGCCGACGGTCCGCCGCGGCGGCGTGATCGCCTCGATCTGGGCGGCGACCAGCTCGCGCTTGAAGCGGGGGTCGCCCGCGAGCGCGACGAGCGCCTCGTGGCACTGCGGCACCAGGTCCAGCGTGCCCGGGTGCAGCAGCATGAGCTCCTCCTCGATGCCGATCGTCGCAGCGCGCGGGGCGTCGAACCGCGCGCGCATCGACGCAGCGTCGAGCGCGGGGACGGAGCGGTCGATGGTCGGCTCGAGGGTCACGTTTGCGGGGGTGGCCCGTGAGGGATACCCCGCCCCCATGCGAATCATCACCCTCCCTGGCGTCTTCAGCCCGCGCAGCGACACCTGGATGCTGGCCGACGTCATGCGCAGGGTGCAGCCGCTGCGCGACGCCGACGTGCTCGAGCTCGGCACGGGCAGCGGAGCGATCGGCGTGGCCGCGGCGCAGAGCGGCGCGCGCTCGGTGACGGTGGTCGACGTGTCGCGGCGCGCGCTGATGACCGCGGCGATCAACGCTCGGCTCAACGGCGTGCGCGTCACGCCGCGGCGCGGCGACCTCTTCGCTGCGGTCGCGGGTCGGCAGTTCGACCTCGTCGTGTCCAATCCGCCCTACCTGCCGAGCGACGCGATCCCCAACCGGGGCGCCGCGCGGGCGTGGGAGGGCGGCGGCGCCGACGGCCGCGCGCTGCTGGAGCGCATCTGCGCCGATGTCGCCGCCCACCTGCGCCCCGGCGGCACGGTGCTGCTCGTGCACTCCTCGGTCAACGACGTCTCGCGCACGCTCGCGGCGCTCGAGCAGGCCGGCCTGCAGGCCGACATCGTCCACCAGCAGACCGGCCCGCTCGGCCCGCTGCTGTCGGCCAAGCGGCCCGACCTCGACGAGGAGGACATCTACGTCGTGCGAGGCCGGCGGCTCTAGACGCCGCGCGGCGGGTACAGCGTCGGGCACGCAAGTCCGCGACCTGACGAAAGGAGCGCCGATGCCACCCGCAGGCGTCAAGAAGGGCACCAAGCGCGCCCGGCAGTACGAGCACATCAAGGACAGCCAGCTCGAGCAGGGCAGCTCGGAGGACCGCGCCGAGGAGATCGCCGCGCGCACGGTCAACAAGGAGCGCGCCCAGGCCGGCGAGTCCCGGACGGCTTCGAAGAGCTCGACGAACGACATGTCACCGGGCCGGCGCGGCGGCCGGCGCTCGGGCACGAACCGCGAGAAGGGCCGCACCCGCGAGCAGCTCTACAACGAGGCCAAGCAGCTCGGCATCGACGGGCGTTCGAAGATGAACAAGGACCAGCTCAAGCGGGCGGTGGCCGCCAAGAAGTAGCCCGCCGCGTCAGTATGCGGCGCGACCCTCGTGCACCTGCTCGTCTTCCATGGCTACCTGCTTCGCGGAACGGGGTCCAACGTCTACAACGCCCGGCTCGTGCCGGCGCTCGTGCGCGCCGGTCACACCGTCGACCTGCTCGCGCAGGATGCGCAGGCGCACGAGCTCGACTGGGTCGACGCCGTCGGCACGCTCGCCGCCGACGGCTCGGTCATCGGCGTGGAGGTGCTCCGCGAGCCGGTCGGGGTGACCGTCTGGCAGCCGGACATCGGCGGCCTGCTGCCCGTCTACGTGGCGGATCGCTACCCCGGCTTCGCCGTGAAGACCTTCGTCGACTGCTCCCTCGCGGAGGTCGAGGCCTACGTCGTCGCCAACGCCCGCGCGATCGCCGCGATCGGCGCGCGCCGCCGCCCCGACCTCGCGCTGATCAACCACCTCGTCATGGGCCCGCTGGCCGCCGCCCGCGGCCTGCCGCCCGGCGTGCCCTACGCGGTCAAGGTCCACGGCTCAGATCTCGAGTACGCCGTCGCCCTGGCCCCCGAGCGCTTCGTCGGCGCGGCGCGGGAGGGCATCGCGCGGGCGGCGACGCTGCTCGTCGGATCGGGCCACACGGCGCGCCGGCTGTTCGAGCTGCTGGAGGATCCGGGCCTGGCCGAGCGCACCCGCCTCGGCCCGCCGGGCGTCGACACGCAGGCGTTTTATCCGCGGACGGCGACCCAGGCCCAGGCCGAGCTGCGCGCGATCGCCGATCGGCTGCTCGCGGTCTCCGCGCGGGCCGACGACGGTGGGACGTTCGCCCGCGACGAGCATGCCGCTGCCCGCGCCCTGCTGAGCCTCGATCTCGGCGACGGCCCGCACGTGGCCTACGTCGGCAAGCTGCTGCGCAACAAGGGCGTCGACCTGCTGGCCGCAGCGTGGCCGATCGTCCTCGCGGCGCGACCGGACGCCAAGCTCGTCGTCGTCGGCTTCGGCGCCTTCGCCGGGGCCTTCGACGCGCTCGTGACCGCCCTCGGCAGCGGTGACCTCGGCACCGTGCGCGACCTGTGCGCCGAGCACGACCTGCGCCACCTCGCCGCCTTCCTCGACGCCGGCGGAGCCGACGCCGCGTACCTGGCCGCCGCACGCGGGATGGCGCGCAGCGTCACGCGCACGGGACGCCTGGAGCACCACGAGCTGGCGCCGCTGCTGTCGGCCTGCACCGCGCAGGTGGTCCCGAGCACGTTTCCCGAGGCGTTCGGGATGGTCGCCGCCGAGGCCGCGGCGGCCGGCGCGCTGCCGATCGTCGCCGCGCACTCCGGCCTGGACGAGGTGGCCGCGACGTTGGCGCCCGGCCTGCCGCCCGCGGCGCGCGACCTGCTGCGCTTCGAGCTCGGGCCCCAGGCCGTTGGTGCGATCGCCGACCGGCTGGTCGCGTGGCTGGCGACGGAGCGCGAGGCGCAGGAGACGGTGCGCGCATCGCTCGTGCAGACGGCGCAGCGGCTGTTCGGCTGGGACGGGGTCGCCGCCGGGGTGATCGCCGCCGCCGGGGGCCGTCACGCCGACCTCGCGCCGCCGCCGATCGTGGCGTCGGTGTAGCTCGCTCACGGTTTCGCCGTCGGGCCCGTTGATAGCCTGAGCCGGGCAACAGGGGTGCTGAGAGGGCGACCGCTCGGCTGAGATGGATCACGCCAGATCCAGACCCTTGGAACCTGTGGGGTAATGCCCGCGTAAGGGAGCGATGCTGACGCGCACACGGACGCCCCCGGAGGCGCCGGCCGAACGGGGGACCGAACTTGGATCGGTGGCGCTGCGCGACGTCGCAAAGTCGTTTGCGGCTCCGCGCCGCGGCAGCGCGCCGGTCACCGCGCTGCGCGGTCTCAGCCTCGTCGCGCAGCCCGGTGAGATCGTCGCGGTCGTGGGCCCGAGCGGCTGCGGCAAGACGACCCTGCTCGAGCTCGTCTGCGGGCTCAGCGGGCCCGACACCGGCACGGTCGACGCGGCGCCCGCCGCGCTCATGGCCCAGCGCGACCTGCTGCTCCCCTGGCGCAGCGCCGTCGACAACGCGGCGCTGGCCCTGCGGGTGGCGGGCATAGCGCGTGAGGCGGCGCGCGAGCAGGCCTCGACGCTGCTGCGCGAGTTCGGCCTTGGCGGCTTCGAGCGTGCACGCCCCAGCGAGCTGTCGGGCGGCATGCGCCAGCGCGTGGCGTTCGCGCGCACGCTGCTGTCGGGCCGCACCGTCCTGTGCCTCGACGAGCCGTTCGCCGCGCTGGACGCGCTCACGCGCCAGGAGATGCAGGACTGGCTGGCGGACGCGCTGGTGGCGCAGCCGCGCACCGTCGTGCTCGTCACCCACGACGTCGAGGAGGCGATCGTGCTCGCCGACCGCGTGCTCGTCATGTCGCCCCGCCCGGGCCGCGTCGTGGCCGCGCTCGACGTCGACGTCGCGCGCCCGCGCCGGCGCACCGACCGCACGCTCGTCGCCCTGCGCGAGCGCGCCCTGCGGGAGCTGCGCGCATGACGGCCGCGGTCCTGCTGCTCGCGCTGCTCGGCGGCTGGGAGGCCTACGCGCGGCTGAGCGGCATCGACGAGTTCGTCCTGCCCGCGCCGACCGCGATCGCGACCGCGCTGTACGACGACCGCGCCCTGCTGTGGAGCAACTTCACCGTGACCGCGAGTGAGATCGGGCTCGGCATGCTCGTCGCGGTCGTGCTCGGGTTGGCCTGCGCGGTGGCGATCCACTTCAGCGCGCCCGTGCGTCGCGCGATCTATCCGCTGATGGTCGGCTCGCAGACGATCCCGATCGTGCTCATCGCGCCGCTGCTCGTCGCGTGGTGGGGCTTCGGCCTGGCGCCGAAGCTCGCGATCGTCGCGCTCGTCTGCTTCTTTCCCGTCGTCGTGCCGACGCTCGACGCCCTGGACCGCGTCGACGCCGACCTGCGCAAGCTGATGCGCACGTTCGGCGCCTCGCGCTGGCAGACGTTTCGCATGGTCGAGGCGCCAGCCGCGCTGCCCGGCGTGCTGACCGGCGCCAAGCTCAGCGTCGCGATCGCCGCGATCGCCGCCACGCTGGCCGAGCTGGCCGGCTCGGACGCCGGCCTGGGCAACCTCATGCTGAAGGCAATCCCCCAGTTCGAGACCGCGCGCGCCTTCGCCGCCGTGCTGATCCTGTCGGTCTTCTCCGTCGTGCTGTTCGCACTGCTTTCGCTCGCCGAGCGCCGCCTGCTTCCGTGGGCCCATCAACCGAGAGGAACCGCCCCGTGACCGATCGCCGCCTCGTCCCCGCCGTGCTCGCCGTGCTGCTCGCGCTCGGTCTCGCCGCCTGCGGCGAGAAGAAGGAGGCGACCGGCGAACCCGTCACCGAGCGCGTCGATCTCGTCCTGGACTACCTGCCCAACGCCGACCACGCCGGCATCTACGCGGCGATCGAGACCGGCGAGTTCAAGCAGGCCGCGCTCGACGTCAAGCCGCGCACCCCGTCGGACCCGTCGGCGCCGCTGAAGCTGCTCGCCTCCGGCAAGGCCGACCTCGCGATCTCCTACGAGCCCGAGCTGCTGCTGGCGCGCGCGCAGGGCGCCAAGCTCGTCTCGATCGGCGCGCTCGTGCAGCGCCCGCTGACGTCGATCGTCTCGCTCGGCGCCAAGAACGCGATCCGCCGCCCGGCGCAGCTCGAGGGCAAGAAGGTCGGCACCGCCGGCATCCCCTACCAGGATGCCTACCTCAAGACGATCCTCGAGGACGCCGGCGCCGATCCCGACAGCGTCAGGCCGGTCAACGTCGGCTTCAACCTCGTCCCGGCGCTGTTGACCAAGCGCGTCGACGCCGTGCTGGGCATGTTCTGGAACGTCGAGGGCGTCGAGCTCAAGCGCCAGGACCGCAAGCCGGTGATCCTGCGGATGGACGAGGTCGGCGTGCCGACCTACAACGAGCTCGTGATCGTCGCCCGCGAGGCCGACGTGCGCTCGCGCGGGCCCGTGCTGCGGCGCTTCATGCGCGCGCTCGCGCGCGGCCACGAGCAGCTCAAGCAGGACATCGACGTCGGCGTCGACGCGCTCGTGAAGGCCAACCCCGACCTCAGGGCGAGCCTGCAGCGCGCGCAGGTCAAGGCCACCCTGCCGGTCTTCTTCCCGCGCGACAAGACGCGCCCGTTCGGCTACCAGCGCCGCCTGGACTGGCAGCGCTACACGCAGTGGCTGGAGGAGAACGGCGTGATCGAGGACGCCGGCATCGGGCAGCGCGCGTTCACGAACGAGTTCCTGCCGGGCGAGGGCATCTGACGCCGCGCGCGGTCACGGTCACGGTCGCGCAGGCGCGGCGGCTGGCCCTGCACGCGCAGGGGCTCGCCGCGCCGCCACCGCGCGGCGCGGCCGCCCGCGGGCCCGCCGCGGTGGCGGCCGTCACCCGGCGGATCGGCTGCCTGCAGCTCGACCCGGTCAGCGCGGTGGCGCGCAGCCCGCTGCTCGTCCTGTTCGCGCGGCTGGGGCCGCTGCGCGACGAGGCGCTCGAGCAGGCCGCCTACGAACGGCGGCGGCTGTTCGACGCGTGGGCGCACGAGGCGTCGCTGGTGGCGACGGCCGACCTGCCGCTGCACCGCTGGGCGATGCGCACGTGGCTGCACGCGCCGTCGCCGCGCGCCGCGCGGGCCCGCGACTTCTTGGCCGCCAACGGCGCGTTCGCCGAGGACCTGATCGCCGAGCTGCGCGAGCGCGGGCCGCTGCGCGCGCGCGATCTCGAGGACCGCTCGGCGGAGCCGTGGCGCCACGGCTGGTGGACCGACGAGGTCTCGGCCCGCCAGACGATCGGCCGGATGCTGCACCTGCTGTGGATGTGCGGCCGGATCGGCGTGGCGGGCCGGATCGGCGGGACGGAGCGGTTGTGGGACGTCTTCGAGCGCTGCCTGCCCGACGGCGCCGCGTGTGGCGCGGCAGCCGACGTCCTGGATGACGCCGCCGCCGAGCGGGCGGCGGCGCTGCGCGCCGTGCGGATGCTCGGCGTGGCCCGCGCCGGGCACGTGCGCGCGCACTTCCTGCGCCGCCGCTACGCCCAGCTGCCCGCCACGCTGGCCGCGCTCGTCGCGGCCGGGCGGCTCGAGCCGGTGCGCGTCGCCGGCCTGCGCGGCGAGTGGTTCGCGGCGGTGGAGGACCTCGAGCGGTTGCCCGACCTGTCGCCCGGCACGCGCACCACCGCCCTCTCCCCCTTCGACAACCTGCTCTGCGACCGCGCCCGCGCCGCCGAGCTGTTCGGCTTCGAGCATCGCCTCGAGATCTACGTGCCGGCGCCGCAGCGGCGCTGGGGCTACTACGTGCTGCCGATCCTGCACCGCGAGCGGATCGTCGCGCGGGCCGACCTCGCGCTGGACCGCGCGGCCGGCGTCCTGCGCGTGCTCGCGCTGCACCGCGAGGAGGGCGTGCGCCGGTCGCCCGCGCTGGACCGCGCGGTCACGGGGGCGCTCGAGCGGCTGGCGGCGTGGCGCGGGGCGAGCGGCGTGGCGGCGGCGGAGTAGGCCATTCGTCCCGCCGGGCAGCGCGCCGCCACTTCGCCTGCTACGGGCCGCCCGCGGCACAGCCGCGGCTGAATCTGCTGCGGGTGACCCGCGCCGGCAGGCTCGGGCCGGCCGGCACCCTGACGCCCGCATTCGGCGGCGGCCTCGCCAACCCGCGCGTGGCGGCGGCGAGCTCAACGGCTTCCGCGGCGGGCTCGTCGCGCGTCCGGACGGGTCGTACCTCGCCGTCGGCGGCACGAGCGTCGTGCGGTACACCGGCGAGGGCGAGGGGTTCAGCACCGGGTTCGTGGCGGTCGCCGGCTACAAGCCGCTGCTCGAGCCCGACATGAGCTTCGGCGGCCCGCGGGCTCCGGCTCAGGCGCGCGCGACCCTGCCGCGCCGGCGGCCTCGCGTGGCGGCCCGGCTGCCGCGTGCTCGTTCGCGTGACGACGTCGGGCGCCGGCCTCGTGCAGGTCCGGGTGCGCGACGCCCGCGGCCGGGTCCGGGCCCAGGGCGTGGGCGCCGTCGTCGCCGCCGGCACGAGCGCCGTCGGCGTCGGGCTGACCACCAACGGCCGGCGCATCCTGCGCCGCGGCCGCAGCCTGCGCGTGCGGGTCGGCCACGACCTCCGCGACGTGCTCACCGCACGCGCCGGCGGCGTGCTCGCCGGCCGGCTGCGGTAGCGCGGCGTGACGACACAGGGCCCGGCGTCGGCCGGGCCCCGACCTGCGTCGCTGTCTGCTGTGCCGGCGGTGCGGCTTACGCGCTGGCGAGCTCGCGCTCGGCCGCCTTCATCACGCCGGCGCGGTCCTTGTGGGCCCGCTCGTACTCGCGCACCTGCTTCGCGCGGTCGTCGTCGCCCTCGTTGAGGACGGCGATGACGTCAGACGCGGTCAGCTCGTCGTAGCCCGCCCACGGCTCGTCGCCGCGCAGCGCGGTGACGCGGCTGAGGATCGTCGTGCGGTTGTCGTTCTTGCGCTCGTAGCTGTCGACCTTGGCGAGGTCGATCTGCGACAGATCGCTCAGCTTGGCCGTGATCTCCTCGGCGGTGAGCGAGTCGTAGTTCTTGATCGCGAGATCCTCCTCGGAGGCGACGGCGCCCTTGATCTGGCCCTCGGCCTGCGCGACGCCCGGCACCTTGCGCGCCTGGCGCGTCGTGCGCTTGGCGGTCGAGACGGCCTTGCGCGTTGTCTGCTTGGCGGCGCTGGAGGCCTCGCGGACGGCGTCGGCGGCGCCCGTCTTCGTGACGTCGTAGGACGAGTCGCCCTTGACCTCGGCGCGTACGACCGCGGTCGTCAGCTTGGGGATCTCCTTGAGCACGCGCTCGAGCATGCGCTCCTCGTCGGCGCGGATCGACGCGGCCAGCTTCGCCGTCTCGTCGTCGCCGACCTGCTCGGCCAGGCGCTCGATCGCGGTGTAGGTCGCGATCTCCAGCGCCTCGGAGGCACAGGCGTCCTTGGCGTTCTTGAGAACCTTCTCGTCGCCACCGCTGCCGCGCACGAGGTCCAGCGGGGTCTTGCCGATCGCCAGCGCCTGTCCGACGACGGTCTGCACGGCGCCGACGACGAACGTCACGGCGTTGCCGCCCTGTCCGAGCGCCTGCAGGCGCCGGCCGACGCGGTCGGCGTGACGGCGCGTCTCGTCGAGATGGGTCTCGAGGATCGTGCGGTACGAGCCGCGCGGCGTCATCGCGATCTGCGACTGCAGGACGCGGACGAGCGCCTGCTCGTGAGCATGGGCCTCGCTGAGGTACTGGACGACCTTCTGCTGATCCTTGTTCATTTCGTCTCCAATCCAAGCTGTTCGGGCCGCGAACGCACAGCGGCTCGGGGTCGGACGCCGGCGTACCCGCCGGACACCAACCCTATTACTCCTAATGACGTTGCCGATAACGAGTCTAGCCGAACACTTGCTCGTGATTTCGCAGGGCTGAGCGCTCTGATCCGCGCCGCCGCGCGTTGGGCCCGGACGGCCGTCGACCGAGACGCCGGCGGGGCTCGGCGCCGCGCGGGCCTTGCCCTGGCGCTCGTCGAGCGGCTGCCAGCTTCTCCCTGGGAGTGGCTGAGACCGTCAGGTTCGCCAGGCCCACCGGTGAGCGGCAGGTGGCAGCGCGTCCGGTCGCCGCGACGTTCACGCCCGCGCTTCACGCCGAGGGCGTCATCGGATATCGGCCGGGCGGCCGGCAAGCGAGCCGCGGCAGGAGTGTGGCTGCGCGGGCTCGCTCCCGTCGGCGGCGGCTTCATCTGCCGTAGCACGACGTTGGGTGAACGATCATGGCCATCGATTCACCCGACGGGAGTCGGTGATGATCGAGGTCGCAGCCGTCGGCGCTCTGTTGGCGCCGGCGCTTCCCTACCTGCCGAAGTCCGCCGACCAGGTCGCCACGCAGGCTGCAGGCGCTGGGTGGCGTGACGTGGGATCTCGCCCAGCGAGTCTGGGCCAAGTCGGCGGACGGTTGAGGGAGTGTCCGGCGGGGCGGGTGGCGATCAACGAGATCGCGGGTCGCCTGCCGACGAGGGTCTGCGGGGCCTGCTTGACCACGAGTTGGGCAAGCTGTTGGCTGCGGACGCGGCGCTGGAGGAACACCGTCGAGATTCGGCCGTACATGGACGGGCGCCGACCGCGGCGCGCGGGCCGAGCCGATCTCGCATGACTACGGCTACAGAGTCGCGCGCGCCGCGGTGCGTGCTCAGCAGCCGTCATCACCCGCGTGAGCGAGCGCTGAACTCGGCCGGCCTGGTCGAGCGCCGCGTGGTGTGCGCGACGCGTGGTCCGCGGCATCAAAGCCACCCGCACGGGAGGCGCCGCTCACGACGCCTCCCGTCCGAACGCGTCAACCTGCCGCTGGCGCGAACTTTCGCCAGTCTCCGCGCGCTGACCGTGCGGTCAACGCGGAGACTTCCTCGCCGATGAAGTGATAGCTCCAGGCGTGATCTGCTCCGGAGCTGGTGCGGACCTCTGACGTGAAGGATCCACCGCCGCAGCCGCCACCGTAGCCCCAGGAGATCACATCACTGTTTTGGTACGGCGTCAGCGTCGGGACTGGGCAGCGCTGGCCCAGCGTGATCGAGATCCCGTAGCGGCCCGCAGCAATGTGCGTGACGGTTGGTACGGGTCCCTGAGTGCCAAAGGCGACGCCGTTGGGAGCGACGACGCCGCTGGCGATGAGGTTCGGCCCCGCCGGCCCAGGCTCGCCCTGCGGACCGGGCTCACCCTGCGGGCCAGGCGCCCCGGGCTCACCCTGCGGACCGGGATCACCCTGCGGGCCGGTCTCGCCCTGCGGGCCAGGCGCTCCGGGCTCACCCGGCGGGCCAGTCTCGCCCTGCGGGCCAGGCGCTCCGGGCTCACCCTGCGGGCCGGTCTCGCCCTGCGGGCCAGGCGCTCCGGGCTCACCCTGCGGGCCGGTCTCGCCCTGGGGACCGGGCGGTCCTTCGGAGCCCGGGGGGCCCTGCGGACCGGTCTGGCTCCACGTAAGCCGCGTTTCGTTGTTCTTGCACTGCTCGCCAGCCTGAGCATCGATTACGCGCAGCTGACCGTTGCTCTTGCCGTAGCAGCCGGTAATCTCGCCGTCCGATGACGACGGGATCGCGGCAACACCGATCCCCCCGGACGCGACCACGACCGCACCAGCCAGCGCAAAGAGTTTCCACGGCGGTCTCGTTGGACGTCGCATTATTCCCCCCTCCGGAACCGCGGCCGGTACCGGCCGCCCGAGAGCATGATCCCCGCTCGCGCGCTGCCAAGTCAAGGCCGCTTCTTGAGCCTGGCATTGCGCACGTTGGCGCGCGATCAGTGGCGACGCTGGCCGATGCCGAGCCGCTGTTGTTGACCACCCGCGCGCCGTTTCGGCGTCCTGGGGTCTGCCTAGCATCGGCGCAGAGCCGGGGCGGTTCGGTTAGTGGATGTTCGCCTTCGCGCGCCTATGAGGCTTGCGCACGCCATCAGGCAAACGGCGAGACGGACGAGATCGAAGTCAGAGCGCCGCGCCGTCGGCGAGCTGGTTTCCTGCTACCACGAGACGCATCTCGCCAGCCTGCTCGAGGCCGCCGCTGGCGTCTAACCCTTTGTCGGCACCCGCCGCGCGCGGACGAAGTCCGAGGAACGCGCCTTCTCGAACGTCAGGCCATCGGCATCAACTGTGCCGTTGATCTCGAGCTCGAAGACTGCCCGGTCTACGGCACCGAGCCAGAACGTCATCGCGGTGTCGGTCGCGGTACCTCGTCCGGCCAGGATGAGGTTCCCGTCGATGTTGAGGGCGGCGATGTCGATGCCCTTGCCGTCCAGTGGGCTGCAGAGCAGCAAGAGCCAAGCCGAGAACGCACGTGTCGTCTCGTTCTTCGTCGCGATGATGCCGGCGACACGCTTGCGCGACCGCATGCGGCGCATGCCGTCAGGCGCGGTCAACCTGCGATCGAGCAAGATCGCCGACTCTTTCTTCAAAACAGCAAAACAGCAAAACAGCGCGATTTACAGGCAGGCTGTCATAGTGAGGCTTATC
>CAWGTK010000024.1:0-29617 GCA_963825485.1 uncultured Actinomycetes bacterium
GGGGCCCGCCGGGCTCAGCCTCCGCCGGGGGCTGAGCCGACGGCGCGCTCAGCCGACGCGGGCGAGCGCCACCAGCAGCCATGGCGCGACCGCCTCGGCCACTCCGGCGAGGTCGGACTTCAGCCCGTGGTCGCCGCGCACGATCGCCACGCAGCGCGAACGCCCGGGGTCGGGCTCCGGGATGCCGAAGCGGTCGCTGGCGCCCTGCACGACGAGGACGGACACCTGCACGTCGTCGAGCTCGTCCTGCCGGCTGACCCCCGATGGCGCGACGAGCGGGAACGCGAGGCACAGCACGCCGACCGCGCCGGTTGCCGCCGCCGTGCGGCAGGCGACGCGCGCGCCCGCCGAGCGCCCGCCCGTGATGCACGCCAGCCCGGCGAGCAGGCCTACGGCGAGCTGCTCGGCGATCGCGATCCAGGCGGCGTCGAGGACCGGCGCGCGCGGCGACGAACGCCGCCCGGCGACGCGGTAGGGCTGCTCGACGAGCGCCACGCTGACGTCGCACTCAGCGCGACGCGGGTCACCGTGACGAGATCCGGCGCGGCGATCCCGCCGCCCGCGCCGTGGCCGAGGACGAGCGCCGCGCGCGGGTTGCCGGCGGCGTGCACGTGCACGCGCGCGGGCCCGTGCGGCGTGTCGAGCGTGATGAGCGTCGCGGTGCTCAACCCCAGTCGCCCGCGCACTGGCCCATGTCGACCCCCGACTGCGGGCACTCCTCGCAGCGGATCTCCAGCCAGCGGACGTTCTTGACGACCTCCTCCGGGTCGAGATCCGGCCCTTGCAACGCGACCTCGAGGTAGCGGTCGGCGACCGTCACCGACGGCCGGCCGAGGCGCGCCGACAGCTCGCCGGGTTCGCGCTCGACGACGAGCTCGGCGTCCAGGCCGGCGAGCTCGTCGCGGCGAGCCTCGAACGGCGCCGGGTCGTCGAGGCAGACGACGACCGCCGGGTGACGCCCGCGCAGCGGTCGCAGTGCGGCGATGCCGCGCAGGTGGGTGATCTGCGTAGTCATGCCGGTGATCTTCCCGCACCGCCGACCCCGGACACGGCGAACTACATTTGCGAGCGATGTCCAGCGACCGCCGCATCCTCTTCTTCGGCGACTCGTTCGTCGCGGGCGTCGGCGACCCGACCGGCCTGGGCTGGGTCGGGCGCGTCGTGGCCGCCTGCCACGACGCCGGCTGGCCGATCACCGCCTACAACCTCGGCATCCGGGGCGACACGTCGGCCGACGTGGCGGCGCGCTGGGAGACCGAGACCGCCGCGCGGACGCAGAACGCCGCCGCGAGCTACGGCGTCGTCCTCGGCTTCGGCGCCAACGACATGACGGTGGCGGACAACCGCCTGCGCGTCGCGCCCGGACGGGCCATCCAGACGCTCAACGGGCTCGTCGACCGCACGCGGGCCGGCGGCCACGGTGTGTTCGTCGTCGGACCGCCGCCCGTCGGCGAGCCCGAGCAGGACGAGCGCATCCGCGAGCTGTCAAACCAGTTCGCGCACGTCGCCTCGCATCGTGGCCTGCCGTACGCGGAGACCGCGCGCGGGCTGTCGGCGCACGACGCCTGGCGCAGCGAGGCGGCCGCCAACGACGGCAGCCACCCCGGCGCGGGCGGCTACGCGGCGCTCGCCGAGATCGTGCTGGCGGCGGGCTGGACGGACTGGATCGCCGGGCTGCGCTGAACCACGGCTAGCTCGCCCGGCGTCAGCGCGCGCAGCCACACGAGGTCGCCGTCGGCGAGCGTGAGCTCCACGCGCACCTCGAAGGCGAGATGGGATCACCCGGACGACCATGGCCTCCAAGCCTTCGTCGGCGGGGCCGAGGCTGATCGCGTTGTCGTGCGGGCGCACGAGCCGCTCGCCGAGCTGGCTGACCGGCCCGAGGGACGAGGCCACGAACGGGGTCGCCGTCCGGTCGCAGAGCTCGAGTGGGCGGCCGGCCTGCTCGGTCCGCGTGTCGAACTCGCCGAGCGCGCGGCGACGGTCAGCACGACGCCGTTAGCGGCTAACCGGCGCGGCCCGGGCTCGGGCCCGGCGCCTGCCAGATGACCGGCGGCCCGTGATAGCCGGCGTGCGCGAGCAAGCGCGCCACGCCGCTGCCGTTGTCCTCCGGCCGCTCCCGGCAGCGCAGCTCGAAGCCGCGGCCGGTCGACTCGCCCGCCGCCGCCGGCTCGAGCGTCAGCCAGGCGAGCGCGCCGCCGGATGCGCTGGCGAAGGCGCTGCGGATCGCGTCGCGCTCGCCCTCGTCGAGGTACTGGTTGACGACCGACTGCCAGACGACGGTCAGCATCGCCGGCCGCGGATCGCCGAGGCGCTCGAGCAGCCACGCCGCGGCGCTGCGGCGCTCCACCGTCACCGGGTGACGCATGGCCACCGCGGCGGCCTGGCCGACGCGCGCGAGGCGCTCGGGCTCGTCGGGCCACACGTAGGACCGCAGCGCGAGGCGGCCCTCGTGCGTCGTGGCGTCGATCGGCGCCCGGTCGCAGCCCGCCCGCTCGGCGATCTGCAGCCGGGCGGCGACCGCGGCGGGGTCGGCGACCGGACGGCCCTCCCAGGGCTCGGCGAACGCCAGCGGGCTGGCGGGATCGCCCAGCGTCGCGCCGTCCACGACGTAGCGCAAGCGCTCGACGTTGAGGTTCAGCCCCGCGCTCGCGCCGATCTCCAGCAGGCGGATCGGCAGCCGGTGGCGCTCGACGAGCCACAGCAGGCCGCCGTACAGCGCCACGCAGCGACCCGGCTCGTTGGTCTGCACGGTGCGCCGCGCCAGCTCGCGGATGACGTCGACGCGCTCGGCGATCGTGCGCCGTGCGACCGGCCACGCGCCGGCCGGCGGCGCGTTGCCGCCGGCGCTGGGGAAGTAGCGGGCGAGCCGCGGTGCGTCGCCGCTGAGGACGATGTGGTGAAGGGCGGCGAGCAGCCGCAGCTCGGGTACCGAGCCCGGCGTGGCCGGGTCGCCGGCGAAGACGGTCGCGACGATGCCGCCCGCATCGGCGTCGTCGCCGGCGCCGCGCATGAGCTCGACGTACAGCCGCGAGCGGCCGTCGCGCTCGAGCGCGGCGGCCCGGGCGCGAAACAGCTCGCCGATCAAGGCAGCGCCGAGAGCAGCCGATCGATGTCCGACTCGTCGTTCCAGGCGCCGACGGAGGCCCGCAGCAGCCCGGTCCCCGGCAGGTCGCGGATGATCACGCCGGCCTCGGCAAGCCGCGCGCGCGTCGCCTCCGGAGCGTCGTCGCGCCAGGACACGAGCGTCGTGCGGTCGCGCGCGGCGACCTCGCGCCCGCTCTCGGCGAGCGCGTCGGCGAGGTGCGCGGCGAGCGCCGCGGCGCGCTCGTGGACGGCGTCCCAACCGGCGCCGGCGAGCACGTCGAGCGCGGCAAGCGCCGCGGCACAGGTCTCCGCGCTCTGCGCGGACGCGTCGTGGCGCGCGGCCGTGGCGCGTGGCACCGCGTCCAGGCCGGCGCCCGGTGTGTCGAGGTTCATGTACGTCGGGCCGGGCGCCGGCACGCGCTCGCTCCAGCGCGGGTCGATCCAGAGCATCCCGCTGCCGACCGGGCCGCAGAGCCACTTCTGGCCCGAGCCCGCGTAGAACGCGCAGCCCAGCGCCGCGATGTCGATCGGCACGGCGCCGACGCCCTGCGCGCCGTCGAGCAGCACCGGCACGTCGCCGAGGTCGTCCAGGCCGGCGACGACGCGGCCGTTGACCCAGCTCACGTGCGAGCAGGCGACGAGCTTCGTGCGCGCGCCGACCGCCTCGGCGATCTCGGCGAACGGCGCGACGCGCAGGACGATCCCGCGCTGGTCGCGCGCGGCGGCGAGCGGGCCCTGCAGGCCGGGATGCTCCTCGTCGGAGGTCAGCACCTCGTCGCCGGGCTGGAGGTCCAGGGCGCCGAGGATGCGGACGATGCCCTCGCTCGTGCAGGTCGTCAGCGCCACGTCCTCGCCGGCGGCGCCCAGCAGCGCCGCGTAGGCTTCGCGCAGGCGCCCGCGGCGATCGAGCATCGCCTCGAAGTAGGCGTGGCTGCGGCCCTGCTCGGTGCCGAGCGCGAGCATCTCCCCGATCGCCAGGTTGGCCGAGCGCGGCCACGGTCCGCAGGTGCCGGCGTTCAGGTAGGCGTACCTCTGGAAGACGGCAAACTCGGCGCGCAGGGTGGCGGGATTCATGCTCACGAGGCTAGTGGGCCCCTCGCAACAGCAGACGGGATGCCTGGTCCCGACATGCCGCGGGCCCGGCGCACCAGCGCCGGACCCGCGAACGAAACGCCGGTGTCGAGGTGCCGGCGCTCAGCGGCCGCAGACCGGCCAGTGGCCCGGTCCGCCGCTGCGATACAGCATCGCCGCGCGGCGGTCCTGCTCGGTCTCCGAGGCAGCGGCGGGATCGCCCTTGCCGCCGACCGTCGCCCAGGTCGAGAACGAGAACTGGTACTTGCCGCGGTACGTGCCGCCCGGCGAGATCGCGCGCGGGTTGCCGTGCGACTCGCACTGGGCGATCGACGCGAGCACGCCCGGGATGGGCACGTTCGGCGCGCCGCCATAGCGGCGTTCGCGGACGTCCGCGCGGGCACCCTTCAGGTCGCGCGCCGCGCGGCGGTTGGACGCCCGCAGGCGGGTCAGCGTGAAGCTGTGCAGCGCGATGCGCTTGCGCCTGCGCTCGGTCCGCGAAAGGCGGTCACCGCGCAGGGCCGCGGCCTTGCGAGCCATGAACATGTGGCGCTCGATGAGTTGCCGCTTGGCGGCAGTCGTCATGTCACCGGGAGTCTTGACGGGCGGCGTCGCCGCCGGCGTCGTCTCCGGGGACGGGGACTGCGCGGCTGCGGTGGAGGTGGACGCCGCGACAGCGCACGAGGCGCATACGGCGCCCAGGGTTCTGAGACGCATTCGGTTGTCGGTCCTTCCACGGCCCGGTGGCGTCACGCGACGAGCGCGCGGCGCAGGTGGCCGGTCGGTTACGGCGGGCGGTGGCGCTGAACGCGCCGTCGCATCACCCGCTTGAGGCGCAGACCCTAGCAGCCGAAACGAACTGGCGTTCGGTTCGGCGGCGAACCAGCGAAATCCGGGGTGTTGCGGCCGCGCGTCCGGCGGCCGCCCCCGGTCGGCGCTCGAGCACGACCTTCATGCCGCTCGCCCTGCTTGTGCTTCTTGAACGTGTCCTTATACACCGCGTCGACGGTGCGTCTGTATCGGGGTAGCCTGCGCGGCCCCTCGCAACGAGTTTCTTTGCGCCGCGACCGGGCCGGCGAGCGGCTGGACGGCCGCGAACACGGTCGTCGGCCGGGGCGGTGCACAATGAGTCCGTGAACGTCACCCTTCCCGATGGCACCGAGCTTGCCCTCGCCGACGGCGCGACCGGCGCCGACGCCGCCGCCGCGATCGGCCCCGGCCTCGCCCGCGCCGCGCTCGCCGTGCGCCAGAACGGCGAGGTGCGCGACCTCGCGCGCCCGCTCGTGCCCGACGCGCCGCTGGAGATCATCACCGCCAAGACGCCCGGCGCGCTGGACGTCATCCGCCACGACGCCGCCCACGTGCTGGCGGCCGCGGTCATGGAGCTCTATCCCGGCGTGAAGATCTCGATCGGGCCGCCGATCGAGAACGGCTTCTACTACGACTTCGAGTTTGCGGACGGCGTGACGGTCTCCGACGCCGACTTCGACCGCATCGAGCAGCGGATGCGCCAGCACATCAACGCCGACGAGCAGTTCGTGCGCGAGGACGTCGGCGTCGAGGCGGCACTCGAGCGCTTCCGCGGCGAGGAGCAGGACTACAAGGTCGAGCTGATCGAGGACCTCGTCGCCAACGCCGACCCAGACGCGCCGCTGACGACCGTCAGCCTCTACACCAACGGCCCCTTCACCGACCTCTGCCGCGGCCCGCACGGCCCGGGCACGAAGCGCATCAAGGCCGTCAAGCTGCAGTCCGTCGCGGGCGCCTACTGGCGCGGCGACGCCAGCCGCCAGCAGCTCACGCGGATCTACGGCACGGCGTTCTTCTCCAAGGAGCAGCTCGCCGAGCACCTCGAGCGCCTCGAGCAGGCCCGCGCGCGCGACCACCGCAAGCTCGGCAAGGAGCTCGAGCTGTTCATGTTCTCAGAGCTGTCGCCCGGCTCGCCGTTCTGGCAGCCGGCCGGCATGGCGATCTGGAACGAGCTGTCGAAGCTGTGGCGCGAGGAGAACCGCCGCCGCGGCTACCAGGAGGTCAAGACGCCGATCCTCTACGACGTCGATCTCTTCAAGCAGTCCGGTCACTGGGACACGTACCGCGAGAACATGTACTTCACCGACGTCGAGGACCGCCCGATGGGCCTCAAGCCGATGAACTGCCCGGCTCACATCCAGCTGTTCGAGGACGACCGGCGCTCCTACCGCGACCTGCCCGTCCGCTACTCCGAGCAGGGGCTCGTGCACCGCCACGAGCCGAGCGGCACGCTGCACGGCCTCATGCGCGTGCGCCACATCACGCAGGACGACGCCCACATCTTCTGCAGCGAGGAGCAGATCCGCGCGGAGGTCGTCGGCTGCCTGGACTTCGGCTTCTTCCTCTACGACCTCTTCGGCTTCGAGCCGCGGCTGGAGCTCTCGACGCGTCCCGCCAAGCGGATCGGCTCCGACGAGATGTGGGACCGTGCCGAGGCGGCGCTGCGGGACGCGCTGGACGCGCGCGGCCTGACGTACGAGGTCAACGCCGGCGACGGCGCCTTCTACGGCCCGAAGATCGATCTGCACATGACCGACTCGATCGGCCGCTCGTGGCAGCTGGGCACCGTCCAGCTGGACTACTCGATGCCCGAGCGCTTCGACCTGCACTACACCGGTGCCGACGACGCCGACCACCGCCCGGTGATGATCCACCGTGCGCTGCTGGGCTCCTTCGAACGCTTCATCGGCATCCTCATCGAGCACTACGCGGGCGAGTTCCCGCTCTGGCTCTCGCCTGTGCAGGCGATCGTGCTGCCGATCGCCGACCGGCACGCCGAGGCGGCGGCGGAGGTGCTGGCGGCGCTGGAGCAGGCCGGGTTGCGCGCCGAGTGCGACGACCGCACGGAGTCGGTGGGGCGCAAGATCCGCGACGCCGAGCTGCGCAAGGTTCCCTACATGCTCGTGGTCGGTGACCGCGAGGCGGCGTCGGACACCGTCGCCGTGCGCGAGCACCGCGTCGGCGACACCGGCTCGCTGCCGGTCGCCGAGGCCGTCGCGCAGCTCGCCGGCCGGGCCGCTCGCCGTGACGGCTGAACGGCGCAATCCGGCGCTATCGCCCCGAAAATCCTTGCTCGTCGGCCGATCCGGGCTATACTGCGCGGCGTTGACTACGACTCAAAATTCACTGCTGCGCTCGCTGACAGCTTGACGCGCGGCCCTCTTTCATAGTGCCGGTCCCTCGCAGATTTGACCGGCGCCCGCCCGAGCGGGACTCGACCCGGATCAACGATCGCATTCGCGTACCCGAGGTACGGCTGATCGACGAGACGGGCAATCAGATCGGCGTCATGCGGACGACCGATGCCCTGCGCTATGCGCAGGAGCGCGACCTGGACCTTGTCGAGGTCGCGCCCGAGGCGCGCCCGCCCGTCTGCCGCGTGCTGGACTACTCGAAGTACAAGTACGAGCAGGCCCAGAAGCTCAAGCAGGCGCGCAAGCACCAGCAGCAGATCACGATCCGCGAGATCAAGTTTCGCCCGAAGATCGCGGAGAACGACTACAAGACCAAGAAGGGCCACGTCGAGCGCTTTCTGCGCCACAAGGACAAGGTCAAGGTGACGATCATGTTCCGCGGCCGCGAGGTCACCCACCCCGAGCGCGGCGTGATGATCCTCGACCGTTTGGCCGAGGAGCTGGCCGAGGTCGGCGTCGTCGAGCAGCGCCCGATTCAGGACGGGCGCAACATGACGATGATGCTCGGCCCGTCCAAGGCCGTGCTCAGCGGCGAGGCGGCGATCGCCGAGCAGGGGCACGACCACGCCACGCCGGAGGGCGTCGAGGTGCCCGGCCCGGCCGAGCCGGAGGCGGCGGCAGCGCCCGCCCCGAAGGCCGCGGCGCCCGCCAAGGCGGCACGCGCGAAGAACGCCGCGTCCGCCGCGGCCAAGGCGGCACCGGCCGCCGTCGAGACCGCGCCCGCGCCCGCCGAGGGCGCAGCGTCGGAGAACGGCGCAGCGGTCGAAGGCGAGACGGCGAAGCCCTAGCGCTCCGTCTCGCGATGGCGCACCCGTGACGCCGGGCGTGGCGGGCGCGCCGCCACGAGACGATGCACGGTCGCCGTTCCGGGTCGCCTATACTGGCCCGCTCGCATGCCGAAAATGAAGACCCACTCCGGCGCCAAGAAGCGCTTTACGAAGACTGCCTCCGGCAAGGTCCGCGGTCGCCACGCCTTCACGAGCCACATCCTCGAGAAGAAGTCCGCCAACCACAAGCGCCACCTCGGCAAGCCCGTGATCATGTCGGCTGACGACACGCCGCGGATCAACAAGCTGCTGCGGACGGGGAAGAGCAGATGACCCGCGTCAAGCGCTCCGTTCACGCCAAGAAGAAGCGCCGCTCGACGCTCGAGCGCACGAAGGGCTATCGCGGCGAGGCGAACTCGAACTACAAGCGCGCCAAGGAAGCCTTGATGAAGGCCGAGGCGTACCAGTACCGCGACCGGCGCAACCGCAAGCGCGACTTCCGCCGTCTCTGGGTGACCCGCATCAACGCGGCCGCTCGCCAGGAGGGCATGACGTACTCGACCTTCATCCACGGCCTCTCGGTCGCCGGCATCGAGCTGGACCGCAAGGTGCTGGCCGACATCGCCGTGCGCGATCCCGAGACCTTCCGCCGATTTGTCGACGCCGCCCGCGAGGCGTCGGCTGCCTGACCAGCAGAAGCCGACACACCGAACCTCCCGGGCGCCGCTCCTCTGACAGGACGGCGCCCTTTTTTTCGCTCATGCCCATCACCAGCTCCCACAACGACAAGCTCAAGGAGATCCGCCGGCTGGCCCGGCGGCGCTCGCGCGACGACGCGTCGCGGTTCGTCGCCGAGGGCGAGGATCTCGTCGCCGCCGGGGCGCAGGCGGGCTGGGAGCCGGCCATCCTGCTGACGGCGGCCGGCAGCGGCCTGGCCGGCGACGAGGTCGAGCCGGCGCTGCTGGAGGCGGTCTCCGGGCTGGGTTCGGGCAGCCGCCAGATCGGCGTCTACGAGCAGCGCTGGTCGGCGCCGGCCGGCCCGCTCTGCGTCGCGCTGTGGGGGGTGGGCGACCCCGGCAACGTCGGGACGATCCTGCGTTCGGCGCGCGCCTTCGGGGCGACGTCCGTCGCGCTCGGCCCGGGTTGCGCGGACCCGTTCGGCCCCAGAGCCGTGCGCGCCTCGATGGGCGCGATCTTCGAGTTGCCGGTCGCGCGGGTCTCCGCGGTCGATCAGCTGCCGGGGGAGCGGATCGCGCTCGCCGGCCACACCGGCGCGGCGCTGGCGGGGCCCGCCGCCGGCGAGCTCAGCCTGCTCGTCGGCGCGGAGCGGACGGGACTGCCCGCGCAGGTCACCGCGGCGTGTGACCGCGTCGCGCACATCCCGATCGCCACCGAGTCGCTCAATGCGGCGATGGCGGTGTCGATCGCGCTCTACGAGCTGACGCGCGGGAGCCTCGGATGATCGAGCGGATCGCCGAGCTGCGCGACGAGGCCGAGGCGGCGATCGGTGCCGCGAGCACGAGCGCCGAGCTCGAGGAGCTGCGCGTACGCTACCTCGGGCGCAAGGCCGAGCTGCCCAACGTCCTGCGCGGCATCGCGACGCTGGCGCCGGAGCAGCGCGGACCGACCGGCAAAGCCGCCAACCAGGCCCGCCAGGCGCTCGAGGCCCTGATCGGCCAGCGCACCGAGCAGCTCGCCGGCGGTGAGCTGGAAGCGCGGCTGCGCTCCGACGTCGTCGACGTCACGCTGCCGGGCACCCCGACGCAGCCCGTCGGCCACCTGCACCTGCTGACCGCGACGCGGCGCGAGATCGAGGACGTCTTCCTCGGCCTCGGCTTCAAGATCACGGAGGGTCCCGAGGTCGAGACCGCCTACTACAACTTCGATGCGCTGAACTTCGACGTCACGCACCCGACCCGCGGCAGGGCCGACACGTTCTACGTCAACGACGAGGTTCTGCTGCGCACCCACACCTCGCCGATGCAGCCGCGCGCGATGGAACTCGAGCCGCCGCCGCTGTACATCATCGTCCCCGGCCGCGTGTACCGGCGCGACTCCGACGCCACGCACACGCCGCAGTTTCATCAGATCGAGGGGCTGGCGGTCGACGAGGACATCACGCTCGCCGACCTCAAGGGCACGCTGCTGGCGTTCGCCCGCGCGATCTTCGGGCCTGACCGCGAGGTCCGTCTGCGCCCGCACTTCTTCCCGTTCACCGAGCCTTCCGTCGAGGCCGACGTCTCGTGCTTCATGGCTCACAGCGCCGGTGGCGAGCGCTGCAAGGTGTGCAAGGACACGGGCTGGGTCGAGATCCTCGGCTCGGGGATGGTCGACCCCAACGTCTTCGGCTACGTCGCCGAGTACGGCTACGACCCCGAGCGCGTACAGGGCTTCGCCTTCGGGATGGGCATCGAGCGGATCGCGATGCTCAAGCACGGCGTGCCCGACCTGCGGCTGCTCTACGACAACGACGTGCGCTTCCTGGAGCAGTTCGGATGAGGGTCCCCGTCGAATGGCTCGACGAGTACTGCTCGCCGGACATGACCGTCGAGGAGCTCGCCACGCGGCTGGCGATGACCGGCACCGAGGTCGACCGCGTCGAGCACCACGGCGTCCGGGCGCTCGACCACTTCGTCGTCGGCCGCGTGCTGTCGGCCGATCAGCACCCCGACGCCGACCGGCTGAAGGTCTGCGTCGTGGACATCGGCGGCGGCGAGAAGTCGCAGATCGTCTGCGGCGCGCCGAACGTCGCGGCCGGCCAGACCGTCGCCGTGGCCCGGCCCGGCTCGGTCATGCCCGACGGGACGAAGCTCAGGCAGGCCAAGCTGCGCGGCCAGGTGTCCAACGGGATGATCCTCGCCGAGGACGAGCTCGGCATCGGCATGGAGCACGCCGGCACGATGGTGCTCGCCGACGGCCTCGAGCCCGGCGCTGCGCTGGAGGGCGTCCTGCCGCTGTCGACCGACGTGCTCGAGCTCGAGATCACGCCCAACCGGCCGGACTGCCTGGCGGTCTACGGCGTGGCGCGCGAGGCGCACGCCGCGACCGGCGCGCAGCTCGCGGCGCCGCCGTGGGCCGACGACCCGGGGACGTTCGATACGGCAGGCGTCGGCGTCGAGATCGCCGTCGAGGCGCCCGACCTGTGCCCGCGCTTCACCGCCCGCGCCTTCGAGGACGTGACGATCGGCCCGTCGCCGCCGTGGCTGAAGGCGCGCCTGATGGCCTGCGGCCAGCGCCCGATCAACAACGTCGTCGACATCACCAACTACGTCATGCTGCTGACCGGCCAGCCGCTGCACGCCTTCGACGCCGACCGCATCGAGGGCGGCCGGCTCCTCGTGCGCCGCGCCAGCGAGGGCGAGCAGGTCGTCACGCTCGACGACCAGACGCGCACAGTCGACGCCGACGTCTGCCTCATCGCCGACGCGGCCGGACCGACGTCGATCGCCGGCGTGATGGGCGGCAACCGGTCCGAGGTGCAGCCGGACACCACGCGCGTCCTCATGGAGGCCGCCAACTGGAACGCCGCGAACATCCACGCGACATCGCTGAAGCTCGGGCTGCGCAGCGAGGCCAGCGCGCGCTTCGAGAAGGGCCTCGCGCCCGAGCAGGCGCTCGACGGGCAGGCCGTCGCGACGAAGCTCATGCTCGAGCTGACGGGCGCGCGGCTCGTGCCGGGCACGGTCGACGTCGGTGGACCCCTATCCACGCAGCGTCACGACCTCGTGCTTCGCCTGCGCGACAAGAAGGTCGTCTCGCTGCTCGGCGTCGCGATCACCCGCTCGGAGAGCGCGCTGCACCTGCAGCGCCTGGGCTTCGCGACGGCCGAGCGGTCCGACGGCCTCGATGTCACCGTGCCGTACTTGCGCCGCAACGACGTCACCCGCGAGGCCGACCTCGTCGAGGAGGTCGCGCGGCTGCACGGCGTCAACGACCAGCTCCCGGCGACGCTGCCCAGCCGGCGTGGCGCGGTCGGCGTGCTGACCGTCGCCCAGCGCCTGCGCCGCCGCGCGGAGGACGTGCTCGCCGGCCGCGGCCTGCTGGAGGTCGTCGGCTGGAGCTTCGAGCCGGTCGCGCGCGACGACCAGCTGCGCCTGCCCGCCGACGACCCGCGCCGCGCCCACGTCGTCATCGAGAACCCGATGAGCGAGGACGAGTCGGTCATGCGCACGACGCTGCTCGGCTCGCTGCTGCACGTCGCCCGCCACAACGCCGCGCGCGGCCAGGGCGTGCCGGGCATCTTCGAGTCCGGCCGCGTGTACCTGGCGACGGACGCGATCCTGCCCGCCGAGCATCATGCGCTCGGCGCGGTCGTGCCCGGTGACGTCTTCGCCGCCAAGGCCCACCTCGAGGCGCTGCTGGCCACGCTGCGGGTCCCGGCCGCGTTCGCCGCCGACCCGCAGCCGTTCCTGCATCCCGGCCGCAGCGCCGCCGTGCTGGCCGACGGCGTGCCCGTCGGCTGGGTGGGCGACGTGCACCCGCTCGTCGCCGCCGAGTGGGACCTCGACCACGTCGCCGCCTTCGAGATCGATCTCGATGCGGTCATCGCGCACGCCGCGCCGGTCACGCAGTACGAGGACCTGACGTCGTTCCCCGAGCTGCGCGAGGACATCGCGATCGTCGTCGGCGCCGACGTTCCCGCGGCCACGGTGCTGCAGACCGTCCGCAACGCCGGCGGCAAGCTGCTCGCGCGCGCCGAGGTCTTCGACGTCTACCGCGGCGAGCAGGTCCCGGCCGGGCGCACGTCGCTGGCGATCGCGCTGACGTTCCGGGCCCGCGACCGGACCCTGACCGATGCCGGCGTGGCGCCGGTGCGCGAGAAGATCGTCGCGCGGCTGGCGAGCGAGCTGGGCGGTGAGCTGCGTGCCTGAGGCGGCCTCCCCGTCGGTCCTCGTCGCCGGTGCATCGGGCTACACCGGCGCGCTCGCGGCGCGGCTGATCGACCGCCACCCGCGCTTCGCGCTCGCCGCGATGACGAGTCGCAGCGACGTCGGCAAGCGCTTGAGCGAGCTCTACCCGCACCATCGCGTCGAGGCCAGGCTGGCGGAGCTCGACATCGAGCGCCACGCCGACGTCGACGCGGCGATCGTCGCCTACCCGCACGGCGCCTCGGCGCCGGTCGTCGCCGCGCTGCGCGAACGCGGGGTGCGCGTCGTCGACCTCTCCGCCGACTTTCGCCTCAACGACCGCGACACGTATGCGCACTGGTACGGCGAGCACGGCGCGCCGGATCTCTTCGGCTGCGCCGTCTACGGCCTGTCGGAGATCTACGCCGACCGTATGGCGGACGCGGACCTCGTCGCCAACCCCGGCTGCTTTCCGATCGCGACGCTGTTGGCGCTCGCGCCGCTGGCGCGCGCCGGCACCATCGCCGACGTCGTCGTCGACGTGAAGTCCGGCGTCTCGGGCGCGGGGCGCGCGGCGACGCAGCGCACGCACTTCGTGACCGTCGACGAGAACGTCGTCGCCTACGGGGTGGCCGGCCATCGCCACGCGCCCGAGGTCGACCAGGAGCTCGCGCTGCTCGGCGCGCCCGTGACCGCCACCGTGCAGCCGCACCTGCTGCCGATCGACCAGGGCGAGCTCGTCTCCTGCTACGTCACGACGACGCGCCCCTGGGACCAGGACGAGCTCGACGCCGCCTACGCGGCCTGGGCCGGCGCGCACCCGTTCATCGAGCTGCGCGCCACGCCCCCCGGCGTGCGCGACGTGCGCGACACGAACATGTGCGCGCTGCACGTCCGGGCCGATTCGCGCACCGGCAAGGTGCTCGTCTTCTCGGCGATCGACAACCTCTGGAAGGGCTCGGCGTCGCAGGCGATCCAGAACCTCAACCTCATGTACGGCTTCGACGAGACGCTGGGGATCGAGCCGTGAGCGGCGCGCTGGCCCAGGAGTTCTTTGCCTCGCGCTGGGTGCAGTGCCCAGCGCACGTCACACAGGACGACGGCGGGCTGCCGGCCGGGTTTCGTGCCGCCAGCGCGGCGGCCGGCATCAAGCCGGGCGGGGAGGTCGACCTCGGCCTGCTCGTCTGCGACGCGCCCGACCCCGTCAGCGCGGTGCGCTTCACCCGCTCGGGTGTCCTGGCGCCACCGGTGCTCGTGACCCGCGACGAGACTGCCGCCAACGGGCTGCGGGCGGTGGTCGCCAACTCGGGCAACGCCAACGCCGCGACCGGGCCCGCGGGCATGGACGCCGCGCGCCTCATGCAGCGCATGGCAGCCGAGGCGCTCGGGATCGAGCCGGCGACCGTCGCGCTCGCCTCGACCGGGGTGATCGGCGTTGCGCTGCCGACCGCCGGACTCGGGGCGGGCGTCGTCGCCGCGACCGCCGCGCTGCACGGCGGCGGCGGCGACGCGTTCAGCGACGCGATCATGACCACCGACGCCTTCCGCAAGCGCGCGACGCTGACGGTGACGCTGCCGTCGGGCCGGGTGCGGCTGACCGCGCAGGCCAAGGGCGCGGGCATGATCGAGCCGGCCTTCGCGACGATGCTCTGCTTCGTGCAGACCGACGCCGCGCTGGCCCCCGAGACCGCCGAGCTGCTGCTCGGCGTCTGCATCAAGCGCTCGTTCGACCGCATCTCCGTCGACGGCCAGCTGTCGACGAACGACACCGTGATCCTCATGTGCTCCGGTGCCAGCGGCGTCACCGTGCAACCCGAGAGCGAGGACGAGCTGCGCTTCGGCGAGGCGCTCGACGCGCTGCTGCGGATGCTCGCGATCATGATCGTGCGCGACGGCGAGGGCGCCAAGCGGATCGGCCGCGTCGTGGTGCGCGGCCCGGAACCGGAGGTTGTCGAGCGCTGCGCCCGGGCGGTCGCCAACTCGCCGCTGGTCAAGAGCGCCCTGCACGGCGCCGACCCCAACTGGGGCCGGATCGCGCAGGCCGTCGGCGCGGCGCTGCAAGGGACGGCGCCGCTGGCGCTCGACATCGCGATCGAGGGCATCCCGGTGTGCGCCGGCGGCGCCGCCGTGCCCTACGACAGCGAGGCCCTGAACGCTGCCGCGACCGGCGTGGAGATCGAGTACGAGGTCGGCCTGCCGGGCTTCGATCCCGCCTGTCCGGTCCAGACCGAGGTGCTGTTCTCCGACCTCAGCCACGAATACGTGACCATCAACGCGGAGTACACGACATGAGGGACATCGGAACCCTTCTCGAGGCGCTGCCCTACATCCGGGAGTTCCACGGCCGCACCGTCGTCATCAAGTACGGCGGCGCCGCGATGAGCGACCCGGAGCTGCGCGAGCAGTTCGCGCGCGACGTCGTCCTCCTGAAGTACGTGGGCATGAACCCGATCGTCGTGCACGGCGGCGGGCCGGACATCACCTCCTACATGGAGCGCCTGAAGATGCCCGTCGAGTTCGTCTCGGGGCTGCGCGTCAGCGACGAGGCGACCGTCGAGATCGTGAAGATGGTCCTCGTCGGGAAGGTCAACAAGGACATCGTGCTGCGCCTCGGCCGCCACGGCCAGCCCGCGGTCGGGCTCTGCGGCGACGACGGGCGGCTGCTGCGCGTCGAGCGCCAGAGCGCGCCGTCGGGCGAGGACATCGGCTTCGTCGGGCGGATCACGCGCGTCAACGCCGACGTCATCGACCACATCGCCCAGGACTACATCCCGGTCATCGCGTCGGTCGGCGCCGACTCCGACGGAGAGTCCTACAACATCAACGCCGACGAGGCCGCGGGCGCGATCGCGCGCGAGGTCAACGCCTACAAGATCATCTTCCTGACCGATGTGGCGGGCTGGCTGCGCAACCCCGCCGACCCGGACTCGCGCATCACGCAGGCCGACGCCGACGAGGTCGAGGCCGCGCTGCCCGACGTGGGTGGCGGCATGCGCCCGAAGCTGCAGGCCTGCATCGACGCGATCCACGGCGGCGTCCGGGCCGCGCACATCGTCGACGGGCGCGTCGCGCACTCGCTGCTGCTCGAGCTGTTCACCGACGCCGGCAGCGGGACGAAGATCCACCCGGCGGCATGACCGCGACCCTGGCCGAGCTGCAGACGCTCGAGCGCGACCATCTCGTGCCCGCCTACGCGCGCCAGCCCGTGCACTTCGTGCGCGGCGAGGGCGCGCGGCTGTGGGACGCCGACGGGACCGAGTACCTCGACTTCCAGACCGGCCTCGCGGTCACCTCGCTGGGGCACTCCCACCCGGCCGTCGTGGCCGCGATCGCCGAGCAGGCCGCGCGGCTGGCGCACGTCGGAAACCTCTTCTACAGCGAGCCGGGCATGCGACTCGCCGCGCGCCTGGCGGGCTCCGCGCTCGGCGGCGGCGGCAAGGTGCACTTCGCCAACTCCGGGACGGAGGCCAACGAGGCGGCGCTCAAGCTCGCCCGCAAGGCCAAGCCGCAGGGCGCGATCGTCTCGGTCCACCGCGGCTTTCACGGGCGCACGTACGGCTCGCTGTCCGCCACGCCGCAGGAGTCCAAGCAGGCGCCGTTCGCGCCGCTCGTGCCGGGCTTCGTCGCCGTGGCGCCGACCGCGGGGGCCGTCGCCGGCGCCGTCGACGCGCACACCGCCGCCGTCATCCTCGAGCCGGTGCAGGGCGAAGGCGGCGTATGGGTGCTCGACGACGAGCTGCTGCAGGCGGCGCGCGCCGCCTGCGACGAGCACGGCGCGGCACTCATCTTCGACGAGGTCCAGTGCGGCCTCGGGCGCACCGGCACGCTGTGGGCCCACGAGGACTCCGGCGTCGTGCCCGACCTCATGACGTCGGCCAAGGCGCTTGCCAACGGGATGCCGATCGGCGCGCTCATCTGCGCGCCGGGCTACGCAGACGTCTTCGCGCCCGGCGACCACGGCTCGACGTTCGCCGGCGGTCCGGTCACCTGCGCTGCGGCGCTGGCGGTGCTCGACGTCGTCGAGGATCGGGCGCTGCTCGCGCGAGTGCGCGCGCTCGGCGCTCGGCTCGCCGAGGGGCTGGGCACGCTGCCCGGCGTCGTCGCCGTGCGCGGCCGTGGCCTCATGCTCGCCTGCGACTTCGCCGACGGCGGCGCGCCCGAGCTCGTGCGCCGCGCGCTGCTCGAGCAGCACCTCGTGCTCAACGCGACCGGCCCCGCGACGCTGCGCCTCCTGCCGCCGCTGACGATCGGCGACGATCACGTCGACGAGGTCCTGCGACGACTGCGGGCCCTTCTGTAGAACGACGCGGGCCCTCCGAGTGGAGGGCCCGCGGGCATCGCTTGCTGGGCGGCGCAGCGCTAGCGGCCGCGCACCACCGTGACCGTCTTGCGCACGTTCTGGCGGTTGTTGTCGGCGTCGATGACCGACACGATCACCTGCGACCGCACCGACGGCGAGCGCCTCAGCACGCCCAGCCGCTGCTCGTTGAAGTTCAAGATCGCAAAGCCGATCTTGCGGACGTCGAGCTGGACGGCGTCGGTCGACCACGTCACGCGCCGCTTGGGCTTGGACGGCAGACCGAAGCTCGCCGGGTTGATCGGGTTCGACGAACGGACCTTCATGTTGCCCGAGCACGTCCGTACGGCGACGCTGCGGCAGTAGATCCGCACCCGTACGCGGCCGCGGTTACGACCGCGGGTGGGCACGACGAGGCGCGTCGCGTCGATGCGGATCATCGCCAGCCTGGAGGACGAGTCGATGTCCACCACCGGACCGCCCGACCCGCCGGTGCCGGCCGGGCCGGGAGGACCGACCGCGCCCACCGGTCCGGGCAGGCCGTTGATACCGGCCGGACCCTGCGCGCCGGTGTCGCCCTGCGGACCCGTATCGCCCTGCGGACCCGTATCGCCCTGCGGGCCCTGCGGGCCCTGCGCACCGTCGCCGTTGGTGGTGAACACCTTCGGGGCTCCCTCGGTCTTGCCGCCGGCGTTCTCGGCCACGACGCGGACCTGGTACTCCGTGCTCTTGACGAGCCCGTCGGTCGGGTAGGCGTTGGGCGAGACGAACTTCGAGCCGGCGCCGATCTCGAGCTCCTGACCGCTGGCCGGGATGCGCGAGCCGAACGCCCCGCTCGCCGTCGTCCCGTACTCGTACCAGACCTTCGTGTCGAGGCTGTTGGGATTCACGCGGCTGTGGAAGGTCGCCGAGGTCGTGCCGTACACGACCGCGAGCGTCTCCACGTCGGGCTTGCATGCCGTCTTGAAGGACAGCGTCGAGCCGAAGTCCGAGCCCTGCGCGTTGGTCGCCTCGATACGGAAGTAGTACGTCGTGCAGGCGGTCAGGCCGCTGATGCCCCGAGCGCGCGCCTGGAACGTGGACCCCGTACCGGCGTTGAACGGGCCGATCACCGTTGAGTCCGCTGTGGTGTTCGTCACGGAGGCCTCGGTTGGCCCGTAGCGGAAGGTGTACTCCGACGCCGTGCCGTTGGCGTTCGTGCGGCCGTTGAGCGTCGCGGTGGTGAGGCCGATGTTCGTCGCGTCATCGGTCACGGCGGTCGGTGCGCCGAACAGCGACGTCCCGTCATCCACGCGCAGCCGGATGTTGTCGAAGTTCGCGATCGTCCTCTGCAGTGCGACGGTGAGGATCGCGGTGTCGAAGACCGTGCTCAGCTCGAGGTGGTACGTGGCCCCTGGGGTCACGTCGGGCATCTGGTCGTTGAGCTGGCCCTGGAAGGTGTTGTCGGAGTCGTTGAGGACCTCCTTGAACAGCTCGGAGCGCACGCCCGTACTCTCGTTGACGAGCGTCCACGTGTATGTCGCGCGGCTGTCGCCGTCGAGGATCGCCTGCACGTCAGCACGGCGATCGAACTGGAACGTCGTGTCGCCGCTGGCGCCGGGCTGGTTCGGGCCGATCGTGAACGGCGACGACACCGCCAGCGTGGTCGCGTTGAACAGCAGCGGCGACAGGCCGTCCGCGGGCGGCGAATACGCCTGCTGCAGCGAGCCCGGGGGAGTGCCGATGCCGGCCGCGTGCGTCGTGTCAGAGTTGCACGTGACGGGCTCCTCGGTGGGGATGAGGCCCAGCAGCAGCGTGCATTTGTTGCTGACCGCCGTCCAGCCTGAACCCGCCGGATGCGACAGGCCGGTCGAGAAGTGCGAACCCGTGATCACGTTGTCCGGGTAGATCGTGTCCGCGTGCGCCATCGGCACCGCCGCGAGCATGAGAAGCGCCAGCGTGAGGAGGCTAGCGCCGACGCCGCGCGAGATGCGCCGTGCCTTGATGGTCATCTGGGTGTTCCCCCTGCTGTTGGTTGGATCCGTCCTCACGCGAGCCCGACGCGCGATCAGGCATTGCAAAGTAACTGATTTTGCGCGTCACGTCACCCATCGGTCGAGGATTTGGGGCCCAGGCTGTAGCCGGCGCGCGTTCGCGAACTCGTAGGCTTGACGCCCTATGGCGCAAACCACGAACCAGACGCCGCACACCCGCACGGCCTCCTACCTCGCCGATCCGAGCGAGGTCGGACGCGTCCTGCTGCTCTATTCCGGCGGCCTGGACACGAGCGTCATGCTCAAGTGGATCGCCGACGAGTACGCGGCCGAGGTCATCACGCTGACCGTCAACCTCGGCCAGCCGGGCGAGGATTACGAGGTCATCGAGGGCAAGGCGCGGCGGATCGGCGCCGTCGACTGCTACACCGTCGACGCCCGCGAGGAGTTCGCCCGCGACTTCGTCCTGCCCGCGATCAAGGCCAACGCGCTCTACGGCGGCGGCTACCCGCTGTTCACCGCGCTCGGGCGCCCGCTCATCGCCAAGCTCGCCGTCGAGTACGCGCGCAAGACCGGCTGCGACACGATCGCCCACGGCTGCACCGGCAAGGGCAACGACCAGGTCCGCATCGAGGCGACGATCGCGACGCTGGCTCCCGAGCTGAAGGTCATCGCGCCCGTGCGCGGCTGGCAGATGGGCCGCGACGAGGAGATCGCCTACGCGCGCAAGCACGGGATCCCCGTCAAGGGCGGCACCGAGATCACGCCATACTCGATCGACGACAACCTGTGGGGGCGCTCCTCGGAGGGACGCTGGATCGAGGACCTCTCGCACGCTCCCGACGACGACGTCTTCCAGCTCGTCACCCCGCCCGAGCAGGCGCCCGACGCGCCGCAGACCGTGGACATCACCTTCGAGCGGGGCGTCCCGGTCGCCGTCGACGGCGAGCGGATGGACCTCGTCGCGCTGCTCGAGCGCGTCGCGGAGCTCGGCTGCCGCCACGGCGTCGGCATCGTCGACCACATCGAAGACCGCATCGTCGGCCTGAAGGTGCGCGACATCTACGAGGTGCCGGCGGCGGCGATCATCCTGCTGGCCCACGGCGAGCTCGACAAGCTCGTCGGCACGATCCACCAGAACCAGTTCAAGCCTTCGCTCGAGCGCCAGTGGGCGTACCTCGTCTACGCCGGGCTGTGGTGGGAGCCGCTGCGCAGCGACATCGACGCCTTCATGAACTGCGTCAACGAGCAGGTCAGCGGGACGATCGGGGTCAAGCTCTACAAGGGCTCGGCGCGCGTCGTCACCCGCGAGTCGCCCAACGCGGTCTACGACCAGGCGCTCGCGTCCTTCGGCGAGTCGGGCGGGCTGTTCTCCCAGCAGGCCTCGCCGGGCTTCATCGAGCTGTGGTCGCTGCAGTCGCGGATGGCCTACCGGCTGCGCGAAGACCTCAACCCGACCGGCGCCGGCCCCGCGCAGGACGACGAGTCCTAGCGCAAATCACGGGTAACCTGGCTCCCATGGGATACAAGATGCTCGGATTCGTCGTTTGGCAGGGTGCGCGCTGGTACGCGCGGCGTCGCGTGGCGCAGATGCTCCCGTCGCGCCGTGTGGCGACGGCGGCGTTCGTCGTGAGCGCGGTCGCCACCGCGGCGGTCGTCACCGCGTCCAAGCAGCGCGGCTCCACCGACTGCAAGAGCGGCTGACGCCGCACCGAAGGCCATTCGCGCAAGGAGCGGGAACGCCCTCGCGCGATCGCGGGTTCCGCCGACGCGGGGCCTATTCTCAGCCGCTCGTGACGCCGCCCGCCTGCGCCCATCTGCACGTCCACTCCGAGTACTCGCTGCTGGACGGAGCATGCCGGATCGACGCCCTCGCCAAGCGGGCCGCGGAGTTCGGCCAGCCGGCGCTGGGGCTCACCGACCACGGCGTCATGAACGGCGCGATCGAGCACTTCCAGGCCGCCCGCAAGCACGGCGTCAAGCCGATCCTCGGCTGTGAGGTCTACCTCGTCGACGACCAGGCCGCGCGCGGGCGCCACGAGCACAACCACCTCACGCTGCTCGCCGCCACCGACGAGGGCTACCGCAACCTCGTCAAGCTCTCGAGCGCCGGCTTCCTGCACGGGCTGAACCGCGGCAAGCCGACGATCGACCTCGACGTCATCGCGCGCCACGCGGACGGGATCATCGCGCTGACCGGCTGCCTGGCCTCGCGCTTCTGCCAGCGGCTGATCTCCAACCAGGCGGACGAGGCGCGCGCCCACGCCGACGACCTGCTCGAGGTCTTCGGGCCCGACGACGTCTACTTCGAGGTCCAGCGCAACGGCCTCGCCGAGCAGGACAAGGCCAACGAGGGGATCGTGAAGATCGCCCGCGAGCTCGGCCGGCCGCTCGTCGGCACCGCCGACGTGCACTACCTGCGCAAGGAGGACTACCACCACCACACGGCGCTGCTGTGCGTGCAGACGAAGTCCACGCTGCGCCAGCCGAAGATGACGTTCGACACGAACGAGTTCTTCTTGAAGTCCAACCAGGAGATGGCCGAGTCGTTCTCGTTGTGGCCCGAGGCGATCGCCTCGACGCTGGAGATCGCCGAGCGCTGCAACGTCGAGATCGAGCTCGACAAGCAGCTCATCCCCGCCTACCCGACGCCGGATGGCGAGGCCGAGCACGACTACCTGCGCGCCCGCGTCGAGGAGGGCCTGCGCGTCCGCTACGGCGACCCGGCGCCGGCCGAGGCCCGCGAGCGCATGGAGATGGAGCTCGAGGTCATCCACCGGATGGGCTTCGACGCCTACTTCCTCATCGTCTGGGACTTCATCGCCTACGCCAAGAGCAACGGCATCGCGGTCGGTCCGGGGCGTGGCTCGGCGGCGGGCTCGATCGTCGCCTACTGCCTGCAGATCACCGATGTCGACCCGCTGCGCTACGGGCTGCTCTTCGAGCGCTTCCTCAACCCCGAGCGCGTGTCGATGCCGGACATCGACATCGACTTCTCGGTGCGCGGGCGCGCGCAGGTCATGCGTTACGTGGTCGGCAAGTACGGCCGCGAGTCGGTCGCCCAGATCGTCACGTTCGGCAAGATGTTCCCGCGCGCGGCGACGCGCGACGCCGCCCGCGTGCTCGAGCACGACTACGGCGTCGGCGACAAGCTGGCCAAGCTCATCCCGGACCCGATCATGGGCCGCTCGCCCTCCTTCGAGGACTGCCTGGCGCCGGGCCAGGAGCTGCGCAAGGCCTACGACTCCGACCCGATCGCCAAGCAGATCATCGACGTCGCCCGCGGCCTGGAGGGGATCGTGCGCAACTCCTCGATCCACGCCGCGGCGGTGGTCATCGCCGAGGGGCCGCTGACCGACATCGTGCCGCTGCAGCTCGCCGACTCCAACCAGGTCGACGCCGACGGCAACAAGATCTTCAACATCGTCACGCAGTTCTCGATGAAGCCCGTCGAGCGGCTCGGCCTGCTGAAGATGGACTTCCTCGGCCTGCGCAACCTCGACGTCATCGAGGACGCGCTGGACATCATCGAGCGCTCGACCGGCGCGCGGCCGGACATGGCCAACCTGCCGCTCGACGACCCCCCGACGTACGACATGCTCGCCGCCGGCGACTCGATCGGCGTGTTCCAGTTCGAGTCCGAGGGCATGCAGAAGGCGCTGCGCAACGTGCGCCCGACGGAGTTCGACGACCTCGTCGCGCTCGTCGCGCTGTATCGCCCCGGGGCGATGGACCAGATCCCCGCCTACGCGCGCGGCAAGCGCAACCCCGAGACGATCGAGTTTCCCGACGAGCGCCTGCGCGCGATCACCGAGACGACGAAGGGCGTGATCCTCTACCAGGAGCAGTCGATGCAGATCGCCAAGACGCTCGCCGGCTTCTCGGGCGCCAAGGCCGACGATCTGCGCAAGGCGATCGGCAAGAAGAACCGGGAGGCGATGGCGAAGCTCGAGCCCGAGTTCCGGGATGGCTGCCGCGCCTCGGGCACCCGCGACCAGGTGATCGAGCAGCTGTGGGCGACGAACGTCAAGGCGGCCGACTATTCCTTCAACCGCTCGCACGCCGCCTGTTACGCGCTGATCGCCTACCGCACCGCCTGGCTGAAGGCCAACCACCCGGCCGAGTACATGGCGGCGCTGATCAGCTCGGTCATGTCGACGAAGGACAAGGTCCCGTTCTTCGCGACGCAGGCCGAGCAGATGGGGATCGAGATCCTGCCGCCGGACGTCAACGTCTCCGACCACGACTTCGTCGTCAGCGACGGCAACATCCGCTTCGGACTGGATGCGGTCAAGGGCGTCGGCTACGCGGCGGTCGAGGCGATCAAGGCGGCGCGCGAGGAGGGTGGCTCGTTCACGTCGCTGTGGGACTTCTGCGCCCGCGTCGACTGCCGCACGGTCAACAAGAAGGCGATCGAGGCGCTCATCAAGTGCGGGGCCTTCGGCTCCACCAGCGCGACGCGCAAGGGCATGCTCAGCGTGCTCGAGCAGGCGCAGGGCGCCGGCCAGAAGGTCCAGCAGGACCTGGAGGTCGGCCAGGGCTCGATCTTCGACGGCTTTGACTGGGGTGGCGGCGGCGCCGGCGACTCCAGCGGCGCGGCCGCCGCCTTCGCCGCGCCGCAGCACCCGCCGATCCCGGCCGACGAGTTCGACCAGCCCGAGCTGCTCGCGATCGAGAAGGAGTCGATCGGCCTGTTCATCTCCGCGCACCCGCTCAAGCAGGTGCGCGAGGCGCTGCGACAGCGCGTCGACTGCCCCCTGGCCGACCTCGCCGAGCGCAAGGACAAGGACTGGGTCAACGCGGGCGGGATCATCACCGCCACGAAGAAGATCCGCACGCGCAGCGGCGATCACATGATGTTCGGGACGCTCGACGACCTCGAGGGCTCGGTGGAGATACTCGTCTTCGGCAAGGCGCTGGCCGAGTACGAGGGCGCGCTTGCCGTGGACTCCGTCGTCATCGTCCGCGGCCGCGTAGACCACAAGGACGCCGACAAGACCTGCCTCGTCGTGCAGACCGTCGAGCTCTTCGAGCCCACGCCCGAGGAGGTCGAGTCGGCGAAGGCGGCCGCGGCGACACGCAAGGTCGGCCCCGCGCCGCTGCACGTGACGATCCATGACGCCGCGCGCCTGCAGGCGTCGATCATCGACGACCTCAAGACCCTGCTGGCCAGCTATCCCGGCGAGTGCGAGGTGCTGCTCCAGGTGCAGATGAGCACGGGCGATCCCCGCACGCTGAAGCTCGGCCCGACCTACAAGGTGGCGCCGACGCCTACCCTGCGCGCCGAGCTCGAGCAGGTGCTCGGACCGGCCGCGCTCGCGGTCTGACGCTCGCGTCGCGGGCGGCCCGCCGCACTTGTTGCGCCAATAGGCGAGCCCGCAACCTCCGGCCCGCCGACGGTGTGTCGTGCATGCGCAGCGATCGAGACTTGACACACCGCCCGCCCGCTGCAACGTCGAGCCCGGCGGGTGAGATGCCGCCGCTGCCGCTCGTGCCTACGTGTCGATGCTCGGCGGCGTGACCGGGTGGCGGCCGGGCTTCTCGTCGAGCTCCCGGGAGCGCAGCACGGCGCCGACGCCCACGAAGACGGCGCAGAGCACGATCACCGCGACGAGCGCGACGACGATCGGCGAGCTGGGCAGCACGAACCAGAGGCCGAGCGCCAGCACGACGGCGCCGAGCATGACGGCCGCCTGGCGAAAGGGCAGCGGCGGGCGCTTGGGCAGATCGTAGTTCTCTCGCTCTCGTTCCATGGACGCTTGCGTACCCGCCAGGACGGCTGCGCTACCGCCCGCTATCCACCTGAAAATTGCCCGTGTGGGCCGCGTCGCGACCGGGCAGGGGCCCGCAGAGATGCTTGAACTCCGCGACCTGTCGCGCCGCTACGGGCAGACCATCGCCCTGGACGGCCTGTCGCTCGAGGTGCCCGGTGGTGACGTGGTCGGCTTCGTCGGGCCCAACGGCGCGGGCAAGACGACGGCGATGCGGATCGCCCTGGGCGTGCTCGAGCCCGACGCCGGCGAGGTGCTGTGGCGTGGCGAGCCCATCACCCGGGAGGATCAGCGCCTGTTCGGCTACATGCCCGAGGAGCGCGGCCTGTATCCGAAGATGCGCGTCGATCGTCACCTGCGCTACCTCGCCCAGCTGCACGGCCACGACGGCGCCGCGGCGGCCGCGGCGGCCGCGCATTGGATCGAGCGCCTCGGGATCGCCGAGAAGGCCGAGCAGCGCATCGAGGAGCTCTCGCTGGGCAACCAGCAGCGCGTCCAGCTCGCCGCAGCGCTCGTCCACGACCCGCCCGTCCTGATCCTCGACGAGCCGTTCTCCGGCCTGGATCCGATCGGCACCGACGTCATGTCCGAGGTCCTCGCCGAGCGGGCCGCCGGCGGCGCTGCGGTGATCTTCTCCTCCCACCAGCTCGAGCTCGTCGAGCGCATCTGCGACCGCGTGGCGATCGTCAACCGGGGGCGGATGGTCGCCGCCGGCCGGGTCGAGGAGCTACGCGCGCAGCGCTCGCGGCCGCGGCTGCGCGTCGAGGTCGAGGGCGCGCCGAACGGCTGGCCGGAGTCCATCGCCGGCGTTCAGGTGATCGCGCGCGACGACCGCGGCGTGCTGCTCGAGCTGCCCGACGGGGCCGACGACCAGCAGGTGCTGCAAGCCGCGCAGCGAGCCGGTCGCGTACGGCTCTTCGCGCCCGCCCGCCCGACGCTCGCCGAGCTGTTTCGCGAGGTGGTCGAACGATGACGTTCCGCCGCGCCACGATGCTCGTCGCGCGGCGCGAGTTCGGCGAGCGGATCCGCACCCGCGCCACGCAGATCTCGACCCTCGTGACGGTGCTCATCGTCGCCGCGATCGCGCTGGCGGCGGGGCTGCAAGGCGACGACGGACCCGAGACCTACACCGTCGGCGCCCAGGGCTCCGAGGCCGTCGCGATCGTCGAGGCGGCCCGCGCATCGGCCCCGGCGTTCGGCGCGCGCATCGAGATCGAGCGCTTCGCCGATACGGCGCGGGCGCGGACCGCCGCCCGCAACGGCGACGTCGATGCCGCGGTCGTCGGCGAGGACATCCTCAGCGAGGACAGCCTGCCCGCCGAGCTCGAGGCGACGCTGCAGGCCGCCGCGCGCCAGGTGCGCGCCACGCAGGCGCTGCGTGGCGAGGGCGTCGAGCCGGCTGCCGCGCAGCGCGCGCTCGCCCCGCCCGCGCTGAACGCGCGCACCGTCGGCCCGGACGACGGGGGACGCCGGGGGATCGCGTTCGTCGCCTCCCTGCTGCTGTACCTGCAGCTCATCCTCGTCGGCCTCGCCGTGGCGTCCGGCGTCGTCGAGGAGAAGACCTCCCGCGTCGTGGAGATCCTGCTCGCCGCGGTCCCCCCGCGGGCGTTGCTGGGGGGGAAGATCCTCGGTATCGGCACGGTCGGCCTGCTGCAGCTCGTGCTCACCGTGGTCGTCGGGTTGCTCGCCGCGTCGGTGAGCGGCGCGATCGAGCTCGAGACGGAGCATGTCGAGGTGTTCGCGGTCGTGCTCGCCTGGTTCGTGCTCGGCTACGTGCTGTACGCCGTCCTCTACGCGGTGGCGGGCGTGATCGTCTCGCGCCAGGAGGACATGAACTCCACCAGCACCCCGGTCACGCTCGTTCTCGTCGCCGGCTACCTCATCGCCCTCCCGGTGCTCGAGGAGCCTGACTCGTCGCTGGCGGTGTTCGCGTCGCTGCTGCCGCTGACGTCGCCGATCATCATGCCGGTGCGCGCGGTCGTCGGGGATGCCGGCGCGCTGGAGATCGCCGCCTCGCTCGGGCTGCTCGTGCTGGCGATCGCGCTGCTGATCCCGCTCGCCGCGCGCATCTACGAGGGGTCGGTCCTGCGGATGGGCAAGCCGCTGAAGATGCGCGAGGCGCTGCGCGCGGCCCGCGCGACGCGCTAGAGGGGCCGGGGCTCACCCGCGCCGCGCGGCCAGTCCCCGTTCGCGCAGGGTGCGCGTCCACAGGATCTCCGCCGCGGTCGGGCCGCTGTGGTTCACGCCCGGCGTCTCGAGCACGAGCGGAAGCCCCGCGAAGCGCGGCTCGGAGAGAAAGACCGCGCAGCCGGCCTGACCGAGCTCGCCCTCGCCGATGTTCGCGTGGCGGTCGACGTTGGAGCCCAGCGGCGTCTGCGAGTCGTTGAGGTGCAGCGAGCCCAGGCGCTCGATCCCGACCTGCGCCACGCAGTCGTCGAGCACGGCCGCCAGCGCCTCCTCCGTACGGATCTCGTGCCCGGCGGCCAGCAGGTGGCAGGAGTCCAGGCACAGGCCCAGCCGCTCGTCGCCGCCGGCGGCCTCGATGAGCGCGGCGAGCTCGCCGAAGGAGCGGCCCAGCGTGCCGCCCGAGCCCGCCGTGTTCTCCAGGTGAAGCGGGCAGCCATCGGTCTGGGCGAGCGCCTCGGCGATGACCTCGCCCGCGCGCGTGACCGCGCTGCCGACGTCGCCGGCCTTCGCCGAGCCGGGGTGCAGGACGACGGCGTGGGCGCCGAGCGCCGCGCCGGCCTGCAGCGACGCGACCAGCGAGCGCAGCGTGTTCGCGCGCATGTCCGCGTCGTCGGTCGCGCAGTTGAGCAGGTAGACGGCGTGGATGAGCAGCGCGTCGACGGGGGAGTCCGCCATCGCGGCGCGAAACTGGGCGATCTGCGCCGCGGAGTAGTCGCGCGGCTTCCAGGCCCGCGGGTTCTGGTTGAAGATCTGGATCGCGTTCGCGCCGCGCTCGATGCCGCGCGCGACCGCCTTCGCCGGACCGCCCGCCGGTGAGACATGGGCTCCGATCAGCATCTCGTAGGGTGATCTGTACGCATGAGAGTCCGCTTTGCTCCTTCTCCGACCGGCGCCCTGCACATCGGCGGCGCCCGTACGGCGCTCTACAACTGGCTGCTCGCGCGGGGCAACGAGGGGACCCTCGTGCTGCGCATCGAAGATACCGATCGCGAGCGCTCGACCCCCGAGAACGTCGCGCAGATCCTCGCGGCCCTGGCGTGGCTCCAGATCGACTACGACGAGGGGCCGATCAGCCAGGTCGCGCGCTCCGATCGCCACGGCGAGGTGCTGCAGCGCCTGCTCGACGCGGGCCGCGCGTACCGCTCGACGGCGACGGGCGACGACGTCAAGGCCTTCAAGGCCCAGCACGGCGCCGACCGCGGGTTTCGCGGCAGCGACGAGGGGGAGGGCGCCGTGCGCCTGCGCGTCCCCGGCGCGGGCGCGACGGTCGTGCACGACGTCATCCGCGGCGACACCGCCTTCCAGCACGTGCACCTCGACGATCCGGTCATCGCGCGCGCCGACGGCAGCGTCCTCTACAACTTCGCGGTCGCCGTCGACGACCTCGACGCCCACATCACGCACGTCGTCCGCGGCGAGGACCACCTCTCCAACACGCCCAAGCAGCTGCTCGTGCTCGAGGCGATGGCGGCGACCGGCATCGCGGCGGGCGCGGGGCCGGACGGCGACGAGGACGCCGCGCAGCCGGTCTACGCGCACCTGCCGCTGCTGCACGGCCCGGACGGCAAGAAGCTCTCCAAGCGCCACGGCGCCGCATCCGTGCAGGAGCTGCGCGACGCGGGCTACCTGCCCGAGGCCGTGCGCAACTACCTCGCGCTGCTCGGCTGGGGCGACGCCGACGACGAGACGATCCTCTCGACCGACCAGCTCGTCGAGCGCTTCAGCCTCGCGCGCGTGTCGCGCAACCCCGCACAGTTCGACGAGCGCAAGCTGCGCTGGCTCAACGGCCGCTACCTGCGCGCGCTCTCGATCGACGACCTGACCGCACGCCTGGAGGCCTTCACGGGCCGTCGCGGGCTGCGCGACGCGGTCGCGATCTCGCGCGAGAAGATGCAGACGCTGGCGGACTTCTGGCCGCTGGCCGGCTTCATCTACGACGGTCCGGCCACCGACGACGAGCAGGCGCGGGCGAAGTGGCTCGACGAGGACGGCCGGGCGGCCCTGACCGACGTGCGCGCTGCGCTCGAGGGGGTCGACCCCTTCACGCTGGAGAGCACGCAGGCCGCGCTCGAGCGCGTCGTCGCGACGCGCGACTGCAAGCCCAAGCAGGTCTTTCAGCCGATCCGCGTCGCGCTCGCCGGGACCGCCGTGTCGCCCGGGATCTTCGAGACGCTCACGGTGCTGGGGCGCGAGGAGGCGCTCGCGCGGCTGGACGGCGCGCTGCGTGACTGACGCCCGCGGTCGCATGCCGCGGGCCGGGCTCGTCGCGCCACGACGTTCTCACGCCCGCGCTGACCACGGCGGCGCTCGCTGCTCGCCGCGCTCGTGCTCGGCATCCCGCCGCAACTCGGCGCCCAGCGGTCCAGGCCCGAACCACGCCAAGCAAACAAACA